>CAZLKN010000152.1:0-1516 GCA_964560135.1 uncultured Actinomycetes bacterium | reverse complement strand
GCCAGCAGCAGGAGGAGCCCGGCGAGCGTCAGGACCGCCGCACCCGCGAGCAGCGCCGTTCCACCGCCGGCGCGCGGATCTCGGTGTGTCGTCCCTTCGGTCACGACGAAACAGCCCGCGGCAGGCTCCCGCCCGCGTTCGACCGAGCGGCGTGTACGTCGTCCGTGTCGTACGATCCCATCACGGGATGGACGGCGTCTGGGCCGACCCGCCGGAGGTTCCTCGTGTCGGTCACGACCATCGCAACGATGCACGGAACCCAGCCTATGGCGGACTGGATGGGGTGGATGATGATGGGCGTCATGATGCTCTTCTGGGTGCTCATCATCTCGGCGATCGTCGTCGGTCTCGTCCTCCTCGTCGGTGTCGTCCGTCGAAGCGGGTCGTCGTCTCCGGCCGGCGGCAGCGGATCACAGGCGCTGGACATCCTCGAGGAACGCTTCGCTCGGGGCGAGATCGACCGCGACGAGTTCGAGGATCGCCGCCGGACCCTCGAGGGTTGAGCCCCACAGGGGAGAGACCATGCCATCGAGGGGCTCGGCCCGCAGGAGAGGTGCCTCGTGGCCGGATCGGCGCGCGTCGGCGCACGAGCCCCCCACCGCGTCCCGTCGGTGGATGGTGGCCGGTGCCGTCGCAGCGTTGGCTGTGTTCGTCGTGGTGCTCACGTGGCTCTACACCGGCGACGACGACGGCGACGTCGCCGGCGAGCCCGTCGAGGGGTTCGCGCACGTCCACGGCCTCGGCATCCCCCCCTGGGCGCCGGACGACGTCCTCGTCTCGACCCATGAGGGCCTGATCCGCATCGACGCCAGCAGCAGATGGCGGTTCGTGAGCGAACAGGCCCACGACTTCATGGGCTTCGCGATCCACCCGACCGAGGAGGGCGTGCTCTACACGAGCGGCCACCCGGCGCCGGGGAGCGGACTGGAGGACCCGGTGGGCTTCATGGTGAGCGAGGACGGCGGGCGGACGTGGACGCCGCGGTCGCTGCACGGTCACGCGGACTTCCACGCGATGGCGGTCCACCCGACCGACGGTGACATCGTCTACGGGTGGTTCCTGGACCGGCTGTACCGAACGGTCGACGCGGGGGAAGGTTGGGACGTGCTCGATGCCCCTCCCCTCAGCGGGGCCGGGGGTGCGCTCTCGCTCGCGGTCCCGCCCGACGACCCGGACGAGATCCTCGCCGCCACGCGGGCGGCGTTGCTGCGGCTCAGTGACGATGGACAGCAGTCGGAGATCGTCATCGAGGCTCCGACCACGGCGATCGCCTTCGCCGGCACCGGGGCCGGGCATCTCCTCGCGTACCTCCCGAGCCCCGGGCCGGGCCTGGTGGAGAGCGTCGACGGGGGGCGGACGTGGGAGGAGGCCGGTTTCGTGCTCGATGATGACGCCGTCGGCCACATCGCCGTTCACCCCGGCGAGCCCGACGTCATCTACCTGGGCACCTACGGCGCGTCCCTGTACCGCACCCTCGACGGAGGTTCGAGCTGGGAGCAGCTCGCCGCGGAGGGGA
>CAZLKN010000151.1:0-1610 GCA_964560135.1 uncultured Actinomycetes bacterium | reverse complement strand
CGGGGACTCTCTCGAGCGGGTTCCGAACCATGTGGTACCGGCTGCTCCCTGTCGGTGTACACCAGCACAACGACGTTCTGTCATGGCGTGAGGCGATCACATATCTCGTCACCTCACGTTTCGCCGGCACCATGGGCGGAGCCGTCAAGGGTCGGGTACCGCGGCGGACGTGGCGGGCGCAGGTGATTGTCTAGCGGCGGTCGCGCGTGCGAGACTGGGGCTCCCCGAGACTTCGAGCGATTGTTGGACCCCATGAGCAGCAGCCCCACGGCAAGCCCTACCTCCGGTGTCATCGGGGAGGCCATCCAGCTCTACAAGGATCACTGGAAGCATTTCGCGAGCCTCGCGCTCATCGTCTACGTCGTCGTTGGTCTTCTCAGCGTCGTCCTAGCGGCAGCCCTCGGCGTCTTCGGCGCGGTCATCGCTGCGGTGTTCAGCATCATCGGTGTCTTCTGGCTGCAGGGGGCCCTCGTCCGGGCGGTCGAGGACGTGCGGGACGGGCAGGTAGACATGTCGATCGGTGAGACGTTTGACGACGTGAAGCCCTACATCGGCAGGATCACCGGGGCCGGGATCCTCGCCGGGATCGGGATCGGTGTCGGATTCCTGCTCCTCATCGCCCCTGGGCTCTACCTCATCACCATCTGGAGCGTCCTCATCCCGGTCATCGTGCTTGAAGGCTCCGGTGTCGGTGCAGCTTTCGGACGGAGCCGGACCTTGGTGACCGGCCACGGTTGGAACGTCTTCGGAACCATCATCCTCGCCTGGCTCATCCTGCTCGCGGTCGGGATCGTCATCGGAATCGTCACCGCCCCGTTCGGGGAGGCCGTCGGGGCGTTCCTCGCCGACATCATCGCCGGCGTGATCACCGGGCCGTTCGTCGCTCTGGTCCTCACCCTCATCTACTACCGGCTGCGCGGACGGGACCCCGGCGCCCTCCCCGGCTGAGGAGCCGGGGTCGACGTCCGGGACATACACGTCAGGCCGGCCCGGCAACGTGATGATCGGCGTGGGTCGCCTCGAGCCGGGCGTCCAGGTTGCGGACTCGCTCCGGTGTGACGGCCGACGCGAAGTCGCAGCAAAGCGGTGTGAAAGTTACCTGCCCTCCTGCGCAACGGTCTCACGGTATCGAGCCGAAGGCTGGCACCCCGAGACACATCTTCAACCCTCGTGTAACGGCTGCTGCGCACGTACGCAACTTCGAGGGTGGACGACGACAGACGAGCGCTAACCGGTTCTGTACGGGCGACAACCCGAACTGCCATCGCTCGATAACGCTCACGACCCGCGGCGGGCGCAACGAGAAGGACGGCCAGAGCCACAACCGTCGGGGCAGTGGGATAGCCCCGCGGCACAGCCCCCGGACCGCGTGTCCGACGGGGCTTCGTGCGGGCGCGCTGACGCCGGTCAGAGCCGTGGCGACGCGGTCACACGCAGGGGGTGGTTCCCCAGTCCTCGTGGCCGCGGCCGGGCTGGCAGCGGAACTCGCGCATGCCCTCGATGAGGCGGAACACCCCATCGTCGCCGCCCGTGTAGCCGTCGTCGACGAACGTGAAGCGGTACCGGGTCGCGGCCACCGAGTCATCTGCCTCCTCGTACACCAGGGTGAC
>CAZLKN010000150.1:0-1694 GCA_964560135.1 uncultured Actinomycetes bacterium | reverse complement strand
ATGCCGTGGCCACCAGCGGTTCGACGTACCGTTCCAGCCAGGTCTGCGCAGCCGGGACGCGGCCGAGGCCCGTGCTCATCAACCCGAGGGATGCATCGGGGAGCGCCTCGGCCAGCTCCCGGAGGCCCATCCCGGAAGGCACCACGGCCAGGGTCACGGTCGGGGCGCGCTCGGCGTCCCGGGCGGCGCCGGGGGCGGCCGGCACGAGCCACGCAAGCAGGATCGCGCAGGCGAGCGCCGCGGTCCGGAGCAGCCGGACCGCCCACCTATACTCGGCTCCCGTGTCCGGCCGGACCTTTGCGAAGTTCACGTTCTTGAGGATGGATCCTGCGTGGCGGCGCCTCCCCGGGGCCGAGCGGGAGGCCCACAAGCGGGAGGCCCTCGCAGCCTGCGAGGACTTCGCCGTCGAGCGCTCGGTTCGCGCCTACTCAACTGTAGGGACGCGGGGCGACGTGGACATGCTCCTGCTCTCCCAGAGCCCGGCTCTCGCGGACATCCACACGTTCCACGTGGTCCTCAACCAGAGCGGCCTTATGAGGTGGGGCGAGATCCCCCACTCCTACCTGGCGATGACCAAGCCCTCGCCCTACTCGGAGGAGCAGGCGCGGCCGGAGATCTGCACCTCGCGCCGGCGCTACCTGTTCGTGTACCCGTTCTGGAAGACCCGCGACTGGTACCGCAAGTCCGCCGACGAGCGCATGGAGATCATGCGCGGCCATATCGATACGGGGCGCCGCTATCCGGAGATCACGATCAACACGGCGTACTCGTTCGGCATCGACGACCCGGAGTTCGTGGTCTCCTTCGAGGGGGACGAGCCCGGGGAGTTCCTCGACCTCGTCCAGGAGCTGCGAACGACGGAGTCGAGCTCCTACACGCTGCGGGACACGCCCATCTTCACCTGCGTGTCGATGTCGATCCCGAAGGCGCTCGACGCCCTGGACGGCGAGCCGCACCTGCGCAACGTGGCGGTCACCCAGGCCGCCGGAGAGATCGGGTAGTCCCCGGCCTCGGTGCACGGGGAACGTTCACTAGCCTGTTGATCGATGGCAGTGGAGCTCGACGAGGTGAAGCGGATGATCGAAGCCGCGCTGCCCGGATCCACCGTCGAGGTGACCGGCCAGGGCGGAGGCGACCACATCCACGCGGTCGTACGTGCCCCGCAATTCGCGGGCAAGAGCCGCATCGAGCAGCACCGGATGGTCAAGGCAGCCGTCCGGGAGCGCTTCGACGACGGCTCCATCCACGCGCTGTCTGTGAAGACGACCGCCGAGGAGGCAGCATGACCGAGCAACAGCAGCAGTCCGACCAGCAGCAGTCCACCCTGCGCGAGCAGGTCGAGGCGATGATCGCCGACAACCCCGTGATGCTCTTCATGAAGGGCACGCCCGAGGCTCCGCGCTGCGGGTTCTCGATGCGCACCGTCCAGGTGCTCGAGCAGTACGGCGTGGAGTACGGCGCCGCCGATGCCCTGCCCGTGCTGCAGCCGCTGCGCGAGGTGACCCAGGAGATCGCCGAGTGGAACACCTTCCCGCAGCTGTACGTCAACGGCGAGCTCGTCGGCGGCTGCGACATCGTCGAGGAGATGCACAGCTCCGGTGAGCTGGCCGGGGTGCTGGGAGCCGAGCAGCCCGACGCCGCCAAGTAGGAAGTAGCGCTTCTTACTCCTTGGCCGGCCTCGCGGCCGGTAGCAT
>CAZLKN010000149.1:0-1729 GCA_964560135.1 uncultured Actinomycetes bacterium | reverse complement strand
GACACGCTGATGGGTGCTCCCCGGGGGTGTCCGACCCTCCCGGCGAGCGTAGCGCCGTGCGGGCGACTACAGCCTGGCCGCCAGTCGGTCGCGTCGGAAGAGACGTCGAGCGACGATCGCGAGGAGACCGACGACGATCCAGACGGCAGCGCCGCTCGCCGCAACGAGCCGAGTGGAGACCTCGATCGCTGCGACCACCTGCACGATCAGCAGGAGCATGACCGGGATCACGGCGAGCGCGCCCAGCTGGTGAGCCGCCTGCAGACTGTCGACGCGGCTCGAGACCACCACCATGAGGCCGAGACCGAGCCCCGCCACCCCGGGAGCGACCCAGACCGCGAGCAGCACCCAGGACATCGTCGGGAAGGAGAGCGTCTCGAAGGGGAGGACGAGGATGTTCGCCACGAGCGTGTAGAGCAGGAAGCCGACGAGCGCTGCCCCGACGGCGGGGATCCACGCGGCGAGGAACTTCCCCGACAGCAGCTCCTCCTCACTCGCGGAGGAGTTCAGCAGCGCTTCGAGCGTGCCGCGGTCGCGCTCACCCGCGAAGCTGTCCGCGGCGATCACCACGGCGACCACGAGCGGGACGAGGACGAAGATCGGGGCGAACAAGCTCTCGAGCACGAAGCCCACGAACTGTTCGACCTCGGCGCCGGCCATCCCCCAGGACTCGAATCGCGGGGCGAACGAGCCGAGCGTGTCCTGGCCGGCGGCTTCGCGGGCCGCGGCGAACCAGACGACCACCACGATCAACGCGGGCAGCACCCCGAGCGCCACGATCGGGGCGAGGAGGATCGGGAGGCGCACCCCACGGCTGCGTAGCGCGACGGTGAGATCCGTCTTCGCGATGGCAGCGACCGCTCGTCGCCTCAATGTTGCTCGCCCCTGTGGAGCGCGACGTAGATCTCCTCCAGCGTCGGGGTGCGCTCGGTGACGTTGCGGATCCGCACACCGTGGACCACCAGCCGGTCCACGAGCGTCGGGATGGTCCGTTCGTCGCTCACGCTGGCACGGAGGCTCGACCGACGGACCACGAGGTCCGTGAGTCCGGGCACGTCGCGCAGCGCTCCGTCGAGTCGGCCTTCCTGGAGATCGTCGAAGCGCACCTCGACCGTCGTCCCGGCCCCGACCCTGTGTGCGAGCTCGTCGGGTCTACCGAGGGCCGCGAGGCGACCGTCCTGGAGGATCCCGACGCGGTCGCAGAGTTCCTGTGCCTCCACGAGGTTGTGCGTGCACACGACCACGGTCCGGCCGTGATCCTCGCTCAGGTCGCGGATGAACCTGCGGACCATGCGAGCCGCTATCGGGTCGATCGACGCGGTGGCTTCGTCGAGCAGCAGGAGCTCCGGTCCGGCCAGCAACGCCCGCGCGAGCGCGACCCGTTGCTTCATCCCCGTGCTGAGGGTCTGGGCGCGGACGTCGAGCAGGTCGGTGAGCTCGAGCACCTCGGCCAGTTCAGCTGTTCGTCGTCGGACGTCCAGCGGATCCAGGCCGGTGATCGCCCCGAACAGGTCGAGGATCTCACGGACCGTGAGCTTGTCGTCGAGCTGCGGGCGGGCTCCGAGCACGCCGGTCCGACGGCGGACCTCGTCGCCGTCGGCGTACGGATCCAGACCGAACGTCCGGACCGTTCCTCGCGTGGGGAGCAGGATCCCGTTGACGAGACGGACGGTGGTCGTCTTGCCGGCGCCGTTGTGTCCCAGCAGTCCGAAGACCTCCCCCCGGACGA
>CAZLKN010000148.1:0-1771 GCA_964560135.1 uncultured Actinomycetes bacterium | reverse complement strand
ACGGGGATCGAGGAGGTGGGCATCCATCGCGAGCCCGAGGGCGCCTTCTTCCAGTACGGCTACTTCCAGTTCGGGGTGCCGTCGTTCAGCACTCCGGGATGGGGGCTGCCGGCAGCGGACGAGAGTGAGGAGGGCGGCGGTCGAGGCGAGGCGAACGGCTTCGACGCCACCCTCCTCGGTGCCATGGACGGTGCGGGCATCGACGCCTTCGTGGCCTGGAGCGAGCACGAGCATCCCGAGCTGGGCACGGTGGAGATCGGCGGCTTCCGCCCCTACGCCGTGACCAACCCGCCCGCCGCCGACCTTCCCGAGCTGGGCCGCGCGCACGGCGAGTTCGTGGTGCGCCTGGCGGGCATGCTTCCACGGGTACGCATCGTGGACACCGAGGTCACCGCCCACGGCGGCGGCATCTACACGGTGAAAGCGGACGTCGAGAACTCGGGCTACCTCCCCACTGCGCTCCAGCACGGCGTGGTGGCGCGCTCGGTGGATCCGACGCTGGTGCAGATCCAGGTGGATCCCGCCACCATCGTCACGGGGGACGCCAAGTCGGCGACCATTCCTCGTCTGGAGGGCTCGAGGTCGCGTCGGAGCTTCCAGTGGGTGATTCGAGGCACCGACGGCCAGCAGGTCGAGATCCGCACACGGGCCCAGAAGGGTGGGACCGACTCCGCCACCGTGACGCTGAGGTGACCGCCATGACCATTTCCAACGACGAGCGGACGACGACGATGTCCGCGATCGCGGAGACCTTCCGGAAGATGAAGACGATCACGATCCTCCTCGCCGGGGCCACCCTGGCCGGATCGGCCGCGGTAGCCACGCCGGCCGCCGGCCAGGAGATGCGGGGCTCCGACCCGGAGCACACCCTCCCCCTCGTCTGGGACCGATGGCTGGACCACGACGAGATCGGCGAGCGCATGCGGCTCATGGCCGACACGTGGCCGGAGTTCCTGACCCTGACCTCTCTGGGCGACAGCTACGGGGGGCGGGAGCTGTGGATGATGACCATCAACAACCCCGAGACCGGCGACGAGATGGACAAGGCCGCCATGTACATCGAGGCCAACGTCCACGGCAACGAGATCCAGGGCGCGGAGGTGTCGCTCTACACGATCTGGTACCTCATGGAGAACTACGACCGGATGGAGGACATCCGGCGCCTGGTGGACGAGCGGGTCTTCTACATCGTGCCGACGGTGAACCCCGACGGCCGGGACTACTTCCTGGACCACACCGGATCGGGCGCGCGCACCGGCCACGTGCCGGTGGACTCCGACGGCGACGGCCTCGTGGACGAGGACGGACCCAACGATCTCAACGGGAACGGGCTCATCGAGCAGATCCGGAAGCACGTGCCCGGCGAAGGCGACTTCCGCCTGAACGCCGACGATCCGCGCATCATGGAGCCGGTGCCCCCGGGCCAGACGGGCGACTGGGTCCTGCTGGGCCGCGAGGGGCTGGACGACGACGGGGACGGGCGCGTGAACGAGGACCCGGTGGGTGGCTACGACCCGAACCGGAACTGGGGCTCGGACTGGCAGCCCAACTACATCCAGGGCGGCTCCATGAACTACCCCTTCGAGCTGCCCGAGGCCCGTGCGGTGAACGACTTCATGCTGAGCCGGCCGAACATCGCCGGAGTGCAGTCCTTCCACAACTCGGGCGGCATGATCCTGCGGGGTCCCGGAGCCGCGTGGCAGGGGCGCTATCCGCGCTCCGACATCCGGGTCTACGACGAGCTGGGCGAGAACGGCGAGCGCATGCTCCC
>CAZLKN010000147.1:0-1847 GCA_964560135.1 uncultured Actinomycetes bacterium | reverse complement strand
TCGATGCTGACCTTGCACCCGCGGTCTCCACTCGCCGGAACAGGGCGGACAACTAGACTTGGTCGTCCCAGGCGTTCGGGCATCGCATTGCAGGGGTTACCCACCGGCACGGTGACCTTCGTCTTCACGGATATCGAGGGTTCGACGACCCTTCTCCAGCGGCTGGGCGACGCCTACGCGACCGTGCTTGAGGAGCACGCGGGCATCATCCGGTCGGCGGTTGATGCGGCCGATGGGGTCGTGGTGTCCACTGAGGGTGACGGCTTCTTCTGCGTGTTCGAGACGGCCCCCCAGGGGATCCAGGCGGCGGTGGCCGCGCAGCGGGATCTCCAGACGCACCCGTGGGAGCACGAGGGTGCCGTCTGGGTGCGGATGGGCCTCCACACGGGTGAGGGGGTGCTCGGCGGTGACGACTACGTGGGGCTCGACGTCCACCGGGCCGCGCGGATCGCTTCGGCCGCTCACGGCGGCCAGATCCTCGTATCGGACGCGACGCGTTCGCTCGCGGAGAACTCGCTGCCGTCGGACACGAGGTTCCGTGACCTCGATGTGCACCGCCTGAAGGACCTTCAGCGGCCCGAGCGGCTGCACGAGCTGTTGATCGAGGGGCTCGAGCAGGACTTCCCGCCGCCGCGGACCCTCGAGGGGGGCGAGGACAACCTGCCTCCGCAGCTGACGAGCTTCGTCGGCCGGGAGAGCGAGATCACGAAGGTCGCCCGGCTGTTGTCCCGAGCGCGCCTGGTCACGCTGACGGGGACGGGGGGTGTGGGCAAGACGAGGCTCGCGGTGCAGGCGGCCGGCTCGCTCCGGGAGGGTTTCCCGGGCGGTGTCTGGTTCGTGCCTCTCGAGGAGATCTCGGATCCGTCGCTCCTCGTGGATGCGGTGGTCGAGGAGCTCGATCTGCGCCACACGAGTGGGGACGCGTACGCGCAGCTCGTCCAGCACCTCCGCGGACAACAGGCTCTCCTCGTCCTCGACAACTTCGAACACCTCATCCCCGACGGGACCAACGCGGTCTCCGATCTGCTGCGCGACTCCCCCGATCTGCGCATCCTGGTGACGTCACGGGCGCCGCTGAACGTCACCGGGGAGCACGAGTTGCGGGTCCCGCCGCTCGCGGGTCCGGACGCCGAACGCGTCGACCCGGACAGCGAGATCCGGGACCGGCCGGCGGTGCAGCTCTTCGTCGAACGAGCTACTGCCGTGCGATCGGACTTCGTTCTGACGCCGGACAACGCGTCGGCCGTGGCGGGCATCACCCGACGGTTGGACGGCCTCCCCCTCGCGATCGAGTTGGCGGCGGCCCTCGTGAACGTCCTGACGCCGCAGGCCATCCTCGATCGTCTCGAGGACAGGATGGACATCCTCAGCGGGGGGCCGCAGGACCGCCCCCAGCGCCAACGCTCCCTGCGTGCGGCGATCCGTTGGAGCTACGAGCTGCTCGACGGAGATCACCGCCGGTTGTTCGAGGAGCTCGGGGTCTTCGTCGGTGGAGCGTCCCTGACCATGGTCGAGCGGGTCAGCTCGGAGGGCAGCGACGTCCAGGCGCTCCTGGGAGGGCTCCGTGCGCTCCTCGACCAGAGCCTGCTCACCCGCCAGGACGTCGACGACGAGCCGCGGTTCCTCATGGCAGCCACCATCCGCGAGTTCGCGCTGGAGCAGCTCGAGGCGAGGGGGGATCACGAGGCGATCCGTCGACGTCACGCCGAGGCCTTCCGGGAGTTCGCCGCCGAGGCCGACGACGGCATGCGGGGTCATGAGGAAGGCCGCTGGGCGGCGGGCATCGACCGTGAGTTCGCGAACCTCCGTGCCGCCGTCACCTGGGCCCTGTCGGCGGGCGAGGTCGA
>CAZLKN010000146.1:0-1860 GCA_964560135.1 uncultured Actinomycetes bacterium | reverse complement strand
CCTCACTCGCCAGACACTCCACCCACGCCCCATCGGACCCAGGCTCCGCCAACACCCGCAAGGCCGCCACCTGATCGCGGGACAGCTCTCCCCGGCCATAGGCCGAAGCCAACTCCGGCAAGTCGCGGAGCTCGGATGCCTCCCGGACCCACACCCTCGCCGTCCGCACCGACACCTGGCTACGCGACGAGAGCATCGACACCAACGACACCGGCGGAAAGTCATCCAACAGCCGGGCCACCGCACCGATCCGAGCCGCATGAGCCCGCCGCACCTCGGCGTCCAGCCGATCGAAATCCTCGAATGTAGAACTCATGTACGTATTCTAGAGGATGGCAGTGACACGCATTCCCTACCGGCTGACATGTAAGACGGGTTTGCTGCCCGTCAGCGCGCGGCGAGGCGATCGCGGTAGACGTTGATCAGGCCCCCGGCGAGGATCATCTCGACCTGCCGGTCGGAGAGCGTGTGCCTGAAGACGTACCGGCCCCCGCCGGTACGGTTCTCCGCCTCGACCCGGCCCTGACGCACGGCCTGCCGGAGGTCGGTGAAGCGCAGCAGATCCCCCGGCGACAGCCGGCCGTGATCGACCGGATCCTCGAACACCAAAGGAAGCACGCCGAAGTTGGCCAGGTTCTGCCAGTGGATCCGCGCGTAGCTGCGGACGATCACCACCCGTAGGCCGAGGTAGCGGGGCGCGAGCGCGGCGTGCTCGCGGCTCGAGCCCTGACCGTAGTTGTCACCGCCGATCACCAGATGCCCGCCGCCGGGCTGCACGTCCCGGGCCCGGGCCGGGTAGGTCGGGTCGATGCGCACGAAGGCGAACTCGGAGATCGCCGGGATGTTGCTGCGGTACGGGAGCACCCTCTGTCCGGCGGGCAGGATCTCGTCGGTGGACACGTCGTCTCCCATCACCAGCAGCACCGGCAGCTCGAGCTCGTCGGGGAGCGGATCGAACTCCGGCAGCGAGACGATGTTCGGTCCCTTGATCAGCTCCACGCCGGCCCCCTCCTCCGGGGCCACGAGCATGTCGGTGTTGATCACGCGGTCCTCCGGCTCCCGCACCGCCGGGTGGTCGATCCCGAACGAGCCCTCGAGCTCGCGGGGGTCGGTGATCTCGCCCGTCAGAGCCGACGCGGCGGCGGTCTCCGGGGAGCACAGGTAGACGGCGTCCTCCTCGGTCCCCGAGCGCCCGGGGAAGTTGCGGGGCATCGTCCGCAGGCTGATCTGGCCGCTGGCCGGCGCCTGCCCCATCCCGATGCATCCCATGCAGCCGGACTGGTGGACGCGCGCCCCGGCGTTCACGAGGTTCAACAGCAGGCCCTCCCCGGAGAGATCGGCGAGGATCTGCCGCGAGGTCGGGTTGATGTCGAAGGAGACCCGGTGGTGGGCCTGGCGCCCGGAAACGACCTTCGAGACCGCCGCGAAGTCGCGGAACCCCGGGTTGGCCGACGAGCCCACGACGACCTGGTAGATCTCCTGGCCCGCCACCTCCCGCACGGGCACGACGTTGCCGGGGCTCGACGGCGTGGCGATCAACGGTTCCAGGGTCGACAGGTCGATGCGATCGGTGATGTCGTAGCTCGCGTCGGGGTCGGGCAGGAGCTCGGTGAAGTCGTCCTCACGGTCCTCTGAGCGCAGGAAGCGACGTACCTCGGCGTCGGCGGGGAAGACGGTCGTCGTCGCGCCCAGCTCGGCCCCCATGTTGGCGATCACGTGGCGGTCCCACGCCGTGAGGTTCGCCAGCCCCGGGCCGTGGTACTCGACGATGCGGCCGCGTCCGCCGTGGACGTCGTGGCGGCGCAGCATCTCGAGGATCACGTCCTTGGCGCTGACCCACGGCGGCAGCTCGCCGGTGAG
>CAZLKN010000145.1:0-1922 GCA_964560135.1 uncultured Actinomycetes bacterium | reverse complement strand
AAGCAGCCACGAGACGTCACGATCGTGCGCGCGCCGGACGTCGGAGAGGCGCTCCTCGTCGGCTTGGGCTGACGTGTCCGATCACCTTCCGGAGTCCCCGTGGCTCTTCCCGTATGTCGACCTCGGTGAGCGAACCGCGTCCGGCGAACAAAGGAACGTTCACCGTCCAGCAGTCGAGGTGAGCCTCGTCGGCCCGGGCGGCGCAACGCCCTGGGCCTTCGCCCTCGTCGACTCGGGTTCCGAACACACGCTGGCCGGTCCATGGGTGCCCCAGACCGTCGGCGTCCTTCCCACGAGAGAGCTGGAGATCGGCATCGGTGGCCGGTCGAGACTCGTCAGGTTCACCGAGGTAACGTTGCGGGTCCGCCGCTTCGGGTCCGACCAAGGGGAGTTCATCGAGTGGCAGACGGATGTCGGCTTCTTCGACACGTGGGAGCCGCCTTGGGCTGTGCTGCTAGGACAACGGGGGTTCTTCGACCGCTTCACGATCACCATGCAGCGAGCCGCGCTGAGCCTCGCCCTCGAACGCCCGTCCGCATTCGATGAGAGGTTCGGTCCCCTCGTCTTACCGAAGCAGTAACTCTGTCAGGCGAACGACCGTCCTCCGCCCGGGAGGAGTGCGCGTTCCAACGATGCCGGGTCGGCGTCCACGAAGTCACGGCCCCGCAGCCAGAGCTTCGCCTCCGCGGGCAGACGCAGGTAGATCGCCCGGGCAACGCTGAGCGTCCGGTCCGGATCCCACTCCCAGTTCACGGCGCGGGCAACGTCGGCTAGCGGCCGTGGATCCCGCACGCGCTGCGTCCACCGGGCCACGTGTCCGGGGGCGGCGAGGAAGTGCCGCTTTGCGTTGTTGCACCGTCCATCCGCCGCCACGAGGTTCGCGAGGCTGTTGTCCGGATACCGGGCCCACGGGATGAAATGGTCGACGTCCACCCCGGCCCGGAAGCGCTCGCCGCAGTAGAAGCACCGGTTCTCTTGGAGCTCACGCAGCGCCGGACGGACCCGCTCCAACGGCACCCGCTGCGCCCCGAAGAGGAACTGTTCGAGTCGCGCCTCCTCCGACAGCTCCCGGTTCAGCCGCGACACCATCGCCGTCCACTGCCGCTGCACCAACGGACGCAGCAACCCGCCGAGCCGCACGAGATGGTCGCTCGCACCGGCCACGAATGTGATCCTGTTGTCGAAGCCCGCGTCCGAGAGCTCGCTGCGGCGGATCTGGTCGTCCCAGCCGATCTGGTAGATGAACGGGTCGTACACCTGACCCATCCGCTGCAGCTTCGGCAGCGGCATCTCCACGAGCTTCCATTCGATCCGCTCCACCAGTCGTTCGAAGCCCGCACGGTCGGCCGTCCGGGCCTCCGCCGGGGTGACGACCTCCGGGCCCAGCCGCTCCCGGAACCGCCGGATCAGCGTCACGATCTCGGCCTGTCCGCCGGTGTTCTGTCGCAGCACCAAGGCCTGGTTCCCGGTAGGGAACGGCGTGGTGTGGGGCCAGTACAGCTCCACCACCTTCGTGGCGAGCTGCCCCGTGGTCACCGACTCGGGGGCCGCCCCCGTGCGGTCGGTGTGCTCGAGACACAGATCGAGGAGGCCGAGCAGGACGGCGAACTTGTAGGTGGCCGTGAACGATCCCTCGTCGAGCAGGTTCAGGAGCTTCTCGCCGAAGGCGATCGCACCCCGGTCCCGCTGCGTCATCCCCGTCCCCCCGCGAGTCTGCCTGTCGTCGGCTGCGTCTACCATACGGGTGTCGCCTTCCCCGCCGGCTCTTCCCCCTGAGCCCTTCGAGGTGCACACTGATGGTGACGGACATCGAATTCTACGAGGCGCTTCGGGCGCATCTGCCAGATGAGGTGGCGAGGTTGATCGCAGACCGGCTCCCGTCGCAGGAGTTGGCGACGAAGAGCGACATCCAGGAGCTCCGC
>CAZLKN010000144.1:0-1926 GCA_964560135.1 uncultured Actinomycetes bacterium | reverse complement strand
CGAGGCCCATGCATACGACATCCCAGCTCATCGTCAACGTCGTCGAGCTCCTCGACGACCCGGGGTCCCGCAAGCGACTCGCCTTCTCCGAGGCTGTCGGCGGGCTCTCGCTCGAACTCGCCCGGGTCCGGGATTCCGAGGAGCTCGGGTTCGACCTGACCCTGGAGGCGGTGGAGGGCGGCATCCTCGTCCGGGGGTCGGTGGAGCTCCGCTACGTGGAGATCTGCCGCCGGTGCCTGGAGGAGAACACGCGTGACCTGCGTTTCGAGGCCGCCGAGTTGTACCGCCGGCCCCAGGACCGGTGGGAAGAGGGCTACGTGATCGACGGTGAGACGATCGATCTGCGTCACATGGTCCAGGAGAACGTCGTACTGAACCTGCCCATCCACCCGGTATGCCGTGAGAACTGTCTCGGCCTGTGCACCAGGTGCGGCGCGAACCTCAACGACGGGCCCTGCGGGTGCCCGGAGGAAGTCGTCGACATGCGGTGGGCCGCCCTGCGGGACCTGCTCGACGAGGCCTGACCTCCAGCGGAACCCCCCGGTTTTCCGGTAAGCTTGGCCGTCCACCTCGATCTCTGGAGGACCGATGCCCACCCCGAAGCAGAAGAAGACCAGGTCACGCCGCGACAACCGGCGGGCCCACTGGCGGCAGCTGGATCTAGCCGCGAACTCCCTGTGCCCGCAGTGCCGGAAGCCCAAGCTCCCGCACCGCGTGTGCCCCCATTGCGGCACCTACAAGGGCCGCGACGTCCTCGAGTTCGAGTAGAGAGCCTTGGCGCGGGTCGCCGTCGACGCGATGGGGGGTGATCTCGCCCCCGGTGCCATCGTCGCCGGTGCCGTGCGGGCGCACCGAGACCGGGGGATCGACGTCCTGCTCGTGGGGGCCGAGCCGCAGGTCAAAGAGGCTCTCCAGGCTGCGGGAGCAGATGTCGGACCCGGCTTGGAGATCGTCGCGACATCCGACGTGATCGCCATGGACGACCCCGATCCCGCGCGGACGGCGCGCAGCCGCCGCGAATCCTCCGTGGCCGTCGCCTCCCGGCTCGTGGCCTCGGGCGACGCCGATGCGGTCTTCTCGGCAGGCTCCACCGGAGCGGCGCTTGCGGCCGCTGTCCTCGAGATCGGACGGATCAGGGGCGTGGGACGCCCCGCGATCGCCGTCGTGCTGCCGTTCCCGGGGATCCCCACCGTCCTGCTGGACGGTGGGGCCAACACCGATGTCCGTCCCGAGTACCTGGCCGGGTTCGCAGCCATCGGAGCCGCGTTCGCGGAGATCCGCCTCGGGATCCCCGATCCCCGGGTGGGGCTGCTGTCCATCGGGGAGGAGGCCGGGAAGGGCAACGACCTCGTCCGGGCGGCGTTTCCGCTGGTCGAACAGGCAGGCGTACACTTCATCGGCAACGTGGAAGGCCGGGACATCCCGAGCGACCGCGTCGACGTGGTCGTCACCGACGGGTTCACCGGGAACGTGGTCCTGAAGCTGCTCGAGGGGTTCGCGAAGTTCCTGATGGGAGAGTTGATGCAGGTGTTCACGGCGTCGGCGGAGGCGAAGGCCGCCTCGGATGTGCTCATGCCGGACCTGCTGGACCTGGCAGGAGCGCTCAGCCCCGAAAGCCACGGTGGCGCGCAGCTTTTGGGGATACGCGGCGTCTGTATAATCGGCCACGGCTCGTCGAACGAGCAGGCGGTTGCGGCCGCCCTGGAGGTCGCCGCCCGAACGGCCGATGGGGGTTTGGTCGACCGGATGACGGAACGCCTACGGCGGCACGGACCGGAGGGACGTGAGTGAAGCGCGAAGAGATCTTCGACCTGGTCAGAGGCAGGCTGGCGGAGCTCGTGGAATGTGAGCCCGGTACCATCACCCTGGACACCCGCCTCGAGGAGGACCTCGAGGCCGATTCGCTCGATCTCGTCGAGCTGGCCA
>CAZLKN010000143.1:0-2064 GCA_964560135.1 uncultured Actinomycetes bacterium | reverse complement strand
AGGAAGTGCATCTCGATCTTGATCGTGCCGTCGCCGGCGCAGGCCTCGCACCGGCCCCCGCGGACGTTGAACGAGAACCGCCCCGGTCCATAGCCGCGCATCTTCGCCTCGGGCGTCTGCGCGAAGAGCTTGCGGACGTGATCGAAGACGCCGGTGTAGGTGGCGGGGTTCGACCGTGGCGTGCGCCCGATCGGCGACTGGTCGATCAGGATCACCTTGTCGAAGCGCTCGATGCCCTCGATGCGCTTGTGCTTCCCGGGGACGAGCTTCGACCGGTAGACCTTCACCATCAACGCCTCGTAGAGGATGTCGTGCACCAGGGTCGACTTCCCCGAGCCGGACACACCGGTGACCACGTTGAAGCACCCGGAGGCGAAGGTGGCGTCCTCGCCCTTGAGGTTGTGCTCCCGTGGAGCGACGACCGTGAGCCGGCCCTGCGCCTCCCGTCGGCGCTCGGGCACCTCGATGCGCATCCGGTCGGACAGGTACGCGCCGGTGAGCGACGTCGGGTGTTCCAGCAGGCCGTCGAGGACCCCCGAGTAGATAATCTCCCCGCCGTGCTCACCGGCCCCCGGGCCGATGTCCACCACGTGGTCGGCGGCGCGGACCGTGTCCTCGTCGTGCTCCACGACGATCAGGGTGTTGCCGAGGTCGCGCAGCCGCACCAGCGTGGTGATCAGTCGCTGGTTGTCGCGCTGGTGCAGCCCGATGGATGGCTCGTCCAGGATGTACAGCACCCCCACGAGTCCGGAGCCGATCTGGGTGGCGAGCCGGATCCGCTGGGCCTCGCCGCCGGCGAGCGTGGCGGCCGCCCGGTTGAGGGTGAGGTACTCCAACCCCACATCCATCAGGAAGCCTAGCCGCTCCCGGATCTCCTTCAGCACCCGCTCGGCGATGTGGCGCTCGCGGTCCACCAGCTCCAAGCCGTCCACGAAGGCCAGGGCATCGCGCACCGAGCGAGAGCAGAGATCGGCGACGCTGATGCCGCCGACGGTCACCGCCAGGGACTCGGGCCGCAGCCGCGCACCCCGGCACGAGGGACACGGGATCTGGCGCATGTACTGCTGGGCCCGATCCCGCTGGCTGTCCGACTCGGCCTCGTCGTAGCGCCGGCGGAGCCACGAGATCACACCTTCGTAGTAGGTGTGGTACGAACGCATGCGCCCGTAGCGCGACTTGTAGCGGATGTGCACCTGCTCGTCATCGGCGCCGTAGAGCAGGATGTCCCGCGCGGCCTTGCCCAGCTCCCCCCATGGCGCGTCCGGATCGATGTCGAAGTGGGTACAGACGGCCTCGAGCATCCGGTCGAAGTACTCCAGCCGCGAACCGGCCCAGGGCGAGATCGCGCCCTCGGACACCGACAGGTCGCGGTCGGGGACCACCAGGTCGGGATCGACCTCGAGGTTCGTGCCGAGCCCCGCGCAGTGGGAACACGCGCCGTAGGGCGTGTTGAAGGAGAACTGCCGCGGCGCCAGCTCGTCGAAGGAGATCCCGCACTCCGTGCACGCGAAGTGCTGGGAGAAGGTGTGCGTGTCGCCGTCGGGGATCTCGACGTCGACGGTGCCGTTGGTCAGGCCCATGGCCGTCTCCAGCGAGTCGGCCAGGCGCGAGCGGATCCCCTCCTTGAGCACGATCCGGTCGACGACCACCTCGATGGTGTGCTGTTTGTAGCGTTCCAGCCGGATCTTCTCGGAGAGCTCGCGCACCTCACCGTCGATCCGGGCCCGGGCGAATCCCTTGCGGGCGAGGTCTCCGAGGAGCGACTCGAACTCGCCCTTGCGGCCCTTGATCACGGGGGCGAGGACGATGAGCTTGGTGCCGGTGTCCCAATCCAGGATCCGGTCGACGATCTGCTCCACCGTCTGCCGTTCGATCGCCCGCCCGCACCGGTGACAGTGTGGTTTGCCGATCCGCGCGTACAGCAGCCGCAGGTAGTCGTAGACCTCCGTGATCGTCCCCACCGTGGACCGCGGGTTGCGGGAAGCCGACTTCTGGTCGATGGAGATCGCCGGCGACAGGCCCTCGATGATGTCGACGTCGGGCTTCTCCATCTGGCCGAGGAAC
>CAZLKN010000142.1:0-2066 GCA_964560135.1 uncultured Actinomycetes bacterium | reverse complement strand
AAGTACTCGACCTCGAGGATCTCGTCGCCGGGCGACCCGTCCTGGTCGCCGGCGGCGGACAGCCAGACGCCGTCGCGTGACCACAGGTCGTCCGGGGCCGACAGATCGACCACCGTGGAGGTGGACACGTCGCCGCTGGAGGACGAGCGGATCGCGTCGGCGATCCCGTCGCCGTTCACATCGGAGACCGGCCAGAGGCCGACGGAGATCGGTGCAGACTCTTCGTGGTGTACGGCGCCCGAGGCGGCCGACTCGACCCGCGCGGTGGAGCTCCTGCCGATCACCGTCCAGTCCTCGTCGATCTCGTAGATCCACATCTGGGTGATCACCTCGCTCGACCCGTCCCCGCTGACATCGTCGGTCGGCGTCGCCCAGAACAGTGCCCAGACATCCTCGGCGTCCTCCGAGGGGGCCGGGGCACGGAGGAACGTCGAGAACAGGGCGCCGCCCGTGCCCCCGTCGACCCGGCGCAGCTCCATGGAGTCGTCGTCCCGGGTGAAGGCCAGGACGAGATCGGGTCCCGGTGTGCCTCCCACTTCCTCAGCCACAACGACGGACGGCCATCCCTCCTCTTCGTCGATCTCCCAGACGACCGATCCGTCGTGACCGGAGATCAGCGCGGTCCGATAGCCGCTCGGCCAGGTGGTCGACGGGACCGAGCCCAAGGGTGTGCGGACGGAGATGTCCCGTGACCCCACCTGCGCCAGCGGCTCACCGCGCTGCTCGGCGCCGGCCGTGAAGCGCACCAGATCGGGCGCCCCGTCCCCCGTCAGGTCGGCGTCGAGCTGCCTCGGGTAGCCCCACTGGCCCGGCGCGGAGGTCGTCCACAGGCTGTCGTGGGTGGCCCCGTCGAGCAGCTCCAATTCGTGCGCGGGCGGGGGCCCGTGCTTTTCCAGGCAGGCCTCGGCAACCGCCCAGGCGCACCGCTTGTCGTACTCGGGATGGACCATCCGGTCCCACAGCAGGTCCTGGACGCCGTCCCCCGTCCGGTCGCCGACGGGCAGCAGGATGGCCGTGGAAGGGCCCGGATCCGTCGCGTCCGAGAAGAGCACGGCGCCCGTGGCGCCATCACGGCGCTGCACGTGTGTGGTGCCCGAGACCGTCCGGTAGCTACTGACGAAGGGGTCCTGACGCTGCGTGGTTTCCTCGATGTCCAGGTCGATCGCATTGAAGAGCAGGTGTGAGCCGTCGAGCACCGAAGGAACCCGCGCGAGCCCGGTGCTCTGGATCTCACGGGTCCACCTCGAACGCAGGCCGAGCCGGTCGCGACGGTAGGTTTCCGTATCCGTGTACGAGCTTCGCGCCGTCAGCGACCACACGTCGGCTCCCGTCGCCCCGCTCACGACCCCGATCCTCCATCTGGCCTTCACGCGGAAGGCGGAGGAGCTCCACCCCGAGAACCGGCCACCCCCGGAGTCGTCGTCGAACTCCACCCTGCGCCGGAGGTCGGTGCGCAGCAGATCGGGCACCCCGTCGCCGGTGAGGTCCGTGAACAGCGGCCAGGCCAGGACCCCGTCGGCGTCCGAGGAGCGCCGCCACAGCTCGCTCCCGTCCAGGCCGCTGACCGCCCGGAGGAGCTCACCTTCGTCGGTCCGCTCGGCGATGACCACGTCCTCCAAGCCATCGCCGTCCAGATCGCCGGCAGGCCCAACGGGCGAGAAGGCGAGGATGAAGATGACGATCCCGCGCGCTGCCCCTCCCTCCCCGGTCGAGGCCGCGCCCACAGCCTCGAGACCCGAAACCATCCTGGTGGCCCGCGCGACACCGTCCAACCAGCTGCTCACATCACGGGGATCGATGCGTGTGAGGGCCTCCTCGACGGTACGGGGCCCAGACGCCGCTTGCGCGCCCTCCACCGCGACCGCCGGCTCACCGGGCGGGGCGGCCTCGCGGGCTCCCGCGTCCCCCACCAGCCCCACCGACCCCAGGACCAACGCCAGCACCAATGCGCTCCGCCGCATAACGCGCTCCCCTCCTCACAACCCGCCGCACCGTCTTCCATCTTCGACGCCCGGCGGGCGGATACCTGCCGCGGTCGGGTTGCCGCCCTCGTCCGGGCACCGCGC
>CAZLKN010000141.1:0-2108 GCA_964560135.1 uncultured Actinomycetes bacterium | reverse complement strand
CATGATGCCGTCCTTCAGGAGCCCCTCGGCCTCGTCCTTGGAGGGAGAGTGGATGTTCACCTCGGGCTCGAGGATCGGGACGAACCCGCGAGCGGCGATCTGCCGGCCCACCTCGAACTGCTGGTCGACGATCGCCTGGATGCCGGACGGATTCGCGTCGTTCACGACCGAGCGCATCTTGGTGCCGAAGATCCCGTGCGACTCGGCCCGGTCGAGGAGCGCCTCGAGCTCCGGCATCGGGTTCATCACGCGGACCCCGTCGCGTTCCTCGGCCAGCCCCTTGTCGACCTTCAGGAACGGCACGACGTCCTTCACCTCCCAGAGGTAGTCCGCCGTGGGGCGTCCCTCGATCTCCCGCTCCATGGTGTCCTCGAAGAGGATCGCGGCCAGGATGCGCTCGCCCGTGAACGCCGGGCTCGTGATGATCCGGGTGCGCATCTCGTGCACGAGGTCGAACATCTGGTCGTCGCCGGACCAGGCGTCGTCGGGGATGCCGTAGCTCCTCAGGGCCTTGGGCGTGCTGCCTCCGCTCTGGTCGAGGGCGGCGACGAAGCCGTCGGCGCGTTCCATCTTCTCGAACTGCCGCTCGCGGTCGCTCATGGTCTGGTCGGGGGTCACCGCCTCTCGAGCCCGCTCACCAGGACCTCGGTGTTGTGGGCCGCCCGGATGCCGTACACGCCGTCCGTCGACGCGAGCTTCCCCTCACCCACGACATCCGCGCGGGCGTACGTCGCCACCACGGTCCCGTTGATCGAGCACGACACCTCGTCGCCGCTCACCGTCAGGGCGACCTCCTGCGTCACCGGCTCGCCCTGATCGGCCGCGCGGTTCACCGCGTCGTGCTCCTCGGCGCGGCGCCCGTTCATCTGGAAGGGCTCGGGCCCGAATCCCCGGACGATGAACCGACCGTTGCCGTACGCGGCGCAGTAGAGGTAGCGCCGCTCGTTCGTCCCCATGTCGCTTCCGCCGATGAAGACGCCGTACGGGTGCGGGTGGTTGTTCAGGTTCATGTACTCGGGCTCGTGGAACGTCGCGCTCACCGTGTAGTCGCCGACGGCGAGGTTGTCGGGATGCCAGTAGGTGGTGGCGGGGCCCGTGACGACGTGCAACGCACCCTCGTCGTCCACGGCCAGCCGGGTCTGGTCCAGGCTGCCCCCGTCGGCCTGTCCCGTCCAGCCGGGAACATGTATTCCGCCGTCCTCAGCGGCCCGGTCGGCGTCCTCCTGGGCGAGGGCCGGGGTGGTCGCGAGCATCAGCGCGGCAACCAGCGGCGTGAGACGGGGGACGCGTGTGGCGAACATGGCAGGCTCCCGTTGAGGGGTGCGGTTCAGGCGAATCGTGGGCGTGACCGCGGTCCACCGGCCAGGTGCCGCGGGCGCCCCGCATACCGGTCCAGCCGATAGACACACCATGCAACGATCCGCCCCGCCCGTCCAGCCCATCAGGCATCCCGCGCCGTGGATCTGCGGCCGGCGCCCCTCGGGCCCTCGCTGCCGCTGGCGCCTTCCGCCGAGCGCGTCCTAACTTGGCTCGACACCCGACGACGAGCTCGTCGTGACCCGTCAGCGTCCGCCATTCCTCGAGACCCACGCACACATGACCGCACCCGACGAGATCTTCCAGCGCCGCTCCATCAAGCACTTCACGAACCGCCCCGTCCAGCGGGACGAGATCGAGGACCTGCTGGAGGCGGCCGTCCAGGCCCCCAACCACCGCATGACCGAGCCATGGCGATTCTACGTGCTGGGGCCGGAGGCGCGGCGCGGGTACGGCGCGGCACTGGGTGCCCGCAAGGCCCGGAGGGTGGAAGACCCGGAGGCGGCGGAGGCGGTCGCCGAGAAGGTGACCGAGCAGCACGGGACGCTGCCGGCGATGCTCGCCGTAGCCACGGTCCTCGACGACGATCCGGAGATCCGGGAGGAGGACTACGCCGCCACCTGGATGGCGATCCAGAACCTCTGCCTCGCCGCCCACGAGATGGGGCTCGGCACGCACATCAAGACGGGTGCGGTCATGGACGACCCGGCCGCCCGGGCCGCCGTGGGCGTTCCGGAAGATCAGCGGATCGTGGCCACGATCCATCTGGGGGAGCCCGAGTCGGTTCCCGA
>CAZLKN010000140.1:0-2174 GCA_964560135.1 uncultured Actinomycetes bacterium | reverse complement strand
GACGAGCCCTCCTTCCGCGTGATCGCGCGCTCGGACAAGGGGGGCACGGCGCGCAGCGGGTGGGTGGAGCTCGAGCGCTAGAAGGGTGAAGGGGTGGCCGACCCTTCTAGCCGCCCGGCTCGATCGTGCGCAACTCCGCTCCGGTGATGTCGTACAGGATCAGCCGGGTGACCGCGTCGAGGCCGAACGTGAAGGAGAAGCCGCCGACTTCGCTGTCGGGAATCGGCGCCGGGAGGTAGCTCGACCGCTCGCCACTCCGCCGCTCGGCGGTGAGCCGGAAGACGTCGCGGCCGGTGACGCCCGCGAGGACCGGCGCCAGGTCCGTGAGCTGGATCGTATGGACCTGGTCGGCGGCCGGAAGCTCCGTGCAGATCGGCGCGCCTCCAGGCGGTATCCGCAGGCACGCATCGCCCCCCTGCACCTCGGCCTCCACGTGGAAGCCACCGTCGCCCCCCTCATGACGGGCGACGATCGCCGGATCGGTCTCGACCCCGTCGAGCGTCACGTCGAGGCTCCGGGCGATGCGGTCGAGCACGATGCGGTTGCGCTCGTAGTCGAAGCCTTCCAGGTCGACGGTGTCGAGAAACAGGGTGCGAGGCTCGTCGCCGGCGTCGGGGGCGAGGTCGACGGCGTAGAGGCTGATGGACGTCCCCTGGGGCCAGAACGCCCCACGTCCGGCCACGTACTCGAACCGGACGGCCTGGAGGCCTTCGATCGTGGTGGCGGCCCGGTCGGCGTCCCGGTGGGCATCGAGAGCGACCACCTCGTCGAACGGAACCGGATCGACGTAAGCGGTGATCGCGGCGACCCGGGCGTCGGTCGCCTCGGGCACCTCGAACGGCTCCGGATGCAGCTGCGAGCAGGTGGCCACGACACCGCCGGGGTTGGTGCTCCACGACGCCGGCCGGCCGAGGGCGAACCCCGCCGGGCTCTCGCAGCGGATCAGCTCACCTCCCGGAAGGTCGGGGGCGGGGGCGCGCTCCGGCACATCCTCCGGCACGCCCTCTGGCACGTCCTCCGTCGTCACGGACGCGCAGGAGCCCAGGACGAGCGCGAGCGCGGTGAGTGTGGTGAGCGTGGTGAGTGTCGGGAGTCTTCGCATGGGCCACGCACGTGAGGCGGGAAGCGCGGACACGGGTTCACCAGCGTCCCGAAAGGACATGCAGCAAGCTAGATCGTGACTTCCCGGAGGAGCAAGACGGGAGACCGGGACCGGCCGAGGAGCAAGACGGGGGGTCCGGGCCGGGACCCGAGGGGCATGCGGAGATGGCTGGATGGTTGGAGGGCGGCCTCGATCTTGTACGCCTTGGGTTGGGTAGGAGCGATCCGGCGATCGATACACGAGGCGGACATGATCCTGGGGATGGCCGTACGAGGGAAGGGAGGAGCCGCGCTCGCGCTGGTGGGCGCCGTCGTGGCGTGCGCTCCGCCGGCACGGCAGCCGACCCCGCTCGAGCTCGTCCACCGGCAGCAGGTGCAGGCCGACCCCGGCGAGGAGGTGCATGCGCTCATCTTCACCGTGCCCTCGGGCGACTCCGTCCGGGCGTTCCTGCGCCGGCCGGAGGCGGAGGGAGGAGAGGAAGACCTCGCCGGGGTGATCCTGGTGGCTGGGCGCGAAACCGGGCGCCGCGCGGCCAGCGTGGTCCCCGGTCCCCTCGAGGCGGCCGTGCTCGCGGTGGAATACCCGGAAGCCCTCCCCGCGGACCTGAGCCCCGGGGCGCTCTTCGGGGGGCTCGCCGAGATCCGCCGGTCGGCCCTGCGGTTTCCTTCCGTCCTCAAGGGAGCGGCCCGCTTCCTGGCCACCCAGCCCGAGGTGGACTCGACTCGGATGGCGCTGGTGGGTGTGAGCTTCGGCGTGCCCTTCGCGGCCGCCGCGGGCGACGATCCCATCTTCCGCGGCGTCGCGCTCCATCACGGCGGAGGCGACTTCTACGCCCTGTTCCGCGCCAACGTGCCCATCCACAACACCCTTCTCCGGGCGGCCGCCGCGGGGATCCTCGCCCGCTATCTCCGGGACCTCGATCCGGCGCACCACGTGGGCGCCATCGCGCCCAGGCCCCTCCTCCTCATCAACGGTCTCCAGGACACGAGCGTTCCGCGGGAGTCGGCGCTACGGCTGGCGTGGGAGGCGCTGGGACCGGTGCGCCATATCTGGCTTCCCCACGATCACCTCA
>CAZLKN010000139.1:0-2252 GCA_964560135.1 uncultured Actinomycetes bacterium | reverse complement strand
ACCCGCCTCGAGGAGGACCTCGAGGCCGATTCGCTCGATCTCGTCGAGCTGGCCATGGCCCTCGAGGAGGAACTGAGCCTCGAGATCCCGGACGACGACCTGGAGGGCATCCGCACGGTCGGCGACGCGGTGGAGTTCGTCGCCGAGCGGGTGGGGGCAGAGGCGTAACCGAGGAGCGGATGGGCGAAGGGACGGGGACGCCGACCGACGACAGCGATCGGGCTGAACTCCTCGAGCGGTTGGGTCACGCGTTCAAGGATCCGACGCTGCTCGACACCGCGCTCACCCACCGCTCCTTCGCCTACGAGCACAGCGTCGACAAGACCAACGAGCGGCTCGAGCTGCTCGGGGACGCCGTTCTGAGCCTGGTCGTCACCGACATCATCTACCGGCTGTTCCCCGACTACGTGGAGGGCGACCTGGCCAAGCTCCGTGCGTCGCTGGTGTCCACACCCGCTTTGGCAGGCGTGGCCGACGAGCTGTGTCTCGGGGACGCCGTCCGCCTCGGCCGGGGCGAGGAGCTCACCGGTGGCCGGACCAAACCCTCGATCCTCGCCGACACGCTGGAGGCCGTCCTGGGGGCGGTGTACCTCGACGGCGGCGTCCGGGGGGCCCAGCGAGCGATCAAGCGACTGTTCGGCCCCCGGATCAAGGCTGCGATCGGGCAGGAGGTACCCAAGGATCCCAAGACGAGGCTGCAGGAGTGGGTCACGAGGATCCACGGTGACCTGCCCCGGTACCGCGTGGCCGGGGAAGGTCCCGACCACGAGAAGCGCTTCCGGGCCGAGGTCTACGTGAACGAGGTGCTGTACGGGAACGGGCGCGGACGCTCGAAGAAGGAAGCCGAGCAGGCAGCGGCTGCGGAGGCGTTGTTGCGGCTGGAGGGAGAGGCGGTGGACGAGGTGATCGAGCATGCCTGAGCTGCCGGAGGTCGAAGCCCTCCGACGCCAGCTCGAGAAGGAGTTCTCGGGACGGAAGGTCAAGAACGTCCAGATCAAGACCCGGGGCTTCGTGAAGGCGGTCCAGGTCGGCACGAAACGGATCCAGAAGAAATCGATCACCCCGAAGGAGGTCGAGAAACGCGTCGCGGGGGCCAAGGTGCGCAGCGTCCACCGCAAGGGCAAGTACCTCGGCTTGGAGCTCGACAACAAGGAGTACTTCGTCTTCCATCTCGGGATGTCGGGTCATCTCGTGAAGGCGACCGCGAAGCGGCCGACGGACAAGCACACGCACGTGATCGTGAACTTCACCCAGGGGCCGCACCTGCGCCTGTTCGACGCGCGACGTTTCGGCGAGTGCTTCGTGGCTAACGCCGAGGAGTACGAGGCCGTGATGGGGCGGCTCGGGCTCGATGCCATCAACGATCCGATCCCGTGGCAGCTGCTCGGCGAGCTGATCGCCGAACGGGACACGAAGATGAAGGCGCTGCTGATGGACCAGGAGTTCATCGCCGGGCTCGGAAACATCTACTCCGACGAGATCCTGTTCTTCGCGGGTCTGTCCTGGGACCGGAAGTCGACCTCGCTGACCTCCAACGAGCTTCGTCGGCTCAGCCGTGCGATCGGTGAGGTGCTGCAGGAGGCGATCAAGCACCGCGGCACGACGCTCGGCGACGGTGAGTGGCGGGACCTGTACGACCAGCCCGGGGAGCACCAGGACGAGCTGACGGTCTTCGGCCGGGAAGGGAAGCCCTGCCGGCGCTGCCGGACGCCGATCCGGCGCATCAAGGTCGGACAGCGCTCACACTTCTTCTGCCCCCAGTGCCAGTCGGTGAAGGTGAAACGCCGCTAGCGCTTCACAACCGGGGCATACTGGTTGCGGATGCGCCGTATCGTCGCTCTCGTCGTTCTCACGGCGCTCGCGTGGGGTCCCGCCCCCTCCGCGGGAGCGTCCTCCGGCCCGCCCTACGACACGCAGCGCGGCCTGGCCGACCGGATGACCGGGACGATCTCCGCCCTCGCCGGTCCGTTCGTCGCCCTGGACGGCGCCGTCGGCGTGCGCCGGACCCTCGGGCCGGGCACGGTGCGTGTCCGGGCCGACGTGCGGCTGGCTCGTGCAGCCGCCGGGGCCGATACCCGGCTGTGCCTGATCGTGGAAGCCCAATCCTGGTGTGGGACGGTGCACGGCGGGGGCGTACAGGCGAGCCCCGCGGGGTTCATCGAGGCCGACTTCTCACTGCCGTCCGCGAAGACGTGGCTGTTCGAGGTGTCCGCGACCGCCCGCGCCACGACGGGAACCGCCGGCTCCGTCGT
>CAZLKN010000138.1:0-2389 GCA_964560135.1 uncultured Actinomycetes bacterium | reverse complement strand
CCATGCCACTCCGTCCGGATCGACTCGCTCGCGGGTGGTCCGGTCGGGCTCAGCGGTCCGCGCAGACCCAGATGCCGGGTTCGAAGGTGACGTCGACGGCGTTGCGTTCGAGTGCATCCTCGTACTGGTCGAGGAACGCCTGACCGTCCAGTCCGCGCCCCTCGACCTCCTGGAGCCACTCGGCTGTGAGATCGTCGCGGACGGCGTTCTCCCATTCGCTGACGTCGTCGTCGCTGAACCGGGAGATCTCTCCGCCGGCGTCGAGGATGGCGTCGCAGACGTCCTCCTCGACCTGCGAGTAGATGTCCCAGACCGGACCGTCGAGGAGCTCTCGGCTGACCTCTTCGAGGATGTCGCGGATGTCCTGGGGCATCGAGTCCCAGACCTCCTTCGTGATGGGGGCGGCGGTCATGAGGTAGTTGCCGAGCCCCGGGTCGACGACGTAGGGGGCGACCTCCTGGAGCTGGAACGCGGTGATCACCTCGAACGGGAAGCTGGAGTAGGTGTCGATCACCCCCCGCTGGAGCGATTCGTAGATCTCGGGTGCCGGCATCGCGATGGGGTTCGCGCCGACGGCATCCAGCGCCTGGGCTGCGTGTCCGACCGCACGGATCTGCAGTCCAGCGAGGTCGTCGGGGCCGGCCAGCGGCTGCGAGCCGCCGATGATGGTGACGCCGCTGGGGTTGAAGTGGAGGACGTGGACACCCATCGCCTCCCACTCGGCGCGGAAGTCCTCGTTCGTCTCGTACAGCTCGTTCAGCGTCCGCGTCTGCACCTGGGGGTTGTTGACGAAGAACGGCAGCTCCGAGACCGCCGAGAGTGGCAGCTCATCGGGGTGGTAGAAGTGGGACACGTGGCCGAGCTCGGCTCGTCCGTCACCGATGCCGGGCAGCGTGTCGGTCGCATCGAGCAGCGATCCGCCGTGGAAGAACTCGACGGTGACCCGACCGTCGGTGCGCTCCTCGACCTGTTCGGCCCACCACTGCATCGCCTGGATCTGGGCGGCCTCGGGCCCGAGGAAGTCGGCGAACCGCAGGTGGAAGGTCTCCGCGTCCTCGGGCTGCTCCTGCGGATCCTCGGCCGGCTCCGCCGGCACCTCGTCGGTCTCGGGCGCGCAGGCCGCGACCAACAGGGCGATGGTCACCAGCATGAGCCACGTCAGGCTCGGATGTCGGGTGCGGCGGGTCGATCGCCGTTGTTGTGTGCGGTCAGTCATGCCCCAGCCTTTCGTTCGAGGTCGTGGTCCTGCTGCCATCGTGGACTGCAGACCTGGGTTCGTCGTTGCCCCGGTGGACGCGGAGCTCGCAGCTCGCGCGTACTTGGCGAGCACGCCTCCGGTCGGCCCGACCTGTGTGCTCCCTTCCCCGTGTCGCCGTGGACGCGCTCGCCGCTCACCTGTCTGCCTTTCCGCCAGCGCCGCAGGCGATCGTGGTCCGTGACGCGGCGGGACGGACCCGGACGGAGACGGTGCGGCTCGTGTTCACCGACGAGCGCGGCAGACCGTACCGGCGCACCCGGTTCGCCGAGGTGTGGCGCGACGCGGCCGAGGCGGCCGACCTCCCCAAGGGGCTCACCCCGCACGATCTGCGCCACTACTACGCGTCGCTGCTCATCCGGCACAACCTGTCGGTGAAGGTGGTCCAGTCCCGGCTCGGGCATGCGACTGCGGCTGAGACGCTCGACACGTACGCGCATCTGTGGCCCGACGCGGAGGACCGCACGCGTGCGGCCGTGGACGCCGTGCTCGGAACTCCCGCGGACTCTGTGCGGACTGCCGAGGGAAGCTGAGCACACTTTGACAGGTCAGACGGGTGAGGGCGGGGAGCCGGCCGGTAAGCCGGATCCTGTCCCCACGGCGGGTCTCGCGACCTGCCGTGGGTGGCGACCATCTGTCTGGGACGCCGGTCTCCCGGCGCCTCGAGCGGCCTACCTGGGACGTGACGGGCGGGCCACCCTGTCCCTGCTCGGCCTTGCTCCGGGTGGGGTATGCCGAGCCGCCCGGGTCGCCCCGGACGCTGGTGCGCTCTTACCGCACCGTTCCACCCTTGCCACGCACCCGCGTCGGCGGGCCGTTCGGCGGTGTGTTTTCTGTGGCACTTTCCACGCGTCGCCGCGTCTGGGGGTTACCCAGCACCCTGCCCTGCGGAGTCCGGACTTTCCTCGGCACCGTTCGACCGGTGCCGCGGCCGCCTGGCCGACTCCCCACTGGATCGTACGTGGTGGACAACGCCGCGGCTCACCGCGGTGTTCCTCCGACGCGCGGGCAGGAACGCGGACGGGAGGCGTCGAACCCCTGGAGGGAGGGGGCTGACGAGGCGGCGAGCGACGCGGGAGCGACCGGATGGATCGACGCGGCTTCCTGCGGGCGGTCGGGACGGCGACGGGCGGT
>CAZLKN010000137.1:0-2512 GCA_964560135.1 uncultured Actinomycetes bacterium | reverse complement strand
TGCAGGAGCTTCCGATCGGGACGGCCATCGGGAGATCGGCCGACGATGATCCGGACCGGCCCGCGCTCACCCACGAGGGACGGACCGTCACCCGGCGCGAGCTCGACCGCGGCACGAACCGGATCGCTCGCGCGTTCCAGGACCTGGGCGTCGCGCGGGACGACCTCGTCACCATCGCCCTGCCGAACTCGATCGGCTTCTACGAAGCGGCGGTCGCGGTGTGGAAGCTCGGTGCGATCCCGATGCCCGTCTCCCCGAAGATGCCCACGGCCGAGCGTGAGGCGCTCGTGGAGCTCGGCGACCCGTCGCTGATCGTCGGGGTGCCGGACGGCGCGCATCCCGGACGGGTCACGCTGCCTGAAGGCTGGGCGCCGCCCAAGGAGATCTCCGATGCGCCGTTGGATCCGCGGGTCGGACGGTCCTGGAAGGCGCCCACCTCCGGTGGCAGCACGGGACGCCCCAAGATCATCCTGTCCGGCTCGCCGGGCGTCACCCAGCCGGTGGTGGCTGCGGTCTTCGGGATCCGGGCCGGCGGAACGGTACTCGTCCCCGGCCCCCTGTACCACAACGCGCCCTTCATGTTTTCGTCCATGGCGTTGTTCGAGGGCAACCATCTTGTGGTGATGTCACGCTTCGACGCCGCCGAGTGCCTGGGGCTGATCGAAGCGCACCGGGTCGAGTGGGTGTGGTTCGTCCCGACGATGATGAACCGGATCATGCGCCTGGATCCCGGGGAGCGGGACCGGTACGACGTGTCGTCGTTGGATCGGGTGTGGCACGGGGCCGCTCCCTGCCCGGCGTCGGTGAAGGAGTCGTTCATCGGCTGGCTCGGCCCGGAGAAGGTCTGGGAGCTGTACGCGGGAACCGAAGCGCAGGGCGTCACGGTGATCGACGGCACGGACTGGCTCTCCCATCGGGGATCGGTCGGGAGGCCGATCGTCGGAGAGATCGCGATCCGGGACGCCGACGGGCGCGACCTGCCACCCGGCGAGGTGGGGGAGATCTGGATGCGCGGACCCGATCCCGAGCGTCCGACCTACACCTACGTGGGGGCCGAGGCCCGGGCCCGGGACGGCTGGGAGTCGATCGGCGACATGGGCCGGCTCGACGGCGACGGCTTCCTGTACCTCGCCGACCGGCGGACCGACCTGATCGTCACCGGCGGCGCGAACGTCTACCCCGCGGAGGTCGAGGCGGCGCTCTACGAGCATCCGCGCATGCGCACCTGTGCCGTGATCGGGCTGCCCGACGACGATCTCGGACAGATCGTCCACGCGATCGTCGAGACCGACGGCGACGTGCCCGACGACGAGCTGCGCGCGTTCCTGTCCGAGCGACTGGTCCGGTACAAGATGCCGCGCAGCTTCGAACGTTCCGACGAACCGCTGCGGGACGAAGCGGGCAAGGTGAGGCGGGGGGCGCTGCGCGCGGAACGGATGGGGCCCGCCCGGTGCTAGACCTGGACGCCGGTTGATCCCGTCGCGCAGACGGCCGGCAGCCGCATCAGATGTAGGCGATGACGAGCATCGCCGCGAGTACCAGCGCCACGATCCCGATGGCGACCCTGGTGCCCGTCGACCACCCGGTGGTCTCGTACGCCTCGGGGAGGTCGGACGCCATGTCCATGTCGAGCCCTTCCGGAGCCTCGAGAGGCAGCATCCCGGCCCCCTCCTCGAGCAGGTCGATGGCCTCCACGATGTAGGACCGCGGGACCTCGATCCGCGACCTTCCGGGTTCCTCCGCCTCGCCGAGGTCCACGGGGATGTGCGCCTGTTCGATGCGCCGGGCGCGCTGGGAGGCCTCGGTCGTCGGGCCCTCCCACACGGGAGTGAACGGGTCGTCGTGGTCCCGGGCCGCCCGCGGCTCGATGAAGATCGCGTCGTCGGGATCGAAATCGGCCGCCTGTTTCCGTCCCCGTCGACGCCTGCGCGGGGGCTCGTCGACGAGTTCCTCCCCGCAGCTCGAGCAGGTTCCCCAGCCTTCGACGTATTCGGCCTGGCATCGCGGACACCACTTCGCCATGACCCAAGCCTACCGGTGTTCCGCGGACGCCGCCCCCCAGGGACGCTAGCATCGTGAGGACCATCCGAACCGGACCACGAGGAGCGAACATTGGGGGGAAGCTGGGAGTCCCGCGCACCGGCCGTCGGTCACGAGCGCCGGCGACGGAGCGAGCCTGTTCACAGACAGGCGCCTCCGGCGACCGCCACACCGACCGTTCAGCTCGTGTTCCTGGTCGCCCTCCTCGCGGTGGTGGCCGCAGCGCTCGCGGCGACCGGGATCCGGGTGCTCACCGACGGCGCAGAAGACGCGGTGCTTGTGACGCAGGCCACCGCCGGGCCCGGCGGCGCCACCATCCGCTTCTCCGATGTCGGACGTGTGATGATCCCCGCGCGGGCGCTGGACGGTGAGCGGACGATCACGGTCTGGAGCCACTCCCCCGAGCTCATCCAGAAGGCGGCCGGGGACCGTCCCACGGGGACCGGCCGGGTGTACTCCTTCGAGCCTTCGG
>CAZLKN010000136.1:0-2529 GCA_964560135.1 uncultured Actinomycetes bacterium | reverse complement strand
CGCACGCGCTCCGAGAACGCGTCCGGGGGCAGGTCCGACAGCTGCTCGACGATCGACGAGAGCTCGCGTCGGAGCTCCTCGCGTTCCGGTGTCGGCACGGTGCTCTCCTGGTGCGAACACCACGCAACCTAGTTCGATCGTCGACCCGGGAGCAGAGCCGGACGCCTCCCGCGAAGGCCGGATGGCACCGAGGCCGGCAGTAGTGTCTCGGTCCTGTCCAGGTGCGGAGGCCCCGTGACGACTCCAGCCGTGAAGGGGGACCTCCAACGCTCCTTGCAGACCGCTCGTGAGGCGCTGCTGTGGAAGCTCGAGGGGCTGTCCGAGTACGACGCACGCCGGCCGATGGTGCGCACGGCCACGAACCTCCTCGGTCTCGTCAAGCACATGGCGGGCGTCGAGGCCGAGTACTTCGGCGTGGTGTTCCAGCGGCCGTTCGGGGAGCCCTTGCCCTGGACGGCCGATGATGCCGAGCCCAATGCGGACATGTGGGCGACCGCCGAGGAGTCACGCGAGCAGCTCGTCGCGCTGTACCAGCGCGTCTGGGACCACGCGGACGCCACGATCGAGGAACTCGAGCTGACCGCCGTCGGCAGCGTGCCGTGGTGGCCGGCGGAGCACCGACGCGTGACGCTGCATCGTGTCCTGGTCCACGTCAGCACCGAGGCACACCGACACGCGGGCCAGGCCGACATCATCCGCGAACTCATCGACGGGACGGCTGGTCTCAGGCGAGACAACGACAACCTCGCTCCTGGTGACGAGGCCTGGTGGACCGCGTACCGCCAGCGGGTCGAGTCCGCGGCGGCGGCCGCCGAGCGTCGCACCTGAGTTCCAGACGTCGCCGGGCCCTCCAGCATCTGGGTGGCAGTCACGTAGAGAGCTTCGGGGAACTTAGCCGTTGATGAGGCAGAACGGCAGCTGCTCCGTGGACAGGTCCACCGCCGCGGCCGCAGCCGAGCGGGCGGCGACCTCGGCGCGGGCGCGAGCCCGCTCGCGGTCCTCATCTGACACCGGCTCGCCCTGATCCACGTCCGACTTCCCCCGGTCCTCGTGCAGCACATCCGCGAGGGACTCCTGCGTCTGCGGGTTGAGGCGCGTGAGCTCCATGGCGCCCTCGAGCGAGGGATGGTCCACATCGAAGACGTCGAAGCCGCGGCTCTCCGGCACTTCGGGCACGTAGCCCGCGTCGAAGTTGTTGGTGAACACGCTCCCGTTGTACCAGTACGACGACCACGGATTGTTGCGCACCCCGTCGAGCGCCCGGTACCAGGCGACTTGCTCGGGGTTGGCCGGATCGGTGAAGTCGATCACGTGCGTGCCGCCGTGATACCAAGCCGTGACGAGGATCCTCGAACCGTCCGTGGTCGGCACGACGTTGAAGTTGTGCGCGGTGCACATCGTCGAGGCCTCGTCCTGTGGGATCACGAACCAGCTCATCTGCTGGGGACGGAGCGGGTCACTGAGGTCGTAGAACCACAGCGCGCCGGTCGGGACCTCGCCGCCACCGTTGCAGCCACTCGCCGCTGCGGCGCCGCCCTTCTCGTCACCGAGCACGGCCACCTCCCCGTCCCAGGACCACGTCGACGAGTGATGGATCTGCATCTCGGGGTTGCGGATGTGCGACAGCACGACCGGGTTGACCGGGTCGGAGATGTCCCACACCTGCGACTCGCTGATGCACGCAGCCAGCGCGAGCTTGCGCGGGAGGAAGACGGTGATGTCGTGGCAACCGACCGCCGGGCTGACGCTCGGGGTGGAGACCACACGCGCCTGCGTGGGATCATCCAGCGGCACCTCGACCACGGAGATCCTCTGGTGGCTGGCAGCGTTGCAGCGGGCTCCCTGGCCACCGAGCGGGTAGGACGAGACGTAGATCAGGACCCGGGGGGCGGGCTCGCCGGTGACCCGGTCCCGGTGCTCGGGATCCGGCACCAGGGTGTGGGTGTGGGAGCCGCAGTCCATGTAGACACTGGAGACCTGGGTGATGTCCCCGGGGTCGGACACGTCGAAGATGCGGATGCCCTCCCAGTGGTTGCCGGCGACGTTGTCGGCCGTCGACGCGCTCCCGGCGTCGCAACTGTCGTCCGCCATCGGCGAGTCGACGCTGACGAAGACCAGATCCTCCCAGATACTGACGTCGTTCTGGTTGCCGTTGCAGTCAAGGCCACCGAGGTGCTCCGGCCCGTCAGGATCGGAGATGTCCATCAGCTCGAGGCCGTTGTATCTCCCGAGCACCGCCATGTCGTCCCAGAACGCGAGGTCGGTGCCCATGCGATAGGTGGCGTCCTTGTCCCAGTTCGCGGCCAACGACATGTTGTCGGAGCCGAGATCGGCACTAGAGCCGGGGGTCGCTGCCACCATCAGCAGCACGGCGAGCAGTTGAATCGGCTTCCTCATCGGTGGCCTCCCTGGCAACGGCATGGAGGGACATTCGACGTCTGCGGCCCGGGTTCCTGCTGGCAGTTCGCCCCGTCGATGACGTCTGCCCCCTCGGCTTTCGGGCTCGCGGATCTGCGCAGTCGGGCGATG
>CAZLKN010000135.1:0-2649 GCA_964560135.1 uncultured Actinomycetes bacterium | reverse complement strand
CCGACGTCATCCCCGGTCACGACCGCGCCGTCTTCGACGCGCTGCCGGCCCGGATCGTCTGACTGAACCTGCTGCACACCTGTCACGTCCGCCAGCGGCTTCGTCAGGGGCAACGCGCCGCGGCCACCGGCATACGTTCAGATCGGTGCGAGTGACGCCACGGCGTTCCAGTCGGCCCAGGAACGAGACGTGCGCTCAGATGATGCCGTCCACCCGAGCTTGCGCGTCCGCAGCGGCAAGGACAGCCCGTGAGTTCTCGACATCGAACGGCTTCGATTCCCCGGTCTGCGGGTCCCACTGCAACCGAGGCCGCGAGAAGAAGTCGCCGCCGTAGACATGGAGAGCCGCCGTCCACTGCCGCGTCGGGTTCTTCACGGAATGAATTCCGTCGGCGCCGAGCAGGAGTACATCGCCGACGTCGCCGCGCTTGTAGCCACTGACCTCGATCGAGTCTCCTGACCGCCGGAAGTACGTGTTGTCCTCGGTCCCTCCGAAGATCCCGACGGTCGACCACATCTTGTGCTCGTGCGGGAACAGGTCGACCGATGGCGGCCAGACAATGTGCAGGATGGTCAGGTCGTCGTCGTTGTGGAGGACGTCGATCCGCCAGCCATTGGGGACACCGCATTCCGCTTCTACGGCTGCGGGCTCGCTGACCGCACGCTCGACAACCTCACGGACGGCGAGCTCTTGGGCGTCCTCCGCAAGAGCGCGTCGGCACTGGTCCACGAACGTTTCTCGGTCGAACTTCACAGGCACCCCGCTTCGTCCAGCGGCCCAAAGGACCGTCAAACCAAGAGCTTCCATCGGATCACGAATGGCTCGTTCCGTCCACTCCCGGCCGGTCGGAGGCGCAACGACGGATACTCCCTGCCGGATCTGGGCGCGGTCCGCAGGGGGGATAGCGCTCCGCCCGTCGGTGGCGTTCGGGGCACCAGAGTCGGGCGCGACACTTCGGCACCTTCAAGGCAGCGGTCCAGCCGCTTCGAGCGGCTCGCCAGCTTCACCCCGGCCCCTGCTGTACGTCCCACTCCGTGTCGTTGCTTACCGCGCCGCCGCGTGGCTCACCACTGCGTCGAGCATGTCCCTGAGGTACGACTCCTTGTCCTCCTCCTGAAACAGAATGTTGCGCGACCCCATTATGGGCTTCTCCATGTTCCAGAGCAGCTGCATCGTGTCCGAGCTCGGCTTGGACACGATGCACGAGTGCAGTTGAACGGCACCACCGGCACGTGTGATCCATGTCTCAGTTCGGCGCGCTTGGAGCTACCGGGACTTCACACGGGGACTTCACGCGCGACCGGCTGAAGTCCGTGAGAAGTCAGAACGCGCAGAGGGGGTGCCGGCGAACCGGCACCCCCTCTGACCTGCGCTTTCTCTCGTGGCGGGGGGAGGATTTGAACCTCCGACCTTCGGGTTATGAGCCCGACGAGCTACCTGACTGCTCCACCCCGCAGCGGAGAGGGTAGTAGTCGACGCGGTGGGAATCGAACGGAGTCAGCGGTGGCGCCGGAGGAGCAGCGCCAACAGTGCTCCGCCAGCCATGGCGCCTGCGAGCGGCCACACGAGCGGGACCGTGTCGGTCGCCACGATGTAGTCGATCTCAGCGCTGGTGTCGTTCGCTACCGCGAACATGACCAGCACGGCGAGCAGTGCTCCGGCGAGCAGGAAGCGGAAGGTGTCGAGCACTCTGCCGGACGAGCGACGGGGCTCCTCTTCGCGTTCGACCGTGACCTGCTCTGCCGTCCTGGCGGAGTCCGGGGGTGGTGGAGGCGCTGCCTCCTCGCGAAGGTCCGCGTCGCGAACGTCGTCATCGGTTCGGGTCGCCATGGGTCACGCTCCTTTTCCCGCCCGGATGTCGATACCCGCCGTGGGAGCCGCGCAAACCTGACGCCGCGGGATCACCCGAGGTTGATGAGCCAGTCGAGACCCATGGCGTCCATGGCACGGGTCAGCTCACCCGTCACCCGTGGCAGGGCGTCGAAGATGAGCACCACGCCGAAGACGCCGAGCACCACCGCCGATGCGACGGTCACGCCGGCCGAGTGGCGCTTGAACCAACCCATGACGCCGCCGAGCCGCCCGAGCAGGAGGCCGGTAGCGAGGAACGGCACGCCGAGGCCCATGGAGTAGACGAACAGCAACCCGCCGGCGGTGGCCGAGGTCTCGGTGGCAGCGAGGGCGAGGATCGAAGCAAGCACCGGGCCGATGCACGGTGTCCAGCCCAGGCCGAACGCGGCCCCGGCGAGCGGGATACCGAACGGCCCGTACCGGTCGAGCTTCGGTTCGAAACGGAACTCCTGGTAGAGGCCGGGCCGCTGGAGAATCTGCGAGCCGATGAGGTAGAGGGCCATCAGCAGCACGACCACCCCGGAGATCCGGATGAGCAGCTGCTGATTCTCGAAGATGGCCTGCCCCACCGAGCTGGCGCCGAGTCCGAGCAAGACGAAGACCACGGTGAACCCGAGGATGAACAGCCCGGTGTAGCCGGCGATGCGGCGCATCGTCGACGTGCCCCCCTCCTCCATCTCGGCCGCCGAAAGCCCCGTGACCACACTCAGATAACCGGGAACGATCGGGAGCACGCACGGGCTCAGGAAGGAGATCAGACCCCCGCCGAAGGCGGCGATGTAGGAGACGTCGTTCACG
>CAZLKN010000134.1:0-2786 GCA_964560135.1 uncultured Actinomycetes bacterium | reverse complement strand
GCATCTCGAGGATCACGTCCTTGGCGCTGACCCACGGCGGCAGCTCGCCGGTGAGCTCGACACCCCAGATCTCCGGCATCCGGATGTACAGCGGGTCGCCGACCATCGCCAGCGCCACCTCGAGGCCGCCCGTACCGAAGGCCAGCATCCCGATCGCACCCGCCGCGCAGGTGTGGCTGTCGGATCCGGCCAGTGTCTTCCCGGGCTTGCCGAAGCGGGACATGTGCACGGGATGCGACACGCCGTTGCCGGGCTTGGAGTACCAGAGGCCGAAGCGGCGGGAGGCTGAGTACAGGAAGAGGTGGTCGTCGGCGTTGCGCTCGTCGGTCTGGAGCAGGTTGTGGTCGACGTACTGGGCGGACAGCTCGGTGCGGACACGATCGAGACCCATCGCCTCGAGCTCGAGCATCACGAGCGTCCCGGTGGCGTCCTGGGTGAGGGTCTGGTCGATGCGCAGCCCGATCTCCTCACCGGGACGCATCTCGCCGGAAACCAGATGGGAGTCGATCAGCTTCTGTGCGACGTTCATCGCCCGCATTGGCACGTCCTTACCCGTCTCGACGGCGCCCACTCAACGCTTGTCACTCGTAGTCGCAGCGTCCCTCCGCGACGAGCTGGTCCGCAGCGCGCACGATCTCGCGTCCCAGCGCCCTGAGCTGCTCCCCGACGGCCTCGTCGGCGACGCTGCCATCCTCCTCGAAGACCTTCCACGCCCGGGAGACCGGGATCACCATCGGCACCGACCATCCTCGCAGCGCTCGGACGATGAACTCCATCGTGTTCACCGCCTGCAAGCCCTGCACGCCACCGGCGGCCGAGATCAGCCCGATCACCTTCCCGGCGAGGAACGGCGGGTCGTTGTCGGCAAGCAGCTGGAGCCAGTCGATCGCGTTCTTGAAGGACCCGCTGACCGAGCCGTGGTACAGCGGGCTGCTCCACAGCAGGCCCGTAGCGCCCGCCACCGCGTCGCAGAGGCGCTTGGCATCCGGCGGAGGGTCGAGATCCGGTGCGTACATCGGCAGGTCGAGATCGCGTACGGCCAACAGCTCGGTCTCCGCGCCGGCCTTCCCTGCTGCATCGAGCGCGACGCGCAGCGCCGCCAGACTCGTCGACCCGTCCTTCAACGACCCGCCGATGCCGACGATGCGCATCCCGTCCCCTCCCCTTTCTCGCCAGGCGCTACCGTCGCCCCGCCGTGAGCAGCTCGCTCATCGTGAACAGGGTCCGCGTTTCGATCCCCCGGTCGAGCAGGTTGTCCGGGCCCCCGGATTCCCGATCGATCAGGCACACGACGCGGACGATGCTCGCCCCCCGGGACTTGAGCGCCTTGCAGGTCATGAGGATCTGGCCGCCCGAGGTGACCACGTCCTCGAGGACGACGAGTCGCTTCTCCGAGATCTCGGCACCCTCGGCCAGTCGCTCCAGTCCGTACTCCTTGGGTTCCTTGCGGACGAACAGGGCCGGGATCCCGGTGAGTTGCGAGAGCATCGTCACGAGGGGGATCCCGCCGAGCTCGATGCCGGCGAGGAGGTCGACCTCGTCGGGGCCGGGCAGCAGGGGGCGGAGCTGGACGGCCAACTCGCGCAGGAGGTCCGGGTCGGACTCGAGCTTGTACTTGTCGAAGTAGACGTCCGTGACCTGGCCGGACCGGAGCCGGAACCGGCCCTCCACGTGGGCGCGTTCGAATACGCGCCGAGCCAGGCTTTCGCGTCCGCTCTCGATGGGCTGCTCCACCGGATCCTCCGTTCCGCTTCTGCCGGCAATCGTGCCACACAGAGCCGGTCAGTCGAGATCCTGGACCAGCTCGATCAGGTGGCCGTCCGGGTCGCGCAGATAGGCCGTCCGCTGCCCCCAGGGCCGGTCGGCGGGCGCCACTGCCGGCGCGGCACCCGCCCTCACCGCCTCGTCGTAGGCGGCGTCCACGTCCGGCAGCTTGAACCCGAGTTCGAAACCCGGTGCGTCGTCCGCCGGGGGCCGGAGGGGGAAGCCGAGGGTCTCCTCCATCGCGCGACGTTCGTACAGCGAGATGCGCGTGCGGCCCGTCGCGAGCTGAGCGTAGGGACCGCTGCGGTGCCCCGGCTCGAGCCCGAGGACCCCGGTGTAGAAGCGCAGCGACCGATCCAGGTCCTCGACGATGACCACAACGTAGTCCGCCGCCTCGAGGCGCATACGGTCACACTACAGTCGCGAACGGCCCGCAGACATCCGAGACCGGTCGCCGGCCGTACGCGTTGAACCCACCGGCCCGGGCATGTGATGCTGCTCACATGAATGCTGAACGAGGTATCCTGCCGGGCCCCGTCGAGGATCTGATCGGCCGGGCCCTCGTGGCCGAGCTCACGGTTGTCGACAACCGTGGCGGTCCGGTCACGTACCCGCTGATCCCCCTGTACGACGGCCGCCGCATCTACATGACGTCCTCGGTGCTGTTCTCGCGCAAGCTCGAACACATCAAGGGGAACCCGAAGGTCGCGGTGGCCCTCACCGACCCGGTGGGGATCCCCGGCGAGCCCTTCGGCCGCGCCACGATCCAGGGTGAGGCCCGCGTGCACGAACAGGACCCCCACAGCGGATGGGAGTTCCTGCTGCCCCTGTGGGCGGCGAAGGAGCCCGTGATCGAGAGCTTCGTCAAGAAGCGCTTCGCGATCCCGCTGTTCTTCGAACGCGCCGTGATCGAGATCGCCCCGGTCCGCGTCCTGTACTGGGAGGGCGGACGCACCGACGTCCCGCCCCAGATCTTCGAGCTGGAGGGCGCGCGATGAGACATCCTTTGTCAACCTTCTTCT
>CAZLKN010000133.1:0-2843 GCA_964560135.1 uncultured Actinomycetes bacterium | reverse complement strand
CGGAACACGAGCTGTTCGTCCGGTTCCAGGAGCTCGTAGCTCCAATCGAGCGTGGCACGGAGACCCCGCTGGTGATCGGGACGGTCGCGGCGGTCCGCGGACAGCAGCGCGAACCGGTCGTCCAGCCGCTCGAGGATCTCATCGGGCGACAGCAGCCGGAGGCGCGCGGCGGCGAGCTCGAGGGCGAGAGGGAGCCCGTCGAGGCGACGGCAGATCTCGGCGATGGCTCCCCCGTGATCGGTGATCGAGAGCTCAGGCATCGCTCGCTGCGCTGCGCGCGCGAAAAGCGTGACGGCAGCGCCCGAGGCCGGATCGCCGTCCGTCGGGAGCGCGAGGGGATCGAGCGCGAGCTCCCGCTCTCCGTTCACCCTGAGGCCGACACGGCTCGTCACCAGGATCTTGATGCCCGGGCATCGGCGGAGGAGCTCGGACACGAAGGCCGCTCCGTCCACGAGATGCTCGAAGTTGTCCAGCAAGATCAGCATCCGACGACCCGACAGGAACGTGACCACATCGGCCGGCTTGCCTTCGACATCCCGGATCCCGAGCGCGTGAGCGATCGCCGACGGGATCGACGCCGCCTCGCTCACGGCGGCAAGCTCGACGAAGATCGCGCCATCCTGTAACCCAGCATCCAGGCTGCGTATCGCTTCGAGGGCCAGCGAGGTCTTCCCGACCCCACCTGGCCCTGTCACGGTCACGAGGCGGACGTCCGCGTCCGCGAGATGGCTCCGCAGGGTGGAGACCTCGTGCTCCCGTCCGATGAGCGAGGCGAGGTCTTCGTCCGCCGCGGCGGTTTCCGCCGTGGTTTCGGCGGAAGGTTTCGCATGGACGTCTCCGTGTCGCAGTTCGTAGACCGTCTCCTCCCGGCGCAGGCCTCGGAGCTGACGGGGGCCGAGCTCGACGAGCTGCATGTTCTCGGCGAGGGTGTCGGCGACGACCTGGACGGTCGTCTGGGAGAGGAGGGTCTGGCCCCCGCTTGCCAGGCCCCGCAGTCGTGCGGCCCGGTTGATCGTCCCTCCGAAGTAGTCGCCGCCTCGTGCCTGTGCTTCGCCGGTATGGACGGCGGCACGGACCCGAATGCTGATCCCCTCCGGCCACGACTCGTCGTTGATCACGCGTTGAAGGTGCATCGCCGCAGCGATGGCGTCGGAGGCGCGTGCGAAGACCGAGAACGTGGAGTCGCCCTCGCCCTTGGAGCGGATCAGAGTGCCGTCGTTGTCTTCCACCGCTTCCGCCACGAGGTGGTCGTGACGTTCGAGAGCCATCTCCATGCCTCGTGGGTGGGCGTCCCATAGGCGGGAGGAGGACTCGATGTCGGTGAGCAGGAAGGTGATGACCCCCGACGGAAGGGCGGCAGCGCGGGCCGTGCGGAGCCGCTGTAGGAACTCCCGGGCCGAGCCGGGGCGCCGCTCGGGATCGGTGGCCAAGGCCCGGCGAAGGGTGCGCTCCACCGGGCCGACCACAGACGGATCCATCCCTTCCCAGGTCGGACGGGATCCGTCGGGAGGCCGTCCGGTGAGGAGGGTGTACGCGGTGGCGGCCAGGCCATAGATGTCCGCGGCGGCCGCGGCACGGTTGCCGGCGGCGACTTCGGGGGCCCGGTACCCGGGGGAGCCCGCCGGCGCTGCTGATCCGCCGCTGCTGGAGATCCCGAAGTCGACGAGGACCACGGTACCGGCCGGGGTCAGGATGAGGTTGGTGGGCTTGACGTCCGCGTGGATGATCGGCGGATCGTGGCTGTGCAGATGGTCGAGGGCGGCGGCGACGGGCTCCAAGTAGGTGAGGACGGATTCGAGTGGCAGGCCGGGATCGCCGCGATCGGCGAGGATCCGGCCGAGGTCGGTGCCCTCGATCCACTCCATCACGACCACGTACTGGTCCTCATGGAAGAAGTCGTCCCGGATGAGTGTGACCCCCGGGTGCGGCTTGAGGTTGAGGAGGACCCGCGCTTCGGCGAGGAGGGATGAACGGTCTGTTTGCGGACCGGCTGGACGGACCTTCAGGGCCACCATGCGGTCGTGCTGGTGGTCGCGAGCACGCAGTACCTTCCCCTGACCCCCTTCGCCGAGGACGGCCACGGGTTCGTAGCGATCTCGCCACAACGCCGGTGTGGGTAGCTGCGGCTCTCCACCTACGAAGGAGACGATGGCTTCGACCCAATCCTCGATGTCGTCGGCCCAGCGGCCGTCGACGGGGAAGAGCCGGACGTCGGGGATGGCATCGACGACCTCCCCGGTCATCTCATCCGTGACCAGCTTGAGATCGCGATGCCGGACGACGAGCGTCGGGCTTCGGACCTGGTGGACGACGCCCTCGATCGTCTCCTCGGCGATCGCACGGAACATCTCCCGGTAGGCGTCGTGCTCCACGCAGGCGCGGTAGAAGTCGGCGTACATCCGCGCCTCAGCCCGATCGAACCCGAAAGCGAGCCCACCGATCGTCTCCGTGAAGATCTCCCAGTCCTCGGCCAGCGTCCGTGCGAGGGCTCGCGTCTGAGGCTGATCGGCGACCTCGGACTGGCGCAGGTACGGGTTCAGCAGGACGAGCGCCGACAGACGGTCCGGATGCGCGGCGGCGTAGGTGACGGCGACGCTAGTCGTCGTATCGGCACCCACGAGGACAAAGCGGTCGAGGCCGAGGTGGTCCACAACCGCCTCCAGGTCCCCGACTCGTGACGCGAGGGAGAACTCTTCGACGTCGCGGCTGGACATGCCGACTCCCCGCGGGTCGAAGCGGACGAGCTGGAAGCGGGAAGCGAGCGCCCGGACGATGGCGGAGACGACGGGGGACGACCACTCACGGTTCAGATGGCTGGCGGGAAGCGGTGGCATCCACACGAG
>CAZLKN010000132.1:0-2938 GCA_964560135.1 uncultured Actinomycetes bacterium | reverse complement strand
ATCGCCTCGACCTCCGTCTCGTTCTCGTTCATATGACCTCCGGCGCATGCCCCCGCGACGATCCCGAGGAGGGCGAGGCCGGCCGCGCCGACCCACCCTAGCAGGGAGGACAGACCAGCCTCCCGCCCTTGATCACGTACGAAGGCCGACGAAGCGCGGTGATGTCGGCGCTCGGATCGGCGGCGTACACCACCAGGTCCGCCACCTTGCCCACCTCGATCGAACCGAGTTCCTCCTCCGCGCCGATCGCGGCCGCGCCTACCGACGTCGCCGACCTGATCGCCTCGAGCGGGCTGAGCCCGACTTCATGGACGAGCGCCTCGATTTCGTCGAACAGGAGCGCGTGGTCCGTTCCCGTGGAGATCGGAATCCCCATCCGGTGGGCCGACCGCGTGAGGTCGATCGCCCACGTCCGCGCCTCCGCGCTCAGATAGCCCATCACGGAGATGGTGGGATCGAGGATCACCTCGCGGTCGTGCATCGCTTCCAGCACCGCGACGATCCTGGGATCGTCCGGGGAGACACTCCCGTACGGCGCCGGGGGGCCGAAGGGATTCCACGGGTGGCCGCCGTTGTAGGTCGTGGGCAGCTCGGCGGCCGCTTCCCACACGAGGAAGGCCGCGTGCGAGATCCCGTCCACCCCGCTCTCCACCACCTCGGAGGGGCGCGTCGGGAACACGACCGCGTGGCTCCAGACCCGAAGACCAGAATCCCGGGCCGTCCGGGCCACCCTCCGCACCAGGGACGGCTCCATGTTGGAGTAGATCTTGACCCCGGTGACCCCGCTCGCTCGAGCGTCCCGCAGCGCCGCTTCGACGTTCGTCGTGTCGGTGACGGTGAGCAGCCAGGGGACGGGACCGGTCTCCGCGTACCGGTCGCGCAAGCGCCGATCGACCTCCAGGAACGGGGGACCCGCCCAGAAGGCGGACCAGTAGAGCCGGGCGACCTCGGTGGAGTCGACCTCGGCGAAGAAGTCGGCGTAATCGGCCGCACAGCACGCCATGTCGAGCGCCGAGGTGATCCCGCGGCTCAGCAGCGAGTCGAGCGCCGCCCGGAGCGCCTCGCGATCCGCCGGGAAGTGCACGTGCGCGTCGATCAGCCCCGGCACCACGAAGGAGCCCGCGGCATCCAGCGTGGCGCTGTCGGCGGGCAGGGTCTCCCGAACGGCGGTGATCCTCCCATTCGTGATTTCCACCGTCCGGTTCGGCTGGGGCGCGGCGCCCGTGCCGTCGATGACCGTCACGTCGGTCAGGACGAGGTCGGGCTCCGGAGGGGGGACGTCGCCCGCACCCGCGCAGGCGACGGTCAGTGTGATCAGCACCCAGAACGGAGACAGTCGATAGAGGCCGTTCACGTCGGCCCTCCTTGGTCGGGGCGACCGGCCCCTCCTGGTTGATCAGAGCCTTGAAGCGAAGTTGCCGAAGGGGTGTCCGTCGCGGACGGGCAGCCTGCCCGGCCTGCCCTTCAGCCGGTGTATCGTGCACTCTAGAAGAACCGAAGAGCGCCGACAACCGGCAGGTGCGTCGAGCCGGCCCTGATCCACGCGAGACGCCGGACCGAGCGCCCGTGAGCAAGCTCACCGCTCCAGGCGGATGAGCGCGTCGCCGAGATTGGTGACGTAGACCGGCCCTCCGCCGGGAGAGAGGATGAGGCCGGTGATCGATCCGGGCGCCGGCTCCCACCAGTCCGGACCGTAGAGATCGAGAATCGACTCGCCCGCCTGCATGCGGCGCTCGACCTCGCGGACCACCGCCTCGCTGCGGGGGGTGACGACCCGGAACACCGACCGCGCGACGCCCGAGTCGAGGTCCAGCACGACGATCTCGCTACGTACGACCTCGGCGATCCAGAGGCGAGACGGCGGATCGAGCTCGAGGTTGTCCGGGGCGGGAAGCTCGAGGGCGACCGTCCGGTCGCCGAGCTGCCCCGTCGCCCCGTCCATCCGGAAGCGGAGCACCCGCCCCCCCATCGTCTCCGCGACATAGAGGTGACCGGCCCGTTCGTCCACGGCGAGGCCGTTCGCGAAGAAGAGGCTGTCGGCGACCCGTACGGCCGTCCGCGTGCCCCCGGCGCCGCCCGGCGGCAGGAAGTACACCGCCCCGTCCGGGACCGGAGCTTCCAACGCCCGAGAGAGCCCCGCCGCGCCGGTTTCGGGCAGGTTGCGCGTCGATTGGCTGAACCAGACGCCGCCCCGGCCGTCGCCACGCGCCACGTTCACCCCGAAATCGTGCTGGTAGAGGAGCTCCGTATCCTCGCTGGCGACCTCGACCCGGTAGATGCCGCCGTGGTGCACGTCCGCCACGAGAATGTGGGTCCCGGCGGGCTCCAGCGTCACCCCGTTGGCGCCGCCCGCGGCGTGCGGCGGCTGATGGATGTAGCCGGCCTCGGAAAGCTTCCCGAAGGGCCGGTTCGAGCCGTCGGGCAGGATGAGGCGGAGGCCGTGGGCCTGGTCGGACACGATGACCCGGCCGTCCGCGAGCGCGACGCCGTCTTCCGGCCGCATGAGCGTCCGATCCGCCGGAAAGATCATCTCCGGCGTGAAGGTCCAGCGAGGCAGCGCTCCGGCCGGCTCCCGGCTCGCCGCGGCCGGCTCCGGTTCGCCATTGGCGCAGCCGGCCAGGACGGCGGCCGCAGCCGCGGCCGCGAGAACCGGCCGCGCTTGTGGGTGACGGACGCGGATCCGGCTCGTCGCCCTCACGGCTGCCCGGAGTCCTCTACTGCGCGACTCCGAGCTGTTGTAGGAGGCCGAGCTGGTCCCAAACCACCTGTTCCTCGACGCTCCTGCCACCCACGATCCGGGAGACGGAGACGCCCGGAACCGACACGCGCTTCCCGGTGGGCGGCAGGTCCTCGAGCGGGCCGGTGTGCGTCCCGTTGAAGGTATAGCTCATCGAGACCACGTCCCCTTCGCCGACCAGATTGTCGATAGTGAACTGGC
>CAZLKN010000131.1:0-2942 GCA_964560135.1 uncultured Actinomycetes bacterium | reverse complement strand
GGTGGACCCGGGCGCTCCTTCGGCTCGTGGCCCCGGCCGACCGCACCGACGACGTCCTGGGCGACCTGGAGGAGGCGCATCGGCGCCGGGTCGCGCGCCGCGGACCCGCGGTGGCGACGGTGCTCACGGCCGTCGAGGCGCTCGACATGGCGTTTGCGCTGCTGAGGCGGCGAATCGTCCGGCCGTCGTTCTCGCTTCTCGACTTCAAGCTCGGGCTGCGGATGCTGGTGAGGTACCCGGGCCTCACCGTCATCGGGGGCCTGGCGATGGCGTTCGGGATCTGGGTCGGGGCGCTCACCTTCGAGGTGGTGAGCCAGCTCGTGGCTCCGGAGCTCCCGCTCGCCGAGGGCGATCGGATCGTCGGTATCCAGAACGTCGATGTCGAGGCGGGCCGGACGGCCTCTCCGTTTCTCGAGGACTTCACGAGGTGGCGGGAGGAGGTTCGTAGCGTCACCGAGCTGGGCGCCTTCCGCACCGTCTCCCGCAACCTGATCGTCGACGGCGCCACGGCAGGACCCGTCGAGGTCGCCGAGATGACCGCATCCGGATTCACGGTGGCTCGCGTCCCGCCCCTGCTCGGCCGGACGCTTCGCGAGGCGGACGAGGAGCCGGGGGCGCCGCCGGTGGTCGTCGTCGGGTACGACGTCTGGCAGACCCGGTTCGGGGGCGATCCGGACGTCGTCGGCCGCACGGTCGGTGTCGGCAGTGTGACCGGCATGGTGATCGGGGTCATGCCCGAGGGCTTCGGCTTCCCCGTGGCCCACCGGATCTGGACCCCCCTCCGGCGAGGGCAGGTGGACCCCGAGCCGGGGGAGGGCGCCCGGGTCGCGGTGTTCGGAAGGCTCGCCCCCGGGGTGAGCATCGAGGAAGCACAGGCCGAGGTGGAGGCGCTCGGCGCCCGGCGCTCGGCAGCCCTTCCGGAAGCCCTGGGCCTCGTCCAATCGCGTGTGCTGCCGTATGCGCGCTCGGTCCGGCCGCTCCCGGATGTCGGCTCGCCGGGGCTGTTCGCGGCCAACGTCTTCATGGTGCTGTTGCTCCTGCTCATCTGCGGAAACATCGCGCTGCTGATGTTCACCCGCGCGGTGACCAGGGAGAGAGAGATCGCCGTCCGCAGCGCGCTGGGAGCCGGGCGCTCGCGCATCGTGGCGCAACTTTTCGCCGAGGCGCTCGTCCTCGGTGGCTTCGCAGCGCTGGTGGGTCTCGCCGCCGCCGACCTGGGAATGCAGTGGTTCGTGGCGATGAGGGAAGCCGATTCGGGAGGGATGGTCCCGTTCTGGACCCGTGCCCATCTCGCCCCCGCCACCATCCTGTATGCGTGCGCCCTCACCCTGATCGGCGCAGCGATCGCGGGCGTCGGCCCCGCGCTCAAGGTCACCGGCCGCCACGTCGGGTCGCGCCTGCGGCGGGTGGCCTCGGGAGTCGCCGGCCTCCGGCTCAGCGGCGTGTGGACGCCGATCATCGTGGCCCAGGTGGCTGTCACCGTGGCGTTCCCGGCCACCGCGTTTTTCTTCCAGCGCTACGTGGCGCAGATACAGTCGCTGGATCTGGGGTTCGCGGCGGAAGAGTACCTATCGGTGCGCCTCGAGATCGACGGCGCTTCCGCGACGACGTCCGCCGGTCGCCTCGCTGCCGCCTACGAGGAGCTCGAGGACCGCCTCGCCCGCGCGCCGGAGGTCATCGGCGTCACCTTCGCCGACCGCCTTCCCGGCGCCGCCCATCCCAGACCCCGCATCCAGGTCGACGAGGGAGGGGCGACCGACGACGACGGACCCCCCGTGTACCGTGGAGCTGTAGCGCGGGTGGATGTGGACTTCTTCCGCGTCCTGGCCGCTCCCCTCCGGGTGGGAAGGGGCTTCGGCTCCTCGGACCCGGAGTCGGACCCCGCGGTCGTGCTCGTCAACCAGGCCTTCGTGGACGAGATCCTGGGGGGACGAAACGCCGTCGATCGGCGGATTCGCTACGCGGCACCCGGGAACGAGGATCCGGGTCCGTGGCTCGAGATCGTCGGCGTGGTCGACAACCTGGGCATGATCGGAGGGGACTTCGAGATTCGTGACGAGCCCGGCTTCTACCATCCGCTCGCCCGGGGCGAGGTGGCTCCTGTCCAGATGGCGGTCCACGTTCGAGGGGACCCGGACGCATTCGGTCACAGGCTACGCACGGTCGCCGCGGCAGTCGACCCCGGCCTGCGACTCCACGAGATCCGGCGCCTCGACCGGGTCAGCGAGGCCCGGTGGCGCGAATCCGAGTTCCTGTACCAGCTCCTGGCCGGGGTCAGCGGCGTGGCCCTGGTCCTCTCCCTGACGACGATCTACGCGGTGATGTCGTTCACCGTATCGCGCCGCACCCGTGAGATCGGCATTCGCGTGGCGCTGGGATCGGATCGGTCCCGACTCGTGCTGTCGATCTTCCGCGGCCCGCTCACCCGGGTCGCCGTCGGCCTCGTCGTGGGAGCGCTCCTCGTGTCGCTGGTCACGCGCGGGATGATCGGGCCGCTCGCCGTCCGCGAGGTCGCGCTGGTGGCGCTCTATTCGGCGCTGATGCTCGGGGTGTGCATGTTGGCGTGCGTGATCCCCACGCGGCGGGCCCTGAGCGTCGAGCCCACCGAAGCGCTCCGCGCGGAGGCGTGAGCCGGGCGGCAGCTCAAGCCCCATCCCTACTTCCGCGGACAGGGTGTCTCCCGGCACGGCCTCTTCCTCCGGAGGCCCTCCGCCTCCTCGCCCACCGGCGCCGGGAGCCGACCTCAGGGGACCCCGCCCCCACCGAGCTGGCGGGCGAGGGCTTCGAGGGCCGCGCGCCGGGCGGCGGGGTCGTCGGACGTCCCTGCGAGGAACGGCCGCCACGACGCCTCGAACGCTGGCAGCTCGGCGGTCCAGCGGTCGCCTCGGCGGTAGACACCGGTGGCGGCCCCGTAGTGGTCGTAGCCCGCCTGGCCGCGGCTC
>CAZLKN010000130.1:0-2967 GCA_964560135.1 uncultured Actinomycetes bacterium | reverse complement strand
GCGAATCGGGGGCCCGTACGGTTGCCCGGGCTGCAAGCACTGTGGCTCGCCCTAGGATCGGCGGGCCACCACCTCTGAGAGCTCGGGGCCTGCGGGCGAAGTGTCGAATGGACCTCAGCGTCGAAGCATCCGTCACCGCAGTGGGGGCTTCCGCGGCTATTTCGACGCCCCGAACCCAACGGTCACGGCTCGGCAGACCCCCTCGACGTCGTCCGGTGTGAGCAGCCGCGGGCATCCACGCAGGGTCTTGGCCAGGCCTCGGCCGGAGCAGAAGCGCACGCCCTCGATGACCGGTTTCTGGAACCAGCCAGTGCGGATCGTGGCCCGATGCACGCACACCACAGGCAGGATGTCCACGCCGAGCGTCCGCAGCTCGTCCCCCAGCACGGCCCGCACGGCGGCGGCCTGGCCGAGCGCCTGCGGCACGATCTTGTCCCGACGACGGCCGTTGTGTTTGACGGTCGTCCGCTCGATCACCACACGGCCTGCGTAGCTCTTCGTCTCCACCGTGAACACGCCCGTCGGGCCTATCACCACATGGTCGATGTTGGCCCGGGAGCCGGGGAGCTGAAGATCGTGGAGCGTGCGAAAACCGTCCTTCTCGAGCCGCTCCAGCTCGCGTCCCGTCATCTGCTCGCCCACGGCGCCGACACGCCACGCCTCCGTGGTGCTCCGCCGTCCCCAGGCCGTGCGTCCGACGGAGAATGCACTCGCCAACCCGAAGAATGCCGCGAACTTCCAGAGTGACCCTGCGAAGGACTCGCTGACAGACGCCGCCTCCTGCTCCGCCGGCACGACTGCCGACACCATCCCATCGAGCAGCACTGGCACCCCGTACATGACGAGCAGAAAGACGCCCACACCCGATCCCACGACAAGCGTGAGCGCTACCGGGAACCGCTCGCGGGCGCGCTGGCGATCCCGCGCCCACCGCCGTTCGTACTCAGCCGCCGCCGACGCTCCAGCCGCGTGCCCTGTGTTCGCACCCACCCTCGACCCCCTTGTTCCCGTCCGATCCGTATCCGACAGATCGGACACATGCGACGAGAGCTTGAGCACCCGAAGGGCGACACCGCGGCCTTCGACACCTCCCCGAGGTCTTGCGGCCGTAGATCTGTTTCGTCGGCGAGCGACGCCATCATCCTCCGCGGCTGACGCCCGCTGGCCGGTCCGCGATCTCCGCCAGCCCCATCACGTGGATCGGCTCGCAGAACTCGCAGCACCGCCACTCGGGCAGCAGCAGACGCCAGCCCCGCGAGACGTACAGTCCGGTGGCGGCCGGGTGGCCGATCCGGTTCGTGGTCAGCAGGCCGGTGGCCGTCCTCACCCCTGCGAGCAGGGTGTCATGGAGCCTGCCCCCGATCCCTTGGCCCCGCCGCTCCGGGACGACGGCGAGCTCCATCAGCAAGAAGCAGTCGAGCGTCCACTCCGACGCGAGATCCTGGGCGATGTGGGCCAGCCTCGGGTAACCGTTGTCCCACCGCGTCCCCATCGAGAAGCCGACCACCCACTCCCCCTCGACCGCGGCGATACAGCGGAAGTCGTCCTCGAACGCGTGCTCCTCCACGAGCCTCTCACCGAAGCGGTCGGCGTCCTCGGACGGCTCGTCCCAGGGCGGCTCCGTGAACACCGTCCGGTAGACCTCGACGATCCCGGCCCTAAACGCCGGGACGTCATGCGGACCCACGTCGATCAGCCGCATCTCACCTCGATCCATCCCCATCCCCCTTCGATGCCAACGATGCCACGAGCGACTCGAACATCGTCTCCTTGGAGAACGCCGGGTCGGCGACGGCCGCGCGCCGCAAGCGTCCGAGATAGCTGTCGAGGCGAATGTCCTCTTGGATCCCGAGGGCCTCCAGGGTCGCGAGACACAGGCGCTGCGCGTGCTCGTGCAGGATCCCGACGCGATCGAAGAAGCTGCGGGTCTCGTCCGCGAGTGCCTCGGCGAGCGCATGATCCTGGGGCGTCAGGGCTGAGGCGTCGAGCCCGATGCCGTGCATCAGCGAATGGCGTCCGATCGGTATCACCGGCCAGCCGGCCGCCGTGTTCAGTGCGACGACGCGGTGCTTGCACTCCGCGCAGAACCACACGCTCCACCGCGAGCCACTGGGGAGCGCCTCGGCGTGGCAGCACTCGCACAGGCGCACGCGCTCGTTGTAGTCGAACCCGGGCCACCGCGGCGCATCACGGTGCCGCCGACAACCGCACCGCTGCAGAAGACCGTCGCCGCGCTCCCGTTCGTACGGGTCGCCGCACTCGCGGCAGATCCAGACGTCGCTCCCGGACCAGTCCATGCGCCTCCCTTTCATCACGAGAGGAGGGGCCCGAGAGTGGAGAACGGCCCCCGCGAAGGGGGCCCGGCCGGTCGCCGCATCGTTCCCGTCACCGGGCTGGCGGTGGCACCTTGACCTCGTCTGCGGTCAGGTTGCCGGGCGGTCTTCGGGCCAGATCCCTCACGCCTCTCTCGATACAACCACCACGAATCTAGCAGCCGACACCGACAGCGCCCCTGATAGCGGATCCGATTCATCCACCATCCCTGGGGCGGCCTTGTTCGGCCAGCCGAACTTATGTCGGCACTAGATGCTTCACTAGCGTCTCGGAGAACAGGGGGTAAGCGTGGGCCACGGTACTGACTTTTGGCTCGATGGCTCTTTTCGCTGCCATGATGATGTGATAATTCAACTGGGCGCAGGAGGAGGACGATGCGACGATCGTGGCGTTCACGCCTTCGACGACTGGGTAAGGCCGAGACGATGGAACACGAACCGATCGATCTCTCTGACCAGTTGCAGGCCTATCCCGGCAAGTGGGTCGCCCTGAGCCAGGGCCGAGTCATCATGGCCGCCGACACCCCATATGCGCTGATCATGGACCTCCATTCCAAGGGTCTCATGGACATGCACGCCAAGCAGCCACGAGACGTCACGATCGTGCGCGCGCCGGACGTCGGAGAGGCGCTCC
>CAZLKN010000129.1:0-2986 GCA_964560135.1 uncultured Actinomycetes bacterium | reverse complement strand
CGGCGACCGCGCGCGCGAACCCCATCTCGTGGGTGACGCAGATCATGGTCATCCCGGACTCCGCGAGCTCCTCCATCGTGTCGAGGACCTCCTTGATCATCTCCGGATCCAGGGCGGAGGTCGGCTCGTCGAAGAGCATGATGTTGGGCTCCATCGCCAGCGCGCGGGCGATCGCGGCGCGCTGTTGCTGTCCTCCGGAGAGATGCGCCGGGTACTTGTTGGCCTGTTCGGGGATCTTCACCCGCCGGAGGAGCTGCATCGCGTGCTCCTCGGCCTCGGCCTTCGCCTTCTTGCGCACCTGGCGCGGCGCGAGCGTGATGTTCTCCAGGACGGTGAGGTGGGGGAAGAGGTTGAACTGCTGGAACACCATCCCGACCTCGCGGCGGACCTCCTGGATGTTCCTGATGTCGTCGGAGATCTCGATCCCGTCGACGACGATGCGCCCCCGCTCGTGCTTCTCGAGCCGGTTGATGCAGCGGATCAGCGTGGACTTGCCCGAGCCCGAGGGACCGCAGACGACGACGACCTCCTGCCGACCGACCCGGAGGTCGATGTCGTTCAGCGCCTGGAAGTCACCGAACCACTTCTCGACGTCCTCGATCTCGATCATCACCTCGCCGGTGCCACCGGCGACCGTGGCCTGCTCGGTCAGTGTCGTGCTCATCGTCGACCATCCGATCGTCTCATCGCCTCACCGTTCACTCCGTCGGATCACCGTTCGCCCACCCCGAGCCGCGCCTCGAGCCGCTGGCTCTCCCGGGACATCCAGTAGCAGCCGACCCAGAAGATGAAGGATACGAACATCAGCGTCTCCGCGTGGAGGCCCTGGCCGAGGAAGCGCGGCTGGGTCGTGACCGTCCGCGCGATCTGGAGGAGGTCGGCGAAGCCCACGATGAGCACGAGCGTCGTGTCCTTGAACAGGCTGATGAACTGTCCGACCATCGCCGGGATCACGTTGCGCAGCGCCTGCGGGAGGATCACCAGCCGGGTCACCTTCCACGGTGACAGGCCAGACGCCACCGCGGCCTCGTACTGTCCCTGTGGGACGCTCTGGAGCCCGCCGCGGACGATCTCCGCGACGTAGGCCGCGGTGAACAGCACGAAGGCGATGAGCACGCGGATGATCAGGCCGGGCGTCGGGAAGCCGGGTGTGAAGAAGAAGCCGAGCAGCAACCACGCCATGAACAACAGCGCGATCAGGGGCACGCCGCGGAAGAACTCGATGTAGGCGACGCAGACGGCGCGGACGGCCGGGAGGGATGACCGTCGCCCCAGCGCGACCATGACGCCCAGGGGGAAGGCGAGCGTGATCCCACCGACGGTGAAGAACATCGTCAGCATCAGGCCACCCCAGTTCCGCAGTGACACCCCGCCGAAGCCGACGACGGACTGGTAGGCGGCGAACAGCCCGACGATGAGCGTCAGGTTCACCCAGCGTCTCGCGGACGGCGGGACGCGGAGCCCCCCGAAGTACGCACCGACGTTCACAGTTGCGGCGCCCGCGAGCAGCAGTAGCGGGGTGGGCGTGCGGATGAACACGGCGATGACCGCGACGAGCAGGAGCAGGGGCGTCACCCGGCGGAGCAGATCGAGCCACGAACGGTCCGACTCGTCCCCGCGGGCGATCGCGGCCTCGGACGTCGCGCGCGCCGCGGACCCGACGAACAGCCCGACGACCACGGCGAGGATGAACGCCGCGACCCACGGACGCCAGAGCTGATCGCGCGGGAACCCGCCGACCATGAAGTTGGTGAGGTTGACCTCGACGATCTCCCAGCGGCCCGTCACGAACACGAAGCGGAGGGCGGCGAAGACGATCCACGCGGCGGCGGGTCCGAGGACGACCGTGATCAGCGTGTTGTACCAGGTGTTGAACAGGTTGGTCCGCACCCACTCGAGCGGGCTGGCGACCCCGGTGACCGGGGGCTCCGGCTCCGGTCGGGGTCGGAACTCCTGGGCGGTGATCTCCGGGGTCGACATCTAGGCCCCCCGAAGCGCGTAGCGGCGGTTGGCGAGGTTGGTGATCCCGGAGAGGATCAGCGACACCCCGAGGTAGATCCCCATCATGATCGCGATGAACTGTGGCGCGGGGTAACCGTTGCCGATCGCGATCCGGGTGACCCGCAGGAGCTCGGGGAAGGCGATGACGATGCCGAGCGAGGAGTTCTTCGTCAGGTTGAGGAACTCGTTGCCGGTCGGCGGGATCGCGGTGCGCAGCGCCTGCGGGAGGATCACGTACCGCAGCCGCTGGAAGCTCGTGAGCCCGACCGCGTTCGCCGCCTCGGTCTGGCCCTTCGGGACGGCGAGGATGCTGCCACGGACGATCTCCGCGACGAACGCGGCCGTGTACAACACGAGCCCGATGAGCAGGGCGCCGTGCTCGACCGTCAGCCGGTAGCCACCCTCGACCGTGCGCTCGTCGAGAGCCGGGACCGTGATCCCCACCGGTCGGTCCAGGGCGAGCCAGCCAGCGAGCAGGACGAGGAGGAGGACGGCCAGTCCCCACGCGAACCGGTGGTGGGGCTCCCCGGTGGCGTCGAACCGCCGCGTCCGCCAGACGCCGACGCCGACGGCGAGCGCCAGCCCCACCGCGACCGCGCCGAGGTAGGGCAGCCCGGTCTCGCCGACGTCGAACCAGGTCACCCACAGACCCCGGTTCGAGAGCACCACCCCCGGCACCTCGATCGCGTCGGCCACCCGCGGGAGCTGCTGGAGGACCGCGATGTACAGGAAGATGAGCAGGACGAGCAGCGGGATGTTGCGCAGTGCCTCGACGAACGCCGCCGCGCTCTTGCGCACGAGCCAGTTCGTGGACAGTCGGGCGACCCCGACGAGGGTGCCGAGCAGCGTCGCGAGGAGGATCCCGAACGAGGAGACGACGACGGTGTTGCGCAGTCCGACGATGATGGCACGCCAGATCGCGGACGTGGAGTCGAAGTCCGTGCCGGAGATGGCGAACCCGGCGGGTTGCTCGAGGAAGCCGAAG
>CAZLKN010000128.1:0-3063 GCA_964560135.1 uncultured Actinomycetes bacterium | reverse complement strand
AGGGTCGCGGCCTCGAGGTCCGCACCGCCGGTGGGCGCCGGTCCGGCCGGTTCCGGCACGGGCGGACGCAGCACCGCGGCGAGGCCGGCTACGCAGCCACGGAGCTCGGGGCCGTCCACCGCGTCCTCGAGTGCCAGCCCCCCGACCACCCGGTCCCCGTCGCGGAGGGTGATTGCCAGGAACCGCCGTCCGAGGATCTCGATCCTGCCTTCGGGGCCACCCGATGCCTCCGCCGCGGCCCTGGTGAGCACCGGACGGCCCGGTCCGCGGACGACGACCTCCGGCGATGCGCCCGTCAGCGCCAGAGCCCCGGCGCGCACGTGGAACGCCTCGGCGACCGCCTCCAACAACGCCGCCGGACGCTCGTTCGCGGGCCGCGCCATCGCCCGCAGCACGCGGCGGGCGTCCCCGTAGGCGGCGCCGACCGCCCGCGGCGCCGGTTCGGGGGGCGGAGCGAGGCTACGCGCCAGCGCCCCGGCGAGCTCCTCGACGCCCGCACCCGGCGGGTGCCCGAACTCCGCAAGCAGACGGCGGGGCGGATGCCACCCGGGCACCTCGACGGTGATCGTGTAGGTCCGGCGCGACCACCGGAACCGCTGCGGGCGCGAGAGGGGCAACCCCGCGGGGAGCAGGTGCACGCGGGTCGCCCCGAGGGCACGACCCACGGCTTCGACGAGCTCCTGGGTGGGAACGGAGGGATCACGCCGGTTCGTGTCCCCGGCGTCCGGGCTCGTGGCCATCTGTGCCTCGTCCTCGCTCGTGTCGACGGCGCAGGCGTGGTCCCTCATGTGAGCCATCGGCTGTTTGCCCCTCCGGGTTGACCCCCTCCCCTCGCATCGACGGCGCGAACGTTCCGCCCACGTAGACTGTGGGCGCCGTGGAACCACACACCGCGCGGATCCGAGTCGTCGTCGTCGAGGACCACAACCTGGTCCGGGAAGGCTTCGTGGCGATGCTCGGCACCGAGGACGACTTGGAGGTCGTGGGTGAGGCCTCTGACGGCCAGGCGGCGCTGGAGGTCGTCGGGGACCACCGCCCGGACGTCGTCCTGCTCGACCTACGCCTGCCCAAACTGAGCGGCCTGGACGTGCTCCGGCATCTCAAGAAGACGATGCCGCAGGTTCGGGTGGTCGTCCTCACCGTGCACGACGAGCAGACCTACGTGGCCGAGGCCGTGCTGGCCGGAGCCGACGGGTACCTGCTGAAGACCGTGACCCACACCGAGCTCACCGATGCGATCCGCCGGGTGACGCGGGGAGAAGCCGCCCTGCACCCCGCCATCGCCCGCACCGTGCTCACCGAACTCACCCAGATCGCCTCCCGCGAGGGCGGCTCCGAGCTGTCGACCAGAGAGCTCGACGTCCTCGTGCTGCTCGCCCAGGGCTTGTCGAACAAGGACATCGCCTCGCGGCTGTCCCTCGGGGTGGAGACGGTGAAGACCCACATCTCGAACATCCTGGGCAAGCTCGGCGCCGTGGACCGCACACAGGCCGTGGCCCTCGCCCTGCGCCGCGGACTGATCGAGTAGCGCACTCCCGCCTCCCCCATCCGGGTCCACCCCCGGATACCCCGCGTCCTGCCTGGTCACAGTGCTGTGCGCCGCCTGGAGCTGGCCCGAACGGGCCCTACAACACCTAGTACCTCAACCACCCGGGGGAGCCATGGTGCCCCGAGGGCAGGGGACCGATGACCCGGAGCGAGGGAAGGTCCGAGCCCCGGATGGGGGAGCGGAAGAGTCGAGTCGAGGGAGGTGAACCGGATGCTCAGCATCCTGATCTGGTTCCAGGCACGGATGGAGGCGCTCCGTTCGCGCAACGAGACCGGCGCCGCGGCCGTGGAGTACGGCCTGCTCGTCGGGCTGATCGCGGTCGTGATCATCGCCGCGGTCACGATGCTCGGCGCGAAGGTGAACAGCACTTTCTGCGAGGTCGTGGCGGCCCTGCCGTTCACGCCGGAGACCTGCTAGCCGCACCGACCGTTCGAGAGGCCCAGAGGTTCCCCTCCGGGCCGGCCGGCCACACGACGGCCGGTCCGGGGGCCGGGCCTCGAGCACTTTAGGGAGGAGGATCAGCATGAGCACCCACCGCGAGCACGGAAGCGTGATCCTGCTGGTCGCGCTCCTCATGCCGATCCTGCTGCTGATGACCGCCGGCGGCGTCGCCGGCTTCGGGTTGTACGCCTCGCACCGTGAGCTGCAGCGGGCCGCCGACCAGGGCGCACTGGCCGCCGCGGCCGCGCTCCCCCCGCTGGACCCGAACATCCTCGTCGAGGACGCGCCCCACCCCCTGCCCGGCACGGAGGAGGTATGGGGCGTCGTCGACGAAACGGGGATCGTCCCACCGGTGGAGCCGCCCCGGATGCGCGATCTCGTCCCCGACCCCCGGTCGGTGGCGTGCACGATCGGGTCCGCCGCCCTGGGGGCCGGGTCGGCCGCCGTGGTTGGTGCCTTCGAGGGCGAGCTCGGCGACGATCTGTCCGGTGACGAGCCCGACTCCGATCCGGTCTGCGAGGACATCCGGGTCGAGCCGGTGATCGGGCCGGACCCCGCCGGGACCACACCGGTGGACTGCACCAGCGAGCTCATCCGGCGCATGGCCGCGGACGCCGGCGACCTCGACTTCGAGGGGCTCGCTCCCCTGGGCGGGCTCCAGGCGATCGTCGACGCGATCGTGAGCATGCCGTTGAATCACGCCCTCCCGGCGGCCTTCACCCCGCGCGTGCGGGTGACCGTGCACGCCCACATCCGGCCCCCGTTGCTGTCGCTGGTGACCGGATCTGCGAGCGGCACCATGACGGCCTCCGCGGTGGCGATGCGCCGCATCAAGAACGCGGTGGTCGTCCCGATCCTGCCCGAGCAGAAGCTGCTCATCGACCTCGGCCTGGCCACCGTGGAAGAGACGATCACCGACCCGGTGAACCTGAACCGTGCCCTGGCCACCCCGCAGGCCGACCTGCTGGCCGCCCTCGACGACACCGACGAGCGGCTCACCGAAGTGACCGACGGCTACGGCCTGCCGTGCCGGCACATGCTCCACAACCTGCGCCGCGACCTGCGCGACATCT
>CAZLKN010000127.1:0-3191 GCA_964560135.1 uncultured Actinomycetes bacterium | reverse complement strand
CCCGAGGTGACCGTAGGGACGATCGGGGACCGAAGTCAATAGAAAATAGATAATGGCGGGGCCGTCGGATCAGCGGTGACGGTGAGCGGGGCTACACGTCGGGCGTGATCCGCTTCACCGGCCGAGGTCGCGGCTTCCCCTCCTCGCTGACGAACCGGCCGAAGCGCTCCCAGGTGCGAGCCAGCTCGACGAGCTCCCACGTGGCCTCGCCGGCGCGACGCAGCCACTCGGGGTCCCGTCCGAACAGCTCGTCCGCGCCGACGTCCCCGGCGGCGAAGTCGGCGCGGCGGGGTTCGAAGGCGTCCCGGACGCCGGCGCGCCGCGATCGCGTCCCCGGCATCCGTCCACCGAGCAGGCCGAGCTCCAGCTGCTCCATCGCCACCACGTACCGGGTGAGGAAGTGCTGGTCCATGTCGAAGGTGTCGCAGATCGCACGCCCGACCCGACCACCGCGGCGCTGCAACCGCCGGATCGTCTCCGGGTCCATGCCGAGGTTCAGCCCGCCTTCGCCGGCGGCCTTGTCGAGCCTGGCCTCGTAGACCCGCTCACGGAACCCGGGCAGCTCGGACTGGAGGGTGTCGCGCCAGTTCTGCATCGTCGCGAGGATCTGACCGGCGAAGTCCCCGACGTCACCGATCGGCACCCAGCGCGGCTCGGGTGCGGCGTTCGGCTCCGGCGGCAGGCCCACCTCGGGCTCGTCGGGGCGCGGCTCCCCGTCGGGGCCCCGTGGGAACGGGGCGAAGGACAGCGCGAAGGTCGGCCGCCGCGGTACCCAGCTGTCGAAGAAGTGGATCGGGAAGTTGCTGCTGATGCCGCCGTCGGAGAACCAGTGCACCACCGGTTCGGAGCGGCCCGACGACCGCGTGATGCTGTGCAGGGGGACCGCCGTGAAGAGCACCGGGAAGGACAGGCTCATGCGGAACGCCAGCAGCACCGGCACGTCGTCGGGGGTCGGCAGCCGGACGAGCCGTGATCCGGACCCACCGTGCTCCCCACCGGACGCCTCCCGCACCGCACCGTGGTCCGCGAGCCAGCGCAGCACGCCGGGCGGGAGCACGTCACGGAGCTCGTCGGGGTCGAACTCGTAGCCGTGGAGGTCCCGGGGCAGGCGCACCGGCCGGGCGGTGGACAGGTTCGTCGTCATCATCCGCAGGTCGACGCCGACCGGCTCGCCGTCGGCGCCGGCGTCCCCGGCCAGCATCCCGAACGTCAGGGGCTGGTCGTCGTCGAGGCCCGCGGCGGCCTGGATGTGGCCGTGGAGCCAGTCGCAGAGCGCGCCTTCGCCCGAACCGGGCACGAACCCGAACCCGCTCGCGGAGAAGTCCCGCCAGGCCCGCAGGCCGACCGCGGGCAGCGCCAGCAGCAGCGGCCAGGCGAGGGGCAGCCCGACCGCGGCGGCCAGCGCGGTCGAGTCGGCTCTGCGGGCCAACGCCGACGCGATCACGAACGTGAGCACCGCCCAGGCGGCCAGGAGCGCCGGGACGAGCCACCAGCGTGGTCCCAGCGACCACGCGGTCACCGCCAGCGTCGCCCACCATGCCAGCAGCGCGAGCAGCACCCACCGAGCCTGGGCGACCACGGTCGCGACCATCCTCGCCGGTCCGCGCCTGCGGGTGGCCGCCAGGTAGATCCGGTACAGGCCCTCCGCGGAGCTCCGCGGCTTGAACAACGACAGGAGGAGGTCCTCACGGCCGAGCTCGTCGTTGATCACCTCGAGCTGGGCGAAGCCGCTGCCCCGGCCGGTCTGCCGTCCGTACTCGGCGGCGGCGGTGACCGCCGCCGCGATCGCACCGACCGATGCGCCGCCGATGCTGCGGAACCGGTACCGCTCGGCCAGGGAGAGCACCGCGGACGGGTACACCACGCCCGAGGTGATCCCGCCCCGCATGACGATGTCGCACTCCTCGGTCGGGAGCGGCCCGTCCACCTCGTGCTGCGCGACCATCGCTACATCCCTCCGACTGGATCCAGGGAGCCTCCTGCACGACAGGATGTTGACACACCCCTCGCTGCCGTCTTCCCACCCCGACCGGTCCGGGAACGATCGTGTGAGGTGGCCTCGCGGTCGTGGATGTTCAGGTCTGGACGTCCCCGGGGGTGATGATGCCGGCGGCGAGCATCTCCAGCAGACCGCAGATGTCCTCGCGGCCTCGCGGCGTGTTCCGGCGCAGGAGGTCGTACGCGTGGAAGCTCGTCAGCAGCCAGAGCGCGTCGACGACATCGTCGCGTTCCGCACCTAGCTTCCCGGCGTCATCGAACTGTTCGATGAGCTCAGCGATCCGTTGTCGACGTCCCTGATCGTGGCGGCCGATGACCTGGCCGGTCCGCGACTCCACGGCGGCCAGGGCGATGACGCTCCGCAACACGTCACGGTTGTCCTCCCAGATCCGCGTGACACGTCGCAGGAGCTGGCCGAAGGTGCGGTCCTGATCGCGGGACTCGTGGATGCGGGCCTCGAACTCCATCTCGCCCACCAGACCGTCGAGCAGACCGGCCTTGGACCCGAACTGGTAGTAGATCGTCGCTCTCGCCACATCAGCCCGTTCGGCGACACGCTGCAGCGACAGCTGTGCGTAGCCCTCTTCGACGATGATCTGACGGGCCGCCGCGAGGATCCGCTCACGCGTCCCCCGGGGACCCGCGTCGTCCGAACGGACGCGATCGTCGCTGGCAGCTCGCTCCGGGGTCACCGTCACCACCCATCCTCACCGGGATCCGACCCGGCCCCACCCGTGGTTGACAGGCAGATGCACTGTCCATACACATAGTGTAGACACTCTGTCTGAACGCATGAGAGACGCGGCTTCGAGGAGGATCCCATGCGCAAGACGCTGAGAGTCGTCTCCGTCCTCGGGTTGACGTTGGGCCTGGTGTTCGCGATGTCACCACCCGCGTCAGCCACCATCCACGAGATCGTCGCCTCGTTCTGCGCGAGCACACACGATGTGCCCTCGCCCACCGGGCACATCCACGACCCGCCGGGTCTGACACCGGAGGAGCTGGGCGGTACGAGCGCCGCTGACAACGTCGCGCAGCCGCTGCTGGCCTCCGGCGCGTTCGAGGCACGCAGTGGGGACGAGGGCGAGACGATCCTTGTCCTCGCCGTCGACGAAGACGGGGATCCGATCTTCGACGAGGATGGTGAACCGGTCTTCGAACCCGAGGACGTGGAGGGCGAGACCCTCCTGGAG
>CAZLKN010000126.1:1696-3341 GCA_964560135.1 uncultured Actinomycetes bacterium | reverse complement strand
GCCGTGATCGCCCTCGGCCCCCGCCTCGTGGTGGCCGCCGACGCCCGCGACCGCGAGATCAGGGTCGCCGGGTGGCAGGAGGGATCGGGCGAGGACGTGGTCGACGCGGCCCGCCGCATGAACGATGCCGGCGTCGTCCGTCTGCTCGTGACCGACGTCGGCCGCGACGGGATGCTGACGGGGCCGGCGGTGGAGCTGTACGAGGAGCTGGTGGAGGCCGCCGGGCTCCCGGTGATCGCCTCCGGCGGCGTGAGCGGACCCGCGGACCTGCGCGTCCTGGCCGGGGTGGAGGGGATCGAGGGAGCGGTGGTGGGCAAGGCGCTGTACACCGGCGACCTGGATCTCCGGGATGCTCTGGAGGCTGTGGCGTGATGCTCGCCAAACGCGTGATCCCCTGCCTGGACGTCGATGACGGGCGCGTCGTGAAGGGCGTGCAGTTCGTCGACATCACCGAGGCCGGTGACCCGGTGGTGCTCGCGGAGCGCTACGACGAGCAGGGGGCCGACGAGCTCGTGTTCCTCGACATCACCGCATCGGCGCACGGCCGGGAGTCGATGTACGACGTGATCCGGCGCACGGCCGAGCGCGTCTTCATCCCCTTCACCGTCGGTGGCGGGATCCGCACCGTGGACGACGTGCGGCGCATGCTGCGGACGGGGGCCGACAAGGTGTCCCTGAACACCGCCGCAGTACGCAACCCGACGGTCCTGCGTGAGGCCTGCGACGCCTTCGGTGCCCAGTGTGTGGTGTGCGCGATCGACGCGCGCCGGCGTGCCGACGGCAGCGGGTGGGAGGTCGTGATCGAGGGGGGACGCACCCCCACCGGGCTCGACGCCGTGGCCTGGGCGCAGGAGGCGGAGCGGGCGGGAGCCGGCGAGGTGCTGCTCACGTCCATGGACCGCGACGGCACCAGGGACGGCTACGACCTGGAGCTCACACGGACGATCTCGCGGGCGGTCGGGATCCCGGTGATCGCTTCCGGGGGTGCCGGGGGCCCGGAGCACCTGTCCGAGGCCGTGCTGGAGGGCGAGGCCGACGCGGCGCTGATCGCCTCGATCGTCCACTTCGGCGAGTACACGGTCGAGGACCTGAAGCGGCATATGGCGGAACGCGGGATACCGGTGAGGATGACGGGAAGATGAAGGCGAACGACCTGACCTACGACGAGCGGGGACTGATCCCCGCGATCGTGCAGGAGGCGGACACCGGTGAGGTGCTCATGTTCGCCTGGATGAGCGAGGAGTCGATCGGGGTCACGTTCGACAAGCGGCTCGCGACCTTCTGGTCGCGGTCGCGCCGGGAGCTGTGGACCAAGGGGGAGACGTCGGGGAACCGGCTCCACCTCGTGGAGCTGCGCTACGACTGCGACGCCGACGCCGTCCTCGTCCGTGTGCGGATGGAGGGAACGGGCGCGTGCCACACCGGCGAGCGCACCTGCTTCTACCGGGTCCTGGAGCCGGCGGACGGCTGACCCGATCACGTTCCGTGCCGGCCCCCGGCGGCCTGGAGCGTGACAGGAGGACGACGTGGAGACGACGGACAGCTATACGACCCCCGGGGGCGTGGTCGTCCACCGCACGGTGACCGAGATCCCGGTCGCCGGCTCCGTCGAGGGACTGATCGACGAGCTGGACGGGCACCGCGG
>CAZLKN010000126.1:0-1596 GCA_964560135.1 uncultured Actinomycetes bacterium | reverse complement strand
GTTCTGTACCTGCCGGACGAGATCGTGGCGGTGGACCATCGGCGCGAGGTCGCCGCCCGGCGCCGGTACGACTTCGAGGTCGCCGGATCCTCCACGTCGGGGATGCCGAGGACGGGGGCGGTGCGGCCGTTCACCGGTGCGACGTCGGTCGAGCGATCCTGCGACCACGAGCCGGGTGAGTACGCGCGGCTGGTGGCCGTCGCCAAGGAGGCGTTCAAACGCGGCGACCTGTTCGAGGCCGTTCCCGGCCGAACGTTCTTCGAACCCTGCCCGGCTCCGCCTTCGGAGATCTTCCGCAGGCTGCGGGAGCGCAACCCCTCGCCCTACGGATTCCTGATCAACCTGGGATCCGACGAGTACCTGGTGGGTGCGTCGCCCGAGATGTACGTGCGCGTCGAGGGGGACCGGGTGGAGACCTGTCCGATCTCGGGGACGATCGCCCGCGGCGACGACCCGATCGACGACGCCGAGAAGATCCGGGCCCTGTTGAACTCCGAGAAGGACGAGTCCGAGCTCACGATGTGCACCGACGTCGACCGCAACGACAAGGCGCGCATCTGCGTGCCGGGTTCCGTGCGGGTGATCGGCCGCCGCCAGATCGAGATGTACTCGAAGCTGATCCACACCGTCGACCATGTGGAGGGGCGGCTGCGCCCGGGGTTCGACGCGCTGGACGCCTTCCTCTCCCACGCCTGGGCCGTGACCGTCACCGGCGCCCCCAAGGTGTGGGCGATGCAGTTCATCGAGGACCACGAACAGTCGCCGCGGGCCTGGTACGGGGGTGCCGTCGGGGCTCTGGGGTTCGACGGCAACCTCAACACCGGGCTGACGCTCCGAACGATCCGGATCCGCCACGGCGTGGCGGAGATCCGGGCCGGAGCCACGCTGCTGTACGACTCGGATCCGGAGGCCGAAGAGGAGGAGACGGCGCTGAAGGCGTCCGCGTTCCTCGACGCGATCCGGCGCCCCCGCGAGACGGCGGCCGCCTCCGGCCGGATGCTCGGGTCGGTGGGGGAGGGCCGGCGGATCCTGCTCGTCGACCACCAGGACTCCTTCGTACACACCCTCGCCGACTATTTCCGCCAGACGGGTGCGGAGGTGATCACGCTGCGCGCAGGCTTCGATCCCGAGCGACTCGACGAGCTCGATCCGGACCTGGTCGTGCTCTCACCGGGGCCCGGGCGCCCGTCGGACTTCGGGATGGATGCTGCGCTGGATGCGTTCCTGGCGCGTGGGCTGCCCGTCTTCGGGGTGTGCCTCGGCCTCCAGGCGATCGTGGAGCATCTCGGTGGAGAGCTGGGCGTCCTGGACCGCCCGATGCACGGCAAGCCGTCGGTGGTCCGTCCGTCCGGGGGCCGCATGTTCGACGCCTTCCCGGAGATGTTCACCGCCGGGCGCTACCACTCGCTGTTCGCCGTGCCGGAGACCCTCCCCGGCGAGCTGCGTGTGACGGCGCTTAGCGAGGACGGCGTGGTGATGGCCGTCGAGCACGATCGGCTGCCCGTGGCGGCGGTGCAGTTCCATCCCGAGTCGATCCTCACCTTGGAGGGGGAGCTCGGGCACCGGCTGATCCGCAACGTGGTGGTCTCGCTGCGG
>CAZLKN010000125.1:1274-3545 GCA_964560135.1 uncultured Actinomycetes bacterium | reverse complement strand
GCGAACACCGGCCCGAGCACGAGCGGCCCTCTGCCCACCTCCCGCAGCGCCCCGGCGAGGACGTTGACGACGGCGAGCCCGACGACGGCCAGGAGCAGGGGCCTCGGGATGATGTCGTCGAGCTCGACGGCGAACCCGGCGAGGAGCGCGATCAGGATCCCCGTGCCCCCCGCGATGTACGCGGCCCGGTGGCGGATCGCACGGTCGCCGGCGTCGGGCCCGGCGCACAGCGCCGTGGCCGGCAACGACAGCGAGACCCCCATGGGGCCGAGCACCGAACCGAGCGCCGTGCCGATCCCGCTGATGATCGTGATCGGACGTTCCGGGGGCCGGTACCCCTCACTGCGCAGGAACACCACCGACGGGACGTTGGCCTGGAAGGCGATCAGGACGGTCATCACGGGGGTCGCGGTGAGGATGCCCCGCAGCGTGAACTCCGGTGGGGTGATCGCCGGGAGCGGCCAGACCATCTCCGCGGGGACGCGACCGAGGTCGCCGGCGAAGCCGGCCGCCGCCAGACCCGCCACCAGCGCCGGCAGGATCGCCGGGAGCCGCGGCCCGGCGAGCGCGCCGGCGACCAGGTACACGCCCAGCGTGACGCCGACCACCAGGAGGGCGTCTCCCAACGCCCCGAACAGCCCGACGAACAAGGGAAGGACGGCCCCCCCGAGCAACCCGAAGACGATCGGTGAGGGAAGCCATGAGGCGATGCGGTCCGTCAGCCCGAAGACGCCCAACGCGAGGACGAGGACGCCGGCGACCATGGCGGCGCCGACGAGCTCCGGCCAGGTGAGTTGCCGTCCGAGCGAGGCGATGAAGATCAGCACGAAGACGTTGCCGGTCACCAGCAACGGCTGCCGGTAGCGCAGGACGAGGACGACGCTCAGCACGCCCGCCACCCCGTAGAGCGCCATGATCCATCCCGTGGTCTGGGCGGACGACAGACCCAACTCCGATGCAGTGGCCAGGGGGATGCTGAGGACCGCCAGGAAGATGACGGTCAGCGACAGCGCAGCGCCCACCTGCGGCAGGGTACGCTGGAGTTCGCGTGGGAGAGGTGAGACCGTCGACTCCCTTCGGTTTCAGGCTCGGCGTGTCGCCGGCACTTCCTCGCTCAGACGGGACCGGGGAACAGGCAGAAAGGGTGCCCGGCCGGATCCAGCATCACGCGGACGTGCTCCTGGGGCTGGAACTCCGCCAGGCGTGCGCCTGCTGCCTCGGCCCAGGCGACGCCGGCGTCGAGGTCCTCCACGGCGATGTCCAGATGCACCATCATCTGCTGCTCTCCGGAAGCCGGCGGCCAGACGGGTGGGACGTACTCGGGCTCGTGCTGGAAGGACAGGCCTGTCCCGCCGGACGGCGGCCGCAGCATCACCCAGACCGGCTCGTCGGTGACCCGCGTCCAGCCGAGCAGGCGCTCGTAGAAGTCGGCGAGGGCGCGCGGGTCGGGGGCCCCGAGCACCGCCGCCGAGATGCGCATCCGAGGCTGGTCCATGCCTATCCCCTTTCGTCCGGCCGACAGCGCCCCACACCGGGGATGAACCGGCCGGTGCGCGCAGCGTAGTCGGCGTAGCGCGTCGGGTGCACCCCGATCAGGTACGGCTCCTCGACGCCGCGCACGTGGACCTGGAGGCCGAGCACGACGAGAGCCGCGCCCGCCAACGACACCGGGCCGGGAACGAGGAGGGCGACACCGACGAAGACCAGCATCATGCCCGAGAAGATCGGGTTCCGGACGAAGCGGAACAGCCCATCGGTCACCAGTGACGTCTCCTCCGAAGGGTCCACGCCGATCCGCCACCGGTCGCCCATCTCGAGCTGTGCGCGAACCGTCAACGCGAACCCGGCCACGAAGGCCACGCCGCCGGCGATCCACATCACGGGTGACACCTCCGAAGGACCGGTCCAACCCACCAGGCGCGCGACGGGAGCCAGCACTCCGAGGACGATCCCCGCGACCAGGACGACGCCGCCGAGCCACCCGACGGCGCCGTGGGGACGACCGCGCAGCCCCGTGTCGCCGGTCCGCCGGTACTGGAGCAAGACCCGCCACCCCACCGTGACGAGCCCGTAGAGGGCAAGACCCGCGAGCGTCCCCAGCTCCGCCCATCCCACAGCCACGGCGCAACCTCCTCGGCGAGCGCTTCATCCCAACCTGCCATACGGTCCCCGGACCCTCGACGACCCGGATCATGATGTCAGCTCTGCCGCAGGGGCAGGAGTGTGGGGGCCGGGAGCGAACCTCTATACCGTCCGAACCTCATCAAGGGG
>CAZLKN010000125.1:0-1174 GCA_964560135.1 uncultured Actinomycetes bacterium | reverse complement strand
AAGACCGCGGTTATCGCCGCCGACGGGTCCTTCCTGGTCTCCGCGATGCCTCTGACGGTCGGAATCACCGTCATCGACGTGACGAACCCGGCCCTGCCACGGGTCGTCGCCTCCAACAACGACCGCGTGATGGGTCGGGGCTTGGCCGCCGGCGTGGGCGAGCACACCGCCGAGTGCGCCGACGCGGACTGCTCGGTGATCTACGGCCGCACCGGACGGATCTACGAGGTCGACGCCGGACGTGTCGACGAGATCGGGCGCTGGAACCACTGGCCCGAGATCCCCGAAGACGACGGCGGTCCGAACATCGGTGGAAGCCACGCCCTCAACCGCGACGAGGCGGGCCTGATCATCTCTGACTCCAACCCGCGGTTGGTGCTCGACCCGGGCGTGATCACACCCGGCGCCACGCCGGAGGCACCGGCGCTGCTCGCATGGGGCAGGCGCGCGAGCGAGGACAGCCGCCTCCAGCACAACAACGTCCGCACCGACGCGACCGGCTGGGTGCCGCGCAACCCCGGCGACCCGGCCGACGACGTGCAGACCGCGGTCGCCGGCGTCGACTTCGAGGTGAACGCGCGGGCGATCTCGGTGGAGAGCGAGCGGCCCGTGATGCGAGCGGGTGAGCTGTTCCTGGGCAACTCCGAGTCGAACATCAACCCAACCTGCTCGGCCGCTGGGGGCCTGTCGACCTGGAGCATGGTCAACTTCGACCGTGGTGACGTCACCGAGCTCCGGCAGCTCGAGGTGTTCCGTCCGCTGAACGGCACGCTGATCGACGGGAGCCCGCCGGCCAACCCGGGTCTCGGATGCTCGGGTCACTGGTTCACCGAGAACGACGGCGTCGTCGCCGCGAGCTGGTACGAGCACGGGGTACGGTTCTTCGAGATCGACAAGACCGTCGGCACCATCGCCGAGGTCGGCTGGTTCCAGCCGGTGGCGACGGAGGCCGGCGCCGCGTACTGGATCGACGACACCTTCGTGTACTCCGTCGACTACGCGCGCGGCATCGACATCCTCAGCTTCGGCCGCGACCTGCCCGTGCCCTCACAGCAGGAACTCGACGCCTCATGGCTCGTCAACCTGGGCCGTGTGGGCTCGTTCGCTGCGGCGGAACGCTTCTCCTGTAACCTCGCCGGCCGTAGCTAGCCATCGGGTCCGACGGGGCTCAGAC
>CAZLKN010000124.1:0-3644 GCA_964560135.1 uncultured Actinomycetes bacterium | reverse complement strand
TCATCGAACCCGGAGTCCGTTGTGGCTCCCGCTCAGGAGGGTAGAGCTATCAGCAAGCTCGAGGTCCGCGAGGCGATCCAGCGCGCGCAGGACTACGGCCACGCCATCCTGTCCTGGGTGGACGACGACGGGTACCCGCAGAGCGTGGCCGGGGCCTTCCGGGCGAACCCGGACGACGGCTCCGTGAACGTGGGCCCGATCGCCGACCTGCGGCCCCCGTACGGTCGCGAGGTCTGTGTGACGTTCAGCCACATCCATCCGCAGCCGGGCAGCGGGTACGACGAGCGGCGCTACGTGAACCTGTGGGGCAAAGCGCGCATCGACGGCAACCACCTGACGGTGAAGCCCCAGCGCGCCGCCGGGTGGGACGAGCACGACACCCCGTTCTTCGAGTACTCGGAGCGCAACGTCCCGCGGGGACGCAGGTACCTCCAGTCCCTCGGGGCGAAGGTCCGCCTCGCGCCGGGATGGACGTTCTTCCTCGCCACCCGGCTCCCGTTCCTCACGGCTACGATCGTCCCCGTGGCCCTCGGCGGTGCCGTCGCGGCCGCGCACGGAGCTTTCTCCTGGGGGCTGTTCGGCCTCACCCTGCTCGCCGCGAGCCTGATCCATCTCGGTCTCAACATCGCCAACGACGTCTTCGACGACCTGTCGGGGGCCGACGCCGCCAACGTCAACCCCACGCCGTTCAGCGGCGGCTCGCGGGTCATCCAGTACGGCCTCGTGAGCCGTCGCACGATGATCACGATGTGCCTCGGCTTCTACGCCGCCGGGATCGCGATCGGTCTGTACCTGGCCGCCACCCGCGGCCCCTGGCTGTACGCGATCGGAGCGATCGGACTGGCCGTCAGCGTCTTCTATACCGCGCCCCCGCTCCGCCTCGTCCACCGGGGGCTCGGGGAGCCGGCGACGGCGCTCGGGTTCGGGCCGATCACGGCACTCGGCGCCTACTACGTTCTCGCGCAGCGGTTCACCTTCGAGGCTTTCTACGCCTCGCTGCCCGTGGCGCTGCTGATCGCGATGATCCTGTACGTCAACGAGATCCCCGACCGCCACGGCGACGCCGCCGCCGGCAAGCGCACCCTGGTCGTGCGCTGGCCCGCGAGCCGGGTGGTCGCCGGGTACGCGGTCAGCGTCGCCGTCGCCTACCTGCTGGTGATCGCGGGAGCGGCCGCCGGGATCCTGCCGGTGTGGGCCCTCGGGGTCCTCGTCACCGCGCCCATGGCTCGCTCGGTACACCGTGGGCTCAAAGCCCACTACGACTCGCCCTACGAGCTCATGGGGGCGATGCAGACGAACATCGGGCTCCACCTGTTCTTCGGACTGCTGCTCGTAGCCGGATACGTCGTCGAAGCGGTCCTCTAGGAGGTCCATGCCCAGCGAGCAGCTCCAGCGGATCATCGACTTCCTGCGCGCGAACCGGCCGGAGCTGCCACCGACGATGGAGGAGGCGCGGGCGAGCTTCGAGCTCGTCGCCCGGCTCTTCCAACCTGCCCCGGACGTGAGCTTCGAAGCCGTGGACGCCGGCGGCGTCCCCGCCGAGTGGATCCGGCCCCCAGGCCACGCCGCCGACGCCGCGCTCGTCTACCTGCACGGCGGCGCCTACACCGTCGGCTCCGTGGACACCCACCGGAACCTGGCCACGCACCTCGGGAGGGCGGCGGGCGTCCCCGTCCTCAGCGTCGGGTACCGCCTGGCCCCCGAACATCGGTTCCCGGCGGCCATCGAGGACGTTCAGAGCGCGTACGGGTGGCTCCTGGCGCAGGGGGTGGTGGCCGCCGGCCGGGTGGCTCTGGCCGGCGACTCGGCGGGCGGCGGGCTGACCGTAGCCACGCTCCTGGCCCTGCGCGATGGGGGCGAACCCCTACCGGCCGCCGGCATGCTCCTGTCGCCCTGGCTCGACCTGGCGGGCACCGGCGAGTCGATGCGGACCCGCACCGACGCCGATCCCATGCTGGACCCCGCTCGGATGGAGGAGGTCGCCGCCTACTACCTCGGCGGACAGGACCCGACCACGCCCCTCGCCTCGCCGCTGTACGCCGACCTCGCGGGACTGCCGCCGCTGCTGATCCACGTCGGCGACGCGGAGATCCTCCTGGATGACGCCCGCAGGTTCGCCCGGCGCGCCGAGCAGGCCGGGGTCGACGTGACCCTCGAGGTCTGGGACGAGATGATCCACGTCTGGCAGTTCTTCGCAGGTCTCGTTCCCGAGGCGGACGACGCCGTGGCGAAGATCGGGGCCTGGCTGCGCCAGCATCTCGGCACCTGACCTGCGCGCCGATTCGCCGTTCGCGCCTCGGGGTACCCTGAACCACGCGGCACCGAACCCGAACGCCGAAAGGGTGAGTTGGAGATGCCGATGGAGCATGTGACAGGCCCGGCCCCGGTTCCCGTCCCGGAGAACGAGAACCTGACCACCCGGCTCCGGCAGCGCTCTGAGCACAGTCCCGACCGGACGATCCTGCGCCACCCCTCGAACGGAGGCTGGTCGGATCTCACCTGGGGCCGGCTCGGCGCGCAGGTGCGGGAGATCGCCGCCGGCCTGGCCGCCCTGGGGGTGAAAAAGGGAGACCGGGTGGCGCTCATGAGCCCCACCAGGATGGAGTGGACGATCGCAGACCTCGCCATCCTTGCGGCCGGCGGGGTCACCGTCCCCATCTACGAAACCTCCTCGGAGGAGCAGTGCGAATGGATCCTGTCCGACTCGGGCGCCAAGCATGCCTTCGCCGGCTCCCAGGACCTGGCCAAGATGCTCGACGTCGCCCGCGGGCAGGCTCCAAAGCTCGGGGAGATCTTCGTCTTCGACGACGGCGGCCTGGACGACGTCGCCGCCGAGGCCGACGACCGCCGGCGGAAGACCGTCGACGACCGATGTGAGGCCCTGACCCACGACGACACGGCCACGATCGTCTACACCTCGGGCACCACCGGACGCCCGAAGGGCTGCGTGCTCACCCACGGCAACCTCCTGTGGACGGCGCGGCAGGTCGAGCACCGGCTCACGGAGCTGTTCGGCCCGAAGGAGTCCACGCTGCTGTTCCTGCCGCTGGCGCACAGCTTCGCGCGGCTGATCCAGTTCGCCTGTCTGGAGATCGATGTCCAGATGGGCTACTCGCGCGGGATCGACAAGCTCGCCGAGGATCTCAAGTCCTTCCAGCCGACTTTCCTGCTCGCGGTGCCGCGGGTCTTCGAGAAGGTCTTCAACGGTGCCCAGCGCAAAGCCACGGGGGCCAAGGCCAAGATCTTCGGCTTCGCGGTCAGCACCTCGGAGGCCTGGTCGACGAAACCCAAGCCGGGCCCGGGACTGAAGCTCAAGCACACCATCGCCGACAAGCTCGTGTACTCGAAGCTGCGCGAGGGCGTCGGGGGCAAGGTGCGCTACTCCGTGTCCGGTGGCGCACCGCTCAGCCCCCATCTGGCGCACTTCTTCCACGCCGCGGGCATCCCGATCCTGGAGGGGTACGGCCTCACCGAGACCAGCGCCCCCGCGACCGTGAACAGCCCGGAGGAGATGAGGATCGGCACCGTAGGTAAACCGCTCCCCGGAGTCGAGGTCGCGATGGGCGAGAACAACGAGATCCTGATCCGTGGCGGCAACATCTTCCAGGGGTACTTCAAGAACCGCAAAGCCACCAACGAGATGC
>CAZLKN010000123.1:0-3668 GCA_964560135.1 uncultured Actinomycetes bacterium | reverse complement strand
GAAGCGTGGCCGCGTCGACGTCACCGAAAGGCGGTCTGGGTATGGTGGATCACGGGCGGATCAGGAGAAGCGTCGCAGTAGCTCGCAGGGCGCGAGCAGGTGCGGTCGTGTTGAGCGTCTGCCTTGCCGTCAGCTCGATCGCGGTCACCGGCTCTTCCGCTTCCACCGACGGGTTCAGCGCGGCCGGCAGCGTCGAGCAGGTGTACGTCACGGGGGCCGCACCCGGCACGCAGCTTTCGCTCATCACGCCGCAAGGCGACACCCTGTACACGCAGGACGTCAACCCGCTGGGTGGTGTGCTGTTCCGTGACGTCCCGCCGGGTCACGGCTACCGCGTGCGTTCGGAGGGCGACGGCTCGGAGTCGGCTCCCTTGACGGTGCACAACGACGACGCGGCGCCGTGGGACCCGAGCATCTACAACCAGTCGATCCCGTCCAGCGGTTACGGCTACCTGACGACGCGTGATGGAACGCAGCTGGCGTACACCGTGCACCCGCCGACGAGCCCCGCCGGCCAGCCCGGCCTCCCGCACGGCACCGAGCTCCCCGACGGGCCGACCACCTACCTCCCGCCGTACCCGACCCTGGTCGAGTACTCCGGCTACGGGTACGCGAACCCCGCCGGACCGCAGAGCGGCATCGCCATCCTCGCGAACCTCATGGGATTCGCCGTCGTCGACGTCAACATGCGGGGGACGGGCTGCTCGGGCGGCGCCTTCGACTTCTTCGAACCGCTCCAGAACCTCGACGGCTACGACATCGTCGAGACGATCGCCAACCAGCCGTGGGTCAAGGGCAACAAGGTCGGCATGTTGGGCATCTCGTACGGCGGCATCAGCCAGATGTTCACCGCCCAGCTCCAGCCGCCCTCACTGGCGGCGATCACTCCGCTGTCGGTCATCGACGCCACGGCGACGACGCTGTACCCCGGCGGCAACCTGAACACGGGGTTCGCCGTCCCATGGACCGAGGAGCGCCTGCAGCAAGCCAAGCCGGCCGGCCCGGACAGCGGGCAAGAATGGGCCCACGAGCGGATCATGAACGGCGACGAGACGTGCGCCGCGAACCAGGCCCTCCACGACGAAGCCGCCGACCTGATCGAGAAGATCGACGAGAACGACCACTACGTCCCGTCCGTCGCCGATCCCCTCAACCCGGTGACGTTCGTCGACAAGATCGAGGTTCCGACGTTCCTGGTCTGTCAGTGGCAGGACGAACAGACCGGTGGGCACTGCCCGCAGCTCGTCTCGCGCTTCACCGGCACCGACAAGAAGTGGTTCACGTTCACCAACGGCGCCCACATCGACTCGCTGGATCCGGAGATCTACAACCGCTGGTACGACTTCCTCATGCTGTACGTCGCCGAGGAGGCGCCGATCCAGAATCAAGCGGCCACGCGAGCGATCGCGCCGATCATCTACCAGGAGGCGATGGGGCTTCCCGAGGACAACGTCGTCACGATGCCGTTCGATCCGACCCAGACCATGCCGACCTACGAACTGGCGCTCGCCGCCTTCGAGCAGCAGCCGATGATCCGGATCCTCTTCGACAACGGCGCCGGAACATCACCGACCGGTGAGTCGATCCCCGGCAACCCCTATCCCGCGTTCGAGCGCTCGTTCTCGTCATGGCCCATCGCCGGCACGGCGGCCCGGACCTGGCACCTCGGGCCGGACGGCACGCTCTCCGATCACCTGCCGGAGAGTCCCGGTGTCGACCGGTACACCGCGGACGCGGACGCGCTGCCGCTCACCAACTACGACGGCGGCACCGGTGGCGGCGGTCTGTGGGGGAACGCGTCCCAGTGGGAGTGGAACTGGGAGCAGAACCCCGAGGGGACCGCCGTCTCGTACGTGACCGAGCCGCTGCCGACGGATACGACCGTCATCGGCGCCGGCGCCGTCTACCTGCAGGTGCGGTCGTCGGCCCCCGACGTGGACTTCCAGGCGACGATCAGCGAGGTCCGTCCGGACGACGACGACGAGACGCTCGTCGAAACGTTCGTCCAGAACGGGTACATGCGCGGCAGCCAGCGCAAGCTCTCGACCGACACGAACAACATGTTCAAGGAAGCGAGCACGTTGCTGAAGCCGATCCCGAGCTTCACCGAGGCCGATGCTGAGCCCATGCCCTCCGACAGCTTCGTGGAGGTCGCCATCCCGCTGTACTACCAGGGCCACGTGTACCGTGCGGGGTCGCGGATCCGTGTGACGATCGCCGGAGCGAACGGGGCGCAGCCCGTCTGGTCGTTCGGTCAGGCGGTGCCCGATGGAACGGCGGAGGTCGACATCGCGTACGCCCCGACCCAGCCGTCAAGCCTCGTGCTCCCCGTCGTTCCGGGTGTGCAGGCGCCCACACCGCTGCCCCCCTGCCCGAGCCTGCGCAGCCAGCCCTGTCGGCCCTACCAGCCGATCCAGAACGCGGGAGGCTCGCTGTAGATCGGCCTCTCCTGATCACCTCAGGGGGCTTGCCTCGTTCGTCCCCGGACCTTACCCTTTGGTAAGGGCGGTACCGATCCGCCCCCTGCTGGGGGATCCACGTTGGCTCCATCCATCGAAGTCTGGGCCCCCGAGGGCCGCTTCCGGATACCACTCGAAGGCGACCGGATAACGCTCGGGAACCGCGACCAGAACACCATCGCGCTGGGCTGGGACCAACAGGTCTCACGCGTGCACGCCGTCGTAGAGTTCCTCGGCGGCGCCTGGTGTATCCGCGACCTCGACTCCACCAACGGCACAGCGGTGAACGGCGAACGCATCTGGTCGCAGCGTCCCCTGAGACACAACGACGAGATCGCCATCGGCCGGACGAAGCTGTTCTTCCACGAGGACGAATCAGGCAGACAGACCGCTACCGAAGGCGCACCGGCCGTGCCCGACCTCACCCCCCGCGAGCGCGACGTGCTGATCGCCCTGTGTGAGCCGGTCCTGCGTGGAGACGTCTTCACGGAGCCGGCGTCCACGCGACAGGTCGCGGAGAAATTGGTCGTCACCGAAGCCGCCGTCAAGCAACACCTGGCCAACCTCTACGACAAGTTCGACATCCACGACTCCGGACAACGCAAGCGCGTCCGGCTGGCGAACGAAGCCATCCAGCGCGGCGCCGTCAGCGTCGCCGATCTGCGCAAGGCGTAGGGCGATGGCCGACAACCAGACTCCGGCCGCGGGTACGCGGGACTACGTCGGCCGCCCCCGCGAGCTGACCGAGATCAATGGTTTGCTCGACGACGTCTCAGCCGGGCGAGGGCGGCTTCTCCTGCTCAACGGCGACCCTGGGATCGGCAAGACCCGACTCCTCGAGGAAACAGCGGCCCTCGCCTCCAACCGAGGGCTGCGCACCATCATCTGGGGGCGCTGCTGGCAGGGGGCCGGAGCCCCCACGTTCTGGCCCTGGGTGCAGATCCTCCGCGGCATCATCGACCTCATCGGCACGGAGAGCACAACAACACGGCTCGGGTCCCGCACCGCCTACCTCGCCGCCCTTCTTCCAGAACTGGCATCCGAGGACTTGGCCGAAGTCGACCTGACGTCCGACGCCGCCCGATTCCAGCTCTTCGACACCGTCGCCACCCTCCTCCGCGACGTCGCACGGGACCAGCCCATCCTGCTCTTCATCGACGACCTGCACTGGGCCGACCACGCGTCGCTCGTCCTGCTCGAGTTCATCGC
>CAZLKN010000122.1:0-3763 GCA_964560135.1 uncultured Actinomycetes bacterium | reverse complement strand
TCTTCCCCGACAACGCCGTCGAGTACTTCGTGAGCTACTACGACTACTACCAGCCCGAGGCCTACGTCCCGAGCTCCGACACCTACATCGAGAAGGACTCGTCGATCAACGACGAGATCGACCGCCTGCGTCACTCGGCGACGGCGGCGGTGATGACGCGGCGGGACGTGTTGTGCGTGGCCTCGGTCTCCTGCATCTACGGGCTCGGCACCCCCGAGGAGTACCGGGAGAACATGCTCTACTTCCACACGGGGGCCGAGATGTCGCGGGACGAGATCGTGAGGCGCCTGGTCGACCTGCACTACGAGCGCAACGATCAGAACCTGACCCGGACGAAGTTCCGCGTGCGCGGCGACACCCTGGAGGTCTTCCCGGCCTACGAGGAGCAGATCCTGCGCGTGGAGATGTTCGGCGACACCGTCGAGCGGCTCCTGTGGATCGACCCGGTCACCGGTGAGATCACCGGCAAGCCCGAAGGTCTGCGCATCTACGCGGCGAGCCACTACGTCGCCTCGACGGCGCGGATGGAGCGAGCGATGGTCGGGATCGAGTCCGAGCTCGCCGAGCGCCTCAGCGAGTTCGAGGCACAGAACAAGCTCCTCGAGGCCCAGCGTCTGCGGATGCGGACGAACTACGACCTCGAGATGATGCGGGAGATCGGCTCGTGCGCCGGCATCGAGAACTACTCACGGCACATCGACGGACGCGCGCCGGGCGAGGCTCCATACACCCTGCTCGACTACTTCCCCGACGACTACCTGATCTGCATCGACGAGTCCCACATCACGATCCCGCAGCTGCACGGGATGTACGAGGGCGACCGCTCGCGCAAGGAGACCCTCGTCGAGCACGGCTTCCGGCTCCCGTCGGCGATGGACAACCGTCCCCTGCGCTTCGAGGAGTTCCTCGAGCGCATCGACCAGGTGCTGTTCGTCTCGGCGACGCCGAGCGCCTTCGAGCACAAGCGGTCGAAGACGATCGTGGAGCAGATCGTGCGTCCGACGGGGCTGGTCGACCCGGAGGTGATCGTGCGTCCGACGCGCGGCCAGATCGACGACCTCATCTCCGACATCCGCGGCCGTGTCGACAAGAGCCAGCGGGTCCTCGTCACCACGCTCACGAAGAAGATGGCCGAGGACCTCACCGACTACCTGCTCGAGATGGGTCTGCGGGTGCGCTACCTGCACTCCGAGGTCGACACCGTCCAGCGGATCGAGATCCTGCGCGACCTGCGGCTCGGCGAGTTCGACGTGCTCGTGGGGATCAACCTCCTGCGGGAGGGCCTGGACCTCCCGGAGGTGACGATGGTGGCGATCCTCGACGCCGACAAGGAGGGCTTCCTACGGTCGTCGACGTCGCTGATCCAGATCATCGGCCGGACGGCCCGCAACGTCGAGGGCAAGGTGGTGATGTACGCGGACAAGGTCACCGATGCGATGCGCGCCGCTCTCGGCGAGACCGACCGCCGCCGCGAGATCCAGCTCGCCTACAACGCCGAGCACGACATCACCCCGGCCACGATCCGCAAGGCCGTCAACGACATCATCCTGATGACCCGTCAGGACGGCACCCCGAAGCCCGCGAAGACCTCGAAGCGCCGGAAGCGTCCGGAGGCCGAGATGTCGGCGGACGAGCTGACACGGCTGATCATGGCCCTCGACGAGGAGATGCTCGAGGCCGCCAAAGACCTGCGCTTCGAGTACGCCGCCCGGCTCCGCGACGAGGTCACCGACCTCAAGCGCGAGCTGCGCGAGGTCCACGGCCAGCCCGTCTGAGGCCCGAGCCCAAGCCTTCCGACAGCAGATCCGCTCCCCGGCGTTTCCCTGGGTGAGGTTGTGGAGACCGCGAGGGGAACGAAACGTAGGCCCCAGCCTCATCGTCGGACCGAAGTCGACGACCGTGTGAGGTGACGTCAGAGCGATAGAACCGATTTCTCCAGCTGCGGGGAACGCTCGTGCGGCAAGGGGGGCGCGCAGAGCAGACGTGACCGTGAGGACGGTCACCCGTACAGGAGGAATCCATATGGAGTACGTACTCCCAAGTGATCCCTGGGGCCACGGGTCCCGCGGATTCTGGACGAAGCGCAAGAAGACGGCGACCAGCCTGCTCAGCATTCTCGCGCTGATCGCGGGGATCGCGGTGGCGTTCAAGCTCTTCGATCGGGAAGTGCCGAACAACGTCGTGCGGGACGCCTCGATCTTCGACTACGACATCCACGTGGAGCGCACGCCCGCGCAGGGTTGCACGTCCCCGGTGTCGGGTGGCCAGTGGTGCAACACCCTCGATCCCGGGAACCCCAACGCGATCTTCGCGGAGACCCTGTTCGTCCTGGGCAGCCCCCAGTCGGTGAACACCTATCCGGGAGACACGCGGGTCGAGCGGGTCCGGATCATCAACACCCACCAGAACCCCGCGAAGGACGCCAGCTTCCAGGTCCACATCGACCCGGCGTCGATCGTGGTGGAACGGTGCACGGACGCGGACGGATCCGGTGGCACCAGCTCCGGTGACTTCGACGACGACGGCGAGTGCCTCGGTGGCTACGAGGTCGTGCCGGCCGGTCAGGACCGGACGCGGTTCATCAACTTCTGGACGCTCCGCGTCGACCGTGAGCAGATCATGATGGTGCTCGGCGAGCCCTTCAAGACCGGCGGCATGTCGGAGTCCTGCCAGGGCGGGCTGTCCGAGTTCAACGCGAACGCTCCCTGCGATCTCGGCCGGGTGTGGGCGCGTGGCACCGAGAACGTCCTCAGCGAGCCGATGGACGTGCGGGAGTACGACTTCCGCATGACGGAGCTCGACGACGGGACCGACCAGTCGGCCTTCAAGGGCTGGAAGGTCACCTGGACGTTCGTGTTCAACGCCCGGGTCCCCGCGCTCCCGGTTCCCGAAACGGGTACCGCCTAGCGTCGGAGATCGACGACACGGAACTCAGGGCTCCCCCTCCCCACGCGGGAGGGGGAGCCTTTCCGTGTCAGTCGCCGGGATTCGGGTTCATGATCGGGGCCAGCTCGACTACCTTCGTCTCCGAAGGACGGATCTCCATCCGCGAAGGCAGCACGAACGCGGCCACGATCGCGGCGGTGACGATCAGGCTCAGGGTCAGCCCGACCGCCCCGAGCACGACGCCGGCGGTGGCCCGCCCGGCATGGGAGGTCCCCCGGGCCCGGCGACGCCCCGACACGCCGAACACCACCGCGAGGATGCCGCAGGTGATCCCGACGATCGCGCCGAGGATCGGGATGACCGCGAAGCCCACCGCCACCACCCCCAGGATGAGGGCGGCCGTTGCGGGTCCCGGATCGGGCGCCGACGGTCCTCCGGGCCCGGTGAGATGCGTCGTCGCCTGTTCGGGCATCGTCTCCCCCTCCTCGCGCGTCCCCTGGAGGCCAGCATACAGGTGGCGTCACGGACAACGGAACCGTTGAAGCGCGGTACCCTGCGTGTCCCGGTCTGTCGGACCGGGCGGGTAGTATCCTGTGTGCGAACTGACGTTCGAAAAATGGAGCGACGCGTGTCGAGCGGAACTATCACCATCCGGGGGGCCCGGGAGCACAACCTGAAGGACGTCCACCTCGAACTGCCGCGCGACGCCCTCATCGTCTTCACCGGCATCTCCGGGTCCGGCAAGTCGTCGCTGGCCTTCGACACGATCTACGCCGACGGCCAGCGACGCTACGTGGAGTCGCTGTCGGCCTACGCGCGGCAGTTCCTCGGCCAGATGGAGAAGCCCGACGTCGACATCATCGAGGGCCTGTCGCCG
>CAZLKN010000121.1:0-3785 GCA_964560135.1 uncultured Actinomycetes bacterium | reverse complement strand
GCCCTCGGCGTGCCGTGCATGCTGTTCTTCGCCCAGTGGATCCGTGCCGACGACTTCCGGCCCGTCGAGCCGATGCTGCTGATCGGGGCCGGATTCCTGATGGCCAGCCTCCCGGCGGCCTGGGCCCTCCGACGACTGGAGAAGTACATTGAGTACGAACGTGAGTGAATCGACCGCCGACGTCTCTCCCAAGGGCGCCGCAAGCGTGCGCATGCGGACCGTCGACAAGGCCTTCGGCCCCAACGTCGTTCTGCGGGAGCTCAACCTCGACGTCGAGCCCGGTCAGCGGGTCGTGATCATCGGCCCCAGCGGCTCGGGGAAGACCACGATCCTGCGGGTCATCATGACCCTGGAGCGGATCGACGCGGGGACGATCCAGGTCGGGGGCCGGCACCTCTACCACGAGGTGGTGGGCAACACTCTCAAGCCGGCGAGCGAGAAGCACATCCGGTCGGTGCGCTCGGACATCGGGATGGTGTTCCAGCACTTCAATCTCTTCCCCCACATGAGCGCGCTGGAGAACATCATGCTCGCCCCGGTGAAGGTCCACGGGAAGTCACGCGACGAAGCCCGGCAGCTCGGGATGGACCTTCTCGCCAAGGTGGGGCTGTCCGAGCACGCCAACCACACCCCCGGACAGCTGTCCGGCGGCCAGAAGCAGCGCGTCGCCATCGCCCGGGCGCTCGCCACCGAGCCCGCCGTGATGCTGTTCGACGAGGTCACCTCGGCGCTGGACCCGGAGCTGATCGGCGAGGTTCTGAACGTCCTCCGCAACATCGCCGAGGAGGGCAGCACCACCATGATGCTGGTCACCCACGAGATGGGCTTCGCCAAGGAGGTCGCCGACCGGGTCATCATGTTCGACAACGGCCAGGTTGTGGAAGAGGGGAAGCCGAGCGAGCTGCTGCGGAACCCTCAGCATCAGCGGACGAGAGACTTCCTCGGCGCGGTCGCCGAGCACTAGAAGAAGAACTGCCGCCAGGCCGTCCACCAGTCGTCGGCCCGGGAAACGATCTTCCGCGGCTCCACCACTTCGACCCCCGGCCGGTGCACGTACTTCGCCGCCCCGTCGGGCGAGGCGAACTCCACGGCGATCTCGGCGGGACGACCCGGGTCGTAGGGCTGCACGGCCGCCGGGTTCTCGAGCGCCCCGCGGGCCCCCTCCTCGATCATGCGGCGGGCGCGCAGCGGCGGGATGTTGCGCGCGCTGTACCGTCCGAAGCTGCGCTTGACGGCCACCGTGGTCAGCCCGTCGCCGAGCAACTCCCGCGCCTCGCGGCACGTCGCCTCGTCACCGGTGACCATCAGCACCGGCGTACCCCAGTGGCCACACAGGGCGGCGTTGATCCCCGTCTCCCCCACCCGGGTGCCGTTGAACCACAGGTCGTGCCAGGAGGTTCCGGACACCGTGTGGGACAGGCCCCCGTCGGGCGTGCCGGCCATCGCGTGCATCCCGACGAACAGCGCGGCGTCGCATCCCTGCTCGAGGATCTCCGTGTACTCGGTCCAGGAGTCCTGGACGACCCACTCGCACTCGGGGTCCAGCAGCTCGGGGACCAGCGAGTTGAACGTCCAGCCCGCACCGGCGCCGTGACAGTCCATCACCACCACCTCGTCCGCCCCGCCGGCACGGGCGCCGCGGATCGCGGCGTTGATCTCCTCGGTGTAGAGCCGGCGACCCTCCTCGTAGAGCTTCTCGCCCCCCTTCACCTGCTCCCACTTCACGATGCCGGAGACGCCCTCCATGTCCGAGATGATGAAGACCCGCACGCCGCCTCCTTCGCTCGTCTAGAACCAGGTGCACGTCCATGGTGCCGGACGGCTCGAGAACGCGGCCTGCAGGCGGTCGGCGGTTCCCGCCGTCCGCTCCACGATCCTGCCCACCGCCGCCAGGGAGGTGGCGGGGGTCCCGCCCAGGTAAACCGCCCCGAGGTCGGCCACGGACAGCGCCAGGTCGGCGGGCCGGTCGGTCGGATCGCACGTGGCCCCCTCCGGGCCCCCCTGGAACCGGAACCGTCCCCCCACCTCGGGGAGCAGATCATCGGCCACCTCCAGCACCAGGTCCACGTCGGTCGTGTAGCGACGCGCGGTCAGCGCGCCGGGGACGTCGAGGATCCTGACCCACAGCAGGTCTCCGTACCGCGTGACACGCAGCGCTCGCGGGTTGGCCAGCATCCACCGGAGCGGCTCGTGCGCGCCCCGCGCCCCGGCCTTCACGGTGCGGACCAGATCGACGCTCATCGCGTACCGCCAGAGCGCCTCCGATGCCGCCGGGTTCGTGGCTGTGAGCTCATGCAGGTTGAGGGTGTGGTCGGCGAGCCCGGCGTCCCAGGACGCCTTCACGCCGTAGCGCGCGTACCCGTCGGGGCCCTCCGGCCCCTCGTGGAGGACGAGGAGCTCGTCGGGCTTCCGGGACCGCTGCCAGTGCGCCCACCAGCTCTCCGGACGGTCGACCTCGCCCGGCTGTCCGCGCCGGTACGCGTCGTAGACGGACGGGAACAGCTCGTCGGCCTCCGTGGGGTCGACGAACCGGACACGGCTCCCCTCTGCCGGCGAACGCACGAACTCCCCGTGGCGTGTGTCGATCTCGAGGTCTGTCAGCCACGACGCGATCCCATAGCCGAACCGGCCGTAGATCACGCTCTCGGACGCGAACAGCGCGGCGGCGATCTCCCCGCGCCGGCGGGCCTCGAGGTGCTGGCGGCGCATGAGGTCCCGCAGGATGCCGCGGCGCCGGTGCGTCGTGATCACCGACACCGCCGTCACCCCGGCGGTGGGGATCCGCGCGCCGCCGGGGACGGTCAGCTCGAAGAGGTGGGAGTAGGTGGTGCCGACGATGCGGCCGCCGTCGAAGGCCGCGAGGCTGCGTTCGGGCACGAAGGTCTTCTCGTGGGACGCGAGCTCGTCCTCCCCGGGCAGCGGGAAGCCCATCGACCGGAAGAACACGCCGTAGAACTTGCGGCTCTCGCCGGACTCGATCTGCCGGATCTCCACCGTAGATCCCTCCACCAACGAACGACTCACACCGGAGATCCCATCATCGCGCATCGTCCGTGGGACGCCCAGGAGGTCACGGCACGGATTCAGCGTCGCTTCGCGCGCGCACTCTTCTTCTTCGCCGCCTGTGCCGGCCGCTTGGCGGCCTTCCGGGCCGGGTCGCGGCGCCGCGGCGCGGCCCCCCGCAGGAGCGGCCGCATGTACCGCCCCGTGTACGAAGCCTCACAGGCCACCACATCCTCGGGCGTCCCGGCCACGACCACATGGCCGCCGCCGTCCCCGCCCTCGGGACCGAGGTCGATGACGTGGTCCGCGGTCTTGATCACGTCGAGGTTGTGCTCGATGACGATCACCGTGTTCCCCGAGTCCACGAGCCGGTGCAGAACGTCCAGAAGTCGCCGGATGTCGTCGAAGTGCAGGCCGGTCGTGGGCTCGTCGAGCATGTAGAGCGTCTTGCCGGTGGCCCGCTTCGCGAGCTCCGACGCGAGCTTGACCCGCTGCGCCTCCCCACCCGACAGCTGCGGCGCGGGCTGTCCCATCCGGACGTAGCCGAGGCCCACGTCGCAGAGCGTCTGGAGGTGGCGCCGGATCGGGGGCAGGGCCGCGAAGAGCTCGTTGGCCTCCTCCACCGACGCCTCGAGCACGTCGGAGATCGTGTGGCCCTTCCACCGCACCTCGAGGGTCTCCCGGTTGTAGCGCTTGCCCTTGCACACCTCGCAGGGAACGTACACGTCGGGCAGGAAGTGCATCTCGATCTTGATCGTGCCGTCGCCGGCGCAGGCCTCGCA
>CAZLKN010000120.1:0-3912 GCA_964560135.1 uncultured Actinomycetes bacterium | reverse complement strand
GCGGAGAACACCTTCCCGCGCAGCAGCCGCATCGAGCCCTTGGCCAGTAGCAGGTAGGCCACCGCGTGCAACGCGACGTTGCCCGGATGGGTGTGCGTCTCCTTGAAAGCCTGGACGGCCTCCTCCAGCCTTGTCTCCAGATCCGGGATCACCCGGTCGCTCAGGTCGCTCGTCGCCATGGTTCTCTCCCCTCCTCGTTCGTTACGGCCCCGGTGCGTCGACCGCCCGGTGCCGCTTGCCCACCCGCACAGCCCGGTTGATGGCATCGATGAAGGCGCGGGCCGAGGCCTCCACCACATCGGTGGACACACCGCGTCCCGAGAACCGGTCGCCGTCGAGGTCGACCTGGATCGTGACGTCGCCGAGGGCGTCGGTCCCGGGCGTGACGGCCCCCACCTGGAAGGCCGCGAGCCGGGCGTCGATGCCCGTGGCGCGGCGGATCGCGCCGCACGTGGCGTCGATCATCCCGTCCCCCGACGCCGACTCCTCCACCACCTCGCCGTCCGGTGTCTTCACCTGGACGGTGGCCCGCGACTCGCGACCCGACCCGCTCGAGACCTCGAGGGTCTCGAGCTCCCACGCGTCGCCCACCGACCGGATCTCATCGGCGATGATCGCCTCGATGTCGGTGTCGGTGATCTGCATCTTCCGGTCGGCGAGCTCCTTGAAGCGCTCGAAGGCCCGCTTGAGCTCCGCGGGCTCCAGGTGGTAGCCCATCGACTCGAGTTGCTTCGCGAACGCGTGGCGTCCGGAGTGCTTCCCGAGGACGATCTTCCCGCCCTCGTAGCCGATCTCCTCGGCGTCCATGATCTCGTAGGTCATCTTGTCCTGGAGCACGCCGTGCTGATGGATACCCGCCTCGTGGGCGAAGGCGTTCGCGCCCACGATCGCCTTGTTGGGCTGCACCACGTACCCCGTCATCAGCGAGACCATCCGGGAGGTGCGGGCGATCTCGCGGGTGTTGATCTGGGTGTCCATCCACATGAGGTCGCGGCGCGTCTTGAGCGCCATCACGACCTCCTCCAGCGAGCAGTTCCCGGCCCGCTCGCCGATGCCGTTGACGGCCACCTCGATCTGCCGGGCCCCCACACGCACCGCGGCCAGCGAGTTCGCCACGGCCAGACCGAGGTCGTTGTGACAGTGCACCGACAACTCCACGTCGTTCAGCGCGGGGACCCGCTCGTAGACGTACGAAAGAACCTCCTCGAACTCGTGCGGCAGCGTGTAGCCCACGGTGTCGGGCACGTTGATCACCGTCGCGCCGGCCTCGATCGCCGCCCGGACGACCTCGCACAGGAAGTCGGCGTCGGTGCGGGTGGCGTCCTGCGGGGAGAACTCCACGTTGGGGGTGTAGCCCTTGGCGCGCTTCACCGCCGCCACGGACTGCGCGACGATCTCCTCTTCTGTGGCCTGGAGCATGTACTTGCGATGGATGTCGGAGGTGGACAGGAAGACGTGGATCCGCGGGTCGCGGGCGTCTGCGATCGACTCCCAGGCCCGGTCGATGTCCTCGTCGGTGGCCCGGGCGAGGGCCGCGATCTGCGGTCCCTTCACGTTCTGGGCGATGAGGCGGACGGCCTCGAAGTCACCGATCGAGGTGATCGGGAATCCGGCCTCGATGACGTCGACGTTCAGCCGCGCGAGCTGCTCGGCGATCTCGAGCTTCTCCTTGACGTTCAGCGCGATCCCCGGAGCCTGCTCCCCGTCGCGCAGCGTGGTGTCGAAGATGTGTACCTGATCCATCGGCTCGCTCCTTAGTCGGGCTCCAGGACGACGAATCGCCCGAACGGGATCCCGGCGGCCTGCATGGCCTCCTCGAAGACCTCCGGCGGGATCGGCGAGTCGACGGCCAGCGCGAGGATCGACTCCGCGCCCTGCTCTCCCGGCCGGCCGAGGTCCATCGTGGCGATGTTGATGCCGTGCTCTGCCAGGGGGCCGGTGAGCCGGTGGATCACGCCCGGACGGTCCTCGTAGCGGAACACCGCCATGTACCGGGCAAGCGGGATGTCGATCGGGAGGCCGTCGATCTCCACGAGGCGCTCCTCGTTCTTGCGTCCGAACAGCGCCCCGGCCACCTCGATGGTCCGGTCCGCGGCTGTGGCCACCAGGCGCAGCATGCTCACGTAGTCGGCGGGGGTGGACGATTTCCGCTCACCGATCTCGATCCCCCGGTCCCGCGCCAGCAGCGGCGCGTTCACGAACGTCACGGGCTCGAGGACGACGGGCTGCAGGAACCCTCGCAGCGCACTGAGCGTGACCACGCGCGTGTCCTCGTCGGCGACCTCCCCGTGGTACTCGGCCTCCAGACTCGTGATGGCACCACCGACCAGCGCGCTGGCCAGCCGCCCGAGCTTGGTGCTCAGACCGAGGAACGGACGGACGAACGCCGACAGCTCGCCGGCACCGTCGAGATTGACCGCGTTGGGCACGAAGTCGCCGCGCAGCGCCAGCAGGACCTGCTCGGCGGCGATGACGCCGGCCTTGTCCTGCGCCTCACCGGTCTGACCGGCGATGTGGGGGGTGACGACGACCTGCTCCAGGTCGAACAACGGCGAGGACGTGCAGGGCTCGATCTCGAACACGTCGAGCGCGGCCCCGCCGACCTTGCCGGCCTTGATGGCGCGGACGAGCGCCTCCTCGTCGATCACGCCCCCACGGGAGACGTTCACGATGAGCACGCCCGGCTTGCAGCGATCCAGCTCCTTCTCGCCGAGCATGTGCGTCGTCTCGTCGGTCTTGACGACGTGCAGCGAGATCACGTCCGAGCGGGCCAGCAGCTCGTCGAAGTCGACGAGCTCGATCCCGAGGCGCTGCGCACGCTGGGGGGCCACGTAGGGGTCGCGCGCGATGATCCGCATCCCGAGGGCGTGGCAACGCTGGGCGACGAGCGTGCCGACACGGCCGAGACCGACGATGCCCAGGACCTTGTCGTTCAGCTCGGTGCCCGCGAAGCGCTTCTTCTCCCATCGCCCGTCGATCAACGCCGAGTGGGCCTGCGGGATCTGCCGCGCGAGCGCCAGCAGCATCCCCAGGGCGTGCTCCGCGGTGGACACGATGTTGCCCTGCGGGGTGTTGACGACCACGATCCCACGCCGCGTCGCCGCATCCACGTCGATGTTGTCCACGCCGATCCCGGCCCGGCCGACGACCTTCAGCCGGGCCCCCGCCTCGATGACCTCGCGCGTCACCTTCGTGGCGGAGCGGACGATCAGGCCGTCGTAGTCGCTGATCGCTTCGAGGAGCGCAGCCGGATCGAGATCGGCACGTACGTCGACCTCGATGCCGCCCTCCTCGAGGGCGGTCACCCCCGTGTCCGCGATGGACTCGGTGATCAGGACCCGCGGCTTCGTCGTCATCGGACTCCTGTCTACCGCTTCTTGGCCTTGGCGCGCGCCGCGGGCTTGGCCTTCGCCTTCGGCTTCGGCTTCTTCGCTCCCCGCTTCTTCGCGGGCGCCACATCGGTCACCCCCGGGATCTCGGGACGCTCGAGCCAGGGCATCATGGCCCGCAGTTCGGCCCCCACCTTCTCCAGGAGCTGGTCGCGGGCGTTGCGACGCTGGGCGTTGAAAGCCGGACGGCCGGCCTGGTTCTCGAGGATCCACTCCCGGGCGAAGGCACCGGAGCGCACCTCGGCCAGGAGCTCCTGCATCCGGTCACGGACGTCGGGCGAGATCACCCGCGGCCCCCGGCTGTAATCACCGTATTCGGCGGTGTCCGAGATCGAGTACCGCATCCAGCTCAAGCCCCCCTCGTACATCAGGTCGACGATGAGCTTGAGCTCGTGCAGGCACTCGAAGTAGGCGATCTCCGGCTGGTAGCCGGCGTCCACGAGGGTCTCGAACCCCGCCCGGACGAGCTCCGACGCCCCACCGCAGAGCACGGCCTGCTCCCCGAACAGGTCCGTCTCGGTCT
>CAZLKN010000119.1:0-3936 GCA_964560135.1 uncultured Actinomycetes bacterium | reverse complement strand
CGCGCTGCCCGGCGACATCGAAGCGTCGTTCGTCGTCCTCCAGCACCTGAGCCCGGACGCGCCCAGCCTCACGCCGGACCTCCTGGCCCAGCACACATCCCTCGCGGTGCGCGACGCCGAGACGGGCATGCTTCCCGGCCCAGGCGAGATCGCTTTCCTGCCGCCCGGCGCGTCCGTGACGATCGAAGACGGGATCCTGCGGCTACGGACGGGCGAGCAGCGGGGTCCGACACCGACGGTCATCGACCGGTTCTTCCGCTCGCTGGCCGAGAACCTGAAGGCGAACGCGATCGGCATCATCCTCTCCGGAGCCGGCTCGGACGGCTCGCTAGGCCTGAAGGCCATCAAGGAGAACGGCGGGCTCACCATGGTGCAGGAGCCGAAGAGCGCGTCGTTCGACGGCATGCCGTGGAGCGCCATCCGGACCGGAGCCGCCGATTACGTCCAACCGGCCGGCGAGCTCGCCGTCACGCTGTCGGACATCGTCGACCGCTGGCGGTTGCGCCCCCAAGGAGAGGGAGCCGAAGCGTTCGAGGCGCCGGAGGATCTCATCGCGCGCATCGCGGCGATCATTCGCTCCCAGACGGGCCACGACTTCAGCTCGTACAAGCGGGGGACGCTCACCCGGCGTCTGCGTCGTCGTCTCGAGCTGCGGGGCACCGAAGACCTGGAGGCCTACGTGGAGGAGCTCCTCCGGGATCCGGCGGAAGCGGAGGCCCTGTTCCAGGACCTGCTGATCGGGGTCACCCAGTTTTTCCGGGACTCGGAGGCGTGGACAGCCCTCGAGGAGAAGGTGATCCCGAAGCTGTTCGCCGGGAAGGGGGAGGAAGACTCGATCCGGGTCTGGGTGCCCGGCTGCGCGACGGGCGAAGAGGCCTACTCGATCTCGATCCTCCTGGAGGAGCACGCCTCGGAGCTCGAATCCCCGCCGAAGGTCACCATCTTCGCGACCGATATCGACGAGCACGCGCTCGGTTTCGCGCGGGAGGGGCTGTACCCGGACGGGATCGCGGAGTCGGTCTCGCACGAACGGCTCGACCGGTTCTTCGCGCGCGAGGATGATCACTATCGCATCGCGAGGCGACTCCGTGAGCGCTGCGTCTTCTCTCCGCACAACGTCCTCCAGGACCCGCCCTTCTCCAGGCTGGATCTGATCTCCTGTCGGAACCTGCTCATCTACCTCGAGCCCGAAATCCAGGAGAGGGCGTTCCACGTGTTCCAGTACGCCCTCAAGGCGAAAGGCTACATCTTCCTCGGCTCCTCGGAGCAGATCGCCAGCCTGCGGGAGCTGTTCGAGGACGTGGACAAGCGCCACCGGATCTTCCGCAGAACGAACGTGCGGGGCACCCCGCCCACCGGACTCCTGGAGCACCTCCCGGCGGAGCGGGGGTTCCGCGGCGCGCTCAGGGCGGCCCCGAGGAGGCGCCGGCCGGACTGGAAGGAGGACGTCCGACGCAAGGTGGAGCGGACCCTGCTCCAGAACGAAGGACCCGCGGCCGTCCTGGTGAACGAGCGGCACGAGGTGCTGCACTTCTTCGGGCCCACACGCCGCTATCTGGAGCCGTCCGCGGCAAGCGGCGGCGCGGATGTCACGGACATGGTGCTCCCCGCGCTACGCGCCGCGGTCCGATCGGCCCTGCGGCAGGCCGCCCGCGAGCGGCGCCCGGTCACCCACCGCGAGGTGGGGGTGGACGCCGACGGCAGCGCGGAGCTCGTGAAGGTGAGCGTCCGGCCGGCGACGGAGCTGGGTTCGGAGACGGACCTGCTGCTCATGGTGCTCCGGGGCCGGCCCGACCCGGCTGCGCCGCCCGAGGACGAGGCGGGGGGCGAAGCGGTGACGGCGGGTGAGCCCGAGGCCGTCCACGAGCTGGAGGCCGAGCTGCACGCCACGCGGCAGCGGCTCCAGGCCACGATCGAGGAGCTCGAAAGCTACAACGAGGAGCTTCAGTCGGCCAACGAAGAGCTCCGCTCGATGAACGAGGAGCTTCAGACCGCCAAGGAGGAGGAGCAGTCGGTCAACGAGGAGCTCCAGACGATCAACGCCGAAATCAAGAGGAAGGTTTCGGAGCTGGACGAGGCCCACAGCGACATCCAGAACCTGTTCCGGAGCACCGACATCGCCACCCTGTTCCTCGACAGGGAACGGAGGCTGCAGCGCTTCACGCCCAGTTGCGCGGATCTGTTCCGGCTGCGAGACAGCGACATCGGCAGGCCGATCCACGAGATCGCGCACCGGTTCGTGGACGGCGACCTCACGGCACAAACCGATCGGGTGCTGGACACGCTCGAACGACAGCAGATGGAGGTCCGGACGCCGGAGGACGGGCGGTGGTTCACGCTGCGAATCTCGCCCTACCGGACCGTCGGTGACGCGATCGAGGGCGTCGTGGTCACCTTCACCGACATCACGGAGATCAAGGAGACGGAGGCCCGGCTCCGGCGGGAACGCGAGTACGTGCGGAGCATCGTAGATACGGTGCAAGAGCCGCTTGTCGTGCTGGGGGCCGATCTACGCGTGCTTTCCGCGAGCCGATCTTTCTACGAGAAGTTCGACGTTTCCGCCGATGAGGTCGAGCAAGAACAGCTCCTGGCTCTGGCGGACGGAGCGTGGTTCGACGCCGAGCTGGTGGACGTGTTGACCCGGACCGCCCTGGAGGGCAAGCCGCTGCAAGGGTACGAGATTGAGGTGGAGCTCGCCGAGGGGCCGCGCGACCTCCTGCTGGACGCCCGTCCCGTGCTCACGCCCGGCGGGGAGGAGACGGACCGGGTGCTCATCGCGTTTCGGGACGTCACGGAGCTCCGCCGGCGGGAACAGGAGCGAGAGACGGAGAGCCGCCGCAAGGACTGGTTCCTGGCCATGCTGGGCCACGAGATCCGCAACCCGCTCGCCCCGATCCAGAACGGCGTGGCGCTGCTCGAGCGGCCCGAGGTCGGCGAGCAAGCGCGTGCCGACATCCTCCGGATGATGAACCGGCAACTCGCGTATCTCCGGCGTCTGGTGGAAGACCTGCTGGACATCTCCCGGATGACGAGTGGAGAGGTGCCCCTGCGTCGAAAGCCGCTGGACCTGCGCCGACTGGCGGAGGAGGCGGTGGGCGACCACCGCTCGGAGTTCGAGGCGGTGGACCTGACGGTGACACTCCACCTTCCGGAGGGACCGGTTCCGTTGCACGGAGACGAACCACGTCTGCGTCAGGCGCTGGACAACCTGCTCTCCAACGCCCGGAAGTACACGCCGCCCGGCGGGCGGGTGAACGTGCGGCTGGAGCGGCTTCCGGAGGAAGGGATGGCCACCCTCGCGGTGGCCGACACCGGGATCGGCATGGACTCGGACATTCTCGCCCACGCCTTCGACGCCTTCCATCAGGGCCCCCGTGGCCCCGAACAGGACGAGCAGGGGCTGGGGGTCGGGCTCACCCTGGTCAAGCTGGTGGCCGAAGCCCACGGCGGCGGGGTCACGGCCAGGAGCGAGGGCGCTGGCTACGGAACGGCGGTCGAGCTTCGGCTGCCGGTGGGAGAGCCGCCGGGGGACGGGGCGGACGAGGAGCCGACCGTGATGGCGGAGGCGGCGGCGCCCGCCCCCGGGGGCGCGGATGCCGCGGCATCCGGGGAAGCGTCCCCGACCTCGGCCGCCGCGGGCGAGCTCCGCGTCCTGGTGGTCGAGGACCACCGGGATGCGGCGGAAACCACCCGGCTGTTGCTCGAGCTCGAGGGGTACGAGGTGGCGATCGTCGCCGATGGGGAGAAGGCGATGCGGACGCTGCAGGAGGCTCGTCCCGACGTGGTGCTGTGCGACCTGGGTCTGCCAGGGTCCATGAACGGGTACGACCTCGCTCGAGCCGTCAGGGCCGACGACGGGCTCGCCTCGATTCGCCTCGTCGCGCTGACCGGGTACGGACAGGACACGGATCGGGAGCGCGGTCGCGAGGCGGGGTT
>CAZLKN010000118.1:0-3946 GCA_964560135.1 uncultured Actinomycetes bacterium | reverse complement strand
GCGGACTTCAACGCGCTCCTCGAGCGGCTCGGCGTGCCGGCGGTGATCCTGCCGCGCGCGACGGAGGCGAGGCCCATCACGGACATGGAGGACCCGTAGGCGACGCGGGTCGAGGCCTCCCGGTGGAGCGGGTCTACTCCTCCCGGATATTCTCCAACGCGCGCTCGATCAGCTCGGGCGGAACCTCCTCGATGTCGTGGGCGTCGCGCGCATGCTCCCCGACCTGCTCGAGGATCTCCTCGTCGGTCTCACCGCGGGCCGCGAACTGACAGCTCTGATCCGGCCCGATGTGCTTGCAGCGGAGTACCTTGGCCATGGTTCTGCTCCTTGGCTGAGTCGAGTGTCGCCAGCGCTACCTGACGCAGGGAAACGGGTTCGTCACCGGAGGACGGCTCCCCGAGGTCGGCCAGAAGGGCGTTCCGCCGGGCGATCGCCTCGGGGTCGAGCTCGTTGCAGCGCGTCGTGGGCACGAGAAGAGCCGCCGCCTCCGTGGGCCGCCCCTGTGCCCTCCGCAGCTCGGCGAGGCCGATCAGCGCCTCGCCGACCAGCGGCTTCACCTCTTTTCGCACCGCCCGCTCCAGCGCCTTCAGGAAGAGCTCCTCGGCGGTTGGGTGCTCGTCCGTCGCTAGCGCGACGTCACCCAGATTCAGCATGCAGGCGATCGCCCCGAGCTCGTCGCCGATCTCGACGAACCCGGCCAACGCCTCGCGCGACCGGCTTCGGGCGCGCTCCAGATCACCCCGACCGTACTCCACCCGTCCGAGGTTGGCGAGGGCTGCGGCCGCGCCCCCCGGGCTGCCGGCGGCTCGCGCTGCCTCCAGCCCCCGGTCGTAGAGCTCGCGGGCCGCCTCCAGGTCGTCCGAGTCGTGGGCGACGGCGCCCAGGTTGTTCAGCGCGTGCGCCATCCCGTGCCGGTCACCGATCTCCCGGAAGATTGCCAGCGACTCCTCGTGATACTCCCGCGCCTCGTCGAGCCGGAACCGCGACTGAGCGATGACCCCGAGATTCGTGAGCGTGGCCGCCACGCCGCCGGCATCCTCGCGGTCACGGAAGAGGGTGAGCGCCTCCTCACAGAACCTCCTGGCCTCGTCGTAGCGCCCGAGGGCCGCCATGACATCGCCCATGGCGTTGAGCGCGGCGGCCCGGTCCGGCCGCGCGTCCGGCTCCGGCACGCGCTCGAGCCCGGTCACCAGGTCGTCCAGCGCGGCGGCGAGCCGGCCCAACCGGTGGCGGATCCTTCCCCGTTGCACCCGCAGACGGCCCGACAGTCCGGGCGGCGCCGCCCCTTCCCCCTCCGCCCGCTCGATGGCGAACGACAGCAGGGTTTCGGCAAAGAGAAGCCGACCCCGGAGATCGGCGAGTCCGAAGAGGGAGTCCACGGCCGCTCCGAGCGCCTCCCACGCCCCGCCCTCCGTGGCCTGTCTCCACGCGGCCTCCAGGTCGTCGCTCTCGGCATCGAACGCCTCCAGCGCCACCTCGCGATCCGATTGCTCGCACATCTCCCGAAGCTCCACCAGGCGGCGGAGGAAGTGGTCCCGGTGTCGGCGAGCGAGGTGGATCCGCTCCTCGTCCGTCCAGGCTCCTCTGGCGTGGTCGGCCAGCATCGGGTGCATCCGTAGACGCCGGCCCTGTGCCGGATGGAGCAGCGAGACGTCGACCAGGTGGCGGAGCACCGCCGGTGTGGCGCCGGCCACCTCCCGGGCCGCTTCCGCCGTGAATGCGCTCCGGAAGACAGCGGTGGCCCGGGCGGAGGCACGGACATCCGGGGCCAGGCACTCGAACGAGCCGCGAACGACGACGGCCAGGCTTCTCTGCCCGCCGGACCCCTCCGTCCCGGGCGATGCGAGCTCCAGGTGCCGTCCCTCCCGGATCTCTTCCAGGATCGATCGGAGTGGGAGCACATCCACCCAGCCCCCCGCCAGCTCGACGGCCAGAGGGTGCCCCCCGAGCAACCGGCAGATCTCCGCGATCGTCTGCTGATCCTCCGCGGACGGTTCGAACTCCGGGAGCTTCCGACGCGCCGCCAGGGCGAAGAGCCGAGCCGCCGCTTCGTCTCCATCGGGAGTGCCCACTGCGAAGCCTTCCAACGCCACCACGTGCTCCGAACGGGCACCGAGGCGCGACCGCCCCGTGACCAGGATCTTCAGTCCCGACACGCGGGCCAGAAGCTCGTCCACGAGCGAGACCGTCTCGGCTCCGGGCGGCGGCGCGTCCAGCACGAGCACCCGGGCACCGCCCAGCGCCTCGGCGATGGCGCCCACCGTGGGATCGGGCACTCGGAATCCGAACGCGGCGGCGATCACCGCCACGAGCGCGGCGGCGGCCACGACGCCGTCGTCCCGGACGGATATCTCGTCCAGAGCCACGAAGTGGGCAGACCCGCCCTCCCGCTCACGGACGTGCTCGGCGGCGGCGATGGCGAGCCGGGTCTTGCCGATCCCGCCCGGCCCCACCACGGAGACGAGTCGAACGTCCGGGTCGGAGATGAGGGTCAGAAGCCCGTCGAGCTCCCTCTCACGGTCCACGAGCGGTGTCGCGGTCGACGGAAGTGGCGCGGGGACACCGGTCGACATGCGCGAACCCTCCCCCCGGGGAGCGGTCCTCTCGACACCCCGGGGCGTGAGATCGAACAGCCATCCCAGGACCAGGGCCACCGGAAGGCCGGCCACCGTACCCCAGACCACCGTGGGCATCACCCACGTGGGCGCTCCGAGGGCGTCGGCGGCGATGTCGGCGACCTCCCAGAGGACCACGGCACCCCCGCAGTAGAGCGCCGCGAGCTTCCAGACGCGTCGGCGTCGGATCTCGGCCGCTGCCGCACGGATGTGCTGGCCCAGCGTCATCTCGGCCGGGGTCCACGGCCCCGTCCCGGGGGGGCGGCTCGAATGATGTCGAAGCGTCCTCGTCGGGGTGTCAGTCGCAGATTCGGGATCACCTGCCGGGGCCGGAGGTCATCAGAGCCGTGCCGTCGTTCCGTCAAGGAACGGGTGGCCCATCTCGGTGGCAGGTCCCAGAATGATGGGACGGAGCGGAGGGATGTGGCAAGGACGAGGGGGCGTCCCGTGGAGGCATGGCGATGGCCGGTTGCGGGATCCGCGCCGCCCCGGGACGCTACAGTCGACCCATCACCGCCAGGATGATGATGATCAGCACGATCAGGCCGAGGATTCCGGACGGACCGTAGCCCCATCCCCGACTGTACGGCCATGCCGGGATGGCGGCGAGCAGCAACAGGACCAACAGGACGATCAGGATCGTGCTCATATGAACCCCCCGCCCGAAGGCGGCCTCGTGGTGAGGAATACCGTTCGTTCTGACCGCTGGGGTGAATTGCAGAAACCGTGCCGCATCAGGGTGCGATCAGCCGAAGCGTCCGAGGTTGGCACGAGCCCGGACGGCCGGACAGATTACAGAGACCCTCATCCGGATGGAGTCCCGCTCATGATCGGAATCGTCGACCTTCGTGCTCCCGACCTCGCCCCCGCGTCCCGGGCCGGCCCGCGGCCGCGGTTCCTCCAGGGTGCGACGGTTCTGGCATTCGCGTGTGTCGTCCTCGCCGGTGTCGCCCTGATCGGGCCGCCCGACGCCGCCGCCCAGGTCACCATCGGTGCGCTCGAGGTGCAGGGCGGGCCGGACGCCCTGCCGGACTTCGATTTCTACGCGGCCGGACCCTACCGCGACGACGTGCCGCGGCCGGACGAGTTCCTCGGCTACGAGCCGGGCACGCTGCACACGCGCTACGACCGCATGCGGGGCTACCTCGACGCCCTCGTCCGGGCCGCGCCGGGCCGGATTGTCGTCGAGCCCTACGGCGAGAGCTACGAGAAGCACGAGCTCGTGCTGGCGTTCGTCGGGTCCGAGTCGACCCTGGCGCGCCGCGAGGAGATCGGGGAGGCCGTGCGGCGGCTCGCCGATCCCCGTGCCACGAGCGCGGACGAGGCCGCCG
>CAZLKN010000117.1:0-4213 GCA_964560135.1 uncultured Actinomycetes bacterium | reverse complement strand
ACCGGAATGCGGAAGGAGAACGTACTCCCCCGGCCGGGCTCCGAGTCCACCACGATCGCTCCACCATGTGCCTCGATCAACCCCCGGCAGATGTACAGACCGAGACCCGTCCCCGACGGGCTCCCTGCGCGGTCGCGCCGGTAGAACTTCCGGAACAGACGCTGGACGTGCCGTTGCGGGATCCCTTCGCCCTCATCCGACACGCCCACCGACACCCAACGCCCGTCCCTTGTCGCCCGTACCTGGACACGCCCACCGTCGGTGTACTTCAGCGCGTTCTCGACCAGATTCGTGAGCACCTGCTGGATCTTGTCGGGATCGGCTACCACGGTCAGATCGTCCCCCAGCTCGGTTTCGACGGTGTGGCGGTCGCTGATGCCCGCGAGACGCGAGACGACGTCGCCGGCGAGCTCACCCAGGTCGAACTGCTTCAGGCGCAGACCGAGACGGCCGGCCTCCAGTCGCGAGATGTCGAGAAGCTCCCCGAGGAGCCGCGTCACGCGGTCCGCGTCGGTGTTGACCGCCGTGAGCATCTCCTTCTTCAGGTCGTCGTCGAACCGGTCCCAGCGGTCCAGCAAGGTCTTGGTGAACCCCTTGATGGAGGTCAGCGGGGAACGGATCTCGTGGGACACCGTCGAGATCAGCTCGACGGTCCGCATGTCCATCCCACGGCGGGCCCGGGCGTCCCGCAGGGCGCACACGATGCGGCGCACGACGTGGCCCTCGTCCTTGTCGTAGGTGCATCGCATCGTCACCGGGATCGATGCGCTGTCCGGACGGTGCAGTTCGAAGTCGCTCTCGGGCATCCCCTTGGCGATCGGCATGCGCTGTCCGAGCGGAGCGAGCTCGCACACGCTCCGTCCCTCGGCGTTTCGCAGGGGCAGCACGTCCGCGCAGGGCCGGCCGATGAGCTCCGCTCTGGGGCTCCCGAGCAGGATCTCCGCGGCCCGGTTCACCCAGGTCACGGTGGGGCCCTCCTCGACCATGACCACCGCGTCCGGGAGAAGATCGACCACGTCCACGGCCGGCATCACCCCTGTGCGGCCAGTAGAGCCGTCATCTGCATTCCAGACCGCGCTCACGCCTCAGCGGAAGCGCCCTCCAGCCCGGCCTTCGCCACCTCGACGATGGCCGCGAACGCCTCGGGGTCCCGTACCGCCAGATCCGCGAGCACCTTGCGGTCCACTTCGACCTCAGCCGCCTTCAACCCGGAAATGAACCTGTTGTAGGACATCCCATGCTGCCGCGAGGCGGCGTTGATGCGGGTGATCCACAGCCGGCGGAAATCACGTTTCCGGGCACGCCGGTCCCGGTAGGCGTAGGCCAGGGAGTGGGCGACCTGCTCCTTGGCGGACTTGAAGTTGCGACCGCGGGCACCGTAGTACCCCTTCGCCTGTCCGAGAACCGTCCGGACCTTCTTGCGATGTGCCGCACCCGACTTGGCACGCGTCATCGAGATCAACTCCTTCTCTCACGTCCGGGGACGAGGGTTACCGGCCGAGCAGGCGGCGTGCCCGCTTCTGGTCGGGCTTGGCGACCTCGGCATTCCCCTTCAGCCGCATCTGGCGCGACTTCGACTTCGACTTGAAGAGGTGAGCACCCCACGCCTTGCGATGAAGGATCTTCCCCGACCCTGTGACGCGCAGCCGCTTGGCCGCGCCCCTGTTCGTCTTCATCTTCGGCATCGTGCTTCTCCTCCTCGTACTGCGATCGTGACAGCCCGGGCGTGGGGTGAAACCCGGGCATCCTCCTCGTGCCTACTCCGCCTTGCGTCGGAGGGGCGCGAACATCATCGTCATATTGCGCCCGTCCAGCTTCGACGCCGTCTCGACGCTGGCGAGCTCGGACAGGTCTTCGGCCAGCCGCCGCAGGATCTTCTGTCCCAACTCCGTATGGGCCATCTCCCGCCCGCGGAACATCACCGTGACCTTGACCCGGTGTCCCGCGTTCAGGAAGCGCTCGACGTGGCCCTTCTTCGTCTCGTAGTCGTGGATCCCGATCTTCGGCCTGAACTTGATCTCTTTGACGGTGACCTGCGACTGCTTGCGGCGGGCCTCCTTCGCGCGGATGGATTCCTGATACCGGAACTTCCCGTAGTCCATGATCTTGCACACGGGAGGATCCGCCGTGGATGCCACCTCCACGAGATCGAGATCGAGTTCCTGAGCCTTCGCGAGCGCGTCCTGCGTCCGCATGACTCCGATCTGCTCGCCATCTGCGCCTATCACCCGGATCTCCGAGGCGCGGATCCTCTCGTTGATCCGGTGCTCCGGTGCCCGCGGCGCCCGCCGGTCCTGCGCTATACGACATCCCTCCTCTGCTGACAACAAAACGACAAAGGCGGACCACGCGGGTCCGCCTCGGGTGCGCGCACAAACGCTCACCTGCCAACCCTCCGGCACCCGCAGGGCCTGAGGGTGAGGGGCTGCGGCCCCTTCTTGATCCGCTACGAGTCTACCCCGTGGCCGAGGGGGTGTCGAGGACGGGCGCCGCCCCCACCTACCGGGCCCGGTAGCGGGGCTCCCGCTTCTCGGCGAAGGCCCGCGGCCCCTCACGCGCGTCCTCGGAGGCGAACACCCTCATCGCCTCGTCGGTTTCGTAGGCGGTCTCCTCTGGGCTTGGGAGCGCGAAGGTCCGCTGCACGACGCGCTTGATCGCCCGGATCGACAGCGGGCCGTTGGCGGCGAGCCTCCGTGCCGTGACGATGGCCTCGTCCATCAGCTCCTCGCGCCGCACGATCCGGTTGATCATCCCGCAGGCGAGCGCGTCCTCGGCGCCGATCCGGTTCCCGAGTAGGAGCAGCTCCATCGCCTTGGCGTAGGGGATCTGGCGAGCCAGTTTGAGCGCCCCGCCCCCGAAGGGGAAGATGCCCCATCGCACCTCCTGCAGGCCGAACTCGGCCTCCGGGACCGCGAGCCTGATGTCGGTGCCGAGGAGGATCTCCATGCCCCCGGCGATGCAGTAGCCGTTCACAGCGGCGACCACCGCCTTCGAGAGAGGGAAGTCCTTCAGGAGGGCGAGCTGCGTCGTGGCGGGATCCACCGCGCCACCCACCGAGGACTTCAGGTCCGCCCCGGCGCAGAAGGCCCGGTCCCCGGCACCGGTCACCACCACCACCCGGATCTCGTCGTCGGCCTCCACCCGCTGCCAGGCTTCGGCGAGCTGCCCGAACGCCTCGGGGTCGAGGGCGTTGCGCGCCTCCGGACGGTCGATCGTCACGACGGCGATGTGCTGTTCGGGAACCTCGTAGCGGACGGGCACGCGTGACCTCCGAGTCAGGGGACGATCTTGGACAGCGGGAGCTCGATGATGTCCTCGGCCCCCCGGGCCTTCAACTCGGGGATGAGGACGTTGATCTTCGCCTTCTCCACGACCGTCTCCACAGCGAAGAACTCCCCATGGGCGAGCTCCGAGACCGTCGGGGCCTTCATCGAGGGCAGGATGGCGAGGATCCCGTCGAGGTCGGCGCGGGCGATGTTCAGCTTCACGAGCACACGCCCTCTGGCCCGGATGGCCCCGTCGAGGAGGATCTTGATCTGCTCGGCGGCGAGGCGCTTGTCGGCGTCCTCCATCGTCTTCCGGTTGGCGACCAGCACCGTCCAGGATTCCAGGAGTGTGTCGACGATGTGCATCCCGTGGCGCCGGAGAGTGGCCCCCGTCTCGGTGTTGTCGATGATCGCGTCGACGATCTCCGGGACCTTCGCCTCGGTCGCTCCGTACGACAGGACGATCTTCGCCGGGATCCCGAGGCGCTCGAAGTACCGTCGCGCGATCGTCGGGTACTCGGTGGAGACCCGCAGGTCGGGGGGCAGCTGGTCGGGGCGTACGATCCCGGAGTCTCCCGCTACAGCGAGCACGATCTTCATCGGCTGCGGCGTGTTCTTCGAGTAGTGGAGCTCGGTGACTTCCACCACGTCGGATTCCGTCTCCGCCACCCAGTCCTGACCGGTGATGCCGAGATCGAACAGACCCTCCTCGACGTACTTCGGGATCTCCTGCGGCCGCAGGATCGACACGCTCGCGATGCGTGGATCCTCGATCTTCCCGTTGTAGTGACGATCCGAGGATCGGCGGACCGTCAGGTCGGCGGCCTCGAAGAGCCCAAGGGTTGCCTGCTCCAGGGAGCCCTTGGGGAGGACCAGCTTCAGCATCGCGCTCACTCCGCCTTCATGATCCGCTCGAGGGTACTCGCGGTCTCGATCGCCGCCACGGC
>CAZLKN010000116.1:0-4397 GCA_964560135.1 uncultured Actinomycetes bacterium | reverse complement strand
AAGGGACTCACCTTCGACCACGTCGTCGTCCCCGCCCTCGAGGAGGGCAACTTCCCGGCCCCCGGACGCTCCAGCGGCCTCCTCGACCGCCTCGGCCTCCGCACCGACGAGGGGGCCGAGGAACGCCGGCTGCTGTACGTCGCCCTCACCCGCGCCCGCCGCACCGTCACCCTCACCTGCACCACCGGCACCGAGGACAAGATGGGCGCCGCCCCCTCCCGGTTCCTCGCCGACCTCGACGACCACCTGAAGGCCCCCGCGGACCTGTTCGGCTCCCCCGGCGACGAGCCCGTCACCGTCACCCAGGCCCGACGCTCCTGGGGAGGGATCCTCCGGGACCCCGACGAGCCGCTGCCGGAGCGCGCCGTCGCCGCCGCCGGACTCCGCGCCCTGCATGCCCATCCCGTCTGGCTCGGCCGCCGGGAGCTCGAGCCGGTACGACCGCTGCGCAAGGAGCCGTGGTCGCTGTCGGCCAGCAGCATCGGCGGCTACAACGATTGCGGACGGCAGTTCCTCTTCCAGCGCGTCCTCCAGCTCGCGCCCTTCGAGCCTTCACCCGCCGCCGCCTTCGGGAACGCGGTCCACGCCGGGATCCAGCAGTGGATCGAGAAGGACCGCGCCGCCGGTCGCGAGGCCCTCGAGAGGCGGCTCAACGAGGCCTTCGCCGCGCTCGCCGAACCCGAGATGCCGATCCGGGCCCAGCGCGAATCCTTCCGTCGCCGGCTGCCGCGGACCGCCGAGCTCGTCGCCGACCACTGGTGGCCGGACATCGGCGAGCCCGTCGCCGTGGAACGCTCGATCTTCCTCAAGCGTCCCGACGGCGTGAAGCTGCGGGCGCGCATCGACCTCGTCGAACGCGTCGAGGGCGGCCTCGGGATCATCGACTGGAAGACCGGCAAACGCGCCCTGGCCAACGACCCCGAGAACATCCAGCTCGCCGTCTACCACCACCTGGCCCGCGAGGAGTTCGGCGAGCCGATCGTCCGCCTGCGCCTCGCTCACCTGCGGACCGAAAACTGGGGCGAGCAGCAGGTCACCGACGACCACGACGACTTCTGCCGGCGGATCATCGACGGCGCCGTCGAGGGCCTCGACGCCGAGCGTTTCGAGATCGGCGAGAAGCCGCCGTGCCGCTACTGCGACTACACCGCGATGTGCGACAAGCAGCTCCGGGGACAGGAGCCGCCATGGTGATGCCATTGGCCGCCGGCAAAGACGTCCTCCACGCCCACCAAGGGGACGCCGAGGAGCCCATCGCGCCCGACCAGGCCGCCATCGTCGCCGACCACGCACGCGCCGTGCGGGTCACGGCCCCCGCCGGATCCGGCAAGACACGGACGATGGTCGAGTGGGCCATCGACCGCGCTGCCCGCCTCGACCGCACCGGCGACCGGTCCGTGCTCGCCGTGTCCTTCACCAACCGCGCCGCCGCCGACCTCCAGATCCGCATCGCTGCCGGGCTCACGCGGGCGGGCCTGTCCGTGGATCTCGTCCGCGTGTCCACCTTCCACTCCTTGGCGAGCCAGACCATCGGCGAGTTCGGCCACCACCTCGGTCTCCCGGCCCGCATGCGGCTCATCGGCGAGGCCGACGCCACCGCGCTCATCGAAACCGTCCTCACCGACCACGAGTTCGAGTACATGGACGCCTCGACCATCGGCACGGCCATCAAAGGCATCCTCCAGCTCGCCGGGACCCTGTCCGACCACCACCTGCCCGTCGAGGATGCGATCACCTGGCACGAGCAGCAGCTCGCCGAGTACGACCGTCACCTCTCCGAGATCGCGGACTTCAAACGCAAGGGCGACCGCAAAGGATGCGAGGCCGCCCGGCTCGTCACCGCCGAGCGGCTCGACCTCCTCCGGGTGGTGCCCGCCTTCCGCGAGCTCAAGCGCGAGCGCGGGGTCTTCGACTACGGCGACCTCATGACCTACGCCACCGATCTCGCCGCGATCCCCGAGGTCGGCTCGGAGCTGCGGCGGCGCCACCCCCACCTGATCGTGGACGAGTACCAGGACACCAACGTCGTGCAGCGCAAGCTCGTCCGGCATCTGTGGGACGCGGAGGTCTCGCAGCTCGTCGTGGTCGGCGACGACGCCCAGGCCATCTACCGGTTCCGCGGCGCCACCCTCGACAACTTCGACCGGTTCGCCGACCACTTCCCGGGGGCCGGCACCGCCGGCCTGACGCGCGTCTACCGTCACGGTGCGGAGGTCGTCCGGGTGGCCGAAGCCGTTGCGCAGCACGGTTCCGGGTGGCGTCCCCGGACGACCGAGCCGCAGCGCGGGCCGTCCGACGTCCGCGCGATCGAGTTCCCCGACCAGGCCGCGGAGGCCAAGTGGATCGCGGAGCACATCGCGTCGCTGGCGGCGGATGATCCCAGGGACGTCTGCGTCCTCGCCCCCCAGCGGCGCTTCCTGCTGCCGATCCTCAAGGAGCTCGAGGCGCGCGGCATCCCCGCGGAGGCACCCGGCCTGCGCGGGCTCCTCGACTCGCCCACCTTCCACACCGTGCACGCGCTGCTCCAGGTCGCCCACGACCCGGGCCGGTCGGTGGCGGTGGCCAGGCTGCTGCGATCACCCAAGTACCGGCTCGGCCCCCACGACATCGTGTCGTTCGTGGAGCGCGCGCAGCAGATCGCGTCCACCGAGCGCCGGGACGCGGGCCTGGAATGGCACGAGGACGCCGGCGTCCGCCTGCTCGACGGTCTGCTGGACACCACCCGCTCGGTCTCGGGCGAGGTCCGAGAGCGAATCGAGGAGTTCCTGGACGACGTCCGCCGGTGGGTGCGGCTCGCGCGGACGCTGCCCCTGGCCGAGTTCGTGGAGGAGGCGGTGACCGACCTCGGCCTGATGGACGCGCTGGCCACGGCCTCCGGCCCCCTCGCCGTCCGCGCGCACGCGGAGCTGGAGGCGGCGATCGAGGACGCCCGGTCCTACGAGTCGGTCGCGCCGGGGGCCGGCCTCGGCGGCTACCTCGACCATCTCGACCGGCTGCTGACCGAGGACGAGGACATCGAAGTCGCCTCCCCGGATCCGTCCGCGCGCGCGGTGCGGCTGCTGACCGTCCACTCCGCCAAGGGCCTCCAGTTCAACCACCTGGTCGTGACGGGGGTGGTGGAGAAGATCTTCCCGAACGAGGGCACGAAAGGAACGAACGAGGCGACGGCCAGCGGACGGGCCGCGATCCCGCTGTCGCTGCGCGACGACGTACAGCGACCCTCGCCGCGGCTCTGGGACCCGGACGACCTCGCCGCACACGAGGGATACCTGAAGGAGCAGTCGTCCGACGAGAGTCGCCGATTGTTCTACGTGGCGTGCACGCGGGCGCGGGAGAGTCTGGTGCTCACGCGCGCCCACTGGATCTGGACGAACACCGGAACACCGATGCGCGGCGCCTGCGGCTCGCCGTACTTCGCCGAGCTCGAAGCGGCGGGGATCGGGATCGAGCGCATCGGCGGCGACCCGCCGGACGACAACCCGCTCGAGGATTTCGTCCTGTTCGACCCGCCACCGGTCGCCGATGCCTCCACCCTGGAGCGCGCGCTGGCCGGCGACGGGGATCTCGATGCGGAGGTGGCAGCGTCGGGTGCGCAGGGCTCGGCGGTGGAGTCGGTTCGCGAACTCGCGCAGCGTCTCGTGGATGCGGACCTGCCTCCGGTGGCTCCGGCGCCGCCGGTGGAGCACACGGTCACGGACCTGGTGATGGCGATGCGGTGTCCGGTGGCCTACGCACAGCGGAAGGTCCTCGGACTTCCGCAGCCGGTGTCGGCCGCCGCCCGCCGGGGCTCGGCGGTCCACCGATGGATCGAGGAACGGGGCTGGGCGCTGCAGGAGGGCGGCGACCCGCAGGCGATCCCGCGTCCCTGGCACGACGAACCCGTACCCTCGAAGCGCAGCCGCCGCGCGGAGAAGGTCGTCGTGGACGACGACAAGGGGGCCGAGAGCACCGAGGACGACCCACCCGATCCCGTGGAGACCGACGACGACGCGGACGCCTGCGCGAACGCGTGGCTGCGGACCCCCTACGCCTCGACGACCCCGGTGGCCACGGAGCTGCCGGTGGTGCTGACCATCGGGGGCCGCTACATCCGGGGGACCGTGGACGCGGTCTACGAACACGACGACGGCACCTTGGAGATCGTGGACATCAAGACGGGCCCGGCCCCCGACGACGAACCCGGCTGGCTGCAACTGGAAGCCTACGGCCTGGCGGTGGCCGGCGAGCGTCCCCCCGAGACGGTGAAGCTGACGTTCGTGTCGCTCACGGGGGCCGAACCGAAGGTGGCGTCACGCACCTGGCGGGGGCCGATGGTGACCGACAACCTGCGGGAGGCGATCGAGCGAATCGGGGGCCCGTACGGTTGCCCGGGCTGCAAGCACTGTGGCTCGCCCTAG
>CAZLKN010000115.1:0-4641 GCA_964560135.1 uncultured Actinomycetes bacterium | reverse complement strand
AGGTGCTGGTGCTCGACATGGGCCAGCCCGTGCGCATCGCCGATGTGGCCAAGCGCCTGGCCGCACAGGCCAAGCGCCCGGTCGAAGTGAAGTTCACGGGCCTGCGCCCAGGCGAGAAGCTGCACGAAGTGCTCGTCGGCACCGGCGAGACGGGGGCCCGCAAGGCCCACCCGCTGATCATGCACGTGGGGACGCAAGCGCTGCACCCCAACGAGTTGACGAAGCTCGACGCGCGAGCTGCCGACGAGACGACGTCGGCGCTGCGGGCCCTGTGCGGCAACGGCGTCGTCAGGTGGCAGGGAGCCGGGTCAGAGCTTCACGGATGAGCTCTTCCTCGGCCCCCGAGCAGCGCACCTGGTTGGTCGACTCGAAACCTCCCGGCCCCCGGTAGTCCTCCGGGAGATCGTGTCCCAGCGCACCGAGGGTGGCGCGAAGCCGGTGCCACACCGCCGCAGGGTCGGCGCAGAAGTCCTCGTAGGCGACGCGGACGGCCCGCTCGGGCGCAAGCTCGGCCAGCTCCGCGTCGATCGAGCGGTTCGTGTACTCCACCTGGCCTGCGACCTGGAGGTACGGATCGGAGTTCCGCAGCCACTCGTACTCCGGGGGCCGGGCCGAGAACCAGGCGTCGCGGCTGCCGAGCACCCGCTCCCGCGCCCACAGGATCGACTGGACGTTGAAGAACGGCTGCCGGCGGGTGTGGATGAAGATGGCCGTCGGCAGCCATTCGGCCAGCCTGCGGATGTCGTACTGGAGCAGGATCCCCTTGGTAGCCACCGGCTTGCCGAAGGCCCGCTCGATCGAGCCCCACCCCGCCGCGAACCCGTGCGGGTCGGAGGCCGCGAGCTGCTCATCGGTGAGCTGCTGCGCCTGGTCGACGGGGAAGAACCGCCGCCAGAAGTAGAAGAACTCGTGCGGCTGGAGGATCCCCTGCGTCTTGCCGACGTCCGAGGTCCAGGCGACGCCGCCGGCGTGGAGCTCGGCGAGCTCGTCGCGGTAGTCGAGGCTCGGGTCGGTGAGGAGCTGCTGGATGCGGGCCCCCACGTAGGGCGCGGCGTAGAAGCGGGACAGGAGATTCGTCGGATAGGCGAACTCCCCGGACGACGCCAGCCACTGCATCATCAGGGTGGTCCCGCTGCGGGGGGCCCCCACGACGAAGAGCAGCGGTTTGGCCGGCGGCGACGGGGCGAAGGCGTCGCGTTCGGCGCTGCCGAGCAGGTCGTTGATCTCGCGGAGGATGTCCTCCTGCTCGGCCTTCCGCTCGAAGTCGTGCGTGCGCTGCACCCCGCTCACGACAACCCCAGGTCCTCTCGGAAGAACCGCTCGGACGCACCCCCGATGGGCTCCAGACGCTTCATCATCACCACGCCGGGCTCGAAGGCGAGGCGCGGCTCCACCCTGCCGTGCTTCACCAGCTCGATGAGCAGTCCGGGGAAGTCCGCGCCGGCGAGATGCGAGACCGGGTAGCCACCGCCGAACCGGGTGTTGGCCTCCAGGACGACGAGCTCGCCGTCCCGGCGGATGACGTCGACATCCATGGGCCCGGTGACGCCGAGCAGCTCGCCGAGGTGGAGGCCGAACTCGACGACCTCCGGGTCGGCGAAGGTCTCCGCCTGCTCGGTCTCGCCGAGCCGGGACCGGTACTTGCGCCACGTGCACATGCCGACCGGGCGCCCGTCGAGGTCACCACAGAGCTCGATGTTGATCTCGTCGCCGGCCACCGCCTCCTGCACGATCATGTCGGGCACGTAGTGGAAGAAGACGTCGAGCTCCCGCTCGTTGCGGGCGACGAACGTGTGGGTGCCCCCCGACCCCCGCCGAGGCTTCACGTACACGGGATAGCCGTATGACGCAGCCTCTGCGGGGTCCACGGTGGTGGCCGGCGTGGTGATCCCCTTGTGGGTGAGGAACTCGTGGAACCGGAGCTTGTCGTAGGTGACGTCGGCCATCTCGGATGAGGGGACCAGCGGGAGGACGCCGCGCTCACGCAGCTCCTCGCGGGCCCGAGCCAGGCGATGGACGTCGGGGTCGAGGAAGGACAGCACGGCGTCGACGGACTCGCGTTCGCATAGCTCGAGGACGGCGGTGATATAGCCGTCGTCGTCGATGTCCGGCAGGAGGACGGCGGCGTCGCAGGCCTGGAACCCGGGGGTCCAGGGGGTGTTGCTGGTGCCGATGATCCGGTCGGTCTCGCCGAGATGAGGACGGAAGAGGTCGGCGATGTAGCCGCGGCGTCCGATGCACGAGAAGAGCAGGTTCACGGTGACTCTCCGTAGCTGCGCAGCAGGTCGGCGACCGTGGATCCGGGACGGAGCAGGCGTCCGGGGCCGTCCTCATCGAGCTCCAAGATGGGCGGGGTTCCCCGGATGAAGGGGGCGTTGAGCACGTTGGTGTAGGCGCCGGCGTTCTCCACGACGATGTAGTCGCCGATGCCGATCGGCCCCCGGTAGCCGGCGTGCAGCAGGTCGATCTCCATGCAGGTGTGGCCGACGACATCCCACGGACCGTCACCACGCGGGCCGGTGTCCTCGGCCGGAATCACGTGGATCGGCAGGTTGATGGCACCGAGGAGCGGCTTGACGTTGAAGATCGAGCCGTCCACCACGGCCAGATGCCGTCCGCCCAGCAGCTTCACGGTCTCCACGCGGGTGACGAAGACCGTCGTGTCGGCGAGCAGCCCCATGCCCGGCTCGAGGATCAGCTCCGGGCCCCCGTCGCCGTAGGCGCGCTGCATCTCGGTGGCGACGGCCTCGGCGTAGTCCTCGAAGGTGGACGGGGGCGAGGGCAGCTGCGCGGCGAGGGCCGGGCTCATGGGGCTGGCGAACCCCCCGCCGATGTCGATCGCATCCAGGGGGCGGCCGCCGAGCACCTCGGTGTGCAGGCGGACCATGGCGCGCGTGCGGTCGCGGTAGCGCTCGGCGCTCCGGTCGCCTGAATGGTGGCAGTGCAGATCGGACAGCCGGACGTTCGGGGCGGCATCCAGCTCGCGGAGGGCGTCGGCGCCTTCGGGGCCGGTGAGGTCGATGCCGAACCGGGAGCCCGGGGTCTCGTGGGGGCCGAGGTGGCAGCGGACGCCCACGGCGACCGGCTCCGGCAGCCCGCCTGCCAGGGCCAGGATGCGCCGCAGCTCGGGGAGCGAGTCCGCGTTGAGCCGGGCTCCGGCGCGCAGGGCGACCAACAGGTCGTCGTCGCCCTTGACCGGGCCGTTGAAGATGATCCGTCGGCCCTCCACGCCGAGCTCGCGGGCGAGGTCGAACTCGAAGCGGGACACGACCTCCGCGTAGGCGCCGAGGTCGTGGGCGCGTCGGATCAGGTGCGGCAGGTAGTTGGTCTTGTACGAGTAGCCGATGCTCGTGCGGGGGTAGCGGGCCTGGAAGGCGCCGAGCAGCCTCCGGTGGTTCTCCTCGAAGCGGGCCGGATCGGCGAGGTAGAAGGAGGCGCCGTGATGGGCGGCCGCGGCGTCGAGGCGCGCCCAGGTCTGGGCCGTGGCCCTGACGAAGGTCGGGGTGCTAGCCAAGGTCGACCTTGCGCGGGTCGCCGCGCTCGACGAGGGTCTCACGATCGAAGATGGTCCCGACGGTGCGGAGCAGGATCTTCAGGTCGAGCAGGAGATTGAAGCCCTCCACGTAGGCCAGGTCGAGCTCGACCCGCTGGGACCAGGTGAGGCTGTGGCGGCCGGTGACCTGGGCCAGGCCGGTCACGCCGGGGCGCATGGCGAACCGGAGCTGCTGGCGGTCGTTCATCCGCTCGGCGTAGTCGAGGGGGACGGGCCGGGGGCCCACGATCGACATCTGCCCCCGGAGGATGTTGATGAGCTGTGGGAGCTCGTCGAGGCTCCACCGGCGCAGGTACCGGCCCACGCGTGTCACGCGCTCGCGGAGGGGTCGCCCTTCGGCGTCGAGGTGGTCGTCGGCGTCGGGGATCATGCTGCGGAACTTGAGGATCGAGAAGGGTCTGCGGTGACGCCCCGCCCGGTCCTGCCGGAAGAAGACCGGGCCCCGGTCCTCGAGCTTCACAGCCAGAGCAATCACGAGCAGCAGGGGCGACAGCACGACGAGCAGCACCGCCGCGGTGAACCGGTCGAAGGCGTGCTTCACGGCGAGTTGCAGCCTCCGCCTCACGTGTCGATCCTCGCGACATTGCTGCGACGCCAGTCGTCGTCCAGGAGCACCGTACGGCGGTCGCCGCGTTCCACCCGCTGCGGCTCGGCGATCCACGAGACCGATTCGTTGGCGAACACGAGCCGGTCGGCGTACCAGAGCTCCTGGGTCCACACGACCGTGTTCACCACCCCGGGCGCGGTCGCGGTGAGCTCGAGGGTCTCGGGATAGGCGGCGGGCCCGCGGGTGTAGTCGATCTCGACGAAGGCGGCGAGGGCGGACAAGATCCGTGCGCCCTCCATCCGCAGCCTCCCGTCGGAGCCTTTGGGCGGGAACTGCGACAGCGACGGGGAGGCCAGCATGGCGTCGGCGAGGGCGTCGAAGCTGAACCCGTACCGGCCCTCGAGGTCGGCCACCCCCGCCCGGAGGTGCTCGCGGCGGCTGGGATGATCCTGGGCCGGCCAGTCACAGGCGCGCGCGAGGTAGCGGACCCGATCGGGGACCATCCGGCCGCCGGGGGCCAGGTACCGGTCGCGCAGGTCGT
>CAZLKN010000114.1:0-4851 GCA_964560135.1 uncultured Actinomycetes bacterium | reverse complement strand
GCCCGACCCTCTGGCCGAGCTGCAACGCTTTCCCCTGATGCAGGCCCTCTTCGGGCGGCGCGCCCGCCGCTTCGGGATGGGCATGGAGATCCCCTCCGGACCGCTGGCCTTCCGCTCGGACTCCGACCCCTTCCCGCTGTCGGAGCTCGAGCGGGCCGTGCTCATCGCCGCGGGCACGGGGGTGTCGGGATGGAACTTCGGCGTCCCGTTCGGGCCCCGCGATCCCTCCGAGCACGGCCACTTCACCCACCGGTTCACGGGACGCACCGCGCCCACCGCCGCCGGAATCGGCACGCCCGTCCTCTTCCACACCGACGACGACGGCATCTACCTGACCGACACCCGGGACGTCCAGCCCTCGAGGATCCGGGAGCTGGAGACGATCGAGGACGACGCCGAGCGGATCCTGGAGGTGTGCCGCGAGCACACGGCGCGGCTGAGCGAGGGGAGGCTCGACCTTCCGTCCGAGCCCGGGCACATGCTGGAGCCGAACCTCTGGATGGCCAACCATCCGGGCTCGACCCTCTTCATGCCCATGGGCGACGCCAGCGAGCAGCTCCTGGGGCTCCTGGCCATCTTCGTGGGCAACGGCTACGTGATCATGGACGACCGGGCCGGGGAGCCGGCCGGGGAGCTGGCGCCCTTCGTGCGGTCCGGCCTCCTCGACGAGGAGAAGGCCTTCCCCCTCTCCGTGCTGGAGCAGAGCGCGTACGAGGCCAACTGCATGGAGCTGGCGTTCATGGGCCACAACATCGTGCTCGCCATGCAGGCCATGGGTCTGGGAGGGCTGTTCTACAACGGGCTGAACCGATGGAGCGTGCTGGGCGCCATGGCCGAGGACGGGGTCGCGGGCCTGGGGTTCCGCTTCGTCCGCGACGAGCGCTGGACCGTTCCCGAGCCGGTGGGGCTCGACGGCGTCTACGAGGGGTTGTGCCCCCCCTACCACCCGGACATGCGGTCCGCCGTGGAGACGTTCGTGGAGCGGAAATTCGGCCCCGATGGCGCATACGATCCGGACCGTCCGGGCCCCTGGAAGCGGAGCGAGGGGGTGAAGGGCGGCGTGAGCCGGTACAGCCCGGAGTTCGTCGACTGCATGACCGAGATCGCTCAGCACGTGCTCGATGCCTACGGGAAGTTCCCGGGCACCGTGCCCACCATGGTGCTCACCGGCTTTGTCCAGGCCCAGCACATCGACACCGAGTACTACGACACCCACTTCGAGCCCGGCGCGTACCTGGAGACCCACGCCCGGCACATGGAGCGGTGGCACGGCTCGGAGGCACCGTGAGCCATCAGGAGCGTACGCGGGCCGACGACGCAGTCAGCGGCGGCGGATGAACCGCTCCCGGCGCATCCGGTCGGGCTCGTCGGGGTTGAAGTAGCGGCCCGTGGCGACCCGTACCCGGTCGCCCTCGAGCCGTCGGGGGCAGGTCTCGACCAACCCGGGGCGCGGCTCTCCGGAGAGCGGTTCCGCCACCACCACCTCGACGGTGTCGCCGTTCTGCAAAGTGTCGGCAACGAGTCCGGCGGCGAGGCGGCGCGAGCGGGGCTCGATCACACGCACGCAGACATCGGCGCGGACGCGGGCGCGGAACAGCACGGTCCTGGATTCCGGCCCGATCAGCCGCGCGATGGGCCCTTGGATCCCGACAGGTCCGCCCCACCAGCGGGCATCCACGAGGACGGTATCGGGGCCCGGGTTCACGGCGACGACCACCACCGGGTCGGGCAGTTCCGTGCGCGGCAGGATGAGCAGCAGCGCGAGCACCGCGATGACGATTGCGACCAGCAGGAGCTGCGAGCCAGCCAGGGCGACGTCCTCCGCTCGCGTCTTCCACGGTCGCTTCTCCCGGGGCCCGCGGCCGCCGTCCCCGGTCCCGCGCACGGTGCTCATCTACCCCGTCCCCTGCAGGACGACGGCGGTGGTGCAGCCGGCCTGCTCGAGGATGTCGGCGGTGCCCTGGCCGAAGAAGAGGGGACGGGCGAGCATCTTGTTCTCGCTCCCCAGGACCAGGAGGTCGTAGTGCCCGGAGCGGGATTCGTGCACGATGGTCTCGCCGGGGGAGCCGCTGGCCAGGATGCGGGTCGTCATGCGGGCGCCGTGGGCGCTGGCGACGGGACCCAACTCCGCGTCGATCTGTAGCTCGAGCTCGCGGGCCGGCCCGCGGGCGAGCGCGTGCGAATCGCGCCGGCTGGGGACCGGGATGGATCCGGAGGCGAGGCGTTGCTCGTCGGTCACGTGGAGCACGGTCACCGACGCGTCGGTGGCACCGGCGTAGGCGAAGGCGACCTCGGCGGCGTAGCGGGAGAAGCGGCTGCCATCCACGGGGAGGAGGATGCGTCGGAACTCGGTTCCGCCGGCCTCCTCACCCTGCCTCAGTACGACGACCCCGATGGGCGACTCTCCCACCAGACGCTGCGCCAGCGGGTCGTGAAGGGGCCGGTGCGGCGCCGCGCCCAGGAGGAGCACGTCGTAGTCGCGACGGGCCTCCTGCAACACGGCGTCCGCGACATCGCCCGCGCGGACCCGCCGCACGTCGAAGTGGCCGTTGTCTCCGCCCACGATCTCCTCCCCCCGGGCGAGGTGTGCGTCGAGGTTCGTCCCGGCGAGGTCGGCGCGGCGCGGGACCAGCCTGCGGCGGCGACCGCCCCCGTCGCCGTTCGGGCTCGTGTCCACGAACAGGGCCGTGAGCCGCCCGTGGTCGTGGCGGACCAGCGGAGCGGCGAAGCGCATCGCCTCCATGGCGTTCTCCCCACCCGCCGTGGGCACCAGCACCCGCAGGGGCCCGGTGGGGAGAAGCATCTGCCGGCTGGTGTCCTCGAGGCGCTGCCGCTCGTCTTCGTCCATGGGGAGCCGCGGAAGGGCCCAGCGAAGGAGCAGCGGTGCCATGAAGGAGGTGACGACCGCGACCATGACGATGGTGGAGTACATCTCCTGGGTCAGGAGGCCGAGCGAGAGGCCGATCAGGGCGACGATGAGCTCCATGGCGCCGCGGGCGTTCATGCCGAATCCGAGGGCCAGGGACTCCCAGTGCGAGAGCCGGCCCAGGCGGCCGCCGATGTAGCAGCCGACCAGCTTCCCGGCCACGGCCACACCGATGACGAGGAGCGGTAGCTGCCATCCCGTGAGCTGCCAGAGGTCGACTTTGAGGCCGACGAAAGCGAAGAAGATCGGTGAGAGGGCGGAGAGGACGAAGACCTCCAGGGTGTGCAGCGTCTCGCTCCGGACCCGGGGGAGCTGGCGGACGAGGAGCCCGGCGACGAACGCGCCGAAGACGGCGTGGATCCCGATGGCCTCGGTGACGGCTGCGGCGACGAAGGTGAAGGCGATGATCAGCGTGAGGTCCGCGCCGGCGAGATCCACTTCCTCGTTGATGTAGCGGATCGCCCGTATCAGCGCGGGATAGGCCACCCATCTCATGGCGGCCAGGAAGAGGACGAGCCACAGCAGCGTCAGGAACAGCGCTCCCGGAGCGAAGGTGCCGCCGGCCGCGATACCCGCGATGATGGAGAGGATCAGCCAGCCGGTCGTGTCGTCCACCACCCCCGCCGACAGGATCACCATGCCCACGTTGCGGCGGATGAGCTGGAGGTCGATGAGGATCTTCGCGATCACCGGCATCGCCGAGATCGCCATGGCGGTGGCGAGGAACGCGGCGAAGATCGGGCGGGCGTCGGGGTCCGCCAGGAAGCGATCCGGCAGCAGCCATCCCAGGGCGAGCCCGCCGGCGAACGGGACGACCATCCCGAACACCGACGCCATGAAGGACGCCCGGCCGAGGTTGCGCATGGCCCGGATATCGGTCTCCAGCCCCGTCAGGAGGAGCAGGAGCACCATGCCCAGCCACGAGATCACCTCGAGCAGGTGGAACTGCGCCGTCTCCTGCGGAAAGCTGAAGGCGAACAGCTCCGGCGCGAAATGTCCCAGGATCGTGGGGCCGAGCAGGATCCCCGCGAGCAGCTCCCCGATCACCGCCGGCTGGCCGATCCGACGCATCCCCTCCGCCAGAACGCGCGCGAGAGCCAGCAGCCCCGCGAGCTGCAACAGCAGAACGAGGATCGCGTGCCCCGAGATAGGACTGAGGATCTCTTCCATGCACCGGCCCCCGACGTGGGTTCGTCACCTTCACCGCCCGTTGGAAAGGCAGGTCGCGGGCCAGGGAGCGGAAGCCGCGAAAAAGCGCGTGGTTACGCGAAAAACGTCATGGGGTGGGATGCGCGGCGCGGGCCGCGACCGTGCCACGAGGTCACGATGCCGTGTCGGACCGGCTCACTCCGCGGGGCCGCCGTACTCGTCGAGGCGCCGGTAGAGAGTGCGGCGGGGGATCCCGAGCAGCTCGGCCGCCCGGGTCTTGTTGCCGCCGGTGCGCTGGAGGATCTCGAAGATGTAGTCGCGCTCGAGCTCGGCGAGGGTGGCCTGGCGGTCGGCGGCCTCCCGGAGGATGGCCGTCTCGCGCCCGGCGGTGCGGACCTCCTCGGGAAGATCCTCCACGCGGATCTCGGGACCGTCGCTGAACGCGACCGCGCGCTCGAGGGTGTTGAAGAGCTGGCGCACGTTGCCGGGCCAGTGGAACTCGACGAGCACGGCGAGGGCGGTGGCGGCGATCTCGGGGGCGGGTCCGCCATCGCGCTCGCCGATATCGGTGAGGAAGGCCTCGACGAGGAGCGGGATGTCGGTGGGCCGCTCGCGCAGGGGAGGGACCTCGAGCTGTAGCACGTTGAGCCGCCAGAAGAGGTCCTCGCGAAAGTCGCCCGCCTCCACGGCCTGTTGGAGATCGCGGTGGCTGGAGGCGAGCACCCGGACATCGACGACCCTCGACTCTACCTCGCCCACCCGCCGCACCTCGCCGG
>CAZLKN010000113.1:0-4933 GCA_964560135.1 uncultured Actinomycetes bacterium | reverse complement strand
CGCCAGATCACCGATCCCGACGAACGCCAGAAGTACGTCGCGTCACGGTGGGGGAGCATAACGGAGGCGTGACCCGGGTGGATCAGGCGGCATGCGCGACTATCCGAGGACGGTGAGGTCGGCTGGCGCGCTTCTTCCAACGTTCCCGACGTGGTCGGATGCGACGGCGACGACGGTGTAGCCTCCCGGCTCCAGTGTGGGCTGCGCGGTCCAGGGCGCCAGCACCACACCGTCGACGGGCGCGGATGCCTCGAAACAGTCCATGGGCTCTGCTGCGTCCTGCGGTGTGACTTCGAAGCAGACCTCCGCCGCACCGGAGCTGGTGTCGGCGGTCACGGCGGCCAGGCGGATGGCGGCCCCCGGAGCCACCGGCGGAGCGAGAAGGACCGCGCTGGGCGAGGTCCGATCGACGCCGAAGGTGACCGTCTGGGGCTCCTCGAGGTTCCCCGCCCGGTCCTCGGACCGGTACTCGATCGTGTGCGTGCCCTCCGCCCGGAGCTCGATCGGACGGACGTACGTGAGCCAGTCGCCGAGGTCGAGACGGTACTCCGTGCGGAGGCATCCGGACGCGAACGCGTCCTCGTCCTCCCGAGGATCGTCGCAGTGCAGGTTGACCGTCCACGGTTCGGTGCTCCAGTCTCCCGAGGACTCCCCGGCGGTGTGGCTTTGGGCTTCGGTCACCGGCGGGTCGGCGTCCTCGGGGAAGGTGAACTTCAGTCGTGGCTCCTCGCCAGCGGCGACAGCGTGTGCGTAGGTGCAGTTGTCGAGTGCGGCGTGGTCGTCGCTCTCGAAGCCGTTCACGATCGCCCGCACCTCCATGCCGACCTCGACGGTGGCCGTACCGCATCCCGGCATTGGACCGGAAAGCCGGTGACCGTAGTGGGGCCTCGGCTCGAGGTACACGGGCGCCCCGGGGGCGCCGACCGTGCGTGCCGAGACGAAGGACGCTTCGGGGGCGTCGAGCGAGATCCGGATGTTCGCCCCGGTGATGGGCCGGCCGGAGGCGTCCCGTGTCTCGACGAGCAGGTGCGCATCCTTTATGAGCGGGATGCCGAACCGTGGCACGAGCCCACCCGAGCCGTCGTCCTCGTGGTCGGTTCGGCCGATCGCCTCGTTCGGGGGTTCGCCCGACAGCCCGATCTCTACCGCCGAATCGAGATCGTACGCGTGGTCGGCGTTCTCCGGGGCGTCGGGAAGCACAGGAAAGAACCCGTGCATGAGGAACGCTTCGTCGAGGAGCGCGAGATCGTCGGTTTCGTCGCCGTCGAGGTCACGGGTCGGCGGGGCGGCGAAGGCGCTCCGCAGCGCGGCCACGGTCGGAGGCCGGGCTGCGGTGAGCACGTCCCACACGCCGCCGAGGCCGAGGGTGATCCGGTCCCGGTAGAGATCCTCGATGAAGACGGTCTCGCCGTCCCGGCGGAAGGCCGCGCTCTCGGTGTCCTCGTCTGCGTCGAAGAGGTCCCAGAGGAGCGAGGCGACGGCGAAGCTCTCGCGCTCGCTGCCGCCGACGGACTCCCAGGCCTTCCGGTTCTCCTCGAGGAAGGTGCCGAAGTTCGCGTACTCGCTGGTGGTCTGCCCGTCCAGCTCCCGGGACGCCACCGTGGGGAGGAAGATGGCGAAGCCCTCGTTCATGGAGTCGCAGGTGTCGGGGTTGGCGTAGCCGCCGTGGTTCGTGGCCGCAGCGTCGCAGGGGGCCCCGCCGGCGTGCGCGTTGGTCCCGTAGAGGTGGTGCGAGAACTCGTGCCACTCGGCGTTCTCGGGAGCCTGGCCGGTGCCGTCGCGTGCGTCGTAACCGGACGCCTGCGTCCCCATGACCACGAAGGTGAGATCGCCGCCGCGGTAGTAGGCGTCGTCCGGTGAGACCTGGGCTCCGGAGTCCGGATCGGCGGACGCGAAGAGGTAGAACTCCACGGGGAGATCTTGGAGAGCGGGATTCAGGCGCCGGGTCGTCCACGTGACGAACCGTTCGACGTTCCGGAACACGGCGGCGATGTCGTCCAGATGGGCTCGATCGGCGACGTTGGTGTCCACGACCTCCGGGTCGTCGGTGAAGGCGGCCTCCACCCTGACAAGCTCCTCGGGGTCGACGACGGTGAGCTCGATCTCGATCCAGGAGGCCTCTTCGGCGTCGTCAGTGTAGCGGACGTCGAAGACCGGTTCGGCGGGTTCGGGGTCCGCGAGCGTCACCCGGGCCCGGTAGTCGCCGGGGGGGACGTCCGGGAAGTGGTAGGTGCCGAAGCCTGCTGTGTCGGGCTCGTCGGGGAGCGGAGATCCGTCTTCCCGGAAGAGCGTGACCGTGGCGCCGTTGACGGGGTCCGCGTGGCCGTCGGCAGGTCCACCGTCGAGCACGCGTACCTCGACGCCACTGGCGAGAGGCCGCCAGCTCTTGATCTGCGACACCTGCGAGAGCTCGAGGGGGAGGCGGCGCTCGCCGGTGCCGTCGGGACGGATGGCGTAGACGCCCTGGTCGTTACTGAACCGGTGGAAGATGATGTCGCGGCCGTTCGGCGACCATTCGGGGTGGGTCGAGGTTCCCGGTCGAAGGGGGAACTCGTCGCGGATGTGCGGTGTGAAGGTCACCCGCTGGACGTTCGACCCATCGCGGTCAGAGACGAAGATCTCGGGGGCGGCGCGGTTCTGTCCGTTGATCCGCTTGGTGACGAGGTCGTGGAAGACGATCCGCTCGCCGTCGGGGGCCCAGCGTGGCCACTGGCCGCGTGGATAGACCTCGTCCTCCTCGAGGATCACGAGGCGCCGCTCCTCGAGGTCGTAGCGCGCCATCGTGGTCCCGGGCTGGTGGGCCGTGTCGTGGCCCAGGATCGAGCCACCATCGGGCGACCAGTCGACGGGGCAGGTGAAGTCCCGCTTGAGCTGGGTGAGCCCCGACCCGTCGACGTTGACCACCATGAGCGACCGGAGGTTACCGGTGAACGTGGGGGCGTTGACGAAGGCGATCCGGTCGCCGTCGGGGGACCAGGAGGGGCACCGTGCCCCGAAGGACGGGTTGTCGGTCCCGGGGACTCTCGGGAGATCCTGGTTGTCGACGATCTTCTCGAGGCCCGTCGCGTCGTCGTGGATCGTGTAGAGGTCGTAGATGGACGACGTAGCCTCGTCCCCGCCCTCGACCTCCTCGAGGTTGGACACCAACGCGAGGCGGCGGCCGTCGGGGGACCATGCGGGATGGCGGTTGGAGGCGCCGTTGGACAGGAAGCTGTCGACGTGGCCGGTGTCGGGGTGGACGAAGCGGATCTCCTTCTCCCCGAATGTTTCGTCGTCGACGGCGAGGACGCCGTTGCCTCCGGGGAGGCTCGCTTCGGCCACGGGCGCATAGGGTTGCACCGCGGTGAGCGGAGCGACAAGGGCGATCCCGAGGAGGAGGCCCCAGGCTGTCAGGCTGTGTCGATGTCGGGGCAAGGGCGTTCCCTGCGGAAGACTTCGCGGGTGCCATGCCTATCACACGCACCGCTGATGCGTCGAGCAAAGGTGCGGCACGATCGGGTCACCGCGTGAACCCGGCTCGGGTCACTGCTCCATGAGCTCGAGGAGCTTGCGAACCGTGTTGCAGTTGCGGATGGTCATCCGCTTGTAAAGTGCGGTGCCCACGAGCTTCATCATCCCGCTCTTCGTCACGTTCGCTCGGTCCACGCGCCAGATCACGGAACCCGCTGCGTACCGCACGTCCTCGATGCCGGGCTTGACGTCGAGCTGCTCGACGATGGAAGGCCGATCGACGTCTTCCCATAGGAACATCACGTCACATTTCATCGACTGGTCGTTGGTCCACTCAGGGGGGATCGCGCTCACCACCGATCTCATGGTGTCGATGTCGCGCAGCAGCGCGTTGACGCGGAAGCCGAATCGTTCGGCGATCTCGTCCTCGAGGAGGCCTGCGAGTCGCGCGTGCTCACGCTTCCTGGTCGAGAAGATGATGTTGCCGGAGTTGATGTAGGTCCTGACGGAGGTCATGCCGGCCTCCTCGAAGACCGTCTTGAGCTGCTTCATGTCGACCTTGTTCTTCCCGCCGACGTTGATCCCGCGGAGCAGGCAGACGTAGCGCATGTCTTGGACGATAGCAGCGCCCTCCGCACCGAACCTCGTCGCCTGTACCGATGAGTCCGGGGCTCCTGCGTCGTCTAACGTCTGACGAGCCACGACAGACGAAGGAGGGAGCCATGGGCATCATCCTCAGCGACTTCATGAGCCTCGACGGCGTGGTCCAGGCGCCGGGGGGCCGGGACGAGGACACCGACGGCGGGTTCGCCCACGGCGGCTGGTCCATGCCGTATTTCCACCCCGAGACGATGGGGGCCGCGATCGACCAGGTGATGCAGGGCACCGACGCGCTGCTGTTCGGCCGGCGCACGTGGCAGACGATGGCGGGGGCCTGGCCCGGCCGCGCCGGTGATCCCTTCGCCGATCGCATGAACGAGATCCCGAAGTACGTCGCATCACGGACGTTGAGGCAGGAGGATCTCCACTGGAACAACTCGACCCTGCTCGACCCCGAGGACGCGATCGGCGCCATCCGCGACCTGCGGGCGGGAACGAGCGGCGATGTCCAGGTGATGGGCAGCTCCAACCTGGCCGCGCAGCTGATCGGCAACGACCTGGTCGACGAGTACCGGTTGATGATCGAGCCGATCTTGCTCGGCGGGGGCAAGCGCCTGTTTCCCGACGACGCGACGGCGCGGCCTTTGTCCCTCGTCGGATCCGTGACCACGCCAACCGGTGTGCAGATCTGCACCTACCGACCCACAGCCTCCTCTGCTGACGCGCCGGAGTGAGAAGTTGTCAGGTCTAGCGATGTCGAGCTCACCTGTGGGGACGGCGGCTACATCGTGTCGTGGGTCGAGGATGAGAACGGTGACCCGTCCCCGACAGCTACGAGGTCGAGTGCCTCAACGAGGACCTCTCCTAACACCTGTGAACCATT
>CAZLKN010000112.1:0-5155 GCA_964560135.1 uncultured Actinomycetes bacterium | reverse complement strand
TGTTCTTCCTCGCCGAGTACATCCACATCGTCACGATCTCGGCCATCGCCGTGACGCTGTTCCTCGGTGGGTGGCAGGGCCCGGTGTTCGGTGTGGTGCCCTGGTTGTGGCCCGTGCTCTGGTTCGTGGCGAAGACGGCCTTCTTCGTCTTCTTGTTCTTCTGGCTGCGGGCGTCCCTGCCGCGGCTGCGCTACGACCAGCTCATGAACGTGGGCTGGAAGTACCTGATCCCCGTCGCCCTGGCCTGGATACCGCTGTCGGCGGCGGCACAGGTCGTGGACACCCGTCGCTGGATCACGTGGGTGCTCGGGGCGATCGTGGCGCTGCTGGTGCTGAGCCTGTTCGTCCCGACGCCGAAGGACGAGGACGGCGGGACAGATGACGAGCCCGGACCCGGCGACCAGCTCCCGGCCCGGGTCCCCGGCTGGACCTCGCCGACGCCCCCTCCGGGCGACGAGGAGATGTTCGACCGGGGTGAGGAGGAGCCGACATGAGCCCGCAACGATCCTCCACCTCCCCGATCGACGGCCTCATCGCTCTGGCGAAGGGCATGTGGGTCACGCTCAGGCACATGCTCCTGCGTCCGGACGACACCGTGCAGTACCCCTTCGAGTGGAAGACGCCGCCACGCCGGATGCACGGCCGCCACCTCCTGAACCGCTACGCGAACGGGATGGAGAAGTGCATCGGCTGCGAGCTGTGCGCCGGAGCGTGTCCCGCCGACGCGATCCTCGTCTGGGGGGCCGAGAACCCGCCGGACGCGCCGGTGTCGCCGGGTGAGCGGTACGGCGCCGTGTACCAGATCAACATGCTGCGCTGCATCTTCTGTGGCCTGTGCGTCGAGGCCTGCCCGACCGACGCGATCACGATGACCTCGTTCTTCGATTTCACCGGGGAGTCTCGGAGTTCGTTGATCTACACGAAAGACGAGCTCCTGCGGATGCCGCCGGAGCCCGAGCGCGAGAAGTTCGGGTACGCCCGGGATCCGGTGATCCGCCCCCAGGAGGAGATGGAACAGTCGGGGTACGGGAGCCTGTACGGCGCGCGGGACGAGCCGAACGAGGGACGCTCCGGCGTGCCGGTGGTGTGGCTCCCGGACGACATGTGGCGTGGCCCCTACGGACCGGACGAGCAGGAATGACCCTGTTCGTGATCTTCGGGGCGATCGCGCTGGGCGCCGGCATCGGCATGGTGTTCCAGCGCAACGCCGTCCACGCCGCTCTGCTGCTCGTGGTGAACCTGCTCTCGATCTCGGTGCTGTTCCTCACCCTCTCCGCGGAGTTCCTGTTCGTCGCGCAGATCATCGTGTACGCGGGAGCGATCGTCGTGCTGTTCCTCTTCGTGATCATGCTTCTCGGGGTCGACCGTACCGAGGTGCTCGGCGAGCCCCGGGGGCTGCAGGTTCGCCAGGCCGTCCTGGGGGCCGTAGCCGCGCTCCCGCTCGTCGGTGGTCTGTTCCTCACGCTGCTCACCCCGCGGCTTACCGAGCCGCTGGCGGAGTCCCCCGAAGGCTTCGGCTCGGCGGAGCAGATCGGCGTCCTGCTGTTCCAGACCCATCTCGTCCCCTTCCAGATCACCGCGCTCCTGCTCCTGGTGGCCACGATCGGCATCCTGATGCTGGCGAAGCGGAGGCCGGACTAGACCTTGGAAGAGCCCCGTACCGTCCCGACCCCTCCCATCGAGGCCGCCGACCCGACGGCCGACGACGCGTCCGCACGCCCGCGGAGCGACCGGACGATGGTGGCCGGCTTCGCCCTGATCATCGCCGTGGCGATCGGGGCGGCGGCTGTCATGCTCCGGGACGTCCCGGTCACCGTCTCCCACTACCTGCTGCTGTCGATGCTCATGTTCACGATCGGGGCCCTGGGCGTGCTGCTGCGGCGCAACGCCCTGGTGATGTTCATGTGCATCGAGCTGATGCTCAACGCCGTGAACGTGGCGTTCGTCGCCTTCGCGCACATGCACGCGCGGATGGAGGGCCAGGTCGTGGTGCTGTTCGTGATGATCGTCGCCGCGGCCGAGGTGGCCGTCGGGCTGGCGATCATCGTCACGATCTTCCGCAGGCGCTCGACGGCGAGCGTCGACGACCTGAGTGAGCTGCGGTGGTGATCCCGTGGAGATGACGGCCATCGTCCTCCTCGCCCCCTTGGCCGGTGCCGTGCTGCTGCTGGTGGCCGGGCACCGGATCGGACGATTCGCAGGCGTGGTCGCCTCGCTCGCCGTGGGGGTGGGGTTCGTGGCCTCGGCTGTGGCGGCGCTCGATCTGATCGCGCGGCCCGCCGGGGGTCGTTCGCTGGTCCACCGGCTGTTCGAGTGGGCATCGGTCGGTCCGCTCTCCGTCGGGATCGACATCCGCTGGGATCCACTGGCCGCGACGATGGCGCTGGTGGTCACGGGGGTCGGGCTCCTGATCCACGTGTACTCGCTCGGGTACATGAAGGGGGACCCGCGCTACGCGCGCTACTTCGCCTACCTGAACCTGTTCGTGACCTCGATGCTGATCCTGGTGCTCGGGGACAACCTGGTGTTCCTGTTCGCCGGCTGGGAGCTCGTGGGGCTGTGCTCCTACCTGTTGATCGGCTTCTGGTTCGAGCGTCCAAAGGCAGCCACGGCCGCGAAGAAGGCCTTCATCACCACCCGCATCGGCGACACTGGATTCCTGATCGGCTTGTTTCTGCTGTTCGCGGCGGCCGGATCCCTCGACATCCCGACGATCAACCGGGCGGCGATGGAGGGTCAGATCGCGGGCGCGACGGCCACCGCGGCGGCGCTTCTCCTGTTCGCCGGCGCCGTCGGCAAGTCCGCCCAGATCCCGTTGTACGTCTGGCTCCCGGATGCGATGGAGGGTCCGACACCGGTCTCCGCCCTCATCCACGCCGCCACGATGGTCACGGCCGGCGTGTATCTGATACTCCGCATGAACCCGCTCTTCGATCCGGCCCTCGTGCCGGTGGCCGCCGCGGTCGTGGCCACGATCGGTGCGGCCACCGCGCTGTACGCGGCGATCCTGGCCATGGCGGAGGACGACATCAAGCGCGTCCTCGCCTACTCGACGGTGAGCCAGCTCGGGTTCATGTTCCTGGCCGCGGGCATCGGTGCGTACACGGCGGCGCTCTTCCACCTCGTGACTCACGCGTTCTTCAAGGCGTTGCTGTTCCTGGCCGCGGGCTCGGTGATGCACGGCCTGGCCGGGGAGTCGGCTCTCGACCGGATGGGCGGCCTGCGCAAGGCGATGCCCTGGACCTTCGGTGTGACCCTGGTCGGGTGGGCGGCCATCACGGGCATCGTCCCCTTCTCCGGGTTCTTCTCCAAGGACGAGATTGCGGCTGCGGCATGGGTCGAGGGCCGGACGGCGCTGTTCATCGTGGCCACCGTGGCCGCCGCGCTCACCGCCTTCTACATGACCAGGTTGCTGATCCTCACGTTCTTCGGGCGCCCCCGCTGGTCGGAGGGCACGCACCCCCACGAGTCCTCGTCGGTGATGGTCGTCCCCATGGTGATCCTCGCCGTGCTCGCCGCCGTCGGCGGGGTCCTGAACTTCCCCTCGGGGCTGCCGGGGGCCCTGCTGCTCGAGCACTTCCTCGAGCCCGTGTTCGGCGCCGCCGTGCATGCGGAGGGGTTCGGCGTCCTGCTGCTCCTCTGGGCCCTGGCGGCCACGGGCATCGTGACCGCCTGGTGGATCTACGGGGTCGACCTCGAACGTCGCGTCGCGGTCCGGCGACGGCTCGGCCCCCTGAACACGGTCGTGCGGAACAAGTTCTTCGTGGATGAGATCTACGCGTCGCTGATCGTTTCGCCGGCGCGGCTGGTGGCCGCATTCTTCGCGTGGGTGATGGACGTCCGCGTGATCGACGGGGCCGTGAACGGCATGGGGACCGTGGTCACGCGGGCCGCGGGATCGTGGCGTCACGTCCAGGACGGGCTCGTCCGCAGTTACGCGGCCGCCATCCTCGTGGGTGCGGCGGTGGTCGTGGTGTGGTTCGCGATCCGGGCGGTGGCCGGATGAGCGGATTCCCGTGGCTCTCCGTCCTGTTGCTCACCCCCCTCGCGGGGGCGGTGCTGGTCGGGATGCTGCCCCGGCGGGACGGACTGTCCAAGGGTGTCGGTCTCGGCGTCTCCCTCGCCGTCTTCGCCGTCTCGCTCGGCGTGTTCTCCGTCTTCCGGGTGGGCGAGGCCGACTTCCAACTCGTGGAACGCCTTCCCTGGGTCTCGGACTGGGGGATCTCCTACCACTTGGGCGTGGACGGGATCTCGCTGTTCCTCCTGATGCTGACGGCGTTCCTGTTCCCGATCTGCTTCCTCGCATCCACCAGCGTCACCAAGCGGGTGAAGGAGTACGTGATCGCGCTCCTCGTCACCGAGTGGGCGATCCTCGGCGTGTTCATGGCCATGGACCTGATCCTGTTCTACATCTTCTGGGAAGCCGTCCTGATCCCGATGTACCTGCTCATCGGGATCTGGGGGTACGAGCGGCGGATCTACGCAACGGTCAAGTTCTTCCTCTACACCCTGCTCGGGGGCCTCGTGATGCTGCTGGCGGTCGTGGCGTTGCATCTCGGCGTGCTGGGTGCGGCGGGGGAGCGTACCTTCGACCACCTGTCGTTCCTGCAGAACGCGCCCTTGCTCGAGATGGGAAGCCAGCGCTGGCTGTTCGCGGCGTTCGCCGTTGCCTTCGCGATCAAGGTGCCGATCTTCCCCTTCCACACCTGGTTGCCCGACGCCCACACGGAGGCTCCCACGGCGGGTTCGGTGATCCTGGCCGGCGTGCTGCTGAAGATGGGGACCTACGGATTCCTGCGGTTCGCGATCCCGTACTTCCCCGACGTCGCACGGGAGGCCGCGCCCTGGATCCTGGCTGTGGCGGTCGTGGGCATCCTGTACGGCGCGGCGGTCTCGATCGTGCAGTCGGACCTGAAGCGCCTCGTCGCCTATTCCTCGGTCAGCCATCTCGGCTTCGTGATGCTGGGCCTGTTCGCGTTCACCCTCCAGGGGGCTCAGGGGGCCACGCTGCAGATGGTCAACCACGGCCTGTCGACGGGCGCGCTGTTCCTGCTCGTCGGCATGCTCTACGAGCGGCGCCACACCCGGGCGATCGATGCTTTCGGGGGGCTCGGACAGATCACCCCGGTCTTCGCCGGGATCTTCCTGCTCGTCG
>CAZLKN010000111.1:0-5232 GCA_964560135.1 uncultured Actinomycetes bacterium | reverse complement strand
CGCCGCCCGGCTGCGCGACCCGGGTCTGGAGCTCGGCGCGGTCGCGGGCTGATGCGCGAGGCCCGGCCCCCGGACGCAGCGGCGCTCGCCGAGCTGCTCCTCCGCAACCCCCAGGAGGGCCGCATGGTCCTCGGCCAGGACCGGGCCCCCGACCCGTTCGCCCGCCGCCGGCCCTTCGACGACGCCACCACGATCGTCGTGGACGACGACGAGGGGCTCGCCGCCACCGGCACCTGCGCCACCAAGCGGGTCCTGGTGGCCGGTGCCGAGGTCACGGCGGCCTACGTCTTCGACATGGCGGTGGACGCCCGGGCCCGCAGGCGTGGCCTGGCCCGCCGGATCCTGGAGGCGCTGGAGGGCTGGGCCCGTGACCGGGGCGCGGCCTTCGCCTACGCGCACGTGATCCCCGGCAACGCCTCGTCGGTGACGCTCTTCGACCGGGCGGGCTTCACGACGGCCCGGGAGCTGACCGGGCGCGTGTATCCGGTCTTCGGCCGCCGGCCCGGGCCCCCTGAAGACGCCCGGCCCGTGTCCGACTGGGATGCGGCGGCCGTCCTGATGGGGGCCGCATCCGCGCGGAACGACCTCGTCCGGCCGTTGGACGGCGACGCGCTGGGGGCGTTGTGGACGTCGCTGCCCGGCTGGCGCCCCGACGACGTCTGGACGACGCAGGGGGCCCTGCTCGGGCTGTGGGACCACAGCGAGGTGGCCCGGGCGGTGCCCCTGCGCCTGCCGCCGGAGGTGCGGGCCCTGGGCGTGGCCGGGCGCGTTGCGCGGGGGCTGCGGATCCCGTTCCCACATGCCCCCCAGCTCGGCCGGCCGCTGCGCTACGGATACCTGGTGGGCGGGGCGGGGATCCCCAAGGAACTCGGCCGGCTGCTGCCGGCGGTGCTCGGCCGGGCCCGGGAGCGGGGCCTGGAGTTCGTCGTCCACCTGTACGACAGGATCGAGCGTCCCCGCTGGACGAAGGCCGCTTTCTCGGTCCCCGACGTCTACCGGATGCTCGCCAAGCCGCTCGGGGGCCCGGCCCCCGGCGAGCGCCCGGTCGTGGTGGACCCGGTCGATCTCTGAGCCGTCCCCGGCTAGGACGCCTCGTCGGAGGGCTCGAAGTGGATGGTCACCGTGCGCACGCGATCCCAGCGGCGATGGATCTCGTCCTCGACCCTCCGCGATGCCTCGTGGGCGCGGCCGATGTCGACGTCGGGCGGCGCCTCGCAGTGCAGGACGAGATGCTGGCCGTCGGGCGTCTCGCTGACGGCGACCTCATGGCAGCGGGTGATGGGCGCGAAGCGCTCCGTGATCTCGCGGACCTCGGCTGCGAGCTCTGCGAACTGCGCGCTGACCACCTTCCCCGAGAGATGCTGCGACTCCCGCGGCTCGAGATGGATCTCGACACGCGCGAGCCCGTCGACCTCCCGCCGGAGCTCCTCTTCGAGGACGTCGGACACCTCGTGGGCGCGTCCGAGCGGGGTGGACGCGGGCACCTTCGCATGGAGCATGAGCCACAGGCCCTCCGGATGCCGGATCGCGAGGACGTTGTGCACCTGGTCGGCCAGGCCGATGCGATTCGCGGCGGCGAAGACGCGACTCACGACGTCCTCGCCCTCGGCGCTCGGATGGACGGCGACGACTGCCGACGTCCCCGGAACCGCGTCCTGGACGGCGGCTCTCACCGACTCCGCGATGTCGTGGGACCGTTCCACGGGGGTCGTACGTCCGACGTGCACGCTGATCTCCGCATGGGCGTGCGGACCGGCGCGCCGCACCCGCACGTCCTGGACGCCGACCACACCCTCCACCCCCATCGCGGCCCTCGCGAGATGGTCGCCCAGCCCCTCGGGCCGCCGGTCCATGAGCATGTTCACCGACTGTGCCCCGATCCGGACCGCCAGCCACCAGATGATCGCGACGACGATCAGGGCGGCGATCGGGTCCCCGGCGGGGAATCCCAAGCGGGCGGCGACCAGACCCCCGAGAACGGCAAGGGAGCCGAGGACGTCCGACCGGAAGTTCAGCGCGTCGGCGGCGAGGGCCTGGCTGTCGTACCGCTCCGCCGCGCGCGAGAGCGCGACGGACCGCCAGGCGTCGACCACGACGGCGCCGCCCATGAGCGCCAGGGCATAGATCGGGGGATCGAGGGCCGAACCGGCGACGAGACGGCGAACGGCCTCCACGGCCACGACCGCCGATACGACGACGAGCAGGCACGCCTGCCCGAAGGCCACGAGGTTCTCGACGCGCCCGTGACCGTACGGATGCTCGCGGTCCGGGGGTTTGCGGGCGAGCCGGACGGCGAACAGCGTCAGTCCGGTGGCACCCGCGTCGAGGACGGAATGGAAGGCGTCGGAGAGGACCCCGATCGAGCCGGAAAGCACGCCCACGGTGAGCTTGGTCGCCGCCACGGCGACGGCGACGGCGAGGGAGGCGACGGCGACCCGCGTGGCGCGCCCGTGGCCTGACGAGGAGACGGCGATGTCGGACATGATCGCTGTCGGCAAGCCTACTCGCCGGAGCCGATGCGCCGGGCGGGCTCGACGGCGCCCGCCCGGCCCTTACGCCGCAACCAGCAGGCCCGTGGCGTACATCACGACCACCCCCGCCGCGAAGCCCGCCGCGTTCAGCGGGGCGCTGAGCATCCCTCGCTGGCGCATCATCCGTCCGAGCTCCCAGACGACCTGGAGGATCGCCCCGACCCCGATCGACAGGAAGAGGACCGCGAGCGTGGGCGAGAACGCGAGGCCTCCGATCCAGGTCCCGAAGATCGTCGGGACGCCGGCGATGGCTCCCAGCGCGGCGAAGTGCCACAGCTTCGGACGCTCCCGCGCCAGCGGCGCGACGATGCCGAGCCCTTCGGTCACGTTGTGGAGCGTGAACCCGAGGATGAGGAAGGTCGTCAACCCGACCTCCGCGAGCGCGAACGCCGCGCCGATCGCGAGGCCTTCCCCCAGGTTGTGAAGCCCGATACCGGTCGCGACGAGCGCTGCGACGGCGTAGGGCGGCATCGTCCCGTGTCGGCGACGCAGCCGGCCGTCGACGATGAGGAGTGCCGTCAAGGCACCGAAGATGCCCAGCGCGATCAATCCGATCCCACCGAACGCGCCCGGCACTTCCGCGGTCAGGGCGAACGCCTCGTCGGTCGCGTCTACGGCGAGGAACACGAGCAGCCCCGCGGTGAGGGCCAGGAAGAAGTTCACCCAGACCGGCGAGAGCCGGCGGACGAAGGGGAACCACAGCAGCCCGATGAGCACCGGGATCACGCCGACGAAGATGCCGATGAGCGCGAGGGTTCCGAGCGTGGCGGCCGTCGTGCGGGGCGACTCCAGCGCCACCTCGATCTCGTGCGCGAACGTCACCCCGGTCTCGGAGAGGAGGACGATCTCGTGCGCCTCCTCATCGACCCACGGGTACGGGATCGTGATCGTCGCGCTTCGGAGGCGCCCGACGGTGCGGTCGGGAGTGATCTCGTGCGACCAGTAGGCATCGTCGACGAGTACCTGCGCGATCGTGACCGGGTCCGGGCCCCCGTTGCGGACGGTGACCGTGATCTGCCGCGGCTCGGTATCGAGCGTCACGCGAGTGAAGCTGAGCTCCTCGACGGGCGGGACGCCCTCCCGCATGCCCGACAGCGGGTCGAGGAAGAGGAACGCCCCGATCACGATTCCCAGGAGCGCCAGCGGCAGCAGCGCGAACACGGCCCGCCGGTCTCCTCCGGTGGGGGGACGGTCGGTACCCGTCCCGGACGCTGTCTTGGTGTCGCTCATGCCGTCCTCCCCTCGACGAGCTCGAAGAAGCTCATCCAGCCGAGCTCGACGAACTCCGACTGGTGAGCGTGGAACATGTAGAGGCCCGGCTCGAATCCCCGGTAGCTGAACTCGACGATGCCCCGCTGCGCCTGGCACTGCATCACCGTGTCGATCGTCGGCAACGTCGGCGTGAGCGTCGTCCCGTGGTCGTAGTAATCGAAGAAGTTCGCGTGGGTGTGGATGGAGTTGATCGGATCGAACTCGGTGGCGTTGATGAGGAACAGGCGGACGTCCTCCTCGGTCCCGATCCGGATGGGGTGGTTCGCGTAGTGGAAGGCGATGGAGTTCACCGCGTAGATCTCGTTCTCGCCGTCGAAGTTGGTGTCGAATCCGTTCATGACGAGGACGAACTCCCGGATCCCGGCCTCCCGGGCCCCCTCGAAGGTGCGGCGCACCGCCGCCTCCTGTTGGTCGGGGTGCCGGGCGGGGTCGGGGTCGACGATGAATGCGCCGTACAGCCCCTTGTGGATGTGGCGCTTCAGCGGGTTCGAATGGCAGTGGTAGAAGTGGCAGCCGAACGGGAAGGCGTCGAAGGTGTAGGTGAACCGGTCCCCCGGCTCGATGTTCCCCGGCCCCACGCCGGGGACGCCGTCCTGGGTGGCCGAGTGGATCCCGTGGAAGTGGATGGTGTGCGGGTGCGCCGAGCCGTTGATGAACTCGATCTCGATGCGATCCCCCTCGGTGCAACGGATCGTCGGACCGGGGACGCGACCGTTGTAGGTCCAAGCCGGGAAGAAGACACCGGGGGCGATCTCGATCTCCTGGTCGACCGCCACGAACCGGTACCGGCGGACGGTCTGACCGTTCACCGTGTCGACCTCGCCGAAGTCGTAGTCGGTGAGGATGTCCGTGGGGTCGAAGCCGTTGCGATCGTGGTCGACCTCGCCGACGGCACCCATCGCGTGGGCGCCGTGCCCCCCGGACGAGTGCTCGCCGGCGAGCAGTATCTGCTCGGCCGACGTGCTCTTCCCCAGGAGCCCGGCCGACACCATGGCTGCGGCACCCAGGGAGCCTCCCTGGATCATCTCGCGCCGGGTGATCCTCCGGCCGGTGTGCCCGTCCCGGTCGGGGGTTCGCCCGAACGCCCTTCGCATCCTCGAGATCATGAGTGGTCCTCCGTCGTCGAAACCCTGACCGCTGCTGCTGCGTCCCGTCCCACGACGTGCTCGATCGAACCGACACGGACCCGTACGCCGCCTCCGTACGGGACGACCTCCTGTACGACGAGCTGCGCGCCGGGACGCAGGCCCAGCTCGTCGAGGTGGCGCAGGAGCTCGGGGTCCCGGTCGGCTACCGCACGCACGACGCACGTGTTGCCGTCCCGGACCTGGGTGAGATCGGGGTAGGCGATGACCTCGAGCTTGAGGTCGGCCGAGGGGATGGGGTGGCCGTGCGGATCCTCGGTGGGATGCCCGAGGAGCTCGTCGAG
>CAZLKN010000110.1:1187-5257 GCA_964560135.1 uncultured Actinomycetes bacterium | reverse complement strand
CTATGGGAGATCCGATTGCGGCGGATTCGCGGCTTGGACGAAGGGGCTGACGAGATCGACTCCGGACGCGGACGAAGCAGTGGCGGGATTCCGTCACCCACACAGGAGGAGAAGGATGATGAATAGATTCTTCGCCACCCTTATGGCCGCTGGTCTCGCCATCGGGGGGATGCTCATCTCGGCCCCCGGGGCGCAGGCCGGTGACGAGTGCAACGGTGACTTCACGGAGAACGGGAACATCGTCAGGATCGAGTCCGTCCGGACCACGGTGCTTGGCGGCGGTGAATGGGAAGGCGTCCATGAGGAGAACACCGACGCCTGGGTCCAGTACCGCGGCTGGACCAACATCCTGCAACTGCTCACGGCCATAGAGGAGGGCGACCCCGGCAACGCGGTGACTCCGGATGACGGCTCTCCGGCCACGGTGGAAGCCGGTACGGGGCAGGGTGTGACCTACTGCTCTGATGGGACACTGGACGACGCTCAGGACGCCCTTCCCGTGCCGAACAACCCTTCCGGTGACTGCGATGGAGGCGAGGCCGACGCCAAGTTCGCTACGCCGGTTCCGGGTGTGACCGTGGGGTTGCTTGCCCCCAATGGGACCACCGGCGTGTACGACAAGAACACCGGTGGCCACGCGGAGATCTACGGCTGGGTGGACCCTGCCGATGCGCTCGAGGCCGTCGTCGTCGACGGCGATCCGGAGCGTGCGGTGGAGCCCGACGACGAGCGCTACCCCGTGACCGTCGAGGCCGACACGGGCCAGGGGGTCACCTACTGCTCCAACGCCACGCTGGAGGCGATCCAGAACCTTCCCTAGGCTCATCGCCTTCATAGAAGGAGCCGAGTCCCGGGTCAGCGCGCGAGCCGACCCGGGACTCTGCCATTCCGGGCCCCCAGGCAGGAGATCGGCTGTCGATGGCGTATACACACATACGAGGTTGTGCAGTCGACCTACCGGTGCGTATCGTCCACGGGGCACCGGCGGATGCCGGCCTTGGAGTGCGAACTGACGGGCTCACCGCTCTCGATGAATCGGGGGCCCGATGTCGGATGGAGGATGTCGATGGACTTCGCTTTGACCGAGGAGCACCGGGAGCTACAGAAGTGGGCGCACGAATTCGCGGAGCGCGAGATCCGTCCCGTGGCCGAGCAGTACGACGAGAGCGAGGAGTTCCCGTGGCCCGTCGTCGAGAAGGCCGCCCGGACCGGCATCTACGGTGTCGACCTCTATCTCCAATCGCAGCAGGATCCCACCGGGCTCACGCTCCCGGTCGTCATGGAGGAGTTGTTCTGGGGGTGTGCGGGCATCGGACTCGCGCTGGTGGGTACCGGGCTCCCGTTGGCTGCCCTGGCCGCCGGCGGGGACGGCGACCAGCTCTTCGCGTGGGCCCCCAGGATGTTCGGCACGCCCGACAAGCCCGCGGTGGCCGCCTTCGGCGTCACCGAGCCGCAGGCGGGCTCGGACGTGAGCTCGTTGCGCACGCGCGCCGTCCGCGATGGTGACGAGTGGGTTCTCAACGGCCAGAAGGTCTTCATCACCAACGGCGGCGTGGCCGAGGTCCACGTCATCGTCGCCACCGTCGACCCGGGGTTGGGCCACCGCGGACAGGCCTCCTTCCTCGTGGACCGCTCGGACCCCGGTATCCGTCCGGGGAAGAAGGAACGCAAGCTCGGCATCCGGGCGTCCGACACCAGCGAGGTGATCCTGGACGACTGCCGTATCCCCCTCGACCGCGTCGTCGGTGGCATCGACAAGCTCGAGGCCAAGCTCGAGCGGGCGCGCTCGGGTGAAACCACGGGACGGTCGTCCACCGCCCTCGCGGCCTTCGAGCGCACCCGCCCGATGGTCGGGATCCAGGCCGTCGGCATCGCCCGCGCCGCACTCGAGCTCGCCACCGAGTACGCGAAGGAGCGTGTCACGTTCGGCAAGCCGATCGCCGAACACCAGGCGATCCAGTTCACGCTGGCCGACATGGCGCTCGACGTGGACGTCGCGCGGCTCCTCGTCCACCGGGCGGCGTGGATGGCGGCCAACGGACAGCCCTTCCCCAAAGCCGAGGGATCGATGTCCAAGCTCCGGGCGGCCGAGGTCGCGGTCAGCGTGACCGAGAAGGCGGTGCAGGTCCTCGGCGGCTACGGCTACGTCAAGGACTTCCCGGCTGAGAAGTGGTACCGGGACGCCAAGATCTACTCCATCTTCGAGGGTACCAACGAGATCCAGCGTCTGGTCATCGCCCGGGCGCTGCTTGCAAGCTGACGCGGTTGCGTGAATACCTTCACAAATCGCGAGATGCGTCGAGGCATTGAGACATGTCATGATGTATGCCTCCTGAGGGAAGGGGAGGGGATGGGCCTGCTGCCCGGCTATGAGAACGTCCTGCCGCCCGACCATATCCGGGCGCTCCGGGACGCGATCGTCTGGTCGGTCGACCACGCTCTCGACGAGATCGCGGCGTTGGAGCGCGCCGCCGCCGCCGACGAGGAGATCGACTGGGCCGGGCTCCGGTTCTTCAACCGTCTCCCAACGCGCTACCGACACGTGTACACACCGCTGTTCGCGAAGCAGTTCGCCGTCTGCCTCGTGACCGCGACGGACAAGATGGCGGATCCGCGGCGCGCCGGGGGGCTGGCGTTCGCGAGCGTCGCCGAGGAGCTCGCCGCCGATCTCGTCATCAAGTCGGCGGAGGAGCTGCTGGCCTCCGAGCGACGTGAGCGGGGGATCCCGGTCGAGGATGTGAGCTTCGGTGGACTCTACGAGCTCGCGTTCGAGGACACCGACATCGAGATGCTCTACCGGCCCGAGGCCGACGGCATCGAGCGCGATCCCGGAGCCGAGCAGGATATGGGCGTCGTCCACCTCGCCCCCGAGCGCTGGTTCGCGGTGTTCCCCGGGAGCTCCGGGCACCCGTACGCGTCCGAGCTCGAAGTCGAAGACCTCTCGGCGCATCACACGAACGAGACCTCCTAGGAACTGCGGGCAGTCGTGGGGACCTTCCCGGTCCGTACCGCCGTTGGGGGGAGTCAGTCGTGGGGGGACGTCGGGACGGCGTCCCCCCACGGTGGCTCGGCACCGCACCGTGGCCACGGATACTCATGTGTCGATGTCGGTAGCACCGGGTAGCCCAACTCCCATGAGGATGGTGAGGGTATTTGGCGTGCTCGCGATCGCGCTTGCGGCCTGCACCGATCCGGAGGTGCCCGGTCGAGGGGACGGGCCGACCCCAACGCCGCCGGTGGACGACGTGACGACGTGCACGCACGACGATGGTTTCGAGATCTCCTATCCAGCCTCCTGGCACACCGGCGAGGACGACTTCCGCTGCTCGCAGTTCCATCCCGAGCCGTTCGAGGTCGCCGAGGGTACGGACCGCCGCGTGGCCGCGATCACGGCGTACGTCGATCCCGTGCCGTTCCACGAGGCCGCGGCTCCCGACCCCGGGCGGTCGGCGGATCGGGCGGTCACGGTGATCGACGGTTTCCAGGCCGTCCGGCTCGACTACGAGGCCGGCGACGATCACCTCTACGGGGCGGGGACGCCGATCAGGGTCTACATGATCGACGTGTCGGTCGGCGTCGACGACGGTCCCGGGACCCTCTTCGTGGACGCCGTCGGGTTGTCGGGGTTCGACCATGAGGAGAACAGGGTCGTACTGGACCGGATGGCCCGATCGATCGACGTCGACTTCGCCGAAGCCGGCGACGTGGTGGCCCGTTACGAGGGCGCCGGCGGGTTCACCGTCGAGGCACGGGATTCGGGTGACGAGTCCTGCCTGCGGATCCCGCCGGGCGGCGAGTGGGTCTGCTCCGAGACGCCGGGCCCCCAGGGCCTGCGGACGATCCACCTCGTCAACCTCGATGAGCCGATGCTCACGGGCGTCACGGGTTCGGAGGTGTTCCGGGTGACCGCCGAACGCCGCGACGGCGGCACCTCGTCGTATCTCCCGGCCCCCGTGCCGGGATCCGACCTGCGCGGGTTCGCGTTCACATTCGATCTGGACGCGATCGCGGAACTGATCTGGTACGACCTGGAGGGCGAGGAGCTCGACAAGGTGAGCTTCTGAGTCGGT
>CAZLKN010000110.1:0-1087 GCA_964560135.1 uncultured Actinomycetes bacterium | reverse complement strand
GCCCTCGCCACACGCGGTGAGGGCGTTGCCGGCGGAGACCTCTGGGTGTTGTGCACCGACGGGTCGACGGGTGCGATCCCCGAGGAGGGGGACGATGCGGTCGAGTATCACGCCGTGGATTTCGAGCCCGACGGCCGCTCGGCGGTGTTCGAGCGGCGCGACGGGCAGGGCTCGGTGATCGTGGAGGTTGACCTCGTGGAAGGCCATGTGACCGAGCTCGGCGAGGGGGAGCTCCCGGCCCGCGGTCCGGACGGCACCCTGGCCTGGGCCGAGAACATCGCGGGCGGTGAGGCGCCGCTGCGGGTCTTCGTGGGCGAAGACCTCGATGCCCCCGAGGTGACCGTCGAGGTCGACGACCCGTCGCCTCCGGAGTTCGTCCCGGCGATCGACGAGCTTCTTTGGACGCCCGACGGGGACCTGATCTACGTGAGCCGGTGGGCCCGAGGGCAGTGGGGCATCCCACTGAGTGAGGGGACCGAAGCGCCTATCCGGGCGGGGGAGGAGGAGGAGGACATTTTCTACGCCTCGTTCGCCCCGGATGATCAGGGTCGCCTCGCGACCGTCCGCTTCATGGGGGCCGAGCCGCCGGTGCGGGTGACACTCGGCACCGTCGCCTACGACCTGGACGCCGACCGCTTCCTGCTCGGCGATTTCAGGGCCGTCGCAGATCTGACCGCACTTCCGGATGGTGGCGTCGGGGAGGACCCGTCCGGGCTGGTGGTGTCGGCGGGCCACGGGCTGGACGTCGAGTCCACCGACGGTGACTCCTGGCAGTGGGCCGCCGCCGAGCAGGACACGTGGTTCGTGAGTGACGGCTTCCGTTCGTGGGTCGTCCGTGCGGACGGGTCGGCCGAGCTCCTGTCCTCCGAGATCGGACCCGTCTGGGTCAACCCGGGGGCCGGGGACTAGTCTCTGCTGCCGTTCGGCTCCGGCGCCCAACGATACCCCAGCCCGGACTCCGTGACGATCAGCCTCGGCGCCGCCGTGTCCTCGCCCAACCGTCGACGCAGGCGCCGGACGTACACACGGAGCGCGCTCGGGTCGCCTCCCAACCCGCCCCAGACCGACCGGACCAGCATGGTATGCG
>CAZLKN010000109.1:0-5424 GCA_964560135.1 uncultured Actinomycetes bacterium | reverse complement strand
CGTCCACTGGGCGTCGGCCGAGACCTCGCCGGTCTGGGTCAACTACATGGAGGGCGCCGTCCGCTCCGGCGAACGCGTGGCCGCCGAGGTGCTCGAAGCGCTGTAGCTCAGGCCCGCGACGGCGACGCGTGTGGCCCTCCCCTGCCGCGGGTATAGGGCGGCTAGGATTGGGCGAGGCGTTCTTCCGGGCGCCTGCCCGGCGTCACACTCACCGGGTTCGAGGTCTGATGCCGCTCGAGGGAGTCACGATGAAAGCTCTGCGTCTCATCAAGGAGACGGTGCAGCTGCGCGACGGCCGGAAGGTCGTCCTGCGGCCGATCCGTCCCGAGGACGCCGCCCTGCTCATGGACCTGCACAGCCGCCTGTCCACCGAGAGCCAGTACCTGCGCTTCTTCGGACCCAAGCCGCAGCTCACCATGCCGGAGGCCGAGTACCTCGCCGGCGTTGACTTCCACCAGCGCTTCGCGATCGTCGCCACGGTCGAGGAGGACGGCGCCGAGCGGATCGTCGCCGTCGGACGGTTCGACGTCCACCCCGAGGACGTCGCGGAGCCCGCGATCGTCGTCCGAGACGACTACCAGGGGACGGGGCTCGGGACCGCGATCCTCCGGCGGATGATGGAGGTGGCCCGGGGACGCGGCGTCGAGCATTTCCGGGCCGAGATCCTGGCCGAGAACAGCAAGATGATCGAGCTCCTGCGCGCCAACGGCATCGAGATCTCCGAACCCGACGGAGGCGTGGTGAACATCACGGCCCCCATCGAGGAGATCCCGCTCCTGTTCCGCCTGGCGCGCATCGCTCTGAGATTCGGCCCCGTGCTCCGCTTCCCCACGCTGAGGCGCCGCACGCCCCAGGGCTAGTCGACCGGGACGATCTCGGGATCCATGTTCCCTGGACACATCGCTTCGCGGATCTCCGCGTCGAGCACCGAAGCGTGTCGGTGGCACCCTGTAGTATACGAACATGTGTTCTATTTCAACGCTCCGTGAGCAAGCCGACGAAGCCCACGCGCGCTACTCGGCCGCGAGGGCTGGGCTCCTTCGCGCCGTCGCCGACCTCGCCGCCTCCGAGGAATGGCGAGACGGCTCTGCGTCCTTGGCCTCGTTCCTCGCCGCCCGTTGGCAGATCGACATCACGACGGCCCGGCAGCTCGTCCGCGACGCCGAAGACGTCTCTGCGCGCCCGCCCCTCGGCGAAGCGCTGGCCAAGGCTGAGATCTCCGGCGACCAGTGCAAAGCGCTGACTGTCCTCTGCGAGGAGGGCAGCGACGACGCCGACCGGTGGTTGGAGAGCCTTCCGGCCTGGCCCTACCCCGAGCTGCGGCGGGAGGCCCGCAAAGCGAAAGCTCGTGAACTCGAACGCCGCGACGACGGCGTGTACCTCCGCATGCGCCACACCGACGACGAACGCTACCTCCGAGGCGAATTCCAACTCCATCCCGAGGACGGCGCCACCGTGATGTCAGCGGTCGAGGCCCGCATCCCCCACGGCACCCCGCTGCGAGGATGGGACCGCGCGGCCGCGCAGGGCCTCGTCGAACTGGCCATGGGGACCGAACCCACGAACACGAGCGACCGGGCTACGGTCCTCGTCAACGTCGACCACACGTCCCTGCAGACTCGTCCATGGCCGAAGGACGGAGCCCCGGAGGCTCCCGCCATGCGGCAAGTGGCGTCACTGAACAGCGGAGGCCTGGTCGGCATCGACTCGGCGCTCCGGATGGCCTGTGACGGCCGGATACAAGCCCTGGTCTCGAGCATCGACGGAACGATCACGGGCATCGGCACCACGTCCCGAACCGTCCCCAGACGCATCCGGCGAGCAGTCGAACGACGCGACGGAGGTATCTGCACCTTCCCCGGCTGCCTACGCGACCGCTACCTCGAATGCCACCACATCACCCACGTGCGCGACGGCGGACCGACCGACATCTCGAACCTTCAGCTCGTCTGCTGGATCCACCACGAACTGCTCCACGAAGGCGGCTGGACGCTCGACGGGCCGGCTGGACCCCACATCACCTGGATCCGACCCGACGGCACCCCACACGAGCCCCGCGTCCGCGTCGTCCTCGACACGTCCTGAGGCACCTCGCGCTCTACGGACAATTCAGCAGCGCGCGCTCGACCGCGTCGCGGTCTGGGGTGACCTCGAGCTTCTCTGTCGTCGCGCGGATCTTCGCTTCCAGCTTCCCGCTCTGGAGGAACGACTTCCCCACCACGAGCTGGAGCGGATAGCCGACGAGGTCAGCGTCGGCGAACTTCACGCCCGCCGAAACGCCTTCGCGGTCGTCGAGCACACAGCCGATGTCGGAGACGTCGAGAGCAAGATGCAACGCCTCGGCCGTCCGTCTGGCTTCCGGATCGGCCGACAGCAGGAGGATCACGACCTGATACGGGGCGACCGCACGCGGCCAGACGATGCCCCGGTCGTCGTGATGCTCCTCCACGATCGTGGCCACCGCCCGGGACACGCCGAGCCCGTAGCAGCCCATCACGAAGGGACGGCGCCCACCGTCGGGATCGGTGAACGTTGCCCCCATGGCCTCCGAGTACCTGGTCCCCAACTGGAAGACATGGGCGACCTCGATGCCGCACTCGACGCGCAGCGTCCCGCCGCATCGATCGCAGCGGTCGCCGTCCCGCGCGACGGCCAGGTCCATGAACCGCTCGGGGGTGAAGTCGCGGCCCACGACCACACCCACGAGGTGATGGTCGGCCTCGTTGGCGCCGGTGACGATGTTCCGCGCGCCCTCGAGGGACCGATCGGCCAGGAGCCGCACACCGTCGAGATCCACCGGACCCGAGAACCCCTTCGCCCACCCGCGATCTCGGAACTCCGCGTCGGTGAGCATCTCGACAGCGACACCGCCGAGGGCCTGACGGAGTTTGTACTCGTTCAGCTCCCGGTCGCCCGGAACGAGCGCGCACACGACCTCGTCCCCCGCCCGGTAGAGAAGGGCCTTCACGAGCTGCCGTCCCTCGACGCCGAGAAAACCCGCCACGTCCTCGACCGTGACCATGCCCGGCGTGTGCACCTTCTCGGGGGCCTCCGGTGGATCGCCGAAGTCGTAGGACGCTCCGCGGGATGTGGCCGCCTCGGTGTTCGCCGCATACTCGCACCCCTCGCAGCGCACGAAGGTGTCCTCGCCGTTGGGGGACGGCTGGACGAACTCGTGGTTCACCGATCCTCCGATCACGCCGGCCTGCGCCTCGATGGTCCTGGCCGTGATGCCGCAACGCTCGAAGATCCTCGTGTACGCCCCGACCATCCGCTCGTAGCTCGCCTGGAGCCCCTCCCGGTCGGCGTCGAACGAATAGGCGTCCTTCATCAGGAACTCGCGCCCACGCAGCAGGCCCCCGCGGGGCCGGGGAGCGTCGCGGTACTTCCACTGGATCTGGTACGGGACCTGGGGCAGGTCGCGGTATGAGGACAGCTCGGTGGACGCAAGGAACGTGACGACCTCCTCGTGGGTAGGGCCCAGGTACCAGTCGCGATCCGAGGCGTCACGCAGCCGGTAGAGCTCGACGCCGAACGACTCCCACCGTCCGGTCTCGGCGAGCATGTCCCGCGGCAACAGCGCCGGCATGAGGAGCTCGACGGCGCCAGCGGCGTCCATCTCCTCACGGACGATGTTCTCGACGCGGCGCAGCACGCGCAGGCCGAGTGGGAGCCAGCTGTAGATCCCCGCCGCCACGCGCCGTAGGAACCCGCCGCGCACGAGGAGCCGATGCGACGGGATGTCCGCATCAGCCGGAGCCTCACGCAGGGTGTGACCGAACAGATCCCCGGCACGCATGCACGCAAGGTTACCGGGCATGATGGTGGCTATGAGCCGCAGCGTGCTGACACCACAGACCGAAGACTTCCCCCGCTGGTACCAGGACGTCCTGGCGAAGGCGGAGATGGCCGAGAACGGTCCCGGCCGGGGGACGATGATCATCCGTCCCTGGGGCTACGGCATCTGGGAGCTGATCCAGGCGGACATGGACGCCCGCATCAAGGCCACCGGACACGTGAACGCCTACTTCCCGCTGTTCATCCCCAGCTCCTTCCTCCAGCGGGAGGCTCAGCACGTGGAGGGCTTCAGTCCGGAGCTCGCGGTGGTGACCATCGGCGGGGGCGAGGAGCTCGCCGAGCCGTTGGTCGTCCGTCCGACCTCGGAGACGGTGATCGGCGACGCGATGTCGCGGTGGATCCAGAGCTACCGCGACCTGCCGCTGCTGCTGAACCAGTGGGCGAACGTGGTGCGGTGGGAGCTGCGTCCGCGGCTGTTCCTGCGCACCACCGAGTTCCTGTGGCAGGAGGGCCACACGGCCCACGCCACCTGGGAGGACGCGCAGGCCGAGACGATGCGCATCCTCGACGAGGTCTACCTGCCCGTGATCGCAGGCTCGCTCGGGATCCCCGTGGTCGTCGGACGCAAGACCGATCGGGAGCGCTTCGCGGGGGCCGTGGTCACCTACACCCTCGAGGGCCTGATGCGAGACGGGAAGGCGCTGCAGCTCGGCACGAGCCACAACCTCGGGCAGAACTTCGCGAAAGCCTTCGACATCACCTACACCGACGAGGGCGGCACGATCCAGCACTGCCACACGACCTCCTGGGGCGTGTCGACGCGGACGGTCGGAGGCCTGGTCATGGTCCACGGCGACGACCGGGGACTGCGGCTGCCCCCGGCGGTCGCGCCGGTGCAGGTGGTCGTCCTCGCCGTCAAGGAGGAGGCGATCGAGGCCTGCCGCGGGTTGGTCGAGCAGGCCGCCGCTGCGGGTGTGCGCGTGAAGCTCGACGACCGTGTGGACCAGTCCTTCGGGCGCCGCGCCGTGGACTGGGAGCTCAAAGGCGTGCCCGTACGCATCGAGCTCGGCCCCCGGGATCTCGAGGCCGGGCAAGCGGTGGTCGTCCGCCGGGACACCGACACCAAGGAACCGATGCCGCTGGACGGCCTTGCCGCCCGCCTTCCGGCGATGCTGGACGAGATCCAGTCCTCCCTGCACGACCAGGCCAAGGCGCTGCGCGACGACATGACGAAGGACGCGTCCTCCGCCGACGAGATCGACGGGCCCGGCTTCTTCCGCATCGGCTGGGACGAGCTCGGCCGCGAGGAGGGCGAGGCGAAGCTCACCGAGCGCGCCTACTCGGTGCGCTGCCTGGTGACGGCCGACGGGGGCTGTCCACCGCCGGAGCAGACCGACGATCTCGTCGCGTACGTCGCCAAGGCCTACTGAGCGGCGGTCCGGGCACCGGCGTCCCGGGACGCCTTCCAGCCCTCCCGCTCTGTCAGCAGCGAGACCGCCAACCCGCCGACGAGCGCCCAGAAGAACGGGCCCAGACCGAGCAGCGACAGCTCGGACAACGCGATCGCGAAGGCGAACACCGGCCCGAGCACGAGCGGCCCTCTGCCCACCTCCCGCAGCGCCCCGG
>CAZLKN010000108.1:0-5522 GCA_964560135.1 uncultured Actinomycetes bacterium | reverse complement strand
CCCTCCGCCGTAGGCGGAGGGTTCCTCATCCCTGTGTCGTCCCCGTCGCGTTCAGCGCGACCCGTCCTACAGGAGAGAGCTCATGGGTAGCGTCCTGCGTTCCGTCGTCGCCTGTGTGGCCCTGGCTGCATCCCTCGCTGCCGGGCCCCCCGCACAGGCGACGAGCTCCACCGTCGTCTTCTCGGCGGCCTTCGGGCCGAGCGTCGCCACGCATACCGCGGACAGCCCGGCGGCCGCCTGCGAGGTCACCGTCGCCGGGGGCGCCGACGGCGCCGCCGTCCTCGACGCGGCCATGGCGTCGGGCTGCATCGACTCCTACACCGTCAACTCCTTCGACTTCGGCACCTTCCTCCACTGCATCGACGGCGTCTGCGGCGACGCCGACCCGCTGGGGGCCGGCTGCTGGTACTGGGCGATGCATCTCAACGGCATGCCGACCGAATACGGCCTCGACGGCTACCGCGCCGCCGACGGAGACGTGCTGAGCTTCGTCTTCCTGCCCTACGGCCCGGCGCTGCTGTTCTGCTGACGCCATGAGGTGCCGCGCCGTTGCCGTCCTGGTCGGGTTGCTGCTCAGCGGCAGCCTGGCCGCCGCTTCCCCCCAAGCGGACGAGGCGGTACGGCGCGGTACCTCCTGGCTCGTCTCCCGACAGCAGCCCGACGGCGCCTTCTTCACCGCCGGCCAGTCCCCGGACATGACCGCGGAGGCGCTGGCCGCGGTCGTGGCCGGAGGCGGGTCCGCGGCGGCGGTCGATCACGCCCTGCGCTACCTCCGCGACGCCGGGCCCGAACGGGCCGAGGCCAAGCCCGCATACGCGGGACGCATCGCGGCGGGGATCGTCGCCGCCGGAGGCGACCCGTCCGACTTCGGCGGATACGACTACACCGCACGGCTGCGCCGTGCCTACAACCCGACCACCGGGGCCTACGACTCGAATCTCTACGCCAACGCCCTCGCGACCCTCGGTGTGGTGGCGGCCGAGGGCGGATTGCCGGAGCGGGCCGTCACCTACCTGCGCACCAACCAGTGCGCGGACGGTGGATACGCGTGGCGGGAGGGGTGCCTGGCCCCCGCGGACGTGGACACCACCGCCGTGGTCACCTCGGTGCTTCTGGCCGCCGGGGTTCCCCCGGAGGACACCGCCGTGTCCCGAGCCCGGATGTTCGTCCAGCGGAGCCAGGATCCCTCCGGCGGGTTCGGTCTGGAACCCGGCATGCCGGTGAACGCGAACTCCACCGGGTTGGCACTGTCGCTCATCGCGGCGCTCGGCGAGGATCCCACCGCGGCGCCGTGGCAGCGCGAGGACGGCCATCCCGTCGGCGCCCTGGCGGCCCTCCAGACCGCGGAGGGCGGCTTCCGGTACACCGCCGGCGACGACGGCCCGAACAACTACGCGGCCGTGCAGGCCGTCCCCGGGTTGGCTGCTCGTCCGCTCCCGATCGCGCCGGTGCCCCGGCGGTCCCGAGCGACGCCGGTCCTCGCCCGCGAGCCCGGGCCCTCCGGAAGCACGCCGCGGCCCGACCGGCGGAGCGCCCCGGACGAGACCGGCCCGGCCGCGGACCGGCCGGAGGAGGGAAACCGGGCGGGGCTCGTCGTCCGGTCGGAGGACGGAGAGCTCCGTCGGATCTGCCTGCTCTTCGACGAGCCGGAGATCACGGGGGCCGAGCTGCTGACCCGCTCGGGTCTCGACCTCGAGGTCGAGACCACCCCGACGGGGACGGCCGTCTGCCGCATCGGGTCCGACGGCTGCGGTGCCGGGGACTGCTTCTGCGGGTACCCCACGTTCTGGGGCTACTGGACGCGGGACGGCGGTTCCTGGGCTTTCTCCGAGGTCGGCGCGTCGCAGCGACGCGTCGTGGACGGAAGCCTGGACGGCTGGGTCTGGGGACCCGATGGGGGCCCGGCTCCCCCGGAGGAGAGCCTCGACGAGGTGTGCGCGGCCGCACCGGAGGCCGGTGCGGCCGAACGCACCCCGGCCGGGGACTCCGGGCGGGCCGCCGAGGGATCCGAGCCGGCCTCGGGCTTCGTTCCCTTCCTCGGGGCGGCAGGGGTCCTCGCGGTCGCCGGCACGCTCCTCGCCGTGCGGCGCCGGAAGGAACAACGATGAGCCTGCACCCGGGGGCGTGGACGGCATGGCTGGCGGCCGTGGCCGTCTTCGCGGCGGCGGTCTCGAACCCCTACTACGTGACACTTGCGCTGGGGGCGGTGCTGCTCGTACATCTCGCGGCCCCACCCGACACCTCGCCCGCGGGCCGGGCGCCGCGCACCTTCCTCCTCGTCGGGCTCGGCCTCCTCGCCCTGCGGCTGGTGCTCGTGGCCCTGGTCGACGCGCCCGGGCAGACCACCCTGCTCACCCTCCCCCGGCTCGAGCTGCCGCGCCTGGCCGGCGGCGTGGTGCTCGGCGGCGCCGTCACCGGTGAGGTGCTCGCCCAGAGTGCCGCCGAGGGGCTACGGCTCGTGCTCGTGCTCGTGGCCTTCGGGGTCTTCAACGCCCGCGTCGACCTCGCGGCGGCGATCCGGCTCGTTCCGCCGGCGTTCCGCGACGCGGGGCTCGTGGTGTCCATCGCCGTCGCCTTCGTGCCGGGGCTGCTGCGCACCGTACGCGACGTGCGGGACGCGCAACGGCTCCGCGGCGACGGGGGACTGCGCGCGCTCGCACCGTCGCTGGCGGTCCCCGTTCTGGGCCTCGCGTTGGAGCGCGCCTTCCTGCTCGCCGAGTCGATGGACGCCCGCGGCTACGGACGCGGCGCCGCTCCGCCCCGGGCCCGCGCCCTCGGCACGGCCGGGCTCGTCGGTCTCCTCGGGTCGATCCCCGTGTGGATGACGGGACGAGCCGGCGTGGCCTCGCTGCTCGCCGTGGCCGGTGGGACGGCGCTCGTGGTCGCGCTCCGGGCCTCCTCGCGCTCGCTTCCCACGACGCGGCTCGATCCGCCCCCGTGGCACCGGGCCGACGTCGCGACCGCGGGCCTCGCGCTCGCCGTCGTGGGACTCGTGCTCGCTGCCGGCGACGTCGGCTATACCGCCTACCCGGCGGTGCGCGCCCCCGGGTTCTCGTGGGGGCCGGCGCTCGTCGCTCTGCTTCTCGCCGGACCGGCGGTCGCGGACCTCGCTGGGCGCAGGCATGCGCATACGTCGACGGCCGCCGAGGTGCCCGCGTGATCCGGCTGCGCGGGATCACGTTCACCTATCCGGGCGCTCCCGCCCCCGCCCTCCGCGACCTCGAGCTCGATGCCGCCGAGGGCGAGCTGCTTCTCGTGGCGGGGGCCTCGGGCTCAGGCAAGTCGACGCTGCTGCGTGTCGTGCCCGGCCTGGTCCCCCAGCATTCGGGCGGACTCTTCGAGGGCAGCGTCGCGATCGCCGGCCGGGACGTGACGGGCGCCGCCCCGCGGGACCTCGCCGGTCTCGTGGGCTTCGTCCCCCAGGATCCCGAAGCGCACGCCACCGCCGATCGCGTGGTGCCCGAGATCGCCTTCGCGATGGAGAACCTCGGGGTCGCGCCGGCGACGATGCGCAAACGGATCGAGGAGGTGCTCGACCAGCTCGGCATCGCGCATCTGCGCAACCGCCGGCTCGACACGCTCTCCGGCGGCGAGCGGCAGCGCGTCGCCATCGCCGCCGTCCTCGCCCTGCAGCCACAGGTGCTCGTCCTGGACGAGCCGACCTCGGCCCTCGACCCGCAGTCGGCGGAGGACGTCCTGTCCGTGTTGGTCCGGCTCCGCGACGACCTCGGACTCACGGTGCTGTGCTCCGAGCACCGGCTCGAGCGGGTCGCCGGCTTCGCCGACCAGGTGTACTTCCTCACGGCCAACGGCTCGGGCCCGCTGACCGGCGGTCCCCGCGAGGTTTTCGGAACGGCACCGTTCGCGCCGCCGGTTTCGATGCTCGGACGCGCTCTCGGCTGGGGGCCGCTGCCCTTGACGGTCCGGGAGGGCCGCGCCTTCGCGCGAAGCCTCGCCGTCGAGCCGCCTGCGGCCCCGCCGGTCAGGCCGCCGGGTGATCCGCTGCTCGCAACCGACCGGCTGCGCGTCCATGCGGGGTCCACGGAGGCCGTGCGCGGCGTGACCCTGGGGCTCGAGCGCGGCGGGATCACGGCATTGTGCGGACGCAACGGCGCGGGCAAGACCACGCTCCTGCGCGCGCTCGTCGGGCTCGCCCGGCCGGCCGGAGGCACCGTCGTCCTCGACGGACAGACGATGCCGCGGCGAGGCTGGGCCCCCGGGGCGATGCGGCGGATCGCCTACGTGCCGCAGCGCGCGGAGATGCTCCTGTTCCGCTCCACCGTGCACGACGAGGTGCGTGCCGCCGCACCGGAGGATCCCGGCGCGGCCGCCGCGTGGCTCGAACGGCTCGGCCTCGCCGGCGTCGCCGCACGCCATCCCTGGAGCCTGTCCGCGGGCCAGCGCCTGCGCACGGCCCTGGCCACCGCGCTCGCTCGGCGGGCGGACGTGCTCCTGCTCGACGAGCCGACCCGCGGCCTCGACCCGCCCGGCAAGGATCTGCTCGCCGGGATCCTGCGCGAGGAGGCCGACCGGGGGGCGGCGGTGCTGCTCGTCACCCACGACGTCGAGCTGGTGGCACGCGCCGCCGACCGGGTGCTGCTACTCGCCGAGGGAGAGATCGTGGCCTCCGGCCCCACCCGAGAAGTGCTCGGCGAGTCGCTGCTGTTCTCCTCGCAGACGAGCAAGGTCATGGGGGACGCGCGCTTCCTCACCCCCGCCGACGTGATCGGAGCGGCGCGATGATCCTGTTCCTGCTGGCCAATCTCGCCGGCGTCGCCGCCTTCACCTGGCCGCTGCTCGTCGGTGCCGGCCCCACCGGCGAGAGCAGCGCCCACGCCGTCGACGCCCCCGTGTTGGTCGCGCTGCTCATCCCCCTGTTCGCGCTCACCGCCGTGCAGGAGGCGCGATCCCGGCGCGGCGACGCCCGGTTCATCGCGCTGCTCGCCGCGCTCGTGGCGGTGAACGCCTTCCTGCGCATCCCCAAGGGCCCCACCGGCGAGGGCCTCGTCTTCGTGCTGCCGATCCTCGCCGGGTGGTACCTGGGGGCCCGGTTCGCGTTCCTCCTCGGCGCCTTCACGATGCTCGTTTCGGCCGTGCTCACCGGCGGCGTCGGACCGTGGCTCCCCTTCCAGATGCTGGCCCTCGGCTGGGTGGGGGCGGGCGCGGCGCTGGCGCGCCGCGCGACCGGGGGCCGGGCCCCCGTGCCGGTGCTGGGGGCCTACGCGTACGCGTCCTCGCTGCTGTACGGGTTCGCGATGACGCTGTGGTTCTGGCCGTTCCTGGCGCCGGCGGGGGACCTGTCGTTCGTCCCGGGGATCGGCTTCGCCGAGACGCTCACGCGCTATGCCCGCTTCTGGATGGTCACATCGCTGCCGTGGGACGCGGGCCGGGCGCTGCTCGTCAACGTCCCGCTCGTGGTCGTGCTCGCCCGTCCCGTCGGCGCGCTCCTCGAGCGGGCCGCCTCCCGCTTCGCCCCGGAGGTGCGGTTCGCCCCGCCCGTCCCACGGGCAGCGGTTCCCTGA
>CAZLKN010000107.1:0-5824 GCA_964560135.1 uncultured Actinomycetes bacterium | reverse complement strand
CCGGCCCCCGCGTGCTATGCGGCCCCCGCTGTCGGCATATCGCTCGGCCGGAAACGGCGCCAGGACCCTCCAGCAGCATGTGGCCTAGCCACAGCAGCGTTGGCGAGAACCTGGCTCTGGCGATCTTCGTCGGCCCCACCGCCTGAGGCTTCGACGACCAGGCTCAGTCGAGCCCGGTCGCCGGGAACGGGCTACGAAGATCCCGCGACCGGGAGGCGCTTCCGGCCGTCGGTGGGGACGGCCCCCGGCGTGGTCACCTGCGGCTCTCCCGTCTCGCCAAGGTCCGCGGCGATCCGGCGCGCCTCGATCAGCAGGACGTCGAGCATCTCCTCGGACGACACATCGCGGATCCGCTGGCCCTTGCTGAACAGCGTCCCTCCCCGTCCCGTGAGGGCGAGGCCGATGTCCGCCTCACGGGCCTCGCCGGGCCCGTTCACGAGGCACCCCATCACCGCCACCTGGATCGGTGCCTTGATGTCCGCCAGGGCCTCCTCCACCTGGGTGGCGATGGTGATCACGTCGCCCTCCACGCGCCCGCAGGTCGGGCAGGCCACGATGTCGGCACCCTCGCGGCGGAGCCCGACGGACTGCAGGATCGCCTTGGCGGCCTTGACCTCCTCCACAGGGTCGGCGGCCAACGACACGCGGATGGTGTCGCCGATGCCCTCGGCGAGCAGCGTCCCGATCCCCACAGCGGACTTGATCGATCCGGCGAAGGCCGTACCCGCCTCCGTGACCCCGAGATGCAGCGGGTAGTCGGTGCGCTCGGACAGCAGCCGGTAGGACTCGATCATCTGCCAGGCGTCGGAGTGCTTCACGGAGATCTTGATGTCGGTGAAGCCCTCCTCCTCGAGCAGGGCCACCTCCCACAGCGCCGACTCCACGAGGGCCTCGGGGGTCGGGCCCCCGAACCTCGACAGGAAGCTCGTGTGCAGCGACCCGGCGTTCGCGCCCACGCGGATCGGCACGCCCCGCGCGCCGGCCTCCCGTGCCACCTCGCGGATCTTGCGCGGGTCCTTGATGTTCCCCGGGTTCAATCGGAGCCCGGCGACGTTCATCTCCAGGGCCCGCAGGGCCAGGTCGTGCCGGAAGTGGATGTCGGCGATGATCGGAACCGGCTGCGGCGAGGTCGACAACACCCACTGGATCAGCCCCAGGCCCTCCACCGACTCGTCGTCGGGGACGGTGATCCGCACGATGTCGGCCCCCGCGGTGGCCAGCGCCAGCACCTGGTCGACGGTGCCCCGCGCGTCCGGCGTACGGGTGGTCGTCATCGACTGGATCGAGACCGGCGCGTCACCGCCGATCTCAACATGGCCGACGCGGATCTTCTTCGTGGGTCGTCGCCGGGGTCCGGACACAGCTCAGCTCACCTCTCGTGGAGAACGCTCTCAGCTAGAGGATACGAGCTAGCAGACGCCCCTGGGGGCGTTGTCGCAGACGATCGTGGCCAGCAAGGTCACCTGCATGATGCGCCACTGCCGGGAGGTGACGTTCCCGCAGGCGTCGGTCCCCGTCAGCCGGAGGGTGTAGATCTCCCCCGGGACGAGGGTGCCGGGCTCCAGGACGTACTCGACCGGCTGCCGGATCTTCCCGTATCGGCCGTCCGGCAGCGGGTTCATGACCTCGGTCACGCCGGCGTCGTCGATCTCGAGCAGCACGTGCTGGATACCGTTGTGCTGGTTCGTCGGGTCCTGGTTGGGCAGATCCCAGACGTCGGCGGTGACCCGGGCCCCGAGCTGTGTGGGGTCGTTGTCGAAGTAGAACGCAACGAGCGCGAAGACGTCCGAACCCCGGGGAAGGAACGAGGGTCGGACGTCGAGGTTGTGGATGACCGGTGGGTCGTCGTCCGGTGGCAGGCAGCTGAAGAACTGGGCCTGCGCGGACCCCGACAGCGGCATGGCGACGAGCGCGCACGCCACGAGCACACCGACGAGCGATCTCCGGATCACAATCCAACCTCTCAGCTGTGAAGCACGGCTACACCGCAAGACTTCGCCGTCGGCCGGCTCCGCTCCTGCCCGGCTACTGGAACGGATCGAAGGGCGAGGTGATGTCCCTGAATATCAGGAACATCCCCAGCGCGATCAGCAGGCTGAAGACCACCGCCGTGATCGGCAGCAGGGCCCGTGGATGGATCGGCTTCCCGCGAACCTTCTCGAGCGCCAGCACCATCAGGTGACCCCCGTCGAGCGGGGGCAGGGGCAGCAGGTTCAGCAACGCGATGAAGATGTTGATGTTCACGAAAAACAGGAGGAAGAGCGCGATCTCGCCTCGGGCTGCCATGCCCGCGGCGATGCGGCCGGCCCCCACGATGCTGATCGCCCGCTCCTCCTCGGGACCTTCACCGAGGATGTTGCTCGGCGAGAAGGCCCGCGGCGCGAGTTGGACGAAGGCCACCGACAGATCCGCGACCATCGTCGCCGAACGCTGGACCGACTCGATCGGACCGACCCGGACCACATCGAGGGCGGGCAGGATCCCCACCACCCCCACGGTCTCCCCTTCCCGCTCGGCTGACACGGGCACCATCCTGACGCTCTCGGTCGATCCGTCCGCCTTCTCGACCCGGAAGCTCAACGGCTGCTCGGGATGCTCGGACACGATCGTGCGGACGTCCTCCCAGGAGGTGATCTCTTGTCCTTCGATGGCCAGGATCCGGTCCCCCGGACGCAGCCCCGCATCGTAGGCGGGCCCTGCGAAGGTGCCCTCGGGCGTCTGCAGCTCGACGGACACCTCCTGCACCTCGGTGGTGGGGGTTTCCGGATCGGGGATCCCGAGCACGCCGAAGATCAGCAGCAGCACGAAGAACGCGGTGATGTAGTGGGTCGCCGATCCGGCGGCGAGTACGATCGCGCGCTTCCAAGCGGGGGCCCGGTCGAAGGACCGCGGCCGGTCGTGCTCAGGGACCTCCTCGAAGGGGCTCATGCCGAGCACCTTCACGAAGCCACCGAGCGGCAGCAACTTGACCCCGTACTCCGTCTCCGGACGCTCGATGAGCTGCCCGTTCTCCTCCACGACCTCCGTCGGACCACGACGGAAGGACCACACGGTCGGACCGAACCCCACGAAGAACTTCGAAACCTTGATCCCCGACCAGCGTGCGGTGAGATAGTGCCCGAGCTCGTGGAAGAAGATCGCGAACAGCAGCAGGACGACGAACGCGATGATGCCGAGCGTCATGACGTTGGAAACTCCTCGATGAGCGGCCCCTCCCCTTCGGGGAACCTCCCCAACGGTAGCACCGGATCGGGGCGACGGGGCCGCTTCCCCCGCGCGTTCCTCCGGGTGAGATGGGTGCCTTCGTCCGCTTCCGGGTCCTCACCGCCGTGCTGGCGGCGCTGCTCGCCGTCGGCTTCCTGCCCGCGCCCGCCGGTGCGGCCCCCGTGTCCGTCGGGCGCGCACCCACCATCGAGGCCCGGGTCCTGGATCTCGTGAACCAGATCCGGCGCGACCACGGACGGGCCCCCTATGCGATGCATGCGGGGCTGCGCGCGGTCGCCCGCGAGCACTCCCAGAACATGTCCCGGGCCGGACGGCTGTCCCACGACGGGTTCACCGACCGCCTCCGGCGGGCCACCCCCGATCCGCTGCAGGCCGGTGGCGGCTCCGACCGGGGCTTCTACGCTTCCGGGCTCGCGGCCTGCGAGAACGCCGCCTACCGCTTCCGGGCCGGCTCCACCGACGAGACCGACGAGCAGGTCGCCCGCGGGTTCGCCGGCCAGTGGTGGCGGTCGGCCCCCCACCGCGACTGCCTGCTGGACGTCTGGGGAGCGGGCCTGAACGTCACCGGCATCGGCGTGTACCGGGACTCCCGCGGCGTGTGGTGGGCCACGATGGAGGTCGTCCGCGATCTCACGGCACCCTCGGCGTCCAACCGCTGCGGTGTGGACGCCCCGAGCGTCTCTCTCACCACCTGCGCGTAGCTACCGACGGGCCTGCTCGCGGGCCCAGGCGTCGGCGGACAGCACGTCGTCGAGGGTGACGTCGTCGCGGCCGTAGCCGAGATCGGCGTCGGCGCCGGTCCCCAGGACGCGCTCAACGACCTCCGCGATCTCCAGGAACGCGACCCGCCCGTCGAGGAAACCCTGCACCGCCGCCTCGTTGGCGGCGTTGAGCACCGCGGGGGCCGTGCCCCCGGCCCGGCCCGCATCGTAGGCGAGCCGGAGCATCGGGAAGGCGTCGGGATCCGGCGGCTCGAAGGTCAGCTCCCGCATCCGTTCCCACGACACCGGTTCGGCCCCCCAGCCGGGGCGCTCCGGGTACCCGAGCGCGTAGGCGATCGGCACCCGCATGTCCGGGGGGCCGAGCGCCGCTTTCCACGATCCGTCCGCGAAACCCACCAGGCAGTGGACGATCGACTGGGGATGCACCACCACCTCGATCGCGTCGTAGGCGAACCCGAAGAGCACATGGGCCTCGATCACCTCGAGGCCCTTGTTGGCCAGCGTCGCGGAGTCGACCGTGATCTTGGCCCCCATCCGCCAAGTCGGGTGGGCAAGGGCGTCGTCGACGGTGACCTGCGTGAGCTCGTCGCGGGTCCGCCCGCGGAACGGTCCACCGGACGCGGTGAGCACCAGGGTCCCGACACCAGCCGGATCCTCCCCCAGCAGGCACATGTGGGTGGAGGCGTGCTCGGAGTCCACGGGGACCAGCGTCCCGCCGCCTTCGACCAGCCGCCGACGGACGAGCGGCCCGCCGGCAACGCACGACTCCTTGTTGGCCAGCGCCACGTGGCGTCCGGCGTCCAGCGCCGTCAGGGTCGCGCGCAGCCCGGCGGCACCCACCACCGCATTCAGGACGACGTCGGCTCCCGGGTCGGCCGCCAGCTCCTCGAGCGCCCCGGCACCGTCCAACACCTCGACGTTCGGCAGGCGCTCCCGGGCCCGGGCCGCCGCGTCCGCATCCACCAGGACCACCCGCTCGGCGCCGCACGCCTCGGCCTGGTCGCACACGCCCTCCGCGTCGGTGTGGGCGGCCAGGGAGCGCACGCGGAACCGTCCGTCGCTGCGGGCGATCACGTCCAGCGTCTGGCGCCCGATCGACCCGGTCGAGCCGAGGACGGCGACGCTTCTCAGCCCGCCCACCCCAGGACCCGCAGGACGAAGTAGGCGATCGGGGACACGAAGATGATCGCGTCGATCCGGTCGAACAGCCCTCCATGCCCGGGCACGAGGCTGCCCATGTCCTTCACGCCGAGATCGCGCTTGATGAGCGATTCGGCGAGGTCGCCGATGGGTGAGGCAACCGACATCACCAGGGACAGGCTCAGTGCGAGCCACACGTCGAAGGGATGGACGAGCGGCAGGAAGATCACCGACAGGCCGACACACAGCAGCGTTCCGGCCACCCATCCCTCCCAGGACTTCTTCGGACTCGTCCGGGGCGCCATCGGGTGGCGGCCGAGCTTGCGTCCCACCAGGTATCCGCCGGCGTCGTGGATCGCGGTCATCCCGATGACGGTGGCCGTGAGCACGAGGCCGTCGGGGCCGCGGAGCAGCAGGACGGCGAATCCGATCAGGAACGGCCCGTAGAGGATGCCGAAGTACGTCGACACGATCATCGACCGCACCTTCTCCGCAGGAACGGTCAGCCCCCACAACAGCAGCAGCGGCAACGGCAACGAAGCCGACAGGGCGAGGGCGAGGATCCCCCGATCGTAGGCGGTGACCAGCAGCACGGCACCGAACAGGAGGCCGAGCAGCGCCACCGGCGCGTGCCCCGAGGCCTTGAGGACCGCGTACAGCTCTGCCTGGGCGATCAGAACCACCATGAAAGCGAACAGGAAGAACGGGGTGGGCCCGGCGAACAGCAGCCCCACCAC
>CAZLKN010000106.1:0-5944 GCA_964560135.1 uncultured Actinomycetes bacterium | reverse complement strand
TCAGGAGGGTAGAGCTATCAGCGAGGGGCGGCTCTTCGGCGACGACGCCGTCCGGAGCCACGCCGCCCGGCCGCCGCTGTCCGCGCGGATGCGTCCCCGCTCCCTCGACGAACTCATCGGCCAGGAGCACGTGGTCGGCGAGGGGACGACGCTGCGGGCCCTGATCGAGCGTGACGAACTGCGTTCGGCGATCCTGTGGGGCCCGCCGGGCACGGGCAAGACGACCATCGCCCATATCGTGGCCGACCGGACGTCCGCCCCCGTCGAGAAGCTGTCGGCAATCTCCTCGGGTGTGGCCGATGTGCGGAAGGTGATCGCGGCGGCCCGCAAGCACGGCCGCACCGTGCTCTTCCTCGACGAGATCCACCGCTTCAACCGGGCCCAGCAGGACGCCTTCCTCGGTGCCGTGGAGGAGGGGGTCCTGATCCTGATCGGCGCGACCACGGAGAACCCCTTCTTCGAGGTGAACTCCCCGCTGGTGTCCCGGTCGCTGCTGTTCCGGCTGGAGCCGCTGGGCGACGACGACGTCCGTCGCGTCCTCGACATCGCTCTCGTCGACACCGAGCGCGGGATCGGCGAGGCCGGCCTGGAGGCCGACGAGGAAGCGCTGGCGTGGATCGCGTCCCGCTCCGGCGGGGACGCCCGCGTCGCCCTGAACGCGCTGGAAGCGGCGGCGGCGCGGGCCCTCGGCCGCGAGGCGGGCCGGATCACCCGCGAGGACGCCCACGCCGCCCTGGAGAAGCGGGTCGTCCGCTACGACAAGGCCCAGGACCGCCACTACGACGTGGTCTCGGCGTTCATCAAGTCGATGCGCGGCTCCGATCCGGATGCCGCGCTGTACTGGCTCGCGGAGATGCTCGAGGGGGGCGAGGATCCCCGGTTCATCTGCCGCCGGATAATCATCTTCGCCTCCGAGGACGTCGGCATGGCCGACCCGCAGTCCCTCGTGGTCGCCGTGGCCGCCGCACACGCCCTGGAGCACGTCGGCCTGCCGGAGGCCCAACTCAACCTGGCGCACGCCGTGATCCACTTGTCGACGGCGCCGAAGTCCAACGCCGTGGTCAAGGCGATCGGCGCCGCGATGCGCGACGCGCGCGAGCGGCACGCCGAGGTGCCGGCGCACCTGCGGGACAGCCACTACCCGGGGGCGAAGCAGCTCGGCCACGGCGAGGGGTACAAATACCCCCACGACCACCCGGGCCACGTGGTCGAGCAGGAGTACCTGCCCCCCGAGCTCGGGGAGAAGCGGTACTACGACCCCGAGTCTTGACCCGTCAGGAGGTCCGTTCCTCGAGCGTCACCCGCGCACGTGCGCGTGTTCCCTCGCGCTCGTAGGTGACGGTGACCGTCCGGCCGACCTCGAGCCGGCTGAGCACCGAGATCAGCTCGTCCATCGAGGTGACACGGGTGCCGTCGATGGCGACGATCACGTCGCCGACCTGCAGGCCCGCTGCCTCCGCCGGAGCGTCGGGCACGACCTGCTGGATGAGGGCGCCGCCGCCTCCGGGAACGTCCTCGCCCCCGATGCCGAGGAACGGGCGGCTCGAGCGTCCCGTCTCGATGATCCGGTCGGCGTGCAGCCTGGCGATGTCGATGGGGATCGCGAACCCGACGCCGACGTTGCCCGCCGGGCTGCCCACGATGGCCGTGTTGATCCCGATCGCGCGGCCATCCGCGTCGGCGAGCGCTCCTCCGGAGTTCCCGGGATTGATGGGAGCATCGGTCTGGATCGCGTCGGTGAACCGGGCCCCCCGTCCGAGGTCGATGTTGCGGTGCAGCGCGCTGACCACGCCCGCGGTCACCGAGCCCTCGAGACCGAAGGGGCTCCCGATGGCCACCGCGAGGTCACCCACGCGCACGTCGGCGGTCGACCCGAGGGGCGCCGCCTCGAGGTCGGTAGCGTCGATCTTCAGGACCGCGATGTCGTCGGAGGGCATCGCGTCGCCCACGACCTCGGCGGCGAGCTGCCGCCCATCGGACAGCGTCACCTCGAGGCTCTGCGCGCCCGCCACCACATGGGCGTTGGTGATGATGTAGCCGTCGGGACGGTAGACCACCCCGGAGCCGGTGCCGCTCGCGGCCCCCAGGGGGCCGGGGACGGAGGCGTCGATGCGGACCACCGACGGGGACAGGTGCTCGGCCACCGCGGCGACACCGGTGAGGCCGGGCTGCGGGACACCGCTCACGCGCGGTGCCGCCGTGGGTGGGCCGGCCGCAGGCGTGTCGGTGGCGGCCACGACGACCGCGCCCCCGATCACCGCCCCCAGCAGCGCCGCCAGTACCGGCGTCACGAGACGGTCGAGCCATGTGCGCCTCGGCGGGGTCGGGATGGGCGGGAAGGCCGCCCATCCGAGGGACGGGGATTCGGGTCTGGTCTGTGTGTGGGGCTCCATCGATCGCTCCTTCATGTGGCGCGGGTCAGGCCGCGGCGGGTGCGCTCATCCCGGGGCGCGTACGGCCCTCCCGCAGCTTCGAGCGTCGCTCGCGCATCTCGTCCCGGCGCTCCTGCATCTCGGTCCAGCGCGCCGGTGAGAAGGCACGCACACCGCGGGTGGTCGTCTCGCCGTCGCCGACGCGTTCGCGGACGGTGATCACCTGGTCGCCGGACTGCAGCTCGGAGAGTTCCGCTCGCTCGCCGTCACGCGAGATCCGCGTGTCCTCGCCGACGTCCACCCGGACGGTCGTCCCGTCCTCCTCGGCGATGACGAGCGTCGAACCCTCGACCGTGGTCAGCTCGCCCCGGTCGGTCCGGACGGTGCGGACGCCCTCGCCGTCGTTGCCGGGCAGGACGACCTCGGAGCGGATCGCGCGCATCGGAGCTTTCATGTGCCGGGGGCCGGCGTGCCTGACGCGCTCGGTCGGTGCGTCCGGCGACTCGGGTTCGGAGGTCTGGGCCGCCACCGACGCCATCGATCCGATCAGCACGCCCCCGACGACCAGGGCGAGAGCGCTCTTCCAACTGAGTCTCATGACACGAACCTCCTTGCTCGGATTCCCGATGGTCACAGGACATCACCCGGACCTGGGATCCACCTCGGGCGAAGCTGAGAACGAGCTGTGTGTCTGGCCGGCCGGGAGTCTCACGCGGAAGATGGCGCCCTCGCCGGGACGTGAGGCCACCGACACGCTGCCCCCATGGGCCTCGGCGACGGCGGCCACGATCGACAGGCCGAGCCCGGCGCCGCCGCTGTCGCGAGACCGCGAAGGATCGGAGCGGTAGAAGCGCTCGAACGCGCGGGCCGAGACCTCGGGGGGAAGCCCCGGGCCGTGGTCGATGACCTCGAGCCCCACCTGCCCGTCGGCCGCGGACACCGCCACCTCGACGGGTGTGCCCGCGGGCGTGTGGGTGAGGGCGTTGGACAGCAGGTTCGCGGTCACCTGGCGGAGCTGGGACTCGTCCACGGACGCCACGACCGGGCCCGGGGAGGCGAGAGTGATCTGGCGATCCGGGTCGACGGCCCGGGCGTCGGCGATGGCGTCGGCGGCGAGCATGGTCAGGTCCACGGGGCGGCGCTGGGGCGGCCGGCCCTCGTCGAGGCGGGCGAGCAGCAGGAGATCCTCGACGAGCACGCCCATCCGCGCCGACTCGGCCTCGATGCGCTCCATCGCCTTCGCGAGGTCGTCCGGCCGGGTGTCGGCCCCCCGCCGGAAGAGCTCGGCATACCCGCGGATCGAGGTCAGCGGGGTCCGCAGCTCGTGGGACGCGTCGGCGAGGAACCGCCGGAGGCGCTCCTCGGTCGCTGTGCGTTCCGCGAAAGCGTTCTCGATGTGGGCGAGCATCGCGTTCAACGAGAGGCCCAGGCGCCCCACCTCGGTGTGCTCGTCGGCGGGGTCGACCCGGCGGGACAGATCCCCGGCAGCGATGTCCGCCGCGGTGTCGCCGATCCGTTCCAGCGGACGCAGACCCACCCGGACCACCCACCACGCCAGCGCGGCGAGGCTGAGCAGGACGCCGGCGCCCACGGCGAGCATGATCCCGAGCAGCCGCCGCAGCGTCTGATCCATCTCGCGCATCGGGACGGCGACCACGAGGGTGCCTCCGTCCTGGAGCGCCCAGGCGACGATCCGGTACCGGGTCGATCCGTCCTCGGCGGCAACGGTCATGACCCATCGTCCCCCGAGCGCGCTGCTCGAGCCGGGGAGCGCGTCGGGGAGCGCGGGCCGTGTGATCGGTTCGGCTCCCGGGTCGGCGAGGATCACCTCACCGAGAACCGTCCCGTCGCGGGCGCGCACCTGCCCGTAGGTGCCCGAGGGGTAGGAGGCCGGCGGCGCGGGGCTCAGTCGCTGCCGGGGACGGCTTTCGAGCAGTGCCCGGGTCACCGGCTGGCGCGCAGCTTCGAGCTGCTCGTGCACGCGTTCGTTCAGGAAGGAGCGCAGCGAGGTGTAGGTCACGATGTTCGCCACCAGCAGCCCCACGGTGGCCAGGGCGACGAGCCCGACGAGGAGGCGCGCGCGCAGCGACACCGCTATCCCTTCGGCAGGCGCAGGCTGTAGCCGACGCCGCGGATCGTGTGGATCAGGGGAGGATCGACGGCGTCGACCTTCTTGCGCAGGTAGCTCACATAGGTCTCGACGATGTTCGCGTCACCGCCGAAGTCGTAGTTCCAGACGTGGTCGAGGATCTGCGTCTTCGAGACCACGCGGCGCGCGTTGGCGAGCAGGTAGCGCAGGAGGTTGAACTCGGTGGCCGTGAGCTCGAGCGGCATCCCGGCCCGCCACACCTCGTGGGTGTCCTCATCGAGCTCGAGATCGGCGAAGGCGAGTTTCGCGGTCTCCGGGGCGTGCTCCATCCGGCGCAGGATCGCCCGTGCCCGTGCCACGAGCTCCTCGAGGCTGAAGGGTTTGGTGAGGTAGTCGTCGCCTCCGGTGGTCAGGCCCCGCACGCGGTCCTCGACAGCGTCCCGGGCGGTCAGGAACAGGACGGGCACCGCGCGCCGTTCGTTGCGCAGACGGCGGACCACCTCGAACCCGTCGAGGTCGGGCAGCATCACGTCGAGGACGATGAGGTCGGGACGGAAGGTCTCCGTCAACGCGAGGGCCGAGCGGCCGTCGGCGGCCGCCTGCACGTCGAAGCCCTCGTAGCGCAGGGTGGTTGCCACGAGGTCGGTGATGTTCGGCTCGTCGTCGACGACGAGGACCTTGGTCTTCTCGGTCATAACCATTCTCATTCTGCCCCTGTTTCCTGGGAGCCACCTGAGAGGGGCGTGAGGGACGCCTGTGAGGGAGGTACTTGCCTTCATGGCGCGGTGGCGGGGGATACTACGGGTTCGGCGGCGGCCCCGGACCTGGAGGTGTTGCGCGTGGTGACGGTGAGCGGATGGGCTTTGGTGGCGATCGCCGTGTTCTGGGCGATCCTGGTCGGATTCCTGTGTGTCGCGATGCTGAGCCTGTTCCGCGTGCTGCAGTCGACCCGGGATCTGGTCGAAGACTTCCGCCGCGAGGCGACGCCGATGCTGCACGAGCTCAACGAGACCGTCGGGAACGTGAACCGCGAGATCGAGCATGTCGACGAGATCCTCATGTCGGTACGGGGGACGGCCGGCGCGGTCGAGGGCATCACCCGTACCGTCCAGGCCACGGTGGCGCATCCCGCGATCCGCGCTCTGGCCGTGGCGGCCGGCGCGTCGCGGACCTATCAGAAGCTCAGGAAGGGCAGGGAGTAGAGATGTTCCGGAGACTGCGATGGATGATCATCGGTGCCGTCCTGGGCCTGATCGCGCTGCGCTGGCTGCGCGACAAGGCGGACGAGGCCCGGGTTTCGGTCCCCGGGAACGGTCAGGAGCTCGTCGGGAAGGCCCGGGAGGGCGTCCGGGACTTCGGTGACCGGTTCAGGGACGCCGTCCGCGAGGGCCTGGAGGCCATGTCCGAGCGCGAGGACGAGCTCCGCCGGGAGATCCTCGGCGAGGGGGCACGGTAGGGCCGTTATCCCGACCCCGGGGGCCGC
>CAZLKN010000105.1:0-6026 GCA_964560135.1 uncultured Actinomycetes bacterium | reverse complement strand
CGCGCAGGTGTGCCGTTCGCCGGCGCTGATCTGGGCGACCGTCCCCGGGGTCAGGCCTTCGCCCTCCACGACCTGCACGGGCGTGGTGCTCTCGGTGTTGGTGCCGTCCCCGAGGCCCCCGTTGAGGTTGCCACCCCAGCAGTAGGCGTCGCCGGCCGTGGTCGTCGCGCAACTGAAAAAGACGCCGGCGCTGATCTGGGCGACTGGGCCTGCGTCCGTGCCGGGGCCCAGGTCTTGGACCTGCACCGGGGTGTGGCGGCGGGTGGTGGTGCCGTCACCCAGCTGCCCGGTGCCGTTGTGTCCCCAGCAGTAGGCGTCGCCACGAGCTGTGACCGCGCAGACGTGCTGGTTTCCGGTGTCGATCTCGACGACGGCGCCTGCGTCGGTACCAGGACCCAGGTCCTGGACCTGCAACGGGATGCGGCGGGCCTCGTCTCCGACCGCGTCGGGGTTGCCGACTTGTCCGCTGCGGCCGTTGCCCCAGCAGTAGGCGTCGCCGTCCGTGGTGACCGCGCAGGTGTAGTTGTTGCTGGCGCTGATCTGGGCGACCGTTCCGGGCATGAGGCCGACCGTGTTGACCCGCGGCGTCGCAGCGGCCATGGGTGCGGTTACGGCGGTGAGTCCGGCCAGGCAAAGGGAAACGGCCGCAGTACCTCCTAGAAGTCGCTTCATGACATCCCCCCTCCGGGCAGACGGGCGGGACGGGGTTCCGTACCACGCGCCCTCCCTCGCTGAGTCGCTAGATCAAAATCCTTTCGGTACAATGAACTATGCTGACGATAGTGAATGTAGTTCATCCTATTGTCAAATCCCGCGAGCCAGACGGTGGAGGAGATTGAGCCGTGTCGAGTTCGACCTTTCCGGATCCTTCGGGGATGACGCTGCGGGAGCGTACGCGTTTGGCCAGGCATGCCGCTGTGTTGGAGACGGCGTTGCGGATCGTGAGTACGGAGGGACGCCGGGCCCTGACGATGCAGCGGGTGGCGAACGAGCTGGAGTGCGCTGTGGGGACGATCTATCGGTACTTCCCATCGAAGGATGTTCTGCTCTCCGAGATCCTTCGCGAGTCGCTGGAGACGCTTCACGGGTCGCTGGTGCTGAGCCAATCGCAGCTCGATGAGCTGCTCGCCGATCGGCGGGTGGAGTCAGCGTCGGGGGCGCTTACGAGAGCGGCGGCTGTGTTTCGGTTCTGGATCTTGGCGGACGACACGTTCCCGCAGGAGATGGAGTTGAGTCGCGCGCTGTTCAGCGATCCGGATGTCGTCTTACCGACCGAGGACGCGGGTCGCGTTGTCCCGACGGCGTTCCGGCTGCTCGACTTCGGACGTTGCCGGCTCGATGAGGCTGTGGAGGAGGGGGTGTTGCGGGCGGGGGACAATGTGGCTCGGGTGGTGACCGCCGTCGCGGGCCTGACGGGTGTTGTGCTCACCTCGAAGTTCTCGCGGTTCGATGCGTCGATGTTCGACGGGCATCGTTTGGCGCTCTTGCATCTGAGGGATCTGCTGACGGGATGGGGCGCCGAGGCGGAACAGCTGGCGCGTGTGGAGGAGATCCTTGCGGAACATCGACCGATGGCGCCGGTCCCGGTCGATGCTCCGGTCATCGAGGCTCCGGCTGTCGACGACTGAGGTCGTGTGAGGACTCCTTGTCCGAACCTCGAAGTGTCCGTACGCTGTCCGTACGGGACCGGCAGGAGGACACGATGGCTAAGACGGCTAGGATCGAGGTTCGAGCGGACGCTGACAGCGAAGCGTTGCTCAAGCGTGCGGCGGATCTCACCAATCAGACGTTGACGAGCTTCATCTTGAGTGCGGCCGAGGAGCGTGCTCAGCAGGTGGTCGCCGATTCCAACACCACCGTCGTCCCATCTGAGTACTTCGACGAGCTCCTCGACGCCCTCGACCGGCCCCCGGTCGTGAATCCCTCGCTGCGCAAGGCTGCCCGACGGCTGAACAAGGTCATCGATCAACGGTGACCGGCGCCGAGTTCGTTTCTCGGCGCCTTCTACCAGACGACGACCTCGACGCATTCGACTCAGGCCAGCCGGACCTGGACGGATGGCTGCGGCGATCCGCACAGCATGCCGACTCCATCCGGTCGGGCCGCACCTGGGTGTGGGCCGAGGGGAACTCGATCCGTGCGTACTTCACACTCACGGGCCATCTGATCGAACGGGAAACGCTCCCGCGCAAGGTGGGCCGCGGATCTCCGGACCGTATCCCCTCTGTGCTCATCGCGCGATTGGCGCTCGACGCGGGTCTCCAGGGGCGTGGTCTGGGCTCTGTGCTCCTCGCCGATGCCTCGAGTCGCATCCTCACCGCGACCGAGATCGTCGCTGCCAGGCTTGTGGTCGTTGATGCGATCGATGAACGCGCTAACGACTTTTATGTCCACCATGGATACGTGTCGATACCCGGTACTCGGCGCCTCGTCCGTAAAATCAGCGAGATCGCTGAGGACCTGGGAGGGTGACGAATGGGCGCCATCCGATCAGGTGGTCCGCTGACCTCCGTAGACTTGTCACCGTGGGAGATCCCGGTCGAAGGAAGACGCCTTGAGTAATCCACCGGAGGAGCTGTTCGAGCAGCACATCTGTGACTGGCTCGGCTCGTATGGCGGGTACTCGGCGGTCAAGAACGACAAGGCCCAGGGGGAGCAGCGCGACTTCGATCCCGTGCGGGGGCTCGACACCGTTGAGATCTTCTCGTTCATCGGTGCCACGCAGGGGGAGCAGTGGGCCGAGGTCGTCAAGCGTTACGGCAACGATCCCGACGCCGCCCAAGTGAAGTTCACCGACCGCCTCGCCTCCGAGCTCGACAAGCGTGGCGCGGTGGACGTCCTCCGTCACGGCGTGGTCGATCAGGGCGTCACGATCCGCATGGCGTACTTCAAGCCCGCTCATGGACTCACCCCTGAGCTCGTCCGGAGGTACGAGGACAATCTGCTGACGGCCACCCGTCAGTTGCGCTACGAGTCAGGCTCGACGAAGTCCATCGACCTCGCTTTGTTCGTCAACGGCGTGCCAGTGGCGACGGCGGAGCTGAAGAATCCGCTCACCGGACAGGGGGTCGAGCAGGCGCTCCGCCAGTACCGGACCGATCGCGACCCCCGGAACCGGACGCTCGCTCACGCGGTCGTCCACTTCGCCGTCGATCCGTTGCGGGTCGCGATGACCACCCGGCTCGCGGCCTCCGACACGCGCTTCCTTCCGTTCAACCGCGGGCACGCGGGCGGCGCCGGCAACCCCGCGGATCCGGACGGCCACGCCACCACCTACCTCTGGGAGCAGGTCTGGCAGCGCGACGCATGGCTCGACCTCCTCGGTCGGTTCGTCCACGTGGAACGGCCCGCTCGAGGATCGAAGCGTCCCGGTCAGGTCATCTTCCCGCGGTACCACCAGCGGGACGCCGTCCTGCAACTCGAGGACGCCGCTCGCGACGAGGGCCCCGGACGGTCGTATCTCGTCCAGCATTCCGCCGGCAGCGGGAAGTCCAACACGATCGCCTGGCTCGCACACCGCCTGTCCACCTTGCACGCCGGTGACGCCAAGGTGTTCGACAAGGTCGTGGTCGTCACCGACCGGCTCGTCTTGGACCGTCAGCTCCAGGACACCATCTACCAGTTCGAGCACGCCCACGGTGTCGTCGAGCGGATCGAGCACTCCTCCCAACAACTGGCCGACGCCCTCCTTGGGGAGAGGGCCCGCGTGATCATCACGACCCTGCAGAAGTTCCCGTTCGTCCTCGGCAAGGTCGGCGAGCTTCCCGAGCGCTGCTACGCAGTGATCGTGGACGAGGCGCATTCGTCGCAGAGCGGCGAGTCCGCGAAGGAGCTGCGGCGCGTGCTCGGCTCCGCGGCCGCTGCCGACCCCGACCTGCCCCCCGACGAGGTCGAGCAGGCGTTGGCCGAGGCCGTTGCTGCCCGCGGGCGCCAGGACAACATGAGCTTCTTCGCGTTCACCGCCACGCCCAAAGGCAAGACGCTCGAGCTCTTCGGCCGCCACAGCGCCGCCACCGGCCGCCACGAGCCCTTCCACCTCTACTCGATGCGGCAGGCGATCGAGGAGCGGTTCATCCACGACGTCCTCGCCAACTACACGACCTACCGGAGCTTCTTCCATCTGGAGAAGACGATCCTCGACGATCCCGCCTACGAGTCGGCCAAGGCCCGCCGGGCCATCGCCCGCTTCGTGACGCTGCACGAGCACAACCTCGCCCAGAAGGCGGAGATCGTCGTCGAGCACTTCCGGACGCACGTGGCGCACAAGGTGGCCGGCAACGCGAAGGCGATGGTGGTGTGCTCGTCGCGGCCCCACGCCGTCCGCTTCCGGGAGGCGCTTCGTGCCTACGTCACCGAGAACGGCTACGACCTCGGCGTGCTCGTCGCCTTCTCCGACGCGGTGCCGCTCAACGGCGGCGACCTCGTCACCGAGGCGAAGTGCAACGGGTTCCCCGAGTCGCAGACCGCCGAGCGCTTCGACACTGACCAGTTCCAAATCATGGTCGTGGCCGAGAAGTTCCAGACGGGGTTCGACCAGCCGAAGCTCTACGCCATGTACGTGGACAAGACGCTGACCGGACTGGCCGCCGTGCAGACGCTGTCCCGGCTCAACCGCACGCACCCCGACAAGGACGGGACCTTCGTGCTGGACTTCGTGAACGACGCCGAGGAGATCGCGTCCGCCTTTGAGCCGTACCACGGCCGGACGGTCGCCCCGCCGTCCGACCCGAACCTGCTCTACGACACCCGGCACGCGCTCGACGAGTTCGGGGTGCTCCAGCCAGAGGAAGCCCTCACCGTGGTGCGCCTCCTGATGGCCGAGCCGCAGGACCATGGCCGCATCCACGCAGCCCTCGGCCCGGCCATCGACCGGTTCGGCAATCTCGAATCCGACGAGCAGGACCGCTTCCGCGAGGCGCTCGGACGGTTCGTCCGCGTGTACTCGTTCCTGTCCCAGATCGTGACCTTCGCCGATACGGCGCTGGAACGAGACTACCTGTGGGGCAAGTCGCTGCTGACGCTCATCAGGACCGACGCCGGCGCGGCCGTCGACCTCAGCGGCGAGCTCGAGCTCACGCATCTGCGCAACGAGCAGCAGTTCGCCGGTTCTGTCGCGCTCGGGGGCGAGGGGGGCGAGGTGTCGACGATCTACTCCGGGGAGGGGAAGATCCACGAGCCGGAGCCCGAACCGCTGTCACAGATCATCGAGCGGCTCAACCTCCGGTACGGCACCGACTGGACAGACGCCGACCGCCTCGTCTTCGACGCCGCCCTCGAGGACCTGGTGTCGAACGAGGACGTGCAGGTCACGGCGGTGAACAATTCGCCGGAGAACTTCGGTGTGGTGTTCCCGGAGCTGTTCCAGAAGGCCTTGCTGGGCCGCATGGACCGCAACGAGAAGGTGGTCTTCAAGTTCCTCGACGACGAGGAGCTGGCAGCGGACGTCGTCAAGATGTACGCGACGCTCGCGCAGGGGCGGGCCCGGGTGGCGTACCAGCAGCACTGTCCGGTGGGGGAGCTGCTCGCGGCAGGCGACGAGAGCCAGCATCTGGAGTTCAAAGCGACGTTGCGGACGGGGGCCGACACCGGCGAGGTGTACAAGCCGCTCGAGACGGCGTGTATCAAGACGATCGCGGCGTTCGCGAACAGCCGGGAGGGCGGGACGCTGCTGGTCGGCGTCGTGGACGATGGCTCGATCCACGGCCTGTCGAGCGACTACGCGTCGCTGCGGAAGGAAGGAAGAGGGGACCGCGATCGGTTCCTGCTCCACCTGAGTCAGCTGCTCATCAACGCGATGGGGGAGACCGCGGCGAGCGCGGTGTCGAGCGAGATCCACACGGTCAACGGAGACGACATCTGCCGGGTACACGTGCCACCGTGCGCCTTCCCGGTGGAGGCGAAGGTCGTGGTGGACCGCAAGGGCCGGATGGAGACGAAGACGGCGTTCTACGTCCGCATCGGCAACGGCACCCGCCAGATCACCGATCCCGACGAACGCCAGAAGTACGTCGCGTCACGGTGGGGGA
>CAZLKN010000104.1:0-6490 GCA_964560135.1 uncultured Actinomycetes bacterium | reverse complement strand
CGGGTCGGGTGGGGGGGGGCGCGCACGCAGGCCGGTGGGGCCACTCCCGGCGGGGCGGCCGGGGGGGCTTCGGCCCCCCCCGGGCCCCGCCCCCGACCGGTTGTTCCGCAGTGACCCCCGGTGGCTCGGCGGAGACGGTGCATCCTCGATCCCGCTGGGCTCGGAGCGTGTGCTGTGGCTGTTCGGCGATAGCTTCGTCGGCCTGAGGCCGGGGGCCGGACGCGCCGAGGCGGCCTTCGTCCACAACACGATCGGCCTCCAGAGCGGGCTGGACCCCGCGACGGCATCGATGGCGTTCCACTGGAGGGACGGGCCGGCGGGACCCGCGTCGTTCTTCCCCGCCCCGCCGGGCACGTGGGTCTGGCCGCTGCACGGTGTGCGGATCGGGGACCGGCTGTTGCTGTTCTTCATGCGGGTGCGCTCGACCCGTCCGGATCCGGGTGCGATCGACGGCTGGGAGCAGGAGCTCAACCTGCGGCTCTTCGAGGTCCACGGATGGTCCGCGGTGTGGGTGGACAACCCCGACGCCGAGCCGTCCTCCTGGCGGATCCGGGCCGCGTCGGCGCCCGCCGGCGACGACCACGTCATCCTCGGCTCGGCGCTCGTCGTGCGCGACGACCATCTGTACGCCTACGGCTGGAAGGACGGACACACCCTGCGGCCCGGACGACCCGGCCGGCCGCCACGGTGGAAAGGGGCGTGGCGTGGACGGCGCTCCTACCTCGCGCGCTGGCCGCTCGCAGACCTGCACGCCGGCCGGCTCGGGCCCCCCGAGTGGTGGTGCGGGGACGGCTGGGACGCGGATCCCGAGCGGTCGGCGTCGCCGCTCCGGCGCTCCGCGACCGAGTTCAGCGTGCACGTCCGGGGTGACGGGATGCAGCAGGTGCAGGCGGCCGTCCGGATCCGTGCGCTGGAGACGGTGCTGCGGGTCTGGCGGCTCCAAGCGGTGCGGGGGGTCTACCCGTTCATGCGGGTGCTGAAGTTACTCGGTCTCGCGCGGACGACGATCATGGCCCGCTCAGCGGGAGCACCCGAGGGTCCCTGGTCGGAGCCCGTGCCGCTGTTCGTGCCCGAGGAGGCCTCCCGGCGCGACGCGATCGTGTACGCGGGTAAGGCCCATCCCCACCTCCAGGGGGCGGATCTCGCCGTGACCTACGCGACCAACGCCGACCGCGCCGGGGGAGTCTTCTCCGACGACTCCCTCTACTATCCGCGCTTCGTCCGCCTCGAGGCGGATCGGGGGCGATAGATCCCCGGGCGCGGGCTCCTCAGAGGCAGGGGCCCCCGTAGTCGAAGAAGGGCTGTTCGCCGGAGGGCCAGCTTCCCTTCTGGTAGTGGGTCCCGTGGTCGATGTAGCACACCGCCCCGGGAGCCGACCGTTCCACCGTGCCGCGCTCGGTGCGGTTGTGCCAGATCATCGAGCCGTCGCCCTTGAGGAAGCTCTGGTGCCGGCCCTCGAATCCCACGCGCGACTGGTAGTAGGGGGGCCCGCCGGCTCCGGGGTTCGGGAACCGCGTGTCGTACAACGCCTCGGCGAAGGTCTCCGCCGTCAGATCCGGACCGGCCATCTGGATCCCGGAGGCGAGTACGAGCATCTGCGCGTAGCGGCTGGCCAGATGGTAGTAGGCCCCGCTGGAGACGCCGTACCCGGGATCGGCTTCCTTCAGGGCCCAGTACCACGGCATGTCGGCGGCGGGGAGCAACTTGTTGCGGAAGGCCGCACCCAGCACCCGAACCGACTGGTCCTGCGGTGCCTGATCGTGACGGAAGGAGCTGTCCAGGTCGTTTCCTCCGTAGGAGGACACCACCCACTCGGGGTAGTAGCCCTGCGAGCTCGCGGCCGCCATGATGCTCTCCCGCAGATCGCCGTTCTGACACCAGCACAGCACGCTGGTGACGCCGTCGAGCTTCAGCGAGAGTGTGGCATTCTGCGCGTTCTGGTACCGCTGGGCGTCGTCGGGGCTGGTCTGGTGCTCCTGCTCGACCGGTGTCACCCCGCAGCGGGCGAGCTCACTGCGGAGCGGTTCGATGTCGGAGATGGTCCCGTCGTCGGCCCGGCTCGTGAGGATGCCGAACGTGCGCTCCGGCTGCTGGGCCAGGTCGGGGCCCGCGTAGCTGGGGGGCTGGTCCGCGAGGGTGCGGCAGACGAACTCGCCGTAGCCGCGCATCATCGTGTCGACCCCGGTGCCGACGCTCCAGACGTACGGCGCGAACCGCCGGTAGCGCTCCTCGGTCTGCAGCGACCCGGTCCCGCCCACGCTGAGGATCTCCCGGCGGGCCAGCTCTTCGTGGTAGTGGTGCTCGGCACCGTACCGGATCCCGGTGCCGAGGGAGGCGAAGGCCGCGATCTCGTCGTCGACCCACACGGCGTCCGCCTGCTCGTCTTCGGGGTTGGGGTGGGCGGCGAGGTTGCCCCGGGGCTCGTACGACATCAGCCGGAGCTTCCGGCCGTAGAACTGGTAGCGCATGTTGAAGTGGCGACCGAGGAGGCGGATCGCGTCCTCGTCCTCGAGGAACAGGATCGGGAGGGCCACCCGGATCTCGTCGGCGGTCACGCCCCGGGTCGTCTCGCCGCCGTTGTCACCCTCCCAGTACGGGACGCAGGGCGGCGACTGCGGGTCCTCGGTCTGCCGGGGCGGATCACCGATGCAGCGGTAGACGCGGGGCACGTCGATCACCTGCTCTTCGGCGCCGGGTGGAGGGGTCGGGGTCGACTCCGGATCGTCGGGATCCTCGGCCCCCGCGGCGGATCCGATGTCGCTGGCCTGCTCGTCGGGTGCGTCCTCGATCTGCTCCACAGCCTGGGGGGCGAACTCCGCGATGCTGGGCGGCGGGGGCTGGGTCACGGTCAGAGCGACGGCCCCGAGCAGGACGAGCGAGATCAAGGCCGCCGAGGAGTACACGATCCCCGGCCCGAGCGGTCGTTTGGTGTCCCCACGCGGTGTCTGGACGGCTCTCCTCCTAAATCGTCTGTCCCATCAAGGATAGTTCACTCCAACAGTTCTGCCTGGATGCGCGCCGGACCTGCCCGCCCCTGGGTCCGGTGGTCGTAGGCTGTCCGGGGCCCCTGGTCGGACCGCTTTCAAACCGTGAAATACGCGGTCAGATCGACGATCTCTTGGATGGATTGGACTAAATGCGAACGGGCGTACGCCTCCTCACCTTTTTGTGGGGAGGGTGATGGTGATTCCTCCGCAGCAGAGATAGGTCATGGCGATGAGGGGGCTGAGTGGTAGCCGTAGCCTCGGCGTTGGATGAAGCGGATCTTGGCGTTGAGGCCCTCAAGACGGCCATTCGATAGCCCAGTCGGATGGCGGCGAGGGTCCCGTCGCGGTGCGCGCGGATGGTGCGGGAGGCTTTGACGAAAGGCTCTAGGCGGGCTTCGCTGAGCGCGTGCGCACCAGCGGTCGAGAAACTCGTCAACGTCTCGCAGTTCTTCTTTCCGTTGGTAGGCGCGCCACAGGGCGCCGCCGTTGCGCTTGACGGCGGCTAGCGTGGCGGCTTGACGGTCGGTGAGATCCTCGGGGTTCTTCAGCAGCGCCCAACGGGCACCTTTGAACTACTTGGCGAAGACCGGGTCGGGCAGGGCCCGGAGCTGCTGCCAGATCTCCCGTCGCGCCTTCTCCAAGGCGCTATTGCGGGCGATGGGTCCACAGCAGCGTGTCGGGGCGGGAGCCGACCGGGGCTGGACATGGTCGTGTCACGGGATCCATGACGATGGGTCGAAACTCCCTCGTATGCCAGGCCCGTGCGCACTAACGTATACTGCTCTGATCTCCGGTGGGGATGACTTGGAGTGCGCGACGGATCCCGGGCGGTACCGGGGCTTACCAAGGAAGACCGCGCCGACCTTGATCAAACCGGTCCCAACGCGGGCGGCTCGGAGGGACGCGAGGGAATTACTGGGACGGCGGGTCCGACCGCGTCGCGCGAGCGCTCATCCGCGGTAGGTGGCTGAGCTGTAATCGTTCTCGGACACAGCCACGGCACTTAGTCCGGGTAAACGCAAGCAGAGGTGTCCCCAGATCCATTCCGCGATGCGTTCACAAGTGGGGTTCTCGAGCCCCGCGACCTCATTCAGGAATGTGTGGTCAATCTCTGCACGCAACGGCTCGAACGCTTCGTTGATAACCCCAAAGTCGCATACCCAACCCTCCGGCTCGACCGGCTCGCCGGTCACGACAATGTCGATGCGGAAGGTGTGCCCATGGAGTGACCGACAAGGGTGCCCCGCTGGAGCGTTGGGAAGCCGGTGTGCAGCCTGGACGGTGAACCGTCGACTTAACTCGAAGGTCACGGGATTCCCGCATATTTGTGAATCTGCAAACCGAGGCGCCAAGCAGGGCGCTTCAAGCACATGTCGACCGTGGCCCGAAGATTCTGAGCATAGTCAGCACTGTCACACGGCTGCAGCGTTCGCACCGCGAAGTCCAGATGGGCGAGTTCATCGAGGTCCATCCCATCCTGGGGCCACACGACCTTCAACTCATCGCCATGTCGCTGAGCCAGTTCAGTGCCGGCCTTCGGGCTGACACAGATCCAGTCGATGCCCTCGATGAGGGCTTTCGTCCCGTTCGTCTCCACCGCGACGAACGCCCCGCGGCGTTGTAACTCCCGGAGCAGTGCAGCGTCCAACTGGAGCGCCGGCTCTCCTCCGGTCATAACGACGTATGGCTTGCTCTCCTCCGAGGGCCACTGTGCTAGGACCGCCTCGGCCAGTTCGTCGGCTGACCAATACACTCCGCCGCCGGTACCGTCGACGCCTACGAAGTCCGTATCGCAGAACCGACAGACGGCCCGCAGGCGGTCGCGTTCATGACCGTTCCACAGGTTACAGCCGGTGAACCGGCAAAAGACCGCGCAACGGCCGGCATGCACGCCCTCTCCCTGAAGTGTCAGGAAGATAGATTTCACGTAATATCGGCCGCGCGGGCTGGGCGGGTGGACGGAGGTCATGAGCTCGGTTCATCTAGCGGCTCGCCCACCGCGACGCATCCTACGTCGCATATCCCGTCGTGGGTTGGCTTAGGGAACGCCACGCCCACCGGGGACAGGATGCATGAAGCCAGTCCTCGGCTACTCGCCGACAAGTGAAGGTACCCGGCCATTACACCAGCATCTCGCCAAACTAAGCTCGACCCCGTTGGATAGCGCGCCAGCGTGCGGGAAAACGACGCAACCAGCACCATCGCAGCACCGGGCGCCTCAGCCCCATTTACTTCAATGAGGCGCTCCAGGTAGACGTCAGCTCCTACGGGAACCTCGACTTTCACGAGTTCGCAGCACCAAGGGTCGAAGCGCCACCATCCGGGCTTCAGTCCGTCGACACAGGACGCGGCCACGACGACATCTATCGGATGACGAGCACCCGCGGAGGGAACAGGCCGCAGCGGCTCGTGCCCCCCACCAGGATCTGGTCTCACGCAGGTTACCCGAGCCACGGAGTACAGCACCGAACCGAGGTCCTCAACGCCGCATCGCCCGAGGCGCCGTATAGATCGCCTCGCTGTCATCGCCTCATCTACTACAGTCGAAGTCTGGCGCTCAATCCGTCGGCGAGTCGAGCCAGACCATCCACCGAGCGCCGGCGGGCTCGATGCGAGCATCGGGCGCAGTCGGCGGGCCTCGGCAAGCGTCGCCAACGCGGGGGCAGTGAGCACACCCGCAGGTGGCGAACCAGCACTTTCCGCTAAGCGACGAATCTTTCCCACAGCTGGTCCGCTGAGCCTTGACGTGGAACCGTCATCCAGCGAAACGACCGCGGTATCGCAGTCGATGCGTACCGTGAGACCTGCTTCCGCATCCATCACTCGAATCCCAGCTCTTCGAGGACCTCGATCCGCTTGACACACCCTGGGCAGCGACCGCACGCCCAATCGGCGACGTGGCAGGAATGCGTCCACCCTAGGAGCTCCATCCCCGCGCCGATTCGTTGTGCCAACTCTACAGTCGTCATCTCGATGGCTGGCGTGAACACCCGGACGCCGCCCTCCTGAAGGGAAACCAGTTCGTCGAGCTTGCTGTAGAACTCGGGTCGGCCGTCGACGTGGCGCTGCCCATCGATACTCACCGAACCCACCGTCAGCGCCGCTAGCCCTCGTCGCAGCGCCCAAGCAGCCCCTAGCGTCACAAGCAACTGATTGCGGAACGGCCACCACTCGGGGGACGGCGCCCCGGAAGCTTGCTCAACGCCGGCCAGCAAACCGGCACCTACCGCTGAGCAGTCGACCCGTAGGCACTCCAGCGCTAGCCCTAGCTGTGAAGCCACACCACGGGCAGCCGCCTCTTCACCCCTCGCTGGGACTTGGCCGTAGTCGATGAACAGGCAGCACTCAGGCTGCTGCCATGCCGCGAGGAGAGCAGAGTCCACCCCGCCCGAGATCAGGATGACCTCGCTCACTTGCGAGCTGCGGTCCATATCGAGCGGTACACCGCAGTCGAGAGATCCCGCTGCCACTCGCCTCCCGAGCCGCGGATTGAACCGCCCTGG
>CAZLKN010000103.1:0-6425 GCA_964560135.1 uncultured Actinomycetes bacterium | reverse complement strand
GGAGTTGCGTGTCCCCCTCACGCATCTCGGCGGAGAGCGCGTCGAGCTTGTGGCCCTGCTCGGCGACCTGCCGTTGCAGCTGATCGAACCGGTCTCTGCCGATGTAGGTGAGGACGAACCCCAGCCCGACGATGAGAACGGCGTTGACGGCGATGTTCACGGTTTCCATGGCGACCTCCTGAGCGTAGTCGACATGGGGAAGGCGGAGAAGAACGGCACTCTAGCGAGGGCCGGTGACATGGGCGTCCCCCTCCCTAAGGCCCCTCAACGTCCAACCTCGAGGCTTTCGGGCCCGGATCGGGCCGAGACTGGACGTTTGGGGGCCTCCAGGGCCCCCTACCGTCCAAGCTTGGTCCAGATCGGGCCGGACGAGGCCGACGGTGGACGTCCAGGGGCTCGGAGGACGCGACGGCGGCTGGTTGCCGCCGGTAGGACGACGTTGCGGGCTCACGCCGCTCGGGGCTGAACGTCGTCCCGTAGGGGTGGGGGCCCGGCCCCCCCAGACGTCCAGCCTCGACGTCTTCGTGTCCGGATCGGGTCGACGGTGGACGGTAGGGGGCCCGGTGGGCCCCTTGACGTCCACGCTTGGCTGTGATCGGACGGGGGGAGCCCGACGGTGGACGTTTGGGGGCCGGAGGGTCGAGGATTTGGCCGGCCGGCAGCGGACGGGATGGACGGACACTCGGTTAGGTGGCGCGGCCCCCGGGCCCGGGAGACGACGTATCCCCATCACCTGCTCTGCGGGTGCGCCGCGCATTCGTGGAGGGCCCGCCCGATGAGGCTACGCACTGAGGTAGAGGGTTCGTTCCGGGCCACGGCTTCGAAGACGACGGGATCGAGGTTGCCGGACCGGGAGAGGCTCCCAACGACTTGGGTGAGCTTGTTCCAGTCTCCGCCGGTGTGATCGGGCCAGTTCCGCAGGACCTCGAGGAGCGCGATGCCATGTGGGTCGAGGAGGCGTCGTTCGAGGTTGCTCCGGGTACGGAAGCGGACACCTGGGATGCCTGTGGGGGGGTTGCCGAGGACGGCGACCTCGGGCACGGCCGGGACCTGGGTGGACAGCGCGAGCAGGTTCGCGGCCGCCCATCCTGTGGGGCCGGCTCCGGGGCCTGCGGCGGCGAGGGCGCTCTCGAGCCGTGAGGGGTGGCCTTTGCCGTACCTGGATCGTGTTCCCTTCCAGTACAGGCCGCGGCGCAGCCGCACCAGTTCCCCGTCCTTGGCGAGCCGGTGCAGGGCTGTGTGCACGGCGGGTCGTGGACCTTCGATGTGGTCGGTGCGCCAGAAGGTCCCCGGAGGGGCCGTGTGTACCTCTTCACGGATCCGGGTCGCGATGTTCATGCAAGGAAATCCCATCAAAAAACTTGCATCCACAGCCTCCCAGATGGGGCGCGGATGCCGAACGTCAGTTCGAAGGCTAGGGCCTGGTACTGACAGCATTTGGCCGGAGGAGGACTCTCACCCACGTGGACAAGCATCGTTGCTGCTCCCAGCCGGACGGTCCCCCGGTGCGATGTGAGGCTCCCTGGGAGACGACGTTGGGCCGGCGGGGGCTTCGAGGGCTGAACGTCGTCCTCCAGGGTGTCGTGTGGACCCCCTTGGGCACGACGTTGCGAGCCCGAGCCGCTCGGGAGCCCGACGTCGTCCCGTAGGGGGTGGGAGCCCGGCCCCAGACGTCCAGCCTCGACGTCTTCGTGTCCGGATCGGGTCGACGTTGGACGTTAGGGGGCCCGCCAGACCCCCTAACGTCCAGCCTTGGCCGTGATCGGACCGGGGGAGCCCGACGGTGGACGGGTCAGGGGGCGGGACGGTGCAGGAGGGCGTCGACTTCGGCGGTGGCGGGTGGTGGGAGGTCGGCGGGCCCGGACGTGGTGATCTGCCATCCGATGCCGGTGGCGCGGCGGAGGCTCTGGGCGGTGCGCTCGTCGGTGTTCACCTCGTCGGCGGAGTTGGCGCCAGCCGTCCTGCAGGAGCCGGGGCAGGGTTCGTTGCGGTCCTCGCAGGCCCCATGTTGGGTGAGGGATGCGACGAAGCGCAGGCGCGCGCCATGGTGGTTGGCATCTCGGCCAGGCGGGCGTTGACGGTCTCGACCATGCGACCCCTCGCGGGCGGTTGCCCCCCTTGCTACCCTCGGTATCCTGCTGGTTGTAGACAAGGGGAAGGAGTGCTCTCCCGGGTGTCGCTGGGGTTCGCCCGCAGTACCGAGCCATCTCGCCGGGCACCGCCTGCCCGGCCGGATGCGGCCCGACGGGCCGGCGCGCTGCTCACGGCGTGGGTGCTCGTTCATGCGGGGATGGCCTTCGGCCCCCTCCCGGCGGCTCACGCCGACCCGCCCCCGATGGAGCGGAGCGACGGCCTCGAGTTCTTCGGACGGGAGGGCAGGCTGATCTCAGCCGTCGTGGATCCTGCCGGCGAGTTCGCCTATTTCGGGTCCTTCATTGGGCCGGGTCGCGTCGTCAAGATAGATCTCGCCACCTCCAGCCGGGTGGATGCTCTGACCCTCGAGTCGGGGGAGGGTCCACTTCTCTCGGCGGTGATCGATCCTGCCGGCGAGTATGCCTACTTCGGCACACAGACATCTCCGGGCCGTGTCGTGAAGATCGATCTGACCACCTTCTCGCGCGTGGACGCCATCACCCTCGAGTCCGGTGAGAACGGTCTCTTCTCGGCGGTGATCGATCCTGCCGGCGAGTTCGCCTACTTCGGGACCGATACCTCGCCCGGCCGTGTCGTGAAGATCGATCTGGCCACGTTCACCCGGGCCGGCGCGATCACCCTCGACCCGGGCGAGGATAGTCTCAGCGCGGCGGTCATCGAGCCGGAGGGCGGATCCGCCTACTTCGGGACCCTAACCTCCCGGGTCGTGAGGATCGACCTGGCGACCTTCACCCGTTCCGGCGCCATCACGTTCGAGAGCGGGGAGGGCGGGCTCTTCGCGGCCGTCATGGCGCCGGACGGCGGATCGGCGTACTTCGGCACGCTTACCTCGCCTGGGCGCGTCGTGAAGGTCGATGTCGCCACCTTCACCCGCGTCGATGCCATCGTCCTGGAGGTCGGTGAGGACTCCCTGGTCTCCGCGATCATCGACCCAGGTGGGGAGAATGCCTACTTCGGCACGAGCACCTCCCCCGGCCGGGTCGTCAAGATCGAACTCGCCACGTTCCGCCGGACCGACGCCATCACGTTCAAGAGCCCCGAGGACGATCCGTCCTTCGAGAGCGAGGACCAACCCTTCGCGGCCGTGATCGACCCCGCCGGCATGTTCGGTTACTTCGGTACCTTCACGGATCCGAGCCTGATCGTGCAGGTTGATCTGACCACGTTCAGCCGGGTGGACGGGCTCGTCGCTCAGGAGGGTGAGAACCGTCCGGCCTCGGCCCTCGTGGATCCGGCTGGTGACGTCGCGTATCTGGGGACGCTGACGTCCCCCGGTCACGTGGTGAAGGTCGATCTGGCCACCTTCGAGCGTGTCGATGCGATCACCCTCAACGACGGCGAGGGTGGCCTGACGTCCGCGGTGGTGGATCCGGCCGGTGGCTTCGCCTACTTCGGGACGTTGACGTCTCCGGGCCGGGTGGTGAAGGTCGATCTGGCCACGTTCGAGCGTGTGGATGCGATCACCCTGGACGACGGCGAGGATCGCCTGCGCTCGGCGGTGGTCGACCCCGGTGGTGACTTCGCCTACTTCGGGACCTCGACGTTCCCGGGGCGGGTGGTGAAGGTCGATCTGGCCACGTTCGAGCGTGTGGACGCGATCACGTTGGACGACGGCGAGGATCGCCTGGCCTCGGCGGTCCTGGCCCCCGACGGTGGATCCGCCTACTACGGCACGCTCACCTCGCCCGGTCGGGTGGTGAAGATCGACCTGGCCACCTTCGAGCGCGCCGGCGCCATCACCCTCCAGAGTGGTGAGACCAATCTCTGGTCGGCGGTGGTCGACCCCGCCGGCGATCATGCCTATTTCGGCACGCAGACGACGCCCGGCCGCGTGGTCAAGGTCGATCTGGCCACCTTCGAGCGCGTGGATGCCCTCACCCTCGAGAGCGGCGAGAACAACCTCTTGGCGGCGACCATCGACCCCGGCGGGGGATCCGCCTACTTCGGGACGTTCACGTCGCCCCGGGGCCGGGTCGTGAAGATCGACCTCGAGACGTTCGCGCGCGACGATGCGCTCGCGTTCGAGGTCGACGAGAGCCACCTTTGGACGGCGATCGTCGACTCCGATGGCGACCACGCCTACTTCGGGAGCCACACCGTCCCCGGCCGCGTGGTCAAGGTGGATCTCGCATCGTTCGCCCGAGTTGACGCCGTGGAGTTCGGTGCCGGCGAGGACGGCTTCGTCTCGGCGCTGGTGGATCCGGACGGCGCGTTCGCCTACTACGGCACCGACACCTCGCCCGGCCGCGTGGTGAAGGTCGACCTCGAGACCTTCGAGCGCGTGGACGTCCTCATGCTGGCCGATGGTGAGGACGGCTTGGTTTCGGCGGTGCTCGGCCCCGACGGGAAGTTCGCCTATTTCGGGACGGACACCTCGCCCGGCCGCGTGGTGAAGGTCGACCTGGAGACTTTCGATCGGGTGGGCGCGATCACACTCGACGTCGGAGAGGACCAGCTGACCTCAGCGGTGATCGATCCCGGCGCCGCCTTTGCCTACTTCGGGACCTCGACGCTCCCAGGCCGGATCGTACGGGTCGACCTCGACACGTTCCAGCGCGTCGAGGCGGTGACGCTGCCGGAGGACCAGAACGAAGACCTGCTGACGTCCGCAGTCATCGACGTGCAGAGGGGGAACGCCTTTTTCGGGACCGACACCGCTCCCGGACGGGTCATCGAGGTCTCCGTCGATCCGGGCGACTTCCGTCGCGTCGATGCGATCACGCTCCAGGTAGGCGAGGACCGCCTGCGCTCAGCGGTCGTCGAGCGGAACGGCTTCCACGCCTACTTCGGCACCGACACCTTCCCCGGGGTCGTCGTGCAGGTCGGCATACGCCACGTCTCCGGCCTGCAGCGGGTGAGCGCGGTGACGCTCGATCCCGGCGAAGACCGCCTGACCTCGGCGGCCCTGGGTGCCGACGGAGGCTTCGCCTACTTCGGGACCGACACCTCACCCGGCCGCGTGGTGCAGGTTGATCTGGCAGACTTCAGTCGGGGGGCGGCCGCCACGCTCGGTGGCGGCGAGGACAACCTGCGATCGGGAGTCGCCGAGCCGGGCGGCGGGCATGCGTACTTCGGTACCGGAACGAGCCCGGGACGGGTCGCAAAGGTGAAGCTCGGTTCCGGTTCCTTCTCCAGGGTCGGGCTGGTCGAGGATCAGGAGGATGTGCTGTCCTCGGCTGTGATCAGCCCCGACGGGGAGCACGCTTACTTCGGAACGAGCACCTTCCCTGGACGTCTCGTGAAGGTCGACCTGGGCACGTTCGACCGAGTCGAAGCACTCACCTTCGAGGACGATGAGAGTCGTGCCCCCACGGCAGTCATCGACCCGGACGGAGAGTTCGCCTACGTCGGAGCGGGCAGCTTTCCCGGGCGTATCGTGAAGGTCGATCTGGGCACCTTCGAGCGCGTCGGCGCGATCGCGCTGGAGACAGACGAGAAGTCTCTGGCGTCCGCCGTCATCGACCCGGGCGGTGGCTTCGCGTACTTCGGGACCACGGGCAGTTCCCCGAACCACGTCGTGAAGGTCGATCTCGCAACGTTCACCCGCGTCGGTGCCGTCCCGGTCGATTTGACTCCTTCGTCGGCCGTCATCGATCCGTCCGGGCAGTTCGCGTACTTCGGGGGCCAGTTCGGATCATCTGGAGAGGTGGTGAGGATCGATCTGGATGCGTTCACCGAGGCAGGAACGGTCACCTTCGATGAGGGGGAGAACGGGCTTATCGCCGCGGCCATCGAGCCCGGTGGCGCGTTCGCCTACTTCGGCACCGACACCTCGCCCGCGCAGGTGGTCAAGGTGGATCTGGACACGTTCGAACGCGCCGACGCCATCACCCTGGAGACCGGTGAAGACCGGCTACGTTCGGCGGTCATGGATCCCGGCGGGGAGTACGCCTACTTCGGCACCCGTACCTCACCCGGACGGGTGGTCCGCATCGATCTGGAGAGCTTCCAACGTGTCGACGCCGTCACCCTCGAGGACGGGGAGAACGAGCTGATCTCGGCGGTGATCGACCCCAGCCGCGCGCACGCGTACTTCGGCACCAGCACGTCCCCGGGCCGGGTTGCGAAGATCGACCTCGGCACAGCCGTCCCGGAGGGCTCGACGGTGGCCGACTTCGACGGGAACGCGACGACCGACGTCTCCGTGTTCCGCCCGTCGAGCGGCACCTGGTTCGTGCGTGGGCAGTTCAACGTGACCTGGGGCGTGCAGGAGGGCGACGTCCCGGTGCCGGGCGATTACGACGGGGACGGCACCACCGATGTCGCGGTGT
>CAZLKN010000102.1:0-7067 GCA_964560135.1 uncultured Actinomycetes bacterium | reverse complement strand
TCGGTGGTCGTCCACGTCGACGCTGACGCGCTGACCAGCGGCCAGGGCCACGCCGAGATCCAGGCCGGGCCCCCGATCGCCATCCAGACCGCGGAGCGGATGCTCTGCGACGCCGACGTCCGCACGGTCCTCAGCACCGACGGTCGGGCGGTCGGGATCGGACGCCGTAGTCGCACCATCCCCACGGCCCTCGAACAGGTGCTGTGGGACCGCGACGGCGGATGCATCCTCTGCGGCGCCACCCGCTGGCTCCAAGGCCACCACATCATCCCCTGGAGCCAAGGGGGCCGCACCGACGCCCACAACGTCGTCTTCCTCTGCCTACCCGAACACCAGCTCCTCCACGAAGGCGGCTGGAAACTCGAAGGCAACCCCTACACCGGACTCACCCTCCGCGCCCCCGACGGACGCATCTGGAAGACCGGCCCCAAGGGACTACGCGAGGAGATCAAGAACCGGTTCTTCGGCAAGGACCCACCCGGTCGGCTTCCCCCCGACACATCCTGACCGAGAACGCTACCCGGCTACGGCACTGAACCGCCCTCGGTTCGGTGGAGACTCTGACCTGCCCTGAGTTTGGTGGAGTCGCTTTGTTGGAGTCACGCTACCGGCCTTGCGTTGACGAATGCGTTCTCGAACTCGATCGGCGTCAGCATCCCGAGCGAACTGTGACATCGCTGGCGGTTGTGGAAGATCTCGAGGTACTCGAAGGCGTCGATCGACCAGCCGATCACGCGACGGGAGAAGGCGTCCAACACCACGCAACAGTAGACCTTCCTCGGAGAACCCGCAGCAGCCACGCCGCTCTTTGCGCCCGTGCAGAGAAGGTCCTCAGGGCCCGGGAGCGTCGCACCTTAGCAGGAAGAGTAGACTATGGTTTTCCTCTCGGCCCCATCACGACGCGAGAGGAACAGAGGGAGGAAGAGATGGGCCGCAAGAATGTCGCTTCGAGTGGAATGGTTTGCACAAAGACTCACTCGACGCGGATGCTGGTCATCATCCTGTCCATGGTTGTCACGGGGTGCATCGACAGCCGTATGGGAACACCCGACGTTGGGGAGAACGGGCACACAGGTCCGCATGGCACCGCTGAAGAGCCTCCGTGGCGTCATCTCTTCAGCCGTGTGGCTAATGACGTAGATATTGGCCTAAAGGTTCACGGCAATCCACCGTGTTACGAGGTCGGGCTGGTCGAGCAGACGCGGGGTGACATTCACCGTAATCAGGAAGTCGTCCTGCTTCAGGATGATCTAGATGACGACCTTATTCTCCTATCCTGGACCGGTCGATCGGTGACCGGCTGGACCAGCGATCTCACTACCCCTCGGGTTGAGTGGAGAGCCGAAGGATCGGTGCTGGACGCGATGGAGCCCGTGGAGGGATGGTTCGTGCTTGCCGTCGGTTTGGAATCGCCCACCGAGCATCCGGCTGAGGCTGGGACCGAGGGGACCGAGCTCGTCGCGCTCGGCGAGGACGAGAGGCCCGTCGCACAGCTTCGTGTTGAGCCCGTGCCACCTCACATAGGGCCAGTCACATGCTGACTCGGCGCCACTACGGAGCCCAGCGAGGCTTGCGCTTCTCGAAGAAGGACGCCACTCCCTCCTGGCCCTCCTCGGAGACCCGGGCCTCGGCGATCGTCCGCACCGTGTGGTCGGCCACGTCCGCCGGGCTTCGACCGATCACCTCCTCGAGCAGCGCCCGCGTGCGACGTAGCGCCTCCGGCCCGGCCCCCAGGAACGCCTCCACGTAGGTCTGGACCGTGGCGTCGAGTTCGTCGGCGGGGACCACCCGGTGGACGAGCCCCACCTCGTAGGCACGGCGCGCGTCGAAGCGCTCGGCGGTGAGGAAGGCCGCGCGGGCGAATGCGTAGCCGACCCGGCGCACGACGAAGGGCGAGATCACCGCCGGGACGAGGCCCAGCCGCACCTCGGTGAACGCGAACACGCAACCCTGGTCGGCCACCGCCACGTCGCAGCAGGCCACCAGTCCCGTGGCACCGGCCACGGCGGCGCCGTGGACCCGGCCCACTACCGGCACCGGGCAGGCGTCCAGCGTCTCGAACATCCGCCGCAGGCGAGTGGAGTCCTCCACGTTCTCCTCGAAGGTGAAGTCGCGCATCGACCGCATCCAGTTGAGGTCGGCCCCCGCGCTGAAGACCTTGCCCTCGCCGCGCAGGACGAGCACCCGCACGTCCGGGCCGAGACCCGCCACGGCGTCGGTGATGGCGACGATCAGCTCCTCGTCGAACGCGTTTCGGACCTCGGGCCGGTTCAGCGTGAGCGTGGCCACGCCGTGCTCGTCGGTGTCCAGCCGCAGCACGCTCACGGCGCCAGCGCCCTCGCCACCCGGCCCGGGATGCCGATCCCGAGCTCCCCGCACACCCAGGCCGACGCCTCCGCCACCTTCGCGAGGTCCACGCCCGTGTGGATCCCGAGCCCGTCGAGCATCCACACGAGATCCTCGGTGGCCAGGTTGCCGGTGGCGGACTTCGCGAACGGACAGCCCCCGAGGCCCCCGGCGGCGGCGTCCGCCACCGTGACCCCCAGCTCCAGGGCGGCCAGCACGTTGGCCAGGCCCTGCCCGTAGGTGTCGTGGATGTGCACCGCCAGGACCGACGGGTCGGGGAAGGCGGCGATCAGCTCCTGCACGGCCCCCGGGGTGCCCACGCCGATCGTGTCGCCCAGGGACAGCTCGAAGCAGCCGGCCTCCAGCAGCGGCAGGCCCGCCTCCACGACCTGCGCAGGGCGCACCGGTCCCTCCCACGGATCGCCGAGCACCATCGACAGGTAGCCGCGCACGCGCACACCGGCGGCCAGCGCCCGCTCGATCACGGGCAGGGTCATCTCGCGGGCCTCGTCCATCGTGCGGTTCAGGTTCCGCTTCGAGAAGGCCTCGGTGGCGGACAGGAACACCGCCACCTCATCGGCCCCCGCCTCCAGCGCGCGCTCCAGGCCCCGCTCGTTGGGGACGAGGACCGGATAGCGGGTGCCGGGACGGCGCTCGAGCGTCCGCAGCACTTCGTCGGCGTCGGCGAGCTGCGGCACCCACTCCGGGTTCACGAAGGAGGTCGCCTCCACCACCGGCAGGCCGGCGTCCGCGAGGCGCTGGATGAAGGTGACCTTGGTGGCCGCGGGGATCGTCCCGGGCTCGTTCTGGAGGCCGTCGCGGGGGCCGACCTCCACGACCGTGACCCGGTCGGGGAGGCGGCTGCGCACGGGGGCCGGATGCTCCACCACGGCACGTATCCTACGTCGTGGCGTACATCCGGGGCCCGCGACGGGGCGTCGGGTAGTCTTACCTCGGTTGCGCCATGGCCTACAGAACACCGTCACCTGAGCGCTTCGGTCTCTCCTCGCGCATCGGACAGGCGATCACGCGCGCGGGCATCGTCGCATGGTCGCTGGTCGGTATCGCGCTCGTGACCTACGGGCTTTGGCGCGTCGCGGCGCTGCTGCGCTTCTTCGTGATCGCCCTCGCGCTGGCGGTACTGATCGTGATCGTCCTCGAGCCGGCGGTCTCGCGCCTGGAACGGCGCCGGGTCCCGCGGGTGCTCGCCACCGTCATCGTGTTCCTGGCGGTCCTCGTCCCCGGCGCTCTGGCGCTCTGGGCGCTCGGCGGCGTGCTCTTCTCGCAGATCCGGAGTTTCGCCGACCAGGCCCCCGCGCTCGTCGCCGAGCTGGACACCGTCACCGAGGCCCTCTGGGACCGTGCCGACGAGTTCGGGATCCCGCTACCCGCCGAATCACCGGAGGCATGGGTCGAGGAGAATCGCGAGCAGCTCATCGACTCGGCCGTCACGCTGGTCACCGCGGCCATGCGGATCACGGCGTTCGTGCTGGCCTCGCTGGTCGGACCGGTGGTCGCCTTCTACATCCTCGCCGAGCTGCCCCGGATCCGCCGGTCGGTGCTGAACCTGCTCCCGCTCGAGCGCCGGGACCGGGTGCTGGAAGGCCTGCGGATCGTCGGGCAGTCGGTGGGGGCCTTCTTCCGCGGGCAGCTCGTGATCGCCTTCCTCGTGGGCGTCCTCAGCACCGTGGGGCTGCTCATCCTCGGGGTGCCATATGCCGTGCTGATCGGGACGATCGCGGGCGTCACGAACCTCGTCCCGTTCCTGGGTCCGATCGTCGGATCGGTCCCCGGGATCCTCCTCGGCTGGTTCGCTGGGGGGCCGGCGCTGGGACTGTGGGTGCTCCTGCTGTTCGTGGGGATCCAGCAGTTCGAGAGCCACGTGATGTCGCCGCTGATCCTGGGGGCCACGGTCCGGCTGCGTCCGGTGGCCGTGGTGATCGGGATGCTGGCGGGGGCGGCCGCGGCCGGGCTGCTGGGGATGATCCTCGCCGTTCCCGTCCTGGCCTCCATCAAATCGCTCTATCAGCGCTTCGGGCCGACCAGTGAGCCCGACGTGGCAGCATAGGTGACCGTGGCCCCCGGAACCTCGCTGTCGATCGCCCTCGTGGGGATGTTCGTCCTCGCCGGGCTCGCACCCCTGCTCGCCCGCCGGCTGCAGCGGGACACCGGCTACGTGCTCGCGGTGGGCTTCGCCGCCGCAGCGACACTGATCGGTCTCCAGATCCCCGCGGTGCTGAGCGGGGAGCCGGTCTCCGTGTCGCTGCCGTGGGTGCCCGCGGCGGGGATCCGCTTCACCCTCGTCCTCGACGGCCTCGGCCTCCTGTTCGCGCTGCTCGTGTGCAGCGTCGGCTCGCTCGTGATGGCCTACTCGGCGCGCTATTTCAAGGTCGGCGGTTCCCCCGGCCGCCTCTACGGCCTGCTGACGCTCTTCGCCGCGTCGATGCTCGGTCTCGTCGTCGCCGGGGACCTGATCCTCCTCTTCATCTTCTGGGAGCTCACCAGCATCACCTCGTTCTTCCTGATCGGCGGCGAAGGGAGCCCGGCGGCCGCGAAGGGGGCCACGCGCGCGCTCCTCGTGACCGGGCTCGGGGGCTTGGCCCTGCTGGCAGGGCTGATCCTCCTCGGCATCGCCGCCGGGAGCTTCGACCTCACCGCCATCCTCGCGGACCCGGGACCGGTGACGGCACACCCGCTGGCGGGCGCGGCGATGGCGCTGGTGATCGTCGGTTGCTTCACCAAGTCGGCGCAGGTGCCCTTCCATTTCTGGCTGCCGGGGGCGATGGTGGCGCCGACCCCGGTGAGCACCTACCTGCACGCCGCAACGATGGTAAAGGCCGGCATCTACCTGCTGGCCCGGCTGTCACCGGTCTTCGGCGGCGAGCCGGCCTGGTTCTACACCTTGGTGCTGGTGGGGCTGGCCACCGCGGTCTTCGGGGCGTTCATGGCTCTGAAGCAGTACGACTTGAAGGCGCTGCTGGCCTACTCGACGGTCAGCCAGCTCGGCTTCATCGTCGCGCTGGTGGGGCTGGGCACCCCGCACGCGATGGCCGCGGCGTCGGTCCACATCGTCGCCCACGCGGCGTACAAGGCGACCCTGTTCATGGTGGTGGGGATCATCGACGTGGAGGCGGGCAGCCGGGACCTCCGCGATCTGTCGGGCCTGCGCAAGGCGATGCCCATCACCGCCGCCATCACCGGATTGGCGGCCTTGTCGATGGCCGGATTCCCGCCGTTCCTCGGATTCGTATCCAAGGAGGAGGCCTTCGCCGCGTTCCTCGCCTCGCCGGGAGCCGCATGGATGACTCCTGTGGCGGCCGGCTCGGCACTGCTCGCCGCGATCATGACCTTCGGCTACGGCGCGCGGATCTTCGACGGCGCCTTCGAGGGGCCGTTGAAGCAGAACCTCTACGAGCCGTCCCGGCTGTTCCTGCTTCCTGCGGGCATCACCGCGCTGGCGGGTATCACGCTCGGCTCGCTGGCGCCCGCCCTGGACGGATTCATGAACGCCGCCACCAGCGACGCGCTGGGACGCGACGCCCACGTGAACCTGCACCTCTGGCACGGGTTCACCGGAGCCTTGCTGCTGTCGGCCATCACGGTCGTCGTCGGCCTGGCGATCTTCTTCGCCCGGCGCCGCATCGACCGGATCACCGACGCGATGCGCTTTCCCGTCTCCGGGGAGATGGGGTTCGACCGGATACAGAACGGAGCCGTGCGGCTCGGCGAGCGCGTGGGCGCGCCCTTCCTGGCCACGGCTCCGGCCTCACACTTCCTCTGGGTACTTGCCGCGGTGGCCGCCGTCGCCGTGGCGAGCTGGTCCGCACTCGGCATCTTCCCCGCGGACCCCGGTCCCCCGACGCGCACCGAGGACCTCGTGGTCCTCGCCGCCCTGGCGATGGCCTGTGTGGCGGTGGTCACCGCGACCCAGCGGATGGCCGCCGTGGCCACCCTCGGGATCGCGGGGTTCCTCGTCGCGATCCTGTACGTGCTGTTCGGCGCTCCGGATCTCGCCCTGACCCAGCTGCTGATCGAGACGCTGACGGTGACCCTGGTGGTCCTCGTGTTCCGGAAGCTCCGGCCGAGCTTCAAACGCGTCGCGGCGCGCCGGCGGCTGGGGGCGGCGGCGGCCGGCCTCGGGCTGGGCGCCCTCGCCGGCTACGGCACCTGGCTGTTGACCGGGCACCGGCCGCTGTCCGACGCCGGCGCGTACTACCTCGATGCGGCGCCCGCCGAGGCCGGCGGATCCAACGTGGTGAACACCATCCTCGTGGACTTCAGGGCGCTGGACACCCTCGGAGAGATCACCGTCCTCGCCGTGGCCGCCATCGGGGTCTACTGTCTGGTCACCGCCGGGCGGAGGCGGACATGAGCACGGTGATCCTCCACACCACCACGCGCGCTCTCACGCCCGTCATCGTGCTCTTCTCCGTCTACCTGTTGCTACGCGGCCACAACGCTCCCGGCGGCGGCTTCATCGCAGCCCTCGTCGCGGGCGCGGCCGTGGTCCTCCAGTACCTGACCAACGGCCTCGAAGGCGTGAGACGGTTCCTCCCCGTCGACTTCTCGACGCTCCTGGCCATCGGACTCGTCATCGCAGTGAGCGCCGGCCTGATCCCGCTCGTGGTCGGGGGCGCCTTCCTGGAGAGCGCCATCTTCAGGGCCGAGCTGCCGCTGCTCGGGGAGCTGAAGGTGGCGTCCTCGCTCGGCTTCGACCTCGG
>CAZLKN010000101.1:0-7158 GCA_964560135.1 uncultured Actinomycetes bacterium | reverse complement strand
CCGGGGCGGCCGAGGTGGTATCCCTGGCCGTGGGTCACACCGAGCGCCCGCAGCGCCTGCATCTCGGCAGCGGTCTCGATGCCTTCGGCCACCAGGGTGGAGCCGATGTCCGAGCAGAAGGTGATCAGGGCGCGTGCGAGGGCGTGCCTCGGCTGGTGCTTGTCGATGTCGCGCGTGAGCGTGTTGTCGAGCTTGATGAAGTCGGGCGTAAGATCCAGGATGTGGCGGAGGCTCGCGAAGCCTGCACCCGCGTCGTCCACCGCGACCCTGCCACCTGCGGTGCGCAGCCGGCCCAGCGACTCGGCCAGGCGGGCGTAGTCGTCGATCCGAGCGTGCTCGGTGAGTTCGACGACGATCCGCTCCGGCCGGGTCGCCTCCAGGATCTCGTCGAAGGCCGGTGACAGCAGCGATTCGGGAGACAGGTTCACGGAGAGCCAGAGGTGATCCGGGATCTCGACGAGCGACGACAGGGCCTTCCGCACGGCCGCGAGCTCCAGCTCCACATGGAGCCCCACCTCGGCGGCCTCGGAGAACCAGACATCGGGGGTGCGCGTGTGCACGCCGCTGAAGCGGGCCAGGGCCTCGACACCGACGATCCGTCCCGCCTCGAGCGCCATGATGGGCTGGAAGGCCATGGTGAAGGCCCCGGGCTCCCGGAGCGCCCACCGGATCCGCTCGTGTATCTGCTGGAACCTCGCCTCGGAGGTGTCCTTCTGACGCAGCCCTGCGGTCAGCTCATCGACGACCTCGGTGGCGGCCGATCCCGATAGCGCGCCCAGTCCGTCGGCCGCATCACGGATGCCCCGGATGATCTCGGTGGCGGTTGCTCCTTTGACGATGTAGCCCGCGGCCCCGGCCTTGAGCATCCCGAGGATGGATTGGCGGTCCTCGTGGGCCGAGAAGGCGAGGACCCGTGTCGTGGGAGAGCAGTCGAGGATCCCCCGGGCGGCGGTGCGTCCGCCACCTCGAGGCATCTGGACGTCGACGAGTGCCACATCGGGACGGTCGCGGGTCGCGAGCTCGATGGCTTCCTGCGCGTCGCGGGCCTCGGAGACGAGTTCGCAGTGGGGTTCTTCTGCGATCAGCTCGGCCAGCACCTCCCGGAGTGCCGGGTCGTCCTCGGCCACGAGGACCCGGATCGTCTGGTCTGGGGTCACAGCCTCAACCACGTGGGGAAAGGCATCGGGGGCAACCGGAAATAACCAACGCTGCGAAAGCATGGCTCGGTCCTCCTGCTTTGTCGGCCCGGCTTTCCGGTTGGATGCCCCCTTTTAGCTCATTCGGCACATCTCGGACATTCTTGAGCGGGTCCGGATCGCCGTGGACGTCTGTGGCAGGAAGCCGGACCCACCGTGCGCTAGGGCTTGTTGCCGATCTGCATCACCGGCAGGCGGCGCTTGGGACGGAATCTGGTGAGTTCCCGGGCCGCCTCGAGGTAGGCGCGGCTGACGGGATGGTCGGGGGACGCCCACACGATCGGGTCGCCGTCGTCCGAGCGGCTGCGCACCTCGGGGACCAGCGGGATCTGCGCGAGCAGCGGGACACCGAGGGTGTCGGACAACAGCTTCCCGCCGCCCTCGCCGAAGATCGGCGTGGTCTCGCCGCAGTGATCGCACACCATCCCGGACATGTTCTCGATCACGCCCAGCAGCCGCTGCTTCACCTTCTCGGACATGTTCGCGGCCCGCTCGGCCACCTTCTGCGCGACCGGCTGGGGCGTGGTGACCACCACCATCCCCATGTCCGGCAGGAAGGTCGCGAGCGACAGCGAGATGTCCCCGGTGCCCGGGGGCAGATCGATCAGCAGGAACTCGAGGTCTTCGCCCCAGTACACGTCGCCGAGGAACTGCTCGAGGGCCTTGTGCAGCATCGGCCCCCGCCACACGACCGGGTCCTCCTCGTTGGGCAGGAAGAAGCCGATCGAGATCACCTTCACGCCGTTGCGGTCCAGCGGCATGATCATCTGCTCGAAGGCGACGGGACGCTGACCGCGCAGGCCGAACATCCGCGGGATCGAGAACCCCCAGATGTCGGCGTCCAGCACCCCGACCTTGTGGCCCAGGGACGCCAGAGCCGCGGCGATGTTCGTCGTGACGGTGGACTTGCCGACACCGCCCTTGCCCGACGACACCCCGATGACGCTCGTGCGCGAATTCGGACCTTTGAAGCCGGCCTCCTGCTTGAGCTGCTCGGCGAGCTGCGTCCGCTGCTCGTCGGTCATGAGCCCGAGGGTGATGTCGAGGCGTTCCACCCCAGGCACCGCTTCGACGGCGCTGCGGATCCGCCCCTTGAGCTCGTCCTGCTTGGGGTAGCCGGGTACGGTCAGGAGCACCTCGACCTCGACGTGGCCCCCGGACACCCTTACGGCGGACACCATCCCGAGGTCGTCGATCGGCTTGCCGATCTCCGGGTCGGCGACCGTGTGCAGGGCTTGGCGGACGGCCTGCTCCGAAAGCATGAGGCTCCTTCTCGTGCTCGGGTGGGGGCGCTTCTAGATACAACGCCTCTTTGTCGAAGATTATCACGGAGCCGTCGCCGGCCCGGGGTCGCGTAGGCTGAACCGGCGACCACGAACGGGAGGGGTGAGGTGACCGATCCGACCCGGCGCCTGGGGCCGCTGGCCGAGGCCGCGGGCCTGCAGACCGGCGGTCCGTCCAAGGTCACGACGCTGTCCGAGGCGATCACGGCCCATGTGAAGCCCCGGATGCACGTGCATCTCGCGTCCGGGCTCACCCGGCCCTCGGCGTCCTGCTACGAGATCCTCCGGCGCTTCCGCGGACGGCGTCCCGCCTTCACCCTCTCGGTGATGTCGATGGCCGGCCCCCACGTGCTGCTCGTCCACGAGGGCCTCGTCGAGCACCTGATCTGCACCTTCCACGGCGACACGCTCCCGACCCCCGGACCGAACCCGCTGCTCCAGCAGGCCCACGCCGACGGACGCCTCGCGGTCACCGACTGGTCGATCCTGTCCTTCACCCAGGCCCTGCTCGCCGGCGCGCTGCGGTTGCCGTTCATGCCCACCAACTCGCTGGCGGGCTCGTCGCTGGCCGACTCCGGAGAGGTGGCCCTCGAGGTCGACGGCACCACGGCCGTGCGCGCGATCCGTCCCGACGTGGCGCTGGTGCACGCCGCCGCCGCGGACCCCTGCGGCAACACGCTGCTCGGCGGCCCCCTGGGGGACGAGGCTCTGGGCGCCTGGGCGGCCCGCGAGGGCGCGATCGTCACCGTGGAGCGCATCGTGCCCACCGAGGTGGTGGCCGCGCATCCCGGCAACATGCGGATCCCCGGGGCCCTGGTGCGGGCGGTGGTGGAGGCGCCCTTCGGCTCGCATCCGGGCCCGCTGTTCTCCGGTGGCGTGGAGGATCTCGTCCCCCCGATCGCCGAGGACGTCGCCTTCGTGCTCGATTTCCGGGACGCCTGCCGCGACCCCGAGGCGATCGGCATCTGGAGCAAGGAGTGGGTGCACGGCGGTTCGCATGCGTCCTACGTGGCCCGGCTGGGGGCCGGCCGGCTGTCGGGGCTGCGCGGCCGGGCGCAGCCCGAGTCCTGGCGCGAGGACGTGGCCGAGCACGCACCCCGGATCCTGCGCACGGAGCAGGCGACCGACGGCGAGCGGGCGGTGGTGGCCGGCGCGCGCGTGCTGGCCGAACGGATGCGCGAGCGCGGCCTGACGACCGTCCTCGCGGGGGTGGGGATGTCCAACCTCGCGGCCTGGCTCGCCCGGGCGTGGCTGGCGCGCGACGGCGTGGCCATCGACCTGATGGTTGAGCTCGGCCTGTTCGGCTACGTGCCGCCGCCGGGCGATCCGCTGCTCGTGTCCAACCGGGTCGCAGCCACGGCGCGGGGACTCGGCGGGGTGCTCGACATCCTCGGACTCTCGCTCGCGGCCACGCCGTCCGCGGGCATCCTGGGGGCCGGGCAGGTCGACCGGACCGCGAACCTCAACTCCTCCCGCACCGCCGACGGCCGTCTGCTCGTGGGCTCCGGGGGCGCCAACGACGTGGCCTCGATCTGCCGGGATGTGGTCGTCGTCTGCCACCAGGGACGCGGCCGGTTCGTCGAGCGGGTGCCGTACGTGACGGCACCGGGGGAGCGCATCGGGGCCGTGGCCACACCGCTCGGGTGCTACGAGCGGCGCGACGGCGACCTCGTCCTCACGGGGGTGTTCGGGCCCGTGCGCGAGGGGGTTGCGCGGGCCAGGGCGGCCTGCGGATGGGACCTGGCCACCGCGCCGCGGGTGGCCCGGATCAAGGACCCGGCCCGCGACGAGCTCGCGCTTCTGCGCGCCTACGACCCCCTCGGGCTCTACACCGGGTGAGGCCTGGGCGCGCGACCGTGGGGCTCCGACGCGGTATCGTGGACGCCGGAGCAACCGACGGAGGTTGATATGAGACCCGGAAGCACGGAGCTGTTGATCCTGCTGCTCATCGTGCTCCTGCTGTTCGGCGCCAGCCGGCTGCCGAAGCTGGCCCGTTCGCTGCGCGAGGCGCGCGACGAGTTCGAGAAGGGCGAGGAGCCGGAAAGCGCCAAGAGCAGCACGGAGACCACGGCGACCACCAGCGCCGACGGCACATCAGAGACCAAGCGCGAGACGCAGAGCTAGCCGCGCTCCGGCTGACAGGCTGACGTCCGATCCGTCCGCACGCGCCCCGAGGGGACGACGTGGGCCGGTTTCGCGGGGTTTTGGGGTAACGACGTCCTGCAGGGTGTCTCGGAGACCCCCTGGGGGGCGACGTCGGCACGATCTGACGGCTTTTGCGCCTAGGTCGTCCGCTGGGGTGGCTGGAGCGGGCAAAAGGATTGAGCGGCCCTTCGGGTCCGGCATCAACGTCCCTGCGATCCTCTCCGCCTGACGAGGCTTCTGCATGAATGCGCTCTCCTGGGAGCGCTGCTGAACCTCCGGCTCCGGATCGCCGGACTCCGCTCACGGAACCCGACTGACCGCTCAACCAAGGCCATCCTAGAAGAGGGCAACAGGGCTGTCAATAGCCTGTGACCTGCGCAAACGCCGTATTTCCGGTGCCGTGCCATGATGTAGGCACCCACGCACGATCGTGTGCGTTCGACGGCAGTGAACGACGGCGAAGGAGGGTGCACGATGCCCGGTTACACCGATCCGCTGTACGTCCTCCCCTTCGACCACCGAGGCTCCTTCCAGAAGGGGCTTTTCGGGATCACCGGCCAACCGACGCCGGAGCAGACCGAGGAGGTCGCCTCCTACAAGCAGGTGATCTACGACGGGTTCCGCCAGGCCCTGGAGATGGGCGTCCCCTCCGAGCGGGCCGGCGTCCTCGTGGACGAGCAGTTCGGTTCCGCGGTGGCCCGTGATGCCAAGCAGCGGGGGATCGCGCTGGCGATGCCCGTGGAGAAATCGGGCCAGGAGGAGTTCGACTTCGAATACGGCGAACAGTTCGGCAAGCACATCGAGGACTTCGACCCCACCTTCAGCAAGGTCCTCGTCCGCTACAACCCCGACGCCGATGCCGAGATGAATCGGCGGCAGAGCGAGCGGCTCGCGCGCCTCGGCGAGTGGCTGCACGACAACGACCGGCTGTACCTGTTCGAGCTGCTCGTGCCCGCTACCGACGACCAGCTCGCCTCGGTGGACGGCGACAGCGGCCGCTACGACGACGAGCTGCGTCCGAAGCTGATGATCCGGGCGATCCAGGAGTTGCACGACCGGAGCGTCGACCCGGACGTGTGGAAGATCGAGGGCGTCACCAGTCGCGAAGACTGCGCCGCCGTGGTCCAGGCCGCGCAGGCCGATGGTCGCGACCGGGTGGGGTGCATCGTGCTCGGGCGGGGCGCCGACGAGGCGAAGGTGTCCCAGTGGCTCGAGGTCGCCGCCGGTGTTCCCGGCTACATCGGCTTCGCCGTCGGACGCACGACCTTCTGGGACGCGCTCAAGGCCCTGAAGGCCGGAGAGATCGACCGCGAGGCGGCGACGCGTCAGGTCGCGGAGAACTACAAGAGGTTCGTGGACCTGTTCGAGGCCACGTCGGGGGCCTGAGGGGTCTGCTCTACAGCTTCGCCGTGTAGCCTCCGTCGGCCACCAGGTAGGCGCCGCTGATGAACGAGGAGCGGGGGCCGGCCAGGAAGACGACCGCATCCGCGATCTCCCCGGGGCGGCCCAACCGGCGCGTAGGATGCGTCTCGGCCGGCTGGCTTTCGGCGGCCTCGGGATCCTCGGCGCGCTGGCCGGCGGCCCACTGCAGCAGGGGCGTGTCCACCGGGCCGGGGCAGACGGCGTTGACCCGGACCTGCGGTGCGAAGTCCACCGCCATGGATCTCGTGAGGTTGATCACGCCACCCTTGCTGGCCGCGTAGGCGGCCACGCGCGGCTGCGACTGCAGCCCCTGGACCGAGGCGATGTTCACGATCGCACCACCGCCGGAGGCGAGGATGTGCGGCAGGCAGGATCGCGACATGAGATACACACCCTTCAGGTTCACCCCCAGGACCTCGTCCCAGACGTCCTCCGGCGTGTCCACGACGGTGCCGTAGCGCTGGATGCCGGCGTTGTTGACGAGGACGTCGATGCCGCCGTAGGTGTCCACCGCGGCCCCCGCGACGTGTTCGGCATCCGCTGCCCGGGACACGTCGCCCCGGACGAACAGGCTCTCGGCTCCCGCGGATCGCATCGCCGCCGCGGCCTCCTCCCCGGCATGTTCGTCCAGATCGACGAGCACGACGTGGGCACCCTCGGCCCCCAGCGCCTCGGCGCAGGCGCGTCCGATCCCCTTGGCGGCCCCCGTCACGACGGCCGTGCGACCCGCGAGCTCTGGCGACATGTCGACTCCGTTCTCTCCCGGCACTAGGGACTCAATATTCAAACCCCGACGGGAAGAACGCCCGTCGGGGTTTCCGTTCTTCTCCATGAGATCGCGGAACCGCTGCGACACCAGGACTCCCCAGTGCTAAACCAGGACAGCGTCGACGACCCTGCCGTCTCGCACGAGGAGCTTCTCGAAGAAGAACTGTTTGGACAGTCGGCGTACCTTTGCACCACCCCGCTTGTAGATCTCGTCGCACCGGCCGATGAGAGTTAGAGCCCGGCTGAGCGTGTCTTCGATTCGGTTGTAGATGACCTCCCCGGCCTTCAAGAGGCGCTGAACCTCGGCCAGCTCCCGTGCAACGCGTTCCTGTTCCTCCCTCGCG
>CAZLKN010000100.1:0-7197 GCA_964560135.1 uncultured Actinomycetes bacterium | reverse complement strand
GGGTCAGGGCGAGGACTACCAGGCGCCACCATTCACCGCACGGTTGGACCTCGACATCTGACGTCCCAAGAGCCGGAGGGACCAGAGGCGCGGGCTCACCGCGGGTCGCGTCCCGAGGCACAACCGTCAGGGTCGCAGGCTCGGGCCCCCGAGCGCGGGATCTGCGAGCTCGATCACCGGGGTCTCGCGCGGGGTCGTCCGGTCCACCGAGCGCACGAACGTCGTCGCCGCCAGCGACACCGCCGCCAGCGCCAACCCGAGGACATAGGCGCGTGCGAACGGCGTCGGCTCGTTCAACCCGCCGTACACGGCCGTCAGCGACGTGATCCCGAACGACGCTCCGATCTGGTACACCATCCGTCCCACCGCGGCAGAGATCCCGAGGTTGCCCTCGTCCACAGCGTTGGCCATCGACGCCGTCAACGGGGGCCGGGCCATCCCGTTTCCGAGTCCCTGCATCACCAGCGCCCCGATCACCACCGCCGTCAACTCCACGGACGCCCCGACGGCGAAGCCGCCCATCGCCACGGTGAGAGCACCCGAGCCGAGCATCGCCGTCCCGCGCTCCCCCATCCGTGTGGACAGGTACCCGCCCAGCGGCGATGTCAGGCTGTACGTGAGTGGACGTACGACCATCCACAGCGCCGTCGCTGACAGCGAGAAGCCGAACACGAATCGCAGCAGCAGCGGGGTCAGGATGAACCCGCCCATGTACGCGGCGCCGCCGAAGGCGTTGGCGACCATCGGCGCGGCGAAGTTCCGCCGGCGGAGAAACTCCAGCGGCAGCAGAGGCGACTCGGCCCGCTGTTCGGCGACGACGAAGGCTGCCACACCCACCGGTGCGGCGACCGCCGCCGCGAGGACGCCGGGGTTCGTCCAGCCCCAGTCGGCGCCCTGGCTGAGCACCACCATCAGCCCGCCGGTGCCCACAGCGAGGGTGACGGCACCGGCCACGTCGAAGCGGACCTTCGCGCGGCGGGGCGCCTCCCGCAGCACGACCGCGGCCACCGCGAGAGCCGCCGCGGAAAGCGCCGCCTGCGCGATGAACACCAGCCGCCATCCGAGCGCCTCCACCAGCGGCCCTCCGGCGATCAGCCCGACGGCCGGCGCCCCGGCCGCCACGAGCGACCAGTACCCGAGGGCGCGGACCCGGTCCCGTGGGGCGTACACGGTCATGATCAACGCCATCGAGGTGGGCTGCGTCGCCGAGCCGATCACCTGCGCCAGGGTGCGGAAGCCGATCAGGGTGCCCGGATTCCACGCCGCTGCGGTGACCGCGGCGACGACCGTGGAGGCCAGAAATCCGATCAGGAACACCCGGCGGTGCCCGTAGAGGTCGCCCAACTTCCCGAGGACCGGCAGGGCCAGCGCGGAGGCCAGCAGCGGTCCGGAGATCACCCACGCGAGCGTCGTCTCGCCGGCGTTGAAGTCGCGCGCGATGTCCCCGAGGGACACGGTCAGGATCGTGATCGGGAAGGTGGTGGAGAACATCCCGACAAGCGCCGTGACGAGCACCCAACGCGGGTAGCGTCCCTCGTGCTCGAGGCGCTCCAGGAGCCGCGCCCGCCGTCCCGCCGCCGGGTTGGACATCTCCATAGGCTACGGGAGCGGCCCTACAGCGACCGCCGAGCCATCTCGAGCACCCGCTCGGCGTCGGCGTCGAAGGTCTTGCGCCCGAACAGCACGACGATGCTGCCGATCAGCATCGGCACCACGAGCACGTAGAACGCCGCCCTCAGGGAACCGAACTGGTCGGAGGCGAACCCGACCCCGAGTGGACCGAAAGCGCTTCCGATCGACATCAGGAACGTGACGAGAGCGAAACCGATCCCGCGCTGCGCAGCCGGGATCACGTCCGCGATGGCCGCCGTGAGGTTGGGGCTCGCCGTACCCATGACCACCACGGCGATGGTCAGCGCGACGACGTGGGGGCCGAGCGCACCGAGCGCGAACGCCCCGACGAACAGGAAACAACCGGCGAACAGTCCGACACCTCCGATCACCACCCGCGCTCCGGCCACGCGTCCGTGGAGGCGGTCCCCCAGGGCGCCGCCGAGCACCGTCCCGCCGATCACCCCGACGATCGCCACGACCGCCGTGAGGGCACCGCCGAGCCCGGTACCCATGTCGAAGACCCGCTCGTAGTAGGTGGGCAGCCAGAAGAAGATGCCCGAGATCCCCGCGAACAGACACATGAGCCCGAAGTAGATGAAAGCGATGGTCCGGACGCGGATCAGGCTCCCGATATCCTTCATCAGCTCGCGGATCCCGGTGCCGGCGACGGCCAGCTCCGCCGGGGGGGCCGCCTCGCTCTGGTCGCCGGCTCCCTGCCGGGCCACCCGACGGTCGATCGCGCCCCGGACGGGTTCGGGCAGCCGCCAGACGAGGAACGCGACAACCAGGCCCGGGATCACCATGGAGAAGAAGGCGGTCCGCCAGCCGTACACCTGCCCGACGATCCCGCCCACGACGATCCCGATGGGACTGCCGATCAGGTAGCACATCCGCTGGTAGCCGTAGGCGCGGGAGCGGCGCTTGGGTTCGTAGAAGTCCCCCATCAAGCTGAGGGCCGACGGGGTGTCGACGCTGTCGGCCATACCGAGCGCGACGCGGGTGGCGAAGAAGATCCCGAAACCGGGGGCCAGTGCGGAGCCGGTGATGATCAGCGACCAGGAGCCCACCATGCCAGCGATCAGGTTCTTCCGGTTCGTACGGTCGGCGAAGTAGCCCGCGGGAAGGGTCACGATGAGTCCCGCGATCGTCACCGCCGTCGGGATCGCACCCCCGGCGGTGTCGCTGAACCCCCACTGGTCCTGGAGCAGCGGCAGGACCCCGGGGACGATGCCGGTTTCGATCCGGTCCACGAGCGCGACGAGCATGAGCACGAGAGCCGGCCGCCAGCTCGAGCCCGGAACATGGCGTGCCCGACCGGCCTTGGCCCGCTCACGCCCCAACATCCAGGCATCCTACCTGCTGTTCCGTCGAACTACAGCCGGACGGGATGAAGCAGGATAGCCTGGAGGCATGGTTCTGCTCGCGGTACTCCTTCTGATCGGGGTGGTCGCGGGCCTCGTCTGGCTCACGTCCATGGCCTGGGGTTCCCGCGGACGTGGATGGCCCGGGGACGACGACCAGCCGTCGTCACCGTGGCGCCTGCTGGCCGTGGCGGTAGTGCTGGTGATCGCGGCGGGGGCGCTCATCCGGATACGGGCGATCCCCCTCCTGCTCCTGCTGATCCCGCTCTTCTTCGTCCTCAGCCTGCGCGGCCGCCGCCGCATCCACTGCGCGACCTGCGGCGAGACGGTGGATCCCCAGGTGGATGCGTGCCGGCACTGCGGTAGTCAGATCCGCTGATCTACGCCTCGAGGCCCTCGGTGAGCCGCTCCCACTCCCGCTCCAGTTCCGCGATCCGGGTCCGCAGGTCCTCGTAGGCCTTCGTGGTGCCGGCCACGTCCTCGCCGGAGGAATAGAAACCGGGGTCGGCGAGCACCGCGGAGAGCCGCTCGGCCTCCCCATGCGCCTGCTCGAGGCTGCGCTCGACCTTCCGGACTTCCGCGCGCTGCTTCCGGACGTCCGCACGATCGGCAGCCGTACTCCGCCGGTGCTCTCTTGCCGCCGGCGCCGGACGCTCCTGCGGCGCCGGTTCGGCCTCTTGCGCCTGCTCGGCCTTCTCCTGGGCCGTCCGCCACAGGTAGTAGTCGTAATCCCCGGGGAAGGACCGGACGGCCCCCGACCGCACCTCGATGACGCGGTTCGCGATCGACCGGATCAGGTGCCGGTCGTGGGTGATGAGGATGATCGAGCCGTCGTAGGCGTCCAGCGCCTGCTCGAGCGCGTCGCGGCTCTGGACGTCGAGGTGGTTCGTCGGCTCGTCGAGGCAGAGCAGGTTGAGCGGAGAGACGAGGAGCTTCGCAAGCGCCAGCCGTGTACGCTCTCCGCCGGAGAGCACCGAGACGGGCTTGTCCGCGTCGTCGCCGGAGAACAGGAACCGGCCGAGCAGATCCCGGGCCCGCACGTCGGCGGTGCGCGGGATCGACTGCTGCATCTCCTCGATCACCCGGGCCCCCGGGTCGAGCGCCTCGATGGTGTGCTGGGCGAAGTACCCGACGGCCACGTTCTGGCCGTAGTGGCGCTCCCCGCCCTGGGGGTGAAGGGCCCCCGCGGCGAGCTTGAGCAGCGTCGTCTTGCCGGCGCCGTTCGGCCCCACGAGCGCGACCTTCTCACCGCGCTCGACCTCGAGGTCGAGGCCGTCGTACACGGGAACACCGTCGTACCCGAAGCGCACCCCGTCGAGCTCGAGCACGATCCTCCCGGACCGCGGCGGCGCAGGGAAACCCACCCCGATCCGGCGGCGACGCTCCCGGGGCGCCTCCACGCGCTCCATCTTGTCGAGCATCTTGATCCGGCTCTGCACCTGGCGGGCCTTCGAGGCCTTGTAGCGGAACCGGTTCACGAAGGTCTCGATCTCGGCCACCCGCTTGGCCTGGTTGCGCGCGGTCGCGGCGAGACGCTCGGCACGCTCGGTGCGCTGCTGGACGAAGGACGCGTAGTTGCCCGTGTAGGACACGAGCTCGCCGTCCTCGATCTCCACTACCCGGCTCGCGAAGCCGTTCATGAAGTCGCGGTCGTGGGAGATCATCAGAACCGTGCCGTCGTAGGCCGAGAGGAATCGCTCCAGCCACTCCACCGAGAGCAGGTCGAGGTGGTTGGTGGGCTCGTCCAGGAGAAGCGCATCCGGCGCCGCCAGCAGGAGCTTGGCGAGGGCCACGCGCATGAGCCAGCCACCGGACAGGGTCTCGGTCCGACGTTCGAGATCGGCGTCCCTAAACCCGAGACCGGACAGGATCCGTCGGGCATCGGTCTCCGCCGTCCAGCCGCCGAGCTCGTCGAAGTGCTGCTGGATCCGCGCGTATTCGGCCAGCAACTCGTCGCGCTCGCCGTCGTCCGCCTCGGCGATCTCGTGCTCGAGAACCTCGAGGCGCGCCTTGACCTCCCCGTGGGACGGAGCCGCCGAGATGACCTCCTCGAGGATCGCCTTGCCCCGCAGGGCGTCGGTCTCCTGCGGCAGGTAGCCGAGCCGGGCCCCCGCGGTGACCTGGACCGCCCCCGCATCGGGGCGTTGCTCGCCCACGATCATCTCCAGCAGGGTGGTCTTGCCCGACCCGTTGGGCCCGACGAGGGCCAGACGGTCGCGCGCGCCGACACGCAGGTCGGCGCGCCGGAACAGGACCTGCGCGCCGAAGGATTTGGTGATGCCGCGGATCTCGATCACTACTGCAGTGTAGAACGGGTTCGGCCCGGAGCATGGCTCCGGGCCGACGGACACGAGCGCTGGTCCCTCCACCGCGACGCGTGTCCCTATCCCTTCGGACCACCGAGGTGGTCCGTGCAGGCTGCGAAAATCCTCCACCGCGTAGTCGTTCCTGACTAGTCTATCGGCCCCCACAAGCGGAACCTTGAGCCCGACTTCTGGCGGCCGCACCGGTGCGGCGTCTACCCTGGCTTCGCGATGACCCAACCGGATGCCCGCCCAGACCTCGTCGACGCCCTGATCCGTTCGTGCTGGCTCGTGGAAGGGGGCCGGGCCCGGGTCTTCGCGGCCTGGGGTGGCGAGTACGCGGACGAAGGCGAGCGCACCGCGCGCCGCGCGGAGATGATCCGCCGGGCCCTGTCCGACCGCGCCGCACCCGCTCCGGAGGATGTCCTCGACGCCCACGCGGACTGGATCGCCTCCCTCGTCGGGCCCCGGCCCGACTCGGTGCCGCTGGGGGCGGCAGTCCTGCAACGCTTCGCCGACTGGACCAACATCTACATGACCCCCTACCTCGGGGAGGGGGCCGAGGAGTTCCGGAAGCTCGGCGAAGGCGAGCTTCGCTTCCCGGTGCCGCCCCGGCACGCCACCGAGGGCGAGATCGTGCTCGCATCCCCCGAGCCGCCGCCGGGACGGCGCTTCGTGATCCTCACCGACGTCCACATCGGGGCCGAGGGGGCGGGGACCAACGCCGAGGTCGCCGTCGGGGACATCAACGCCGTGGCGCCGGAGTTCGTGATCGTCCCCGGCGACATCACCGAGGACGGCGAACCGGAGCAGTTCGTCCGGGCCGCCGAGATCATGGGCGGGCTCGATGCGCCGGTGCACGCCGTGCTCGGCAACCACGACCGCGTGCAGCGCTCCACGAGAGAGCCGGTGGGACGGGAGCTTTTCGCCAAGGCCTTCGGACACCAACCCTCCGACACCGTGGTCGAGCTCGGTCCTCTCCAGGTCGCGCTGATCGACTCCACCGACCCCGTACCCTCACCGTTCCCCGACTGGGACCTGGCCCGCGGCGGGTTCCGCGAGGATTCGGGGGGTGTGAACAACGGGGCGCTGGAGCCCGGCCAGGCCCGCGCCCTGGCCGACCGCCTCGATCCCGAGCGCCCCACGCTGCTCGTGCTGCACCACGAGCTCCAACCCTTCCCCGGCTTCCCGCCAGTGATGTTCGGGCTGCGCGACGCGGACTCGGCCGAGCTCCTCGACGCGCTGTCCGGGCACCGGCTCGTGGGCGTCGTCGCCGGACACACGCACCGCTCGGCACTGCTGGGCGTCGGGGACGGCTCGGTAACCCAGCTCGAGGTGCCGTCACTCAAGGACTGGCCGTACACCTACACCGTCGTGGGGGTGGAGAACGACCGGGTGCACGTGACCTGGCGGCAGATCTCCGACCGGGAGCTGGTCTGGAAGCGTGGAGAACACGTCCCACCGATCTATCTGAACTACGTGACGGGCCCCCTGAGCAGGATCACCCACACCTTCACGCTGTAGGCTCGACGCGCCGGGGCCGCGGGCCAGGTATCATCGGGGGCCGAAGGGCGTGTGGCGCAGCGGCTAGCGCACCTGGATCACAACCAGGGGGTCGTAGGTTCGATTCCTACCACGCCCACCGAGTCGGAACCCTGTCATGCGCGCCATGAGATCGGCGGATGATCGGATCGCGTCGGCAGGACGGCCTGCGCGTCATCCGACGCTAGCAGGCAGGCGAACCCGGAACGAGGCACCGCCGTCGGGGCGATCCTCGACCCATGCATGTCCGCCGTGGAGCTTCGCGAATCCGGCCACGAGGCAGAGTCCGCTCCCGAGCCCGGGCGAACTGGCCGACTGGCGTCCGCCCCAGTCGAAGCGATCGAATACGCTCAGCTTGAGGTCGTCCGCGACGCCCG
>CAZLKN010000099.1:2942-7223 GCA_964560135.1 uncultured Actinomycetes bacterium | reverse complement strand
CTCATCGGTCCTCCTGCGTCGTGGCCCGGACCGTAGCCGACCCCACGGTGGCCTCGCCGGTGCCGCCCAACCTCATCCCGACATCGATGATCCCGCCGGTCCCCTCCACGAACCGTACGGTCTGACCGCTGGGCAGAGGGTCGAGCTCGCACCCCAGCAGCGCGGACCAGATCCCCGAGGCCCTCTGAGGATCCTTCACCGCCACGGTGATCGAACTGATTCCACCGTCCGCGTAGGGCTGGGCCGGGGGACCCCCGATCCACCGGGGGCCCGCCCACCGCCACGAACCCAGGGGCTCGGCGGCGTCCACGGACACGATCGCACCGGGCACGTCCCGCGGGTGCAGGTGGGAGGTGGCGATGTCGTCGAGGTTGGCCTCCCAGACCACCTGGAGGCCCAGCTCCGGGAGCCGGGCCCGCACCTCAGCCAGTTCCGCGAACCCGCCCACCTGGAAGATCGCCATGTATCCGCCGTCGCCGACCCGGTCGAGGTAGCGTCCGGCTGCGGTTCCCTCCCGGGTCGGTGAAACGATCTCGAGGAAGTCCGAGCCGGCCTCGTACACGAGGTTGCGGAGCCCGAACTGCCCGACGCCCGGATCCGCGTAGGGATCCCGGAGGCCGAGGCCGCCCTCGATCCTCGCGCTCGCCTCATCGAGGTCATGCGCGACGAGCACCGCCTGCCGGAGCCGCAGTGTTGTCACCCCGACGTTCTACAGCAGTGTGCGGTAGGTACGCGAGACACAGTCGTCGCCCTCGTCGTCGAAGCAGATCGTCACCACGGCCTCGCCGCCGTCGAGGCTGGACTGGCGGGTGATGTCGTAGGAGGCGCTGTCCCACAACGGCTCGGGGTGGCTGAGGGTGCCGTCGGGCTCCCAGGTCCACTGGTCGAGCGTGCAGACCCCGTCGGAGCACACCCGGGAGTCGCGCAGCCCGGAGAAGGATAGCGTGCTCTTGTCGGAGGGCATCTCGGTCCCCAGGACGCGGACGTGCAGGCTCGTTGATCCGGGGTTGATCCAGTCGGTGTCGACGTCTCCGGCCGGCGCATGACAGCCGACGAGGCCCGCGTCGAGGAGCAGGCCCGTCCCGGAGTGGAGCACGATCCGGTTGCAGTGTTCCGCCTGCGCCGGTGGAACGGGCGCTGCCACGAAGAGCCCCGCGGCGACTGCGGCCAGGGCCAGCACGGCGCAGCGTCTGGATGTGGACACGGTGGATCTCCCCTCGGTGTCGGTAGCGATCGAAGAGCTCTGCTCCAAGGCTTCGTCCCGGAAGGGGCTAATCCTTCTCGACGAGCACGCCCCGTCCACGGCGCGGCCCCCGGAGGACGACTTCGAGCGGCCCACGGGCGAAGCGGGCGCGCCAGGCCGTCGCAAACAACGCCCCCGCTATGCTGAACCCTGCGACCACGGCGGCCGCCCGTCCGACCTCTCCCGATCGGAGCACCGGCGCCGCGTAGTGCAGCACCAGCAGATGCGCGACGTAGACGGTCAGAGCCAGCTGTCCCGCGGCCACGATGGGCCACAGGAGGCGTCTGGCGCGGTCCGCGGCCATCAGCGAGACGCCGAGCACGAACACCGCCGCTCCGGTGGAGCCGAGCAGCCAGAGCGGCATCTGGCTGTGGGGGCGCGCGACAACGATCTCGGTCCACCCCACCGGATCGCCTGGCGGCCCCAGCAGACCGACCAGGATCCGCGACGCCGCAGGCGTCAGAACCGCCACGCTCCCGCCCCCGAAGATCAACCATGCGCGGACCTCGGGATCTCGCAGGTCACGGCGTCCGATCCACATGCCCGCCAGGAACGGAGCGGCCCAGGTGATGAACGGATACGGCCCGGACAACAGCAACCCGTGGACGATCTCACCCGCGGGGTCCGTCCATTCCACGCTGGCGCGCTGGAACGCGTCGGTGGCGTTGATCCGTCCCCACAGGTACACGAGGGGGCCGAAGGTGACCGAGGTGGCCGCCAGAGCGAGCAGCCAGCGTTCACCGAGGCCGAGGACCACGATCCCGAACACGAACAGCACGGCGTAGTCCTGCAGGATGACGAACACGCCATGGTCCAGGAGCTGGAGAGCCAGCCCTGCGGGCAGCAACAGCACGGCGCGCCACGCCAGCGTCGTCCGGGCCTCGGCCGGGGAGGTCGTCCGGGAGCCGGCCAGAAGCGACACCCCGACGCCGGCGAGGAGCAGGAACAGGATCGCCGCCCTGCCGTGCGGCAGGGCGTAGAGCCACCCTGCGACCCCGTCCGCGTCGGTCGGACCGACGTGGACGGCGAACATGCCGATGATCGCAGCGGCGCGGGCGGCATCCACCCCACGGATCCGGGGTCGGCTCGCCGGAACGCCCAGGTCCGTCGCTGGTTGTCCCTCCGGTCCGGTCGGCGCACCCATCGCCCCAGTGTCGCGTAGACGGCCGGCTGCTGGACGAGGCTCAGTCACCGCGGTCGTTGCCCCCGTGCTTCCGAGCCCCGTGCCCGGATCCTCCGACACCAGGATCACGCCTCCGTCGTTCCGTAGGACGGATGACGTTGAGGGAGCCGATCGCACACGGTCGGCGTCGAAAACAGGAGGATCCATGTTCGCTGCAGGAACCGATACGCGTCGCAAGGCACTCGTTGCTCTCGCTGTGGTGACCGCGCTCTTGGCCGGTTCGTTGCACGGTGGGGCGTTCACAGGGGACACCGCGCATGCGGGGTCCCCCGCCGGCACGTCCACGGCCGCGGTCTCCAACATCTTTCTGATCGAAGAAACCGATAGCCAGGACTGGCTCACCGTCCTGCAGAGCACCATCAAGCCCCCGGGGGGCAACCGGGCCCTGTTCATCGACGTCTCGTTGATGTGTGGCCTCTACACCCAAACCCTCGTGAAGACCCGGGAGCAGATCAAGGACACCTCGACGGCGGAAGGCACCGTCACCGTCCGGGTGCTGCTGAACGGACAGGACGCCTACCCGGGTGAAGTGATCTTCTGCAACCGGATGCAGGAGCTGTCGGCCGAGTTGCAGGGGGTCGTCGAGGAGTCGGACGGCGAGCAGGAGGTCACCGACGACGAGACGATCGAGACCATCCAGCGGACGATGGCGGCCCATGCGTTCAACTTCGTCGCGCACCCGCTCGACCCCGGGACCGTCTACGACATCCAGGTACAGGCCAAGATCGAGACCAACACCGACTCGCAGAACGGCCTGGCCTCTGCCTATGCCTCCGTCGGGAGGGGCTCGGTCACCGTCGACGCCGTCCGTCTGGTCAAAGGCGACCAGGTCCTCACGGGCGAGTAGCCACGCCACGCCGGGTTGAGGGGTCCTCGGGGCCCCTCAACCCGCCCCCCCGGGATCCCACCGCCCTCCGAACTGGCATCCTGTGTTGAACCGTATCGGTGACACAGGAGGTGGGGCATGGGTGAACGACGGTTCCAGGCGGTCCTACTCCCCGGCGGCGTCCTGCCGGCCAGGCTCGCGTATCCCGCGCTCATCGAGGCGCTCGGCCCCGATGCGGATGTCCGGTACAAGGAACTCGAGATCTATGCAACCGACGCGCCGCCGCCGGGGAACCCCTTCGACCTCGAGATCCAAGGGCTTCTCGCCTTCGCCGATGCGGCGGGCTTCGAGCGGTTCCATCTCGTCGGGTACTCGGCCGGGGGCGCCAGTGCCCTCGCCTTCTGCGCCGCCCACCCCGATCGACTCCTCAGCCTGACCCTCAACGAGCCGGCCTGGATCGGCAACGCGGGGCAGACGCCGGCCGAACGGGAGGTGTGGGCCGAAGCCGAGCGGATCAAGTCGCTTCCAACCGAGGAGATGATGCCGGCTTTCATGCGGATGCAGATCGCCCCCGGTGTCGAGCCTCCGTCCCCGCCCCCCGGGCCACCTCCGCCGTGGATGGCCAAGCGTCCTCCGGCGCTTCGCGCCTTGATGGACACGTTCCGCAGCTACGAGCCCGACCACGAGAAGCTGCGGACCTTCCCCCGACCCGTCCTGTACACGGTGGGCGGGCGAAGCGCCGGCTACTACCGGGACATGGCCGACCGGCTGGCCGCCGTCTTCCCCGATTTCAGCATCGAGACCTACCCGGACCGGCACCACTTCGATCCGCCGCACCGGGCGGATCCTGAACGCCTCGCCGCGTCGCTCGTCGCCCTCTGGGAGAGGGCGTCGAGTCCCCTCTGACGAGGGGCTCAGGCGGGCCGCTGCCCCTTCCCCCCGGACGCGTCCGGCCCCCGTCCCTCTCCCGCGCCGTCGCAGTCGGTCGGCCGGTCCTCGGGTGGTCCCGCACACGCGGGCCGGCTGTCG
>CAZLKN010000099.1:0-2842 GCA_964560135.1 uncultured Actinomycetes bacterium | reverse complement strand
GCCCTGGCCCTGCGGATTTCCGCCGGGACCGTCGCCCCCGGCGGTCGCCTCGCCGGCCGGTGACTCCTGTTCGGTTACGACCTCAGGCTCGCCTCGGTGAGCGGTGCGGACGCCCACCGGGTCGATGCGGATCGCTCCGGCGTCATCCTCGCCATCGGACGTCGCGTGATGCGCCACCAGACCCGGCGGCGGCTCCGGCCGGTCCTGCCGGGCCCGTTCCACCGACACCCCTCCGGCAACCACCGCGGTCGCCGCAGCGGTCGCCATCAGCGCGGCGCCCGCCGTCCCGAGGGACCGTGTCACGTGCTGGCCGGCTTCAGCAGCGCGTCCGACGAGCAGGTGGATCACCCCTACCGGGGTCGACGCGACCAGCCGTTCGAGATTGCCGCGAAGCCGGCGCCGCGCCCTGGCCGCCAGGCTCTTGGTGGCCTCCTCACTGAGATCCAGCCGCCGGCTCACCTCGTTGAGTGGAAGATCGTCCAGATACAGGAGCTCCAGCACGTTGCGCTCCCGGTCCCGGAGGGTCGTCAGCATCTCCTGCACGGCCAGCCGGCTGCGTTCCTGCGCGGTGGGATCCACGGTCTCACCACCGGCGGGATCGAGTCCGACGGGAAGCGCCGGCTTGCGGGCTGCCGCGCGCCAACGGTCACGGATGGTGTTCTTCGTGATCGTCTTGAGCCACGCGGGGAGGTGGGTGTCGGGCGTCAGCCGGTGGCACGACCGCCAGACCCGCAGCATGACGTCCTGAAGGACATCCTCCGGGTCGGTGCCGCCATCGCGGGCCCAGGCGAGGATCAGCTTCCCGTAGCCCTCCAGCAGCTGCTCAAGCGCATCCGGTTCCCGGGCGCGGAGCGCTTCCACGAGCCGATCATCTCTCTGCAGCACGCGCGAGGCACGTGCCCCAGCACGATCTCGGTCGACTTCCCGTACAGCGACAGCCACGTGTGAACCCTCCCCCTCGCCTCAGCGTCGATCAGTCAAACGAGTGGCGAGCAGCCTCCCGTCGGACCGTTTTCCGTACGTGTGTTCGTCCGCATTCCGGCGACACCAGATGGCTCGCTGCGACGTTCAGTCGGGCAGATGCGAGCGAAGAAGGCCATCGAGGGGCGAACCATGACCAACCGAACGGGACGTGCGCTCATGCTTCCGGCGCTGCTGGGTCTGCTCACGGCAGCCGCCTGCGGAACGGGTGACGCCATCCAGCCGGCGGTCTCCGGCCGGTCCCAACCCGCCCCCGAGACCTCGCCCGACCGCGGTCGGACCGCCCGTGGGATCGTGCCGCACGAACAGCCCCCGCCGCCGACCACCGTCGCCTCGGAGGGCACCCCTGCCCAGCCGGCTCCGGCTCACGACGTCGCCCCGGTGCCGCGGGCATCACTCACCGACCGCCGGGGTGACGTGCCATCCGCGATCGACACACCACCCGCGTACGTGGACATCCTCGAAGCGACCCTCACCGGCTCGGATGCCACCTACACCCTTACCGTGACTGCCGCCGCACCGTACCCGGACACCGGCTCGGCCACCCGCACGATGAATCTGGCTCTTCTCACCGACACGACCGGCGACGGGACCCCCGACGCCGAGGTGTGGGCCACCCTCGCCGACGACGGTTGGTACCCGGGCGTCCGCGGCCACGCCGGCACGGACTTCGGCGATGCCACCGGCGTCGTCATCCACGTCTCATCCGGCCGTCTGGTCATCGACCTGCCGGCACGGCACCTAGGAGGCAACGCCACGTTCGCCTGGGCCCTGTACGCGGAGTGGTCCCGCAACGAACTGGCGGGCACCCCCGGGCAGGCCTGGGACCGCGCACCCGATCACGGCTACGCCACATCCCCTGAGGAAGGAGGCTGAGCAGGAGGACCGGGGACCCCCGGTGCAAACGAAAGCCAGGATCCCGACAACGAAGAGACGAAAGGAACATCACCTTGTCGATCAAGAAGACCATCGCAGTTCTGGCCACCGTCCTGATGGGAACGGGGGCAGCGGTTGGAGCGGTGTCCGCCCAGCCCGGACCGAACGGCCCGAACAACTTCGGGCTGTGTACCGCCTACTTCGCCGGATCCGATCAGGGACGGCAGCAGAAGCGGAAGGCCCCGCCGTTCCAGGCCCTCGAGGCCGTGGCCGAAGAGGAGTGGGAGGGAGACGAGGACGCCACCATGGACGAGATGGTGGCCGAGTGGTGCCGGAACAACGCCCCGCACCCGAGCAACAACGGGCGCGGTAACGGCCCCCGGTAGATCGCACGGACGACCGCGGCGGGTGGGGGCTTCGGCCCCCACCCCCACGCGGCGTGGCAGGAGTGCCCTGCGTTCGAGTGCCTCAGCCGCTCATGGCCTCCTTGGCCCGGCGGGCCATCTCATCCGGTGGTACGTCCTCCACGTGCGTGGACACGTTCCACCGGTGACCGAACGGGTCCTCGAACTGGCCGGACCGATCACCGTAGAACTGGTTCTCCACCGGCTGCAGTGACGTGGCACCGGCCGCGATGGCTTTTTCGAAGACGGCGTCGACGTCCTCCAGGTACAGGTGGATCGTGACCGGGGTGCCGCCGACCGACTTGGGCCCCCGAGCGCCCATCTCCGGATACTCGTCGGACAGCATGATGATCGAGTCACCGAACTGGATCTCCGCGTGGCCGATCTTGCCACCCGGACCGTCCATCCGCATCCGCTCGGTGGCACCGAGAACGCTCGTGTAGAAGTCGAGCGCCTCGGCCGCACCGGCGACGCACATGTACGGCATGATCCGCGGATACCCCTGCGGGATCGGATCCACAGCCATAGCCCACCTCCCTCGCTGTCGACACCCCGGCCCTCGCCGGGACGGGAACGCATGT
>CAZLKN010000098.1:0-7560 GCA_964560135.1 uncultured Actinomycetes bacterium | reverse complement strand
CCGGCGGGCGGATACCTGCCGCGGTCGGGTTGCCGCCCTCGTCCGGGCACCGCGCGCATCGGTATGCTCGCGCCCTGGGACGCACACGCGTCCGGCGACGACGAACGACCTCGGAGGGACGACCATGGCGGCGAAGACCCCGGTGCGGGTGGCGGTGACCGGAGCGGCCGGACAGATCGGCTACGCGCTCCTGTTCCGGATCGCCAACGGCGACCTGCTCGGCCCCCAGACCCCCGTCGAGCTGCGCCTGCTGGAGATCGAACCGGCGATGCAGGCCCTCGACGGCGTGGTGATGGAGCTCGACGACTGCGCCTTCCCGCTGCTCGCGGGGGTCGAGGCCACGAGCGACGCCAAGGTCGCCTTCGACGGGGTGTCGTGGGCGCTGCTCGTCGGGGCGATGCCCCGCAAGGAGGGCATGGAGCGCAAAGACCTGATCGGCGTCAACGCGAAGATCTTCGGCCCCCAGGGGCAGGCGATCGCCTCCGCCGCCGCCGCCGACGTGCGGGTGCTCGTGGTCGGCAACCCTTGCAACACCAACTGCCTGATCGCGCGCGCCAACGCCCCCGAGGTGCCCGACGACCGCTGGTTCGCGATGACCCGCCTCGACCAGAACCGGGCCCGGGCCCTGCTCGCGCAGCGGGCCGGCGTGCCCGTCACCGAGGTGCGCAACGTGGCGATCTGGGGCAACCACTCCAACACCCAGTACCCCGACTTCCGCAACGCCACGATCTCCGGCCGGCCGGCCCCCGAGGTCATCGGCGACGACGCGTGGCTGCGCGGCGAGTTCATCTCCACGGTGCAGGAGCGGGGCGCGGCCGTGATCAAGGCCCGGGGCGCGTCCTCGGCGGCCTCGGCGGCCAACGCCGCGATCGACTCCGTCCGCAGCATCTGGACACCGACTCCAGCAGGCGACAACGCGGCGCTGGCGGTGGTGAGCCGCGGCGAGTACGGCGTCCCCGAAGGGCTCCAGTTCGGCTTCCCGGTGCGCAGCAGCGGCGACGGCTGGGAGGTCGTCGAGGGCTTCGAGCACGACGACTTCGCCCGCGAGAAGATCCGCATCACCGCCGAGGAGCTCGTCGCCGAACGCGAGGCCGTAGCCGACCTGCTGCCCCGGTAGATGGTCGTCCAGCTCATCGAGGGACGGGTCACCGATCCCGGCGGCCTCCCGCAGGCGTTCGAGGAGCGCGTGGCGGCCCTCGTCCACAACGACGGGTGGCTCGGCCTCACCGCCGGGGTAACCGCAGAGAGCCGCTTCGTGGCCGTCGTCCGCTTCACGGCCTCCGGCCCCCGGGAGCTCTGGCATGGGCTGGCCGACGATCTCACCGTGGACAGCGCACCGGAGGTCGAACAGATCCTGGGGGGCGGGTCCGATGACGCGGGCTTCGTCCAGGTCATCCGGGGACGGGCCCGCGACCCCGAGCGGCTCCGCTCCCTGCGCGGGGACCTCGAGCGCGTGGCCGCCTACCGTCCGGAGACGATCGGGGGCACGATGGCCTGGCACGACCGGGATCGGTTCACCCGCACCATGTACTTCACCTCCGAGGCCGCCGCGCGGGCGGGGCCCCCGGGCGGCTTCCCGGACGACATGCAGACCACCATCCGGGCCTTCCTGGAGGCCGCTGAGCTCACCTTCCTGGATCTGCCCGAGCCCTGGCTCAGGAGCCCGTAGCCGGTGCGGGCCGTCGCGATCGCGCTCACCGTCTACGCCGGCTGGCGCTGGCTCCGGTTCCTCCTCGGCGCCTCGCGTGTGCGCCGGTTCGTCGGACCCGCCCGGCGCGAGGCCCGCCGGTCGGTGGTGGCACACGGCGCGCTGGACGTCTTCCTGTCCACCGCGACCTTCTACATGTGGGCGCAGGTGTGGGAACGGCAGCCCACCGAGACCTTCGTCGGCTTCGTCGCCGCCGTCCTGATGATCTCGCTGGTCGTCGCCGTCGCCGCCGCCTTCATGCAGCCGCCCGAACGCACCCCGGAGACCCTCACGCTCTTCCGTTTGCGCGGCAGCGTGCCCCCCAGCGGCTCAGGTGGCCCCCAGGAACCTGGTCGTATGACATGACTGGTAAGCTAGAGTGACTATGAAGGAGATCGGTGCGGCGAAATTCAAGGAGCAGTGCCTGTCGATCCTCGATGAGGTCGATGAGGAAGGCATCGTCATCACGAAGCGGGGGCGGCCCGTGGCCAAGCTGATCCCCATCCGGGCCGAGTCCGCGGAGCTCATCGGGGCACTCGAGGGCAAGATCCGGCTGCAGGGCGACCTGATGTCCACCGGCGTCTGGTGGCATGCTGAATCTTGACACCCACGTCCTACTCCTCGCCCTCACCGATGATCTGACGGCAGTGGAACGCCGCCTGCTACGCACCAATCCCTGGAGCATCTCGGCCATCGTGCTCTGGGAGATCGCCAAACTCGCGCAGCTCGGCCGGATCGATGTCGACCTCGACGACGCGTCGATCACGCGTGTCCTCGGATCTGTACACCTGTGGCCCCTCACCACCGAGATCGCGAAGGTCAGCACCAGGCTCGACCTCAAAGGGGATCCAGCGGACGAGATCATCGGGGCCACGAGCATCGTGCATGAGGTTCCCCTGCTCACGCGTGACAGGACGCTGCGGCGCTCGAAGCTCATCCCACTCGCGGGGAGGTGATGTTGTCTCAGGCCCCCGAGGCGCGTTCGGCGGACAGGACCGTGTTCGCGATGAGCATCGCCCGCGTCATCGGTCCCACGCCCCCGGGCACCGGGGAGATCGCCCGGACGATGGGGGCCACGGCGTCGAAGTCGACGTCGCCGACGAGCTTGCCGTCTTCGGCGTTGGTGCCCACGTCGATCACCACCGTCCCCTCGGAGACGTGCTCGGCCCCGATCATGCGGGCCACGCCGGCAGCGACGATCAGCACGTCGGCCTCCTTGGTGTGCCGGGCGAGGTCACGGGTGCCGGTGTGGCAGACGGTGACCGTCGCGTTCGCGCCGTCCCCCTTGTTGGACAGCAGCACCGACAGCGGACGCCCCACGAGCACGCTGCGTCCCACCACCACGACGTTCGCGCCGGCCACGTCGATCCCCGAGCGGGAGAGCATCTGCTGCACCCCCGCGGGGGTGCAGGGGACGAACGCGGGCCGTCCCTGCAAGAGCAGACCCTGGCTGTGGGGGTGGAGGCCGTCCACGTCCTTGGCGGGGTCCATCCGGACGAGGAACTGGTCCTGGTCGAGCTTGGCCGGGAGCGGCAACTGGAGCAGGATCCCGTGGACGCTCGGGTCGGCGTTCAGGTCGTCGATCAAGTCGGCCAGGTCCTCGGCCTCCGTGCGCTCGGGCATCCGGTGCAGGGTGCTGGCCACCCCGGCCTGCTCCGCATCCTTCTGCTTCATCCGCACGTAAGTCGCCGAGGCCGGATCCTCGCCCACGAGGATGGCGGCCAGACCGGGCGTCACACCGCGGGAGCCGAGCGCCTCGACCCGTCCTTTGAGCTCATCGAAGACCTCGCTCGCGATCTTCTTGCCGTCGATGATGTCCGCCACGGCTCGCTCCTTTTCGCTCCTCGGGCCCCCAACGGTAGCAGCCACCACCGTCGTGTCGGTGCCCGCTGCTAATGATGTGGCTCCTTCCCGCAACCGCCTTCCCCACGTCTGGCAAGGAGGGCTTTCATGCGACGACTCATCCCGATCCTGCTGTGTCTCGTCCTGGCGGGGGCCGCGACGGCTCCGGCGCAGGCCGCACCCGACCGCGAGGGACATCCGGCCGACGTGCTGTGCCTGGCCGATGCCGTGCCCTGCGACACCTGGTACGCGGACCGTGACGGCGACGGCTACGGCGACGACGCCACCGAGCGCCGCGCGTTCCTGGCCCCGGAGGGGCACGTGGAGCGCGGCGGCGACTGCGACGACACCGACCCGGAGGTGCACCCGGAGGCCGTCGAGGTCTACGACGGACGCGACAACGACTGCTCGGGTGCGGCGGACGACGTGGTGCTCGTGGTGGCTGAGCTGATGATCAACCCGAAGGCGGTGTCGGACACCGACGGCGAATGGATCGAGGTCACCAACGTGTCGGAGAAACCGGTGCGCCTGGACGGCGTCCGGGTCCACGTCGGATCGCGGGCCTGCGAGCTCGACGGCGTGTTCGATGCGGGCTCCCGGCTGGTGGTCGCCCGCAACGGCGATCCGTCGGCGAACGGCGGCGTGAACGCCGATGTCGTCTGCTTCTTCCAGCTCCCGAACACCGCGGGCGCGGTGCTGCTGGCCGCCGACACCGGAGCGCTCGACGCCGTCGACTACACCGGGTGGACGGTCCCCGACGGAGCGAGCCTGAGCCTCGATCCCGGCTCCCATGCCCCGGAGGCCAACGACCACGAGGACGCATGGTGCGCGGCCACGACGCCGCTGCCGTCGGGGGACGCGGGCACGCCCGGGGAGCCGAACGACCCGTGCGGAGCCGAAATGTAGGACAACCACCCGGACGAAGCGCACCATGGGTCGAACCTTCCGGGGGTCTCCGGTGTTGACCAGATGAAAGGACGGAGATGGAACCGGAGCAGCGGGAGCAACCCATGGAGATGCTCGAGCGGTGGGTGGCCACCTACCAGCCCACCGTCTATCGCGCGGCGTACATGATCCTGCGGGAGCCGTACGCAGCCGAGGACGTGGCGCAGGAGACCTTCATCCGCGCCTACCGGGCCGCCCACCGCCTCCGTCCGGGCGACGAGATCCGGGGCTGGTTGTACCGGATCGCCGTCAACACGGCGCTGAACCAGCTCCGGTCGCGCCGCCGCGAATCGGCGGCGCTCCAGCGGATCGGGACCGGGGGCGATGTGACCCCCGACCCCACCGATGAGAGGGTCACCCGCTCGGCGGTCGCGGACGCGATCGACCGGCTCCCCGACCGCCTCCGGGTGACGGTGATCCTCCGGTACTACCTCGACCTGTCCGAGCGCGACATCGCCCGGACGCTCGGGATCCGCCCCGGGACGGTCAAGTCGCGCCTACACGAGGCGCGTCGGGTACTCGCGGACGACGCCGACATGGTGGCCGCCGCGGACGGAGGGACATGACATGAACGACAAGATCGAGCACGAGATCAGACAAGCCCTGCACGCCGAGGCCGCGGAGGTGGAGGTCCCCGACGACCTCGCCCAGCGAACCGTCGAAGGGGCCCGCGAGGCCGCACGGCCCGGGCTGCGGGAACGGTTCCGGGCCCGGCGCGACGCCCGGTCGGTGCGCCGGCGCGTCTCCGGATATCCCCGCTGGGCCTACGCGGGAGCGGCGGCCGCGGTGATGCTGCTGGCCTTCGGCGTGGGGACCACGGTGCTGCAGCCCTCCGGCGACGACATGGCCCTCCGGGAGCCCGGCGTGGCGGAGCGCGAGGAAGCCACAGAGGACTCGGCGGGGGTCGACACCGCCCAGCGATCGTCCGGCGGCGGCTTTCTGAGTCGTCTCGGCGTGGGTGAGTCGGGCGGGGAGGATGTCAGCGGTTCCACCGTCGAAGGCGTGACCGAAGCCCCCGAGGACGAGGCGATCTCGCCCGGGATCGTGCCGCCGCCCGGCTCCCCCGGCTCCTTCCCGCCGCAGCTCATCCGCCGGGCCGAGCTCGAGATCGAGGTGGAGAGCGGGACCTTCGAGCGGGCGTGGGCCCGGGCCAACGACATCGCCGGACGCCACGGCGGCTTCATCACGAGCTCCCAGACCGAGATGGTGGAGGACCGGCTGGCCGCGGGGCATCTGACGATCCGCGTCCCCGCCGACGAGATGGAGGCCGCGCTGCGCGACTTCCGCCGCCTCGGCACCCCGGTGCGGACGGGATCGTCGGGCACGGACGTGTCCGGGCAGCTCGTCGACCTCGACGCGCGGATCCGGGCCCTCCAGGCGCAGGAGACGCAGCTCCTGGAACTGCTCCAGCAGGCCCGCGACGTGTCCGACGTGCTCCAGGTGCGCAACCGCCTCGACGAGGTCCGCCTCCAGATCGAGCAGCTCCAGGCGCAGAAGCAACACCTCCAGGGCCAGGTGGACTTCGCCACGATCAACGCGAGCATCTTCGAGCCCGACGGGGCCCCCGACGGGGGAGACGGACGGTTCGAGGACGCCTGGCACGCCGCGTTGGAAACCGCCCTCAAGGTCTTCGCCGGCCTGATCGTGGTCATGGGGTTCCTCGTCCCCTTCGCGCTGATCGGGTTCCTGCTCTGGCTGGCGGTCCACCTGGTCCGCCGCCGGTCGGCTTGACGCAGCACGAGGCGGGGGCCGGGGTGGCGTTTGAACCCCCCGGCCCCCGCTGCTAGCGTTTGCCCGCTGACCGACCCGAAAGGCAGGCATACGTGCAGCTCATCCTCTCGAACCATTCCAGCTATCCACGCGTCGGCGAAGGGCCCGAGGCCCAGCGCGTCCGGCGTGCCTACGCGAAGCGCGAGACCGGCGAGGTGACCGACGAGGGCTACCTCGAGGTCTGCCGCGACTACATCGCCGAGATCGTCCGTGAGCAGGAGCAGGCCGGCTGCGATCTCGTCACCGACGGCCAGGTCCACTGGTACGACCTCGTGACCCACCCGGCCTCCCGACTCGAGGGGATCAGGATCAACGGGCTCCTTCGCTTCTTCGACACCAACTACCTCGTGCGCCGGCCCGAGATCGTGGGTCCGGTCAAGGGCTCGATCGGGGCCGCGGACGACTTCCGGTACACCTCCTCGGTAGCGAGCAGCGAAGTGAAGGCGGTCCTCACCGGGCCCTATACCCTGGCCCGGCATGCGATCCTGCGTTCCGACGACCATCCCGACATCCCGTCGGTGACACTCGCGTTCGCGGAGGCGCTGGCCGAGGACGTGCGTCAGCTCGCCGAGACGGGGGCCGGGGTGATCCAGGTGGAAGAGCCGTCGCTGCTTCTGCACCCGACCGACGCCCCCGTGGTGCGGCAGGCGCTGGAGCGGCTGGCCGCCGGAAAGGGCGCCGCCCGCATCAGCCTCGTCACCTACTTCGGGGACGCCACCCCGCTGTACGGGACGCTGCTCGACATGCCGGCGGACATCATCGGCTTCGACCTGCGCTACGGGCCCGGCCTGGCCGACCTGATCGCCACGAGCGGCGCCGACCGCCCGCTGGCGCTGGGCGCCATCGACGGGCGCAACACCAAGCTCGAGGACGTCGAGGAGACCGCCCGTCTGGTCGCCAAGGTGATCGAGGTGCTCGATGCCCGCGGCATCAACGAGGTGCACCTCCAGCCCTCATGTGGCCTGGAGTACCTGCCGCGCGACCGCGCGGTCCGTAAGCTCGAACGGATGCGCGAGATCGGCAACGCGCTGGAGAAGGTGGGAGCATGACCGGACGCGAGAAGTTGCAGAAGCTGGGGCTCGACCTGCCCCTGTTGCCCACCACGGCCGTCGGGAGCTACCCGAAGCCCGAGGCGCTGACCAAGGCCCGCGCCCGCTTCGCGCGCGGCGACATCGACCGGGCCGAACTGCGCCGCCTCGAGGAGGAGGCGACGGCGATGTGGATGGGCTTCCAGAACGAGATCGGGATCGACGTCCCCGTGGACGGCGAGATGTACCGCGGCGACATGGTCGCGTACTTCGCCGAGGAGATGGACG
>CAZLKN010000097.1:0-7745 GCA_964560135.1 uncultured Actinomycetes bacterium | reverse complement strand
CCATGAAAGCGAACAGGAAGAACGGGGTGGGCCCGGCGAACAGCAGCCCCACCACGACGGCGGCCAGCAGCAGTCCGGTGCCGACCGCCATCCCCAGGGAGCGCGGCCTCTCCGCAGCGGCCTGCGCCTGCGGCTTGCGCTGCGGAAGGTCCACGACTAGACCTCCTGGAGCTCCTGCTCCTTGACCGCCAGCATGTCGTCGATCTCCTTGACGTGCGTGTCGGTCTCCTTCTGGAGCTCCTTTTCCGCACGGTGGTAATCGTCCTCGGAGATCTGTCCGTCCTTCTGGAGCTTCTCGAGCTCGTCCTTCGCGTGGCGACGGATGTTCCGGATCGCGACCCGTCCCTCCTCGGCACGGTTGTGCGCGACCTTCACGAGCTCCCGGCGGCGCTCCTCGGTGAGGGCCGGGAAGGGCAGCCGGATCACGTTGCCGTCGTTGGACGGCGTGACCCCCAGATCGGAGCTCATGATCGCCTTCTCGATCGCCCCGATCGAGCCTTTGTCGTAGGGCTGAACCACCAGCAAGCGCGGCTCCGGGACGTTGAAGCTCGCGAGCTGGTTGAGCGGCGTTGCGGTCCCGTAGTAGTCGACGGTGATCTTCTGCAGCAGCGCCGGTGAGGCGCGGCCCGTGCGGATCCCCGCGAAGTCGTCGTGGGTCACCTGGACGGCCTTGCGCATCTTCTCGTCCGCCGACTTCAGAACGACCTGGACCTCAGGTACCGACATGACACCCCCTTAATGGACGATCGTGCCGATGCTCTCCCCGAGCACGACCCGCTCGATGTTCCCCGCCTCCAGCAGGTTGAAGACGTGGATCGGCAGGCTGTAGTCCTTGCACAGCGCGATGGCGGTGGCATCCATCACCTTCAGGTCGCGCTCCAGCACCTGCATGTAGGTGAGGTCGGGGAGGAAGACCGCCTCGCTGTTCACGAGCGGGTCGCTGTCGTACACACCCTGGACACGCTTGCCCATCAGGATCGCCTCGGCCCCCACCTCGAGGGCCCGGAGGGCCGCCGTCGTGTCGGTGGAGAAATATGGGTTGCCGGTACCCGCCGCGAAGATCACCGCACGCCGCTTCTCCAGATGGCGGAGAGCCCGGCCTCGGATGAACGGCTCGGCGATCTCCTGCATCCAGATCGCCGTCTGGACGCGCGTGGCGACGTTCTCCTTCTCCAGGCCGTCGCGCAGAGCCAGAGCGTTGATCACCGTGGCCAGCATCCCCATGTAGTCGGCGTTGGCCCGGTCCATCCCGCGGGTCTGGCCCTCGGAACCGCGGAAGATGTTGCCGCCGCCGACCACGACCGCCACGTCGACGCCGAGCCGCTGCACGTCGGCGAGCTGGAGGGCGATGCGCCGGATCGTGTCGAGATCGACGCCGTACCCGCCCGCAGGAGCGAAGGACTCGCCCGAGATCTTGAGGAGCACCCGCCGGTAACGCGGCGAACCGTCGCTGCTCTCCGATCCGACGGTCTCCTCGGTCCTCATGCCACTCCTCCGGTTGGACGGATCCTCAGTCGATCCCTTCGGCGACCTCGAAGCGGACGAACCTCCGGATGCCGATGTTCTCCCCGAGCTTGGCCACGTAGGAGTCGATCAGCTCCCGGATCGTCTGCTTCTCGTCGCGAACCCACTTCTGCTCCAGCAGGCAGAACTGCTGCCCGAACTTCCTCACGGCCCCTGCGACGGCCTTCTCCACGACGTTCTCCGGCTTGCCCTCGACCTTCTTGCGCGCGAGATCCCGCTCCTCGGCAAGCACGCCCTCGGGGACGTCGTCCGCGGACAGGTAGACGGGCTTGGCGGCCGCGATGTGCAGTGCGAGCTCCTGAGCGAGGGTCTTGATGTCGTCGGTCTTCGCGACGAAGTCGGTCTCCGTGGAGACCTCGACCATCACGCCGACCCGCGGCGGGAGGCCGGGCGTGGGCGCGTGCAGGTAGGCGTGGATGAGGCCCTCCTTGGCCTCGCGCCCCTTCCGCTTGGCGGCGTCGGCCAGACCGCGCTCACGCAGGAGCGCCCGGGCCTTGTCGATGTCCCCGCCCGCCTCGGCGAGCGCGTTCTTGCAATCCATCATCCCTGCCCCGGTAGCGTCCCGGAGCTTCTTGACGTCGGCTGCGCTGATCTCGGCCATCTGGTTCGTCCTTCGCTCTCGTCGGTACCCGCTCAGCGGTCCGGTGACGTCGTGGTCTCGGTGGCCGGCTCACCAGCGGGGGCCTCGGCGGCGGGGGCTTCGCTCGGGGGTTCCTCCTCGAGGGTGACCTCCGGCTCGTCCTCCTCGGCGTCCGGCTCGAAGACCTGGGAGGGCAGCATGGCGCGTCCCTCCATCACGGCCTCCGCAACGATCCGGCACATCAGGTTCGCAGAGCGGATCGCGTCGTCGTTGCCGGGGATCACGAAATCCACCTCGTCGGGATCACAGTTCGTGTCCACCACGGCCACGAGGGGGATCCCGAGCCTGCGGGCCTCGGCGACGGCGATGGCCTCCTTGCGTGTGTCGATGACGAAGACCACGTCCGGGGGCTTGGTCATCTCACGGACACCCCAGAGGTGCTTCTCGAGCTTCTCGCGCTCATGGCGCAGCCGGAGGACCTCCTTCTTCGGCATGGTCTCGAAGAGGTTCTGCTCCTCCATGTCGATGAGTTGCTGGAGGCGGTCGATGCGCCCCTTGATCGTCTGGAAGTTCGTGAGGGTCCCTCCCAGCCAGCGGGTGCTGACGTACGGCATCCCGCACTGTGTGGCGAATTTCTCCACAGGATCCTGGCACTGCTTCTTCGTCCCGACGAACAGGATGGTTCCCCCCTGGGAAGCCTTGTCCCGTACGAACGCGTAGGCGTCCTCGACGAGGGCGAGCGTCTGCTCGAGGTCGATGATGTAGATGCCGTTGCGCTCCGCGAAGATGTACCGCTTCATCTTCGGGTTCCAACGGCGGGTCTGGTGTCCGAAGTGGACACCCGCTTCGAGAAGCTGCCGCATGGTTACCGGCGGCATATGCATCCCTCCTTCCGGTTGCTCCTAGCGCCCGGCCCGCTGCATCCACCGGAAGTTGCGGAAGTCGCCGGGCGTGTGTAGTCACCCGCCGGTACAGCGGGTGCCGCGTGATTCTACCAGCAGGGACGGTGCGGCGTACCTACCGGGCCGGGCCGCGAGCCGGACGGCGCCCCCGCTGGGTCGGCGCGCCCGTCAGCCGCGAACGCAGGAAGAGCACCGCCTTGGAGTGAATCTGCGAAACGCGGGACTCGGTGACCCCGAGGATCCCGCCGATCTTCGCCAGCGTCAGGCCCTCGAAATAGTAGAGCGTGATGACCATCCGCTCGCGCTCGCGGAGCTCTCCGATCGCCTCGAGCAGCGCACGGCGGCTCTCGTCGGCCTCCATCGACTCACCGGGCTTCTCCACGAGAGGGTCGGCCAGCGTATCGAGCACGCTGACCGTGTCACCCCGCTCACCGCCGATCGTGAGCAGCTCCTCCAGAGCCACAACGGACAACGCAGCGACCGCCCCCAGGCGGTCCTGCAGGTCGTCGACATCGATGCTCAGCTCGCCGGCCAGCTCCTCCTCGGTCGGATCCCGCTTGAACTGGGCCTGGAGCTTGGTCATGGCCCGCTCGATCTCGCGGGCCTTGGCGCGCACCGACCGTGGTACCCAGTCGAGGGCGCGGAGCTCGTCGAGGATCGCACCCCGGATCCGTGGGACGGCATAGGTCTCGAACTTGATCTCGCGGGACAGGTCGAACTTCTCGATGGCGTCGATCATGCCGAGGATCCCGTAGGACACCAGATCGGCGGTTTCGACCGAGGGTGGCAACCCGGCCCCCACCCGGCCGGCCACGAACTTCACCAGCGGCGAGTAGTGCAGGATCAGCCGCTCCCTGGCCTCGGCGGACCCCTCCCCCTTGTACGCCCCCCAGAGGCGCTCGATGTGCTCCGCGCCGTCGCTGGGCTCGCCGATGCCCGGATCCAATGTGCTCACGTAACCGTCCTCATGCGCGTGGGTGGGTCGAATCGTACACGCTGCGGAGCCGTTCCCTGGTGACGTGGGTGTACACCTGTGTGCTGCCGATGTCCACGTGGCCGAGCAGCTCCTGGACGCTCCGCAGGTCGGCTCCGCCCTCCAGCAGGTGCGTGGCGAAGGAGTGGCGAAGCAGATGCGGCCAGATCGGACGGCCGTCGAGCACGCCACCGAGCCGGGAGATCACCCGTCGGGCATCGCGGGTGGTCATCGGGCGCCCCCTGCCGTTGACGAACAGGACCGGCGAGGGTGAGGTCTGTGCGGGGGCCCGGGTAAGGAGCGCCGCACGGCCGTGGTCGAGGTAGGCATCGATCGCCGTGACCGCAGGTTCGGCCAGCGGTATCACGCGATCGCGCCCGCCCTTGCCCTGCTCCACCCGGACCCAACCGGCGGCGAGGTCCAGGTCCTCGAGCCGCAGCCCGCAGGCTTCGCCCACGCGCAGGCCGGAGTCGTAGAGCAGCTCCAGTAACGCGAGATCGCGCCAGGACTCCGGCGTCGGCTCCTGCGCGGCGGTCCGGCGGTCGGCCGCATCGAGCATCCGTCCGACCTCGACGGGCTTGAGCACCCTCGGCAGGCGTGGCTGCGCCTTGGGAAGGGACAGCAGCGTGGCCGGGTTGGACGTGACCACCCCCTCGCGGTGCAGGAAGCGGTAGAAGCTGCGTACCGCCGTGGCCCGGCGCCGGATGCTGGTCCTCCGCAGCCCGCGGGTCTCGAGGTTGGCGAGATAGGTCCGCAGCATCTTGTGGTCCACCGTGGCGACGTCCCGGTCGAGGCGCTCCAGGAACCGCAGGTAGTCGGTGAGATCGTTCCGGTACGCGGCCACGGTGTGTGGCGACGCCCGGCGAGGGCCCTCCAGGTAGGCCAGGTACCCGTCCAGCCAGGCGCGCTGATGCATACCCCCATGCAACCACAGGTCAGGGGCCACGTCGCCGAATCTGGGAGATGCGGCCAAACAGGTGTTCAGGTGGGGCCTCACGGACCCGATGGTGAAACTACGGGGCAGACGATCACAAGGAGCGAGGGGGATGACCGAGCGCGTATACGATCCGCGACACGGGGGTCTGTCGATCCTCATCGCCGACACCTGTCCGGCGGGCTGGGCGCTCACGGGCGTCATGGCCCTGCGTGAGCCGGCGCTTGCCCTTCACAGCGTCCGGGGCACCACCACCGCGTTCGCCCTCGCCGGTGCCGCGGGGATACCGGTCGACCTGCCCACCGCCTGGGGGTTCCTCCTCCACGACCTGGGGAGTCTCGAGGTCCCGGTCGGCCTGCTCGGCCGGCCCGGCCCCCTGACCGAAGAGGACCGCAGCGTGGTCAACGTCCATCCGGTCCGCTCGGCACAGCTCCTGGGCCAGGTGCCCGAGCTCGATGGCGCAAGCCGGTGCGCGCTGGCCCACCACGAACGGTGGGACGGCGCGGGCTATCCAGCCGGCCTGCGGGGATCCGACATCCCGGTCGCCGCCCGCGTCCTCGCCGTCGCGGACGCCTTCGCCGCCCTCACCGCGCCCCGTCCGCACCGTCTCGCCCAAGTTCCCGACACGGCCTGCGAGGTGATCCTGGACGAGGCCGGAGGGCAGTTCGATCCCGAGCTGGCGGGCCTCATGCCGTCGGTGGTGGCGACCCTGCCACCGGAGCTCGTGGACGGGTCCGAGCCCGCCGCGGTCATCGATCTGCTCGGCCCCCGGCTCGGCGAACACGTGGGCCGGGCCGCCGATCTGGGGGCCGCACAGCTCCAGGCCCTGTTCGCCGCCGCGCTGGGTCTCGACGCCGTGGAGGCCGCCGGCCGCCTCGGGCGGGCCCCCGGCACGCAGCGCACGTGGGCGGCCAGCCTCCGGCGGGCGCTCGCGTGTCCCCCCCGGCTGTCGCTGCGGCACTTCCTGGCCGGGGTGGGACGCCAGGCCACGCAGACCTGCTTGCACCATCTGATGAAGTCTGGCCAGCACGCCGTCGCAGGCGCTCCGTAGCCGGGCCGGGCGACACCCCCGGCGCGCGAGCCCCGGACACGGGTGCAGGCGGCGGGCGTCGCGGGGGCGGAGTACCGTGACCCCGTGAGCATCGAGCGCTTCTCCGCCCCCACCCGGGAGTGGTTCACGGCGACCTTCGACCGGCCCACCCCCGCGCAGGAGCGCGGCTGGCCGGCCATCTCCAGCAGCGACCACACCCTGATCTCGGCCCCCACGGGGTCGGGCAAGACCCTGGCGGCGTTCCTGTGGGCCATCGACACCATCGGCCGCCACCCCGAGCCGCCGGAGCGCTCGGTCCGGGTGCTGTACGTGTCACCGCTCCGGGCGCTCGCCGTGGACGTCGAGAAGAACCTGCGCGCACCCATCGGCGGCATCGCGCTGGCCGCGGAGCGGCTCGGCGAACCCTTCCGGGAACCGACGGTGGCGATGCGCACCGGGGACACCCCCGAGCGCGAGCGGCGCGCCCTCGTGCGCACCCCGCCGGACATCCTGATCACGACACCCGAGTCGCTGTACCTGCTGCTGACCTCCCGGGCGCGCGACATCCTCGCCGGCGTGCAGACGGTGATCGTGGACGAGATCCACGCCGTGGCCCCGACCAAGCGCGGCTCCCACCTGGCGCTCTCTCTGGAGCGGCTCGAGCACTTGCGCGGGGAGCCCGTCCAGCGCATCGCGCTGTCGGCCACCCAACGTCCGCTGGAGGAGATCGCCCGGTTCCTCGGGGGCCGGACGCCGGAGGCCTGGCGTCCGGTGACGATCGTGGACGCCGGCATCCGCAAAGAGCTCGACGTCGAGGTGATCGTCCCGATCGAGGACATGGGGTCGCTCGGGGAGATCGAACCCGAGCCCGCCTCAGGCCCCGCCACCGCAGGCCCGACGAGGCGCAGCATCTGGCCCGCCGTCCATCCGCGGCTCCTCGACCTGATCCGCGCCCACCGCACCACGATCGTGTTCTGCAACGCACGCCGGCTCGCCGAACGGTTGTCCGCGCGACTCAACGAGCTCGCCGGGGAGGACCTCGTCCGCGCCCACCACGGGTCGCTCGCCCGCGAGCAGCGTCTGGCCATCGAGGACGACCTGAAGGCGGGGCGGCTGCGTGCCCTCGTGGCGACCTCCTCGCTGGAGCTCGGGATCGACATGGGTGCCGTCGACCTCGTGGTCCAGGTGGAGAGCCCCGGGTCGGTGGCACGCGGGCTGCAGCGCATCGGCCGCGCCGGCCACCGGGTGGACGAGCCATCCCGCGGCAAGCTCTTCCCGAAGTACCGCGGCGACCTGGTGGAGGCCGCCGTCGTCGTGCAGCGGATGCGCCGGGGGGCGATCGAGGAGACGCGCTACCCCCGCAACCCGCTCGACGTGCTCGCCCAACAGATCGTCGCGATGTGCGCGATGGACGAGTGGACGCTCGAGGACCTCGCGGCGGTGGTCCGGCGTTCGGCCCCCTATGCCGAGCTCACCGACGACGTCCTACGGGCCACCCTCGACCTGCTCGCCGGACGGTATCCGTCCACGGAGTTCGCCAACCTCCGCCCCCGGATCGTGTGGGACCGGCGCAGCGACACCCTCCGCGCCCGCGACGGCGCCCGCAGTGTCGCCGTCACGAGCGGCGGGACGATCCCCGACCGGGGGCTGTACGGCGTCTTCCTGCCCGAGGGCACCCGGGTGGGCGAGCTCGACGAGGAGATGGTCTACGAGTCGCGCCCCGGCGAGACCTTCGTGCTCGGAGCATCCACGTGGCGGATCGAGGACATCACCCACGACCGGGTCGTCGTCACCCCGGCCCC
>CAZLKN010000096.1:2725-7905 GCA_964560135.1 uncultured Actinomycetes bacterium | reverse complement strand
CGGAGCCCGCCCTGAGGTGGCTGGGATCCTCGATGGGGGACCGGTTCGCCGACATGGGTCCGTGGCTAGCCTCCGCCGGGGCTTTCGATCCGGCCGGTGGCTACGTACCGGTAGCCGGCGCGTCCTATGAACCGGGAACGAGCGAGGAGTACACGGCCGTGGAGGAGTACCGCGCCGGGGTGTTCACCGGTCCGTACCCGGCCTTCGAGCCGGTAGCCGGGGCCCGGTGGTCCGGCGACCACACCTCCGGCTGGTGGGCGCAGCGTTACGCCATGACCGGCCGTGTACCCGGGCGAGCCCGCCTCGACCTCGGCCCAGTGACGCCCCTCACCGGATTCAGCCCCGTGGCCGGCCTCACCGCCGAGGGCGGCGGGCCCGACCGCTACGGCCTCGGAGCCTGGGCGCAGGGCGGCTTCCTCCCGATGCTCGAGGCCTGCTACAGCCCGCGGGAGAACGGCACGGCCGCGGGCCTGGCCGCGGGGAGCGGGGATGACCGGGTACCGCTGGCCTGGGTTGGGGTGGAGGATGACACACCTGGGGCCGGCGTCCTGGCCGACTGCCCCGCTTGACGCACCGCACGCCCCTACCAGCGCAGGTCGAACCCGGTAAGCCCCTCGGGGTCCTCCCAGACGACCTCCACGTCCTCGACCCGTGCCCCCGGGGGGCCCGTGCGGCACCAGTCGATCATGGCCTCCACATCCGAGCGCGTCCCACCCTCGAAGACGGCCTCCACGCGTCCGTCGGGCAGGTTGCCGACCCAGCCCGCGACGCCGCGCTGCTGCGCCCGATCGGAGGTGTACCAGCGGAAGCTCACCCCCTGGACGCGTCCCGAGATCCAGACGTGCGCCCGCACCGTCACCCCTCCCCTCCCGGCATCCGCCGCTCCAGGGCACGCATGGTGGGCCGTGCCGTCAGCCCGTGGACCACGATCGAGACCACCACGATGAACGAGACCATCGCCCACGCCGCCTCGACGTCCTCGAAGAACGCCTCGTTGAAGCCGTGGGCCAGATAGTAGAAGGACGCCACCCCCCGAACCCCGAAGAACGACATCGTCCACCGTTCGGGGCGCGGTGCGGCGAAACCCGCGAGGCCGATCATCCCCGCGACGGGCCGGATGGCGACCAGGAACACCACGCCCACCACGACGGCCTGCCAGGTGAGCGCCGCCAGGATCCCGGTGGCCAGCGCCCCGCCGAACAGCAGCAGGAGCGCGACCATCAGCAGACGCTCGGCCTGCTCGGAGAAGTCGTGGAGCACCGCGTGGTACTCATGCGTTCGCTCGTAGTCGCGGATGACCAGGGCCGCGACGAACACCGCCAGGAAGCCGTATCCGCCCACGAGCTCGGTCAGTCCGTACACGGCCAGCGTGGCGCCGAGAGCAACGAAGCCCTCGGCCGACTCGTGCAGCCGCACCGACGGCATCTCGAACAGGACCCGCGCGAGCAGCCAGCCGACGGCGAGGCCGACCGCGGTTCCCATCCCGAGCCGGTAAACGACGTCGACGAGCACCCACCGGCCGAGCCAACCCCCCGGGGCGAGGCCGGCGGCGGCGGTCGCGATCGCGAGGTTGGTGAACGGGAAGGCCAGGCCGTCGTTGAGCCCCGCCTCCGAGGTCAGGGCGAAACGCACCTCGTCCTCCTCACCCTCCCCCGGGGGGCCGACCTGCACCTCGGAGGCGAGGACGGGGTCGGTTGGTGCCAGCGCGGCACCGACGAGGATCGCGGTGGCGGGGGCCAGACCGACGACGCCCCACGCGAGGACGGCCATCGCCGCGATGGACAGCGGCATGGTGATCCCGAGGAGCCGCCAGGTGGACGACCACCGGCGCAGGCCGATCGGCCGGTCGAGCTTGAGCCCGGCCCCCATCAGCGCCACGATCACACCGAGCTCGGTGAGCCGCTCGGCGATGTCCTGGGAACGGATCGGATCCGGATCCGGCAGGAACCCGAGCAGCGCGAAGATCGCGACCCCGAGGCCCGTGTACAGGGTGGGCATGGAGACGGGGAGCCCGCCGAGCAGACGAGGGAAGGCCGCGGCACCGAGGACGGCGAGCCCGAGGAGGGTGAGCAGCAGATCGTAGGTGTCCACGGCGGGCATCCTATTGCAGGAGATGTGGGAGTCTGCGCTGGTCAGCCGGACCCGGGGGCGAGGCGGCTGAGATTGAACCCCGTGGAGATCAGACCGATGTGGCTGAAGGCCTGCGGGAAGTTGCCGAGGAACGAGCCGTCCGACGGGTCGATCTGCTCGGGTAGCAGCCCCACGTGGTTGGCCCGGGAACACAGGGATTCGAACAGCTCGTGGGCCTCGTCCACCCGTCCCTGGTAGGCGAGGTTGTCGGCCATCCAGAAGCTGCACAGCAGGAACGCGCCCTCGTGGCCGGGCAGGCCGTCGGGTGACTCCTCGGGAAGGTAGCGGTACAGGAGGCCGTCGCCGGCGCCCAGCCGCTCGGCGATCGCACGCGTGGTCGACACCATCTTCGGGTGGTCGGCCCGGATCACACGGCGCAAGGGCAGGGCGAGGATGCTCGCGTCGCAGCCTCCCCCACCGAAATTCTCGGTGATGGCGCCGAGATCATCGTCCCAGGCCTCGGACAGGATCGCATCGCGGATCGTGTCCGCGTCCTTGCGCCAGCCGGACACGTCACCCGGGAGCCCGAGACGCTCGGCCAGCCGCGCTCCGCGGTCCAGGGCGACCGCACACAGGGCGGCCGAGTAGGTGAACACCCGGCCCGCGGTACGCACCTCCCAGATCCCCTGGTCCGGTTCGCGCCACTCTCGGCGTGCCCCCTCCACGAGGGCCCGGGTCTCGTCCCACAGGCTCTCCGGCAGCTCGCCGCCGCCGCTCACCCACTGATGGGCGCAGTCGAGGAGCTCGCCGAAGACGTCGTGCTGGCGCTGCCCGCCGGCGGCGTTCCCCCAGCGCACGGGGGACGACCCCCGGTACCCTTCGAGCTCCGGGTCCGCCCACTCGGCGGTCACGGGCCCGCCGTGGATGTCGTAGAGCACGCGGGGACGCTGATCCTCGCCCAACTGAGACTCGAGCACCCATCGCAGGAAGGCCCACGCCTCCCGGCGCATGCCGATACGGCGGAAGGCGTAGACGCTGAACGCGGCATCACGGATCCATGCGTACCGGTAGTCCCAGTTGCGCACGCCGCCGATCGCCTCCGGCAGCGACGACGTGGGCGCAGCCACCAGCGCCCCCGTCGGCGTGTAGTCGCACAGCTTCAGGGTGATCGCCGACCGCCGGACCATGGCCGGGTGCGGCCCGTCGTAGGTGAAGCAGCCCGCGAGCCAGTCCCGCCAGGCCGTAGCCGTGGACGCGAGCAGCGTCGCGGCCTCGGGGTCGTCGCCGGCCTCACCCCAGCGCAGGACCAGATCGAGGTGCTGCCCGGCGTCGAGGTCCACCACCTCGCGGAGCCCGTCGAGCAGGCGGGACGAACGCAGCCGGACGGCCATACGCGGGTCGCGCGCCCACCGGAGGCGAAGGCCCCGCCCGTCCCGTTCGACGTCCGCGCCGCCACGGGGAGCCACATCCACCCGGACGGACGCCGCCCCGCCCACCGCCTCCACCCGGCGGACGAGCTCACCCCGGCCGAACTCGCCTAGCAGACCGATGTCGGCGCCGGACCGGATCGCGAGGGCGTCGGTGATGCGGATACGTCCGCCGGATCCCTCGATCTCCGTGACGAGCACCGCGGTGTCCCGCTCATAGGACTGCCGGGCGTACGCGGCCCCGTCGACGGTGACCGAGAAGGCGCCGCCGCGCTCGCGGTCCAGCAGGGAGCAGAATAGCGGCTGGGCGTCGAACCAGGGGACACACAGCCAGGACACCACTCCGTCCCTGCCCACCAGTGCCGCGGTCTGGCCGTCGCCGATGAGGCCGTGATCGGCGATCGGCAGGTATCCGTCGAGGCGCCGCAACGGCGCCCAGCCGCCATCCTCTTCGCCCATGGTTCTCGAACCCCCCGCATAGAATCCGGCTTCCATCCACTTCCTTCCCCGTGTTCGGGTGCCCTAACATCTTGAGGCGGCCGATCCGAGAGGCCGAGAGCCCCACACCGACATGCGAGCCATCCACGCGACGTGCTGAGGCGCCGGTCACCGAACGGCGGCGCCCTCGACCCTTCGGAGGCCTTCTCCGCCGGGACGGGCACCGCCGTGGTCTGCGAGCAGCTCACCAAACGCTACGGAGAGATCGTGGCCGTGGACCGGGTGGCCCTCGAGGTCCCGCGGGGTGAGATCCTCGCCCTCCTCGGCCCGTCGGGGTGCGGGAAGACCACCTTCCTGCGATTGCTGGCGGGCTTCGAGCGGCCCGACGCCGGGCGCATCGTGCTCGCCGGGCACACGGTCACCGCGCCGGGGGTTCTCGTGCCGCCCGAGCGACGCCGGGTGGGCGTGGTCTTCCAGGACTACGCGCTCTTCCCACACATGACGGTCGCGGGCAACGTCGGCTACGGGCTGCGGGGATCGGGCCGGACGGAGCGTGCCGGGCACGCACTCGGCCTCGTCGGCCTGTCCGGCCTCGGTGACCGTTACCCGCACGAACTGTCCGGCGGACAGCAGCAGCGCGTGGCGCTCGCCCGGGCGCTCGCGCCCGGTCCCGACCTCGTCCTGCTCGACGAGCCGTTCTCGAACCTCGACGCCGCGCTGCGCTCCCGCGTGCGGGCAGAGGTACGGGAGATCCTCCACGCCGCCGGCACCACCGCGATCTTCGTCACCCACGATCAGGAGGAGGCGCTGAGTCTCGCCGACCGGGTGGCGATCATGCGCTTCGGCCGGCTGCACCAGGTGGACACCCCCGAGCTGGTCTACACGCGGCCCGCGGACCCGTTCGTGGCGGCCTTCGTGGGAGGCGCGAACCTCGTCCCCGCCGACGGCGATGGGGAGCAGGTCGCGTGCGTGCTCGGGAGGCTGCGGCCGCTGAACGAGCCCCCCACGGGCGACACGATCCTGGTGGTGCGCCCGGAGAGCGTCCGTCTCCGTCCGGACGTCGACGCGGATTCGGTGGTGCGCAGCTCCACCTTCTACGGCCACGATCAACTGATCGAGGTAGCCCTGCGGGACGGCTCGTTGATCCGTTCCCGTCTGGGCCCGGGCCGCTTCTTCGAGGCCGGGGACCGCGTACGGGTGATGGTGGTGGCCGACGAGGTCATCGCCTTCCCCGCCGTGCCCGCA
>CAZLKN010000096.1:0-2625 GCA_964560135.1 uncultured Actinomycetes bacterium | reverse complement strand
GGCCCCATCATCGAGCGCTTCGAGCAGGCCACCGGCATCACCGTGAACGTGCGGTACGGCGACACCGCGGAGCTCGCCGCTGCGATCCTCGAGGAGGGGGACAACTCCCCCGCCGACGTGTTCTTCGCCCAGGACGCCGGGGCGCTCGGTGCGTTGTCCAAGGAGGACCGGTTCGCGCCGCTGCCCGAGGAGATCCTCACCGCGGTACCGCCGTCCTTCGTCTCGCCCTCCGGGGAGTGGGTCGGCATCTCCGGCCGGGCACGCGTGGTCGTCTACAACACCGAGGAGGTCTCGGAGAGCGATCTTCCCGACTCCGTCCTCGACTTCACCGACCCGCGATGGCGGGGCCGCATCGGGTGGGCGCCGACCAACGGCTCCTTCCAGGCCTTCGTGACCGCACTGCGTGTGATGGAGGGCGACGACGCAGCCCGCGCGTGGCTGGAGGGCATCAAAGCCAATGACCCCCAGGAGTACCCGAAGAACACTCCGATCGTGCAGGCCGCCGCCGCCGGCGAGATCGACGTCGGCTTCGTGAACCACTACTACCTGCTCAAGCTGGCCTCCGAAGACGCCTCGATCACCGAGCGGGCCGCCAACCACTTCCCGCCCGGCGGCGACCCCGGGTCGCTGGTCAACGTCGCGGGGGCCGGGATCCTCACGTCCTCGGGGGCCCGTGAGGCTGCGGAGCGGTTCGTCACGTACCTGCTGGACGACGAGGCGCAGCGATACTTCGCCGACGAGACCTTCGAGTACCCGCTCGTCGCCGGGATCCCCGCGGACGACAAGCTGCCCCCGATCGACGAGATCGAGGCACCCCAGATCGACCTGTCGGATCTGGAGGACCTCCAAGGCACGCTCCGGCTCCTGAACGAGGTCGGGGTCCTCTAGCCGCCGGAGGGGAGAGAGCGAAGCTGGCCGACGCGGGGACGACGCTCGAAGCGTTCGATGTGGGCGGCGAGCCCGAGGTGCGCGCGCCTCGGGCTCGCCGCCCACGTTCGCGCCGGCCGCCCTGGTTGCTGACCGTCGCGGGCGGATCCGTTGCCGCCGTCGCGCTCCTGCCCGCGCTGTACCTCGTCGTCCGCGCCTCGGGCGCAGGCCCCGGCGGCTTCGTGGAGGCCGTGATCAGCTCCCGCACCGCCGGCCTGCTCATCCGGACCACGCTGCTCGCGGTGGCGGTCACCGGCGCGTCGGTGGTGATCGCCGTCCCGCTGGCCTGGCTCACGGTGCGCACCGATCTGCCCGGCCGCCGCCTCTGGGTGATCCTCACGGCCCTGCCGCTGGTGATCCCGTCCTACGTGGGGGGCTACACCTTCGTCGCTGCGCTCGGCCCCCGGGGCATCGTCCAGGGGCTCCTCGAGCCGCTGGGCCTCACACGACTGCCGTCCATCTACGGCTTCCCGGGGGCCTGGCTGGTGCTGGTGCTGTTCACCTACCCCTATGTGCTGCTGACCACCCGGGCCGCGATCCGGGGGCTCGACCCCGCCCTGGAGGAGGCCGGGCGCAGCCTCGGGCGCTCCGCGCGCGCGACGTTCTTCCGGGTCACGCTGCCCCAGCTCCGGCCCGCGATCGTCGGGGGTGCGCTGCTCGTGGCCCTGTACACGATCAGCGACTTCGGGGCCGTGTCGCTGCTGCGCTTCGATTCCTTCACCCGGGCGATCTACCTCCAGTACCAGGGATCCTTCGACCGGCACGTTGCGGCGGCGCTCGGTCTCGTCCTCGTGGCGCTCACCCTGCTGATCCTCACCGGCGAGGTCCGCACCCGCGGACGCACCACCTATCACCAGGTCCACGGCGGGGCGGTGCGGCGTCCGCAGATCACCCGCCTGGGGGCCTGGCGCTGGCCGATCTTCGCCGTCTGCGTCCTGCTCGTGGCCGTCGCCCTGGCGCTGCCGATGGGGGTGATCGGCTACTGGCTGGTCCGCGGACTCCAGACCGGGGAGCCGCTGCGGCTCACGTTCGCCGCCGCCCGCCAGAGCCTGGGAGCCTCGGCCCTGGGGGCCGGCGCCGCGCTGGTGTGCGCCTGGCCGGTGGCGGTGCTGTCCGCCCGCTTCCCCGGACGGCTGTCCCACGCCGTCGAGCGGATCTCGTTCACCGGCTACGCGCTGCCGGGGATCGTCGTGGCGCTCTCGCTGGTGTTCTTCGGCGCCCGCTACGCACCGGCGGTCTACCAGACCCGGACGATGCTCGTCTTCGCCTACGTGGTGCTGTTCCTCCCGCTGGCCACGGGCGCTCTGCGCTCCTCGCTGCTGCAGGTCTCCCCCCAGCTCGAGGACGCGGCCCGGTCCCTGGGCTCCTCGCACCTGCAGACGCTGCGCCGGGTGGTGCTCCCGCTCATGCGGCCCGGCGTCCTGACGGCGCTGGCGCTGGTGTTCCTGACGGCCATGAAAGAGCTGCCGGCGACGCTCCTGCTGGCCCCCATCGGCTTCTCGACCCTCGCCACCCAGGTGTGGAACGCCACCAGCGAAGCCTTCTTCGCCCGGGCGGCCGCGCCCGCGCTCGCGCTGGTGGTGCTGTCCTCCGCCCCGCTGGCCTACCTCGTCCTGCGGGAGGGCCGCCGGCGCTGAAGCACGTGCGTCTACGGCATCTCGGTGGGCTCGGGTGTGGGCGTCGGGCTCGGCGCCGGCG
>CAZLKN010000095.1:0-7936 GCA_964560135.1 uncultured Actinomycetes bacterium | reverse complement strand
TTCACATGAGGCTTCGTCCGCTCGAACTTCTGCTTCGCCACCGCAGTGCCTCCTTATCGCCGATCTCTGTACCTCTGCCGACCACGTCCTGGGCTATGTCTGCCCCGTCACTTCACGCGCAACGGACTCAGGAACCTCCTGGTAGGAGTGGAACTGCAGGGTGAACGTCGCCCGCCCCTGCGTCCGCGAACGCAAGTCCGTAGCATACCCGAAGACCTCGGCCAGAGGCACAAGCCCCTTGACCACCTGGCTCGCCGGCCGGGCATCCACCCGTTCGATCCGCCCGCGTCGCGCGGTGATGTCGCCGAGAACGTCCCCGAGGTAGTCCTCGGGGGTGACGACCTCGAGGTCCATAACGGGCTCGAGAAGCACGGGCTTGGCCCGCTTCGCTGCTTCCTTCAACGCCATCGACCCGGCCACTTTGAATGCCATCTCGGAGGAGTCGACGTCGTGGTACTGCCCGCCGGTCAGGGTCACGCGGATGTCCACCAGGGGATAGCCGCCGAGCACGCCGGTCTGCATCGCCTCCTGGACGCCGGCGTCCACAGCCGGGATGTATTCCTGGGGCACCTCGCCCCCGCGGATCTTGTTGACGAACTCGAACCCGCCGCCGGGTCCCAGCGGCTCCAGGTCGACGACCACCTTCGCGTACTGCCCCCGGCCACCGGTCTGCTTGGCGTGGGTGTACGCGAGGCCGGTTACGGGGTTGCGCACCGTCTCCCGGTAGGCGACCTGCGGCCGCCCGACGTTGGCACCCACCTTGAACTCGCGGACCAACCGGTCGGTGATGATCTCCAGGTGGAGCTCGCCCATCCCCGAGATCAGGGTCTGGCCCGTCTCCTCGTCGAAGTTCACCCGGAAGGTCGGATCCTCCTCGGCCAGCTTCTGGAGGGCCTGGCCGAGCTTGTCCTGGTCGGCCGCCGTTTTCGGCTCGATGGCCACGGCGATCACCGGGTCGGGGAAGGTCATGGACTCGAGAACGACGGGGCGCGCCGGATCGGCGAGCGTGTCACCGGTGAAGGTGTGCTTCAGACCCACAGCAGCGACGATCTCGCCGGAGAACACGGCGTCGACGTCTTCCCGGTGGTTGGCGTGCATTCGGAGGAGGCGCCCGATCCGCTCCTTGCGGTCACGGACGACGTTCTGGACATGCGTCCCCGCCTTGAGCGTCCCGGAGTACACGCGGAAGTAGGTGAGCCGGCCGACGTAGGGGTCGGACACGATCTTGAACGCGAGGGCGCAGAAGGGTTCGGCATCGTCCGCCGGAAGCGCGATCGCCTCGCCGGACGGGTTGTCTCCGGTGATCGGGGGAACGTCACTGGGGGCCGGCAGGAAGTCGACGATCGCATCCAGCAGCGGCTGGACGCCGCGGTTGCGGAACGCCGAGCCGCACAGCACGGGCGTCATCTCCATGGTGAGCGTGTGCCGGCGGACGGCCCGCCGCAGCTCCACAGCGGAGGGCTCGGTGCCGTTCACGAAGTGCTCGAGCATCTCCTCGTCCTGCTCGACCTCGGCCAGGTCCTCGATCAGCTTGTGGCGGGCTTCCCGGGCATCCTCCAGCAGCTCCGCCGGGATATCCAGGGTCTCCCACTCGTCGCCGAGGCCTTCGCTCCAGCGCAGCGCGCGCATCTCGATCAGATCGATCGCACCGACGAAATCGCCCTCGTTGCCCCACGGGATCTGGACAGCCACCGGATGCGGCTCCACGAGCCGGTCTTTCATCATCGCGATCGCGCTCCAGAAGTCGGCTCCGACGCGGTCCATCTTGTTGATGAAGCAGATCCGGGGGACCTGGTAGCGGTTGGCCTGCCGCCAGACCGTCTCGGTCTGCGGCTCGACCCCCTGGACGGCATCGAACACGGCCACCGCTCCGTCGAGGACGCGCAGGGACCGTTCCACCTCCATCGTGAAGTCGACGTGGCCGGGAGTGTCGATGATGTTGATCCAGTGGTCGCGCCACTTGGCGGTGGTCGCCGCCGAGGTGATCGTGATGCCACGCTCCTGCTCCTGGACCATCCAGTCCATGACCGCGGCACCCTCGTGCACCTCGCCGATCTTGTAGGTCTTGCCGGTGTAGTAGAGGATCCGCTCGGTCGTGGTGGTCTTGCCGGCGTCGATGTGGGCCATGATCCCGATGTTGCGGGTACGGCCCATGGGGAACTCCCTGATGGGGAGCCCGGATGCACGCGCGGAGCGTGCCGACTTGACCGGCGCCTGCTGCCCTGTCTGCTGTTCCGCTGCTTCAGCCATCTCTCTCACTCATCTGTCTGTCGAGGCCGCCTCACGGCTCGGCTTCCGTCGCCGTCGGCCGGTCTCGTCGTACGTCGACCGCCGGACACCGGCCGTCGACGATCGGATATGCCAGGGACTACCAGCGGTAATGCGCGAAGGCCCGGTTGGCTTCCGCCATCCGATGCAGATCCTCGCGCCTCTTCACCGCAGCGCCGGTGCCCTGGAGCGCGTCGAGGAGCTCAGCGGAAAGCTTCTCAGCCATCCCCTTACCCTTCCGGTCTCGGGCGACGCCGACGACCCAGCGGATCGCGAGCGACGTGCCGCGGCGGGAGGCCACCTCGACGGGAACCTGATACGTGGCACCACCGACCCGCCGCGACCGCACCTCGAGCATCGGTCGAATGTTGTCGATGGCCTTCTTCAGTGCCGGGACGGGCTCCATCCCCGAGCGCTCACGGAGCGACTCCAGGGAGTCGTACACGATCTTCTCGGCGCGGGACTTCTTCCCGTCCTGCATGATCTTGTTGATCAGCTGGGTGACCAGCTGGCTGGAGTGGATGGGGTCGGGATCGATTTCCCGCTTCGGGACGGGTCCACGGCGCGGCATGCTACTCGGATCCTCTCTTCACACCGTACTTCGACCGGGCCTTCTTGCGACCCCGGACACCCGCGGTGTCCAGGGTCCCACGCACGATCTTGTACCGGACACCGGGGAGGTCCTTCACACGGCCTCCGCGGATCAGGACGATCGAGTGCTCCTGGAGGTTGTGCCCCTCGCCCGGGATGTAGGCCGTGACCTCCATCCCCGACGTGAGCCGCACACGTGCCGTCTTCCGGAGTGCCGAGTTCGGCTTCTTCGGGGTCATCGTGTACACGCGCAGACACACACCCCGGCGCTGGGGAGCACCCTTCAGCGCTGGCGTGCTCGTCTTCCGGCGCGGTACGGTCCGCCCCTTCCGGATGAGCTGCTGGATCGTCGGCACGCTGTCTCCTGTTCGACCTCTGTTCAGCAACCGCCGCACCGATCACCACTCCGGTGTCGGGTCGGACGGTCACATGGAAGCGCCCGGCGCCGGATACTGCGCGCCGGACGCAAAAGGGAAGACTACCAGCGCCTCCGCTGAGCGTCAATACGCGGGGTCGTCCCTCTGCGACGCAAACTACGGCCCCCAGCATACCGCCCCTTCAGAGCTCGCGGGAGCGGACGGCACGGACCCATCCCTCGATCGCCCCCTTCGCCCCGGTGACCGGGGACGGCGAAGCCCCGAGAACCTCCCACCCGGCGGTCCGGATCCCCTCCACGGCCCGACCGGTCGCGGCTTCCAGGGACGCCGGATCGGTGGGGGCCGTCCCCCGCTGGAGCTCGAACATCGGCTTCACGAGGCCGAGCAGTTCGGCCCCCGGGGCGAAGCCGACTCCACCGAGCTGACCCACCGCGTCCGCGAGGGACAGGTAGGACAGATCCAGGGTGACGAGTCCCACCGGGTCCGGTACGAGCTCCGGATCGAGATCGGCGATGTTCGTGGCCTCCAGATCGACCACCCGCTCGTCCTGCCGCAGCGATCCCAGGAGTTGCCCGTGTCCCACGTCCACCGCGTAGACGCGGATCGCGCCCGCGTCCAGGAGCACCCGGGTGAACCCGCCGGCGGCGGCACCCACGTCCAATGCCACCCTGCCCGCCACCTCAACGCCGAACATCTCGAGGGCGGCCCGCAGCTTCACGCTCCCCCGAAGGGGGGCCGGATCACGAACGGAGATGGAGGCCTCCGGCCCGACCATGGACGCCGGATTCGTGACCACCAGGCCGCCCACAGCCACGAACCCCGCCGCGATCGCCGCACCCGGATCGTCCAGATCCGGCCGCCGCCGCCCCAGCTCGTCCACCAACCTCCTCCGCCTCGCCCCCACCAACATCCTCCTCGAGGCCGTCCTTCCTCTCCCCAGAATGGCACGCGGGGGCACCATCCCCGCCCAACCTCCCAGAAAGGAAGAGGGCCGCCCCCGAAGGGACGGCCCCCGATTCGAAAAGCGAGGAGCTAACCCTCGGCCTCCGCGGCCTCCGAGTCACTCAGGTCGGCCAGCGCCTCCTGCATCTCACCGCTCTCCGACAGGAGCGGAGTCTCGTCCTCTTCGAGGTCCGGGATCTCCACGAGGGGCTTGACCTTGATCGAGCGGTACCGGCGCATGCCGGTGCCGGCGGGGATCAGCTTCCCGATGATGACGTTCTCCTTGAGGCCGAGCAGTGGATCGCTGCGGCCGGAGAGCGCCGCCTCGGTGAGCACGCGGGTCGTCTCCTGGAAGGAGGCTGCCGCGAGCCAGGAGTCGGTGGCCAGCGCGGCCTTGGTGATCCCCATGAGCTCCGGACGGCCGCGGGCAGGCTCTCCACCGGCTTCGACCACGCGGGAGTTCTCGCCCTGGAAGACCAGCCGGTCGACGAGCTGACCGGGGAGGAAATCGGTGTCCCCGGGCTCGACGACGGACACGCGCCGCAGCATCTGCTTGGCGATCAGCTCGATGTGCTTGTCGTGGATGGTCACACCCTGCGAGCCGTAGACCTGCTGGACTTCGGTGACCATGTACCGCTGGACCTCACCGATACCCCGGATCTTGAGGATCTCCTTGGGATCGGCGGCACCCTCGAAGAGCTGGTCGCCGGCCTGGATCTGGTCACCGTTGCCGAAGCGGAGGCGGACACGGCGCGGCACGCTGTACCGCTTCTCGTTGCCTTCCTCGTCGGTGATGACGATCTCGCGGGCCTTCTCCTTCTCCTCGATGGTGACGGTCCCCGAGATCTCCGCGAGGTCCGAGGCCCCCTTGGGGTGGCGAGCCTCGAAGAGCTCGACGACACGCGGCAGGCCGTGGGTGATGTCCTCGCCGGCCACACCACCGGTGTGGAAGGTCCGCATGGTGAGCTGCGTCCCCGGCTCACCGATGGACTGCGCGGCGATGATGCCGACCGACTCACCGATGTCCACGAGGCGTCCGATGGCGAGGTTGAGGCCGTAGCAGTTCGCGCAGACCCCCACCCGCGATTCGCAGGTGAGCACCGACCGGACCAGGAGCTCCTCGACGCCCTCCGCCTCACGGAGAGTCTGGAGCTCTTCACGGTGGATCTCGGTGCCGGCCTTGAGGACCGTGCTCCGTCCGGACTTCACGTCCGCGGCCAGGACGCGACCGAAGATGCGGGCGTCCCAGTCGGTATCGCCGCGCATGGCGGCGGTCGTGAACACGAGCCCCTTGTCGGTCTCGCAGTCGACCTCGCGGACGATGAGCTCCTGCGAAACGTCCACCAGACGCCGCGTCAGGTAGCCGGAGTCGGCCGTCCGCAGAGCGGTGTCGGCCAGCCCCTTGCGCGCGCCGTGGGTGGAGATGAAGTACTCGAGCACGGTCAGACCCTCGCGGAAGTTCGACTTGATCGGCCGCGGGATGATCTCGCCCTTCGGGTTCGCGACCAGACCACGCATCCCGGCGAGCTGCTTGGTCTGCTGGATGTTCCCTCGGGCACCCGACTGGCTCATCATGTAGATCGAGTTCAGCCGGTCGAAGTTGGACTCCATCGCGCGGGTGACCTCGTCACCGGCCTTCGTCCAGATCTCGATCAGCTCCTGACGCCGTTCGTCGTCGGTCAGGATGCCGCGCGAGTACTGGCTCTCGACCTTCTCGGCTTCCTTCTCGTAGCGGTCGAGGATCTTGGGCTTGTCGGGCGGCACCGCGACGTCGTCGACGGAGATCGAGATCCCCGCCTTCGTGGCGTAGCGGAAGGCCAGTCCCTTCATCCGGTCGAGGGTCGCGGCGACCACAGCCTTTTCGTAGCTGACGATCAGCCGGTCGACGAGCTGACCCATCTCCTTCTTCCCGATCTGCTGGTTCACGAATGGGAAGTCGGCCGGGAGCGCCTCGGTGAGGATCGCGCGACCGACGGTCGTCTCGATGATGCTGGTCTGGCCGCCGTCCGTCTTCGAACCACCCTCGGTGCCGTCCTTCTGCTCGACCGGCCGGCTGGTCCGGATCTTGACCTTCGCGTGGAGGTGCAACCACGGGTCCTTCGTGTCTTGGGCATCGAAGGCGAGGATCGCCTGTACCGGCGAGGAGAACGCGTGGCCTTCGCCGGGCTTCCCCTCACGCTCCGCCGTCAGGTACCAGGACCCGAGGATCATGTCCTGGGTCGGGGTGACCGTCGGACGGCCGTGGGCCGGCGACAGGATGTTCTGTGTCGACAGCATGAGGAGCCTGGCCTCGGCCTGCGCCTCGGGGGACAGCGGCACGTGGACGGCCATCTGGTCCCCGTCGAAGTCGGCGTTGAAGGCGGGACACACCAACGGATGGATCTGGATCGCCTTCCCCTCCACCAGGATCGGCTCGAAGGCCTGGATCCCGAGGCGGTGGAGCGTGGGGGCGCGGTTGAGCATCACCGGGTGGTCGGCGATGACTTCCTCGAGCACGTCCCACACCTGTGGACGGGCACGCTCGACCATGCGCTTGGCGGACTTGATGTTCGTGGCGAGGCCGTGGTCGACCAGCCGCTTCATGACGAAAGGCTTGAACAGCTCGAGGGCCATGACCTTGGGCAGGCCGCACTGGTGCAGCTTGAGGTCGGGGCCGACGACGATCACCGAACGGCCGGAGTAGTCGACGCGCTTACCGAGCAGGTTCTGGCGGAACCGGCCCTGCTTGCCCTTGAGCATGTCCGACAGGGACTTGAGGGGGCGGTTCCCGGGTCCGGTGACCGGACGGCCACGGCGCCCGTTGTCGAACAGGGCATCCACGGCCTCCTGGAGCATCCGCTTCTCGTTGTTGACGATGATCTCGGGCGCTCCGAGGTCGAGGAGGCGCTTGAGCCGGTTGTTCCGGTTGATCACCCGGCGATAGAGGTCGTTGAGGTCGGACGTGGCGAAGCGACCACCGTCGAGCTGGACCATCGGACGCAGGTCCGGCGGGATCACCGGGGTGACGTCGAGGATCATCGCCAGCGGCGAGTTGCCCGACTGGAGCAGCGACTCGAGCACCTTCAGGCGCTTGATCGCCCGGATCCGCTTCTGGCCTTTGTTCTCCTTGATGGCCGTGCGCAGGTACTCCGCCTCGTCGTTCATGTTGAACACGCGCAGGAGGTCCTTGATCGCCTCGGCCCCCATGCCGCCACGGAAGTACTCCCCGTAGGTGTCACGGAGCTGGCGCCAGACGTCCTCGGCGATGAGCTGCTTGGGCCGGAGCTTCTGGAACTCCTCCCAGGCCCGGTCCATCAGGTCGATCTGCTTCTCGACCCGCTTGTCGATCTCCTTGACGGCCTGGTCGTATTCCTTCTGCTTCGCACGGACGGCAGTGGATTTCGCGCCCTCCGCCTCGAGCTCCTTGAGGGCCTTCTCCAGGTCCTTGGCGCGCTTGGCCTTGGCCGAGTCGGCCTCGGAGCGCAGCTCCTCCTTCATCCGCGTGAGCTGCGACTCGAGCTTCGGCAGGTCACGGTCGCGCTTCTCGGTCTCCACGGAGGTGACCACGTGCGACGCGAAGTAGATGATCTTCTCGAGGTCCTTGGGCGCGAGATCGAGCAGGTACCCGAGGCGCGACGGGACACCCTTGAAGAACCAGATGTGCGCCACGGGGGCGGCGAGCTCGATGTGGCCCATCCGCTCGCGGCGGACCCGGGCCCGGGTCACCTCGACGCCGCAGCGCTCGCAGATGATGCCCTTGAACCGGACGCGCTTGTACT
>CAZLKN010000094.1:0-8071 GCA_964560135.1 uncultured Actinomycetes bacterium | reverse complement strand
AGGGACACCTCTCCCAAAGACGGAGAACCAGATACCCGAATCCTAGCAGCCACCAGTGACAAAAAAGAAGCGGACGCCCTTCCTTCTGGGACGAGCGGAACGACGGCATGTGAACCGACTTCGGGAGCCACGGCCGGCGCTACGGGGGCGTGGACCGAGACGAGTCCGATCGAGGCTCGGGCTTCGAGATAAACGCGACAAGGATGAACGTCGCCAGGGGGCCTATGAGCAGCGAGAGCAGGAACCAGTTCAGCCCGCTCCTGTCCTTGGTTTGAGCGAGGCCGGCGTTGATCAGCGCCAGCGTCCCCCAGCCGACGGCGTATTCGGATCCTGCTGCGACCGCAGTTTCCATCCGATCCCCTCCTGCTGGGCTACCGTTCCGGCCATGGCCTCCACACACGTACCTCCTGTGCGCGGGGCGGTGGAGCATGCGGACGGACGAGGGCCCTGCGCACCCCGACGACGCGGTGGAGGCGTCGCCCACGCACCGGTTGTCCAAAAGGAGGATGCTCCCTGAAGGTGCCCGACACGGCGGCTCCAACCTGCTCATCCAGGTAGGCCAGGAGCTCCTCGGGGGACTCGTCGCACCCGTCGCATCCGCACACCGGGTAGGAGCGGATGTGCTCCGTCCCCCGGCGGACGACCAGACCGGGGAAGCGCGTGAAGGCGATGGTGACCGGCGCAGCTCCCGGATCAATCGGCTCGAGCCGTACTGTCGGACGGGCAGGCTCAGGGGGCTCCAGGTCGGGATCGATGTCGTAGCCCTCTACGCGTTCGACGTCGAATCGTGACTCGAGGTCCCGGAGGAGCCGGAGGGCGTGGTCGTGCAGGACCGCGTATCGCTCGGGGTTCGTCACCCTCGAGTAGGCCTTGGCAGGAGGCTGGCCCCTGCGCCGTCGTCCCATGGTCATCCCTCCCCTCGTGCACCCCAGCATGCCGGTTCGCCCGCGAGAACGGTAGGCACGACGGCTCGTGTCCCATCGACACGACGGCTCGCCGACGAGCCAGGTACCGGATCCGCGCCGCCGCTGCGCTCGGGAGCCTCTAGGGTGCCTCGACGCGGTCGTCGTGGCGCCACACCTTGCGGGGGTCGGCGGGGTAGGCCCCCGCCTCCAGGACGGCGTCCGTCCACGGTTCCAGGAGCCCGAACAGCTCCTCGGCCCGGCCCCCGAGCGCTTCGACGACGTCCGCGTCCATCCGGTCGGTGGCGTCCTCGATCGCACGCCGCAGCGCGCGCCCTTCCGGGGTGAACGCGCCGTCACGGATCCAGCCCCGTTCCTCGACGCGCCGGTTGGCGGCCTCGACCTCCTCGGTCCGCCATCCGCGGGTGCCGACGTAGGCGCCGGGCTCCAGGCCCCAGAAGAGCTCGGTGAGCAGGGTGATCTCCACGGGGTCCACACCGGCCGCCGTCCACGCCGTCACGTGAGCGTCGCCGCGGCGCTCCCGCACGTAGTCGCACACGCGCCAGAGCGCGCCCACGGGATCGTCCGGGAAGGGCAGCGAACGCAGGCCGGCGAAGATCGGACGGCCCACCGGTGTCACCGACTCCATGACCTCCCGCAGGATCTCCACGGGCCGCGCCGTATCGGGCTCACCGAGGATGCGGCGCAGGCACGCTGTGGCGCCGCGCCCCCGCGCCTCCAGGACGGCTTCGGGTGTGGTGGCGGCCCAGCCGCGCCGGATCGCCTCGTGCACGACGTGGGGCGCGAACACGCCGAAGGTCGCCACCACCAGCTCGGCCGGGGGCCTGCCGAGGCACGCCGACCGGGACGTGAAGTACCCCGAGATGTAGTTGAGGCCGATCTCCTCGTAGGCCGTGATCGCCTCGGGCGCGAAGTAGACGGATCCGGCGATCGGCTCGCAGAGGTCGCGGAGCCGGCGTGAGGTCTCACGGACGTCGCTCATGGCCCAGAGCCTATGCACCGCAGCCGCCGGAGCGCGAACCCACCGCCTACGACCCCTGGCCCAGGGCGTCCATGTCGACGATCAGGCGGGTCGGTCCGTCCAGCGTCGTCACGACGAAGCAGGCGCGTTGCTCGAGCCCGAGGTACCAGGTCATCGTGTTCTCGAAGTCGCCGCCCTCCCGGACCTCGCGGAGCACCGCTGTCTCCGACGGCGTCCGGCTCCGCGGGCCCGTGTACACGGCGCGTGGCTCCTCACCGGACAGGTCCACGCCGGAGGCCCAGAACCTCAGTTCCAGGAACGCCGATCCTTCGACGTCGAGCTCCCGGCCGGTCGGGTCCTCGGTCAGCGGCGGCTCGGTCTCGGCGATCTCGTAGTAGGGAACCGACGCCGATTGGCCCTCGTGCGGCTCGAACTCGAACACCACGCGGTCGTAGCTGCCGTGCGCGGCGACGCGGACGTCGCTCAGGAACATGGCCGCGTCCCGGTCCCCGCCGGTGCGGGCTTCGCAGCTCGGGTCTTCCAGCGGCTCGGGGGTGGGTGTGGCCTCGACCCCGGGTTCCGGTGACGGAGGCGCGAGGACGGGATCTTCTCCGCGGCCACACGCCATCCCCGTCATCAGGAGGGCAAGAGCGACGAACATGCGGATCATCTTCGGGAATCGTGCAGCCATCACCCGTAGCCTCCTGTGCGGTCGTCGCTCGTCGAGGGCAGTGTATCGCCGGAGGCAGCGGAGACTTGCGCTCTGACCGTTCTCCGGGGTAAACCCGCGCCAGGGACAAGGAGGAATCGTGACCGATCCGGGTGAGCAGGTGAAGGAGGCGCTGGTGTCTACGATCAGGGCGGCCGCCGACGTGGCGATCGCGACCCGTGTTGCCGTGAAGGACGTGGCCGTGGGAGCGCTGAAGGACGCCGGGGAAGTCGCCGCGAACGCCGCGATCTTCGCCGGAACCGTCAAGTCGGCGATCATCGGCGTGGCCGACGCCGGCAAGGGCGCGACCGACGGTGTGCGCGGCGCGGCAGCGGGCATCATCCAGGCCGCCTCAGACGTGGGCGTGGATCTGGCCCAAGCCTCGGCCCACTCGATGCGGGGTGTGCTCGACGCCGCCGCCGAACTCGGCCAGGACGGGACGCGTCTGAGCCGCACCGCCATCCAGGGGATGCTCGAGGCGGCGGGAGCGATCGGTGACCAGGCCGTGGTGAACGTGCGCCGGGGGCTGATCGATGTGGCCGCGATCCCGCGTGAGGTGGTCGACGCCGCGATCCGCGGCAACGGCAACGGGAACGGCGACGAGGGGCCGGGGCCCCGCTACCGGTAGCGGTAGGTGATGCGTCCGCGGCTGAGGTCGTAGGGCGACATCTCGACCCTGACCCGGTCCCCCGGCATGATCCGGATGTAGTGCTTGCGCATCTTCCCGGAGATGTGGCCGAGCACCTCGTGCCCGTTGTCGAGCTCCACGCGGAACATGACGTTGGGCAGCGCCTCGGTCACGACCCCCTCGGCCTCGATGGCCTCTTCCTTGGTACTCGTCTCCTTCAGTTCCGGGGGCCCGGTACTGCGCGCGTCGCGCCGTCTCGGTCCGCCCGGCCGTCCGGGTCTACTGCGCTTCTTGCGTCCCAAGCGTCATCCTCCGGTGGTCGTCCGACAGGGAATCGTACCGCGCTCTAGCAGCCGCCGCAGAACTCCTGGGAGGCCATGAGGCCGTGGGGACCAGCGTAGACCCCGACGCCGAGCTTCGAGAACGCGGCATCGAGGATCGTGCGCCGGTGCCCGGGGGAGCGCATCAACCCCTCGTGGGCCAGGACCACCGACGGTGCCAGAGCGAGGTTCTCTCCGGAGACGAGGAAGCGGATGCCCGCGTCCTGGAGACGCCGTTCGGGGGTCACGTCGTCCGGGCCGCGGTGCGCGAAGTAGCCACGTGTGTACATGTCCAGCGAGTGCGCGCGTCCGACCTCCGCGAGCCGTTCGTCCCACGTCACCGGTTCGAGGTCGCGCTCGGCCCGTTCGACGTTGACGAGGCGGAGCAGCTCCCGTTCGGCCTCCCGGTCCACGCGCAGGTCCGCGGCGGCGGCGGCCCGGAAGCGCAGCGGCGGGGAGTCGTTCTCCTCCGATCCCCCGCGCGTGATGAACTGCAGCGACTGCCGGATGTACAGCAGGATGTTCTCCGCCTCCGCCTCGGCGGCGCGCTGGAGCAGCTTCGCCGGCGGCGAGTTCGAGGACAGCAGGACGCGTGCGGTGGGGGAGCGTCGGACCGCGTCGGACAATCCCACCGGGACGGGCGCGAACTGGGTCACGAGCATCGCGAACGTGGCGACCACCGCCGCCCACGTCGCGCCGAAGCCGATCCCGAGGACGCGGTTCGTGGCGTGCAGCCCGGGCTGGCGGGCCACCCGGCCCATCTTCGCGCCCACGATCGCCACCCCCACGATCAGGGGGACGAAGATCGTCAGGCCGCCGGCCAGCCCCGCCCACCCTGCGGACAGTCCCAGCCAGGCGAACGGCAGGGAGGTGAGGGGGTGGAACCGGAGGGCGAGGATCACGGCGACGGTGAAGCCGACGAGGTCGATCGCCTGGGTGACGAAGCCGCGCTTCCAGCCCGCGCGGGCCAGGCCCAGCACCAGCAGGAGGACGGCGGTGTCGATGAACAGGAACATCAGCCGCTCCCTTTCGGGAGGGTCAGGACTCCACGTAGTCCCCGTCGAGGCGGTCGACCTGCACGCCAACCTCCTTCATCCAGGAGACCCCTTCATCGAGGGCCTCCTCGGCCCCCTCCACCTCGAGGATCACCCAGCCGACCTTCTCCTCGACGTTGGCCCGGCGGATGTTCGTGATGATGTCGTACTGGCGTCCGAGGCGCCAGATGATCGGTTCCTGGATCAAGCCTTCCGGGAAGGTCAGGTGCAATCGCAGTTTGGGCACCCCCTCATCCTCCTCTCGAGACGATCGGCAAGCGTGCACCGCCCGTCCGGTAGCCTCTCGGGTCGATGTCCACGTCACGGTACCCGGCACGGGTGACGGCGCGGACGATCTCGGCCCGGAGGGGCTCCGCGGCGGCGCGCGACAGCTCGTCGGCTCCGAGCTCCACGCGGGCCGTGTCCCCGTGGTGCCGGACGCGCACCAGACGCAGCCCGAGGGCGTGCAGGCCGGCCTCGGCTGCCTCCACCCGGGCCAGCGCCTCGCGGCTCACCGGCGTGCCGTGCGGGATGCGGGAGGACAGGCAGGCGGCCTGGGGTTTGTCCCACACCGGCAGGCCGGCCTTCCGGGCAAGGGCCCGCACGTCGGCCTTCGCCAGGCCGGCCTCCAGCAGCGGCTGGCGGGCCCCCCGGCGGCGCGCGCTTTCCAGGCCCGGCCGGACGTCGCCGAGGTCGTCGGTGACGGTGCCGAGGGCCACGTGCGCGAAGCCCCGGTCGGCGGACAGCGGGAAGAGCTGGTCGAACAGCGCTTCCTTGCAGTGGAAGCAGCGGTCCGCGGTGTTGCGCAGGTAGGCGTCGCGCTCGAACTCGTCGGTGCGCACCGTCTCCACGGGGAATCCGGCGTCGCGGGCCACAGACAGCGCCTCGTCGAGCTCGGCCCGCGGCAGCGACGCGGAGTCGGCGGTGACGGCCAGCGACTGGGGGCCCAGCACGCGGTAGGAGGCCCAGGCGAGGTAGGTGGAGTCCACGCCGCCGGAGTAGGCGACGACCACCGATCCGAGCTCGCGCAGGGTTTCGTCGAGCGCCGCCGGGATGCTCATCGCGTGTCCCCGATCACGTGGAGCCCCACGAAGGGGTTGGTCTGCTTCTCCTGGCCCACGCTCGTGGCCGGGCCGTGCCCGGGCAGCACATAGGTCGCGTCGGGCAGCGGCCAGATCTTGTCGCGCACCGACCGCACGAGGGTCTCCTGGTCGCTACGGGGCAGGTCGGTCCGTCCGACCGAGCCGGCGAAGATCAGGTCCCCCCCGATCAGGATCGTGCCCTCGGGCTGACGCAGCAGGAAGCTCACATGGCCCGGCGAGTGGCCGGGGGTGTGGAGGACCTCGAAGCGCAGACCCGCGGCCTCCACCACGTCGCCGTCGGCGAGCTCGGTCGCGTCCGCGGGGACGGGGACCGGCGGCACCGCTTCCACGCCCATGGCGGGGTCCTCGAACAGCCAGCGGTCCTCGGGGTGGTACCAGACCCCGGCTCCCGTGGCCGCCACGGCTTCGGGCAGCCCGCCGATGTGGTCGCGATGGCCGTGGGTGACGAGGATCGCCTCCACCTGGGCCTCGCGGTCGCGGATCGTCTGCTCGACGCGGTCGATGTCGCCGCCGGGATCCACCAGCACGGCCGGACCGGCCCCCTCGGCGGTGCGCAGGAGCATGCAGTTCTGGGCGTACCCGGTCACGGGGATGACGTCGATGCGGATGCTGGACATGCGCCTATCCAACCACACCGTCCCCCCGCGGGTCGCCGAGGCTACTCTTCGATCACGGCGATGAGCGAACCGGTTTCCACGGAGCTGCCCGAGGCGACCTCGAGCTTGACGATCCTGCCGTCGCGGGTGGCCAGGATGTGGTTCTCCATCTTCATGGCCTCCAGCGTGCAGATGAGGTCGCCGGACTCGACCTGCTGGCCCTCCTCCACGAGCACCTTGAGGATCGAGCCCTGCATGGGGGCCCGGATCTCGTCGTGAGCGCCGTCGCTGCCGTGCTTGGCGCTGCGGCGCTCCAGCGGACGGAACCGCCTGCGGTCCCGCTCGCTGACCGTGACCTCGTAGCGGCGTCCCTCCACCTCGACGGCCAGGGTGCGCGGGACGCCGGCGCTGCTTGTCGCCTGGGCGCGCGGTCGCTGTTGCGGCTCGGGCAGCGCTTCCAGGAGGTCGGGCAGCTCGGCGAGGAACTCGTCCTCGACGAAGCGGGTGTAGACCTCGCCCTCCACGAAGGTGCGGTGGGCCAGCAGGGCCCGGTGGAAGGGGATTGTGGTCTTCGGTCCCTCGATGTGGAAGTCGGCCAGGGCCCGCAGGGTGCGCGTCCGGGCCTCCTCGCGGGTGGTGCCGAAGCAGATCAGCTTGGCCACGAGCGAGTCGTAGTCGCGGGGGATCGTCCGTCCGGCTTCGAAGCCGGCGTCCACCCGGATCCAGGGGCCGGCAGGGTCATCCCACGCGGTGATGGACGCGGGCGAGGGCATGAAGCTCTGCGCCGGGTCCTCGGCGTTGATCCGGCACTCGATCGCCCATCCGCGGGGGGTGAGGGTCTCGTAGCCGAGGGGCTCGCCGGCGGCGATGCGGAGCTGTTCGGCGACGACGTCCACGCCGCAGACGAGCTCGGTGACCGGGTGCTCGACCTGGAGGCGGGTGTTCATCTCGAGGAACGACAGCTCGCCTTCGGCGGACAGCAGGAACTCCACGGTCCCCGCCGAGCGGTAGCCGACGGCCTCGGCCAGCGAGACGGCGGCCTCGCCGATCCGCTCGCGGATCTCGGGGGTGACGGCGGGGGACGGGGCCTCCTCGACGAGCTTCTGGTGGCGGCGCTGGGTGGAGCAGTCGCGCTCGCCGAGGAAGGCGACGGTGCCGTGGTGGTCGGCGAGGATCTGGGCCTCCACGTGGCGGGGACGGTCGACGTAGCGCTCGAGGAAGACCGCTGCGTCGCCGAAGTAGGCCTGGGCCTCCCGGGTCGCTCCCTCGAGGGCCTCGGCGAGGTCGCCGGCGGAACGGGCCACACGGAAGGCCTTCCCGCCGCCGCCCATCACCGCCTTCACGGCGATCGGGAACCCGTGCTCGGCGGCGAAGGCCTCGGCCCCCGCGGCGTCGACGGGCTCGGCGGTACCCGGCACCACGGGGACGCCGGCGGCGATCGCGGTGTTGCGGGCGGCGATCTTGTCGCCCATCTTCTGCATGGCCTCCGGCGGGGGGCCGATCCAGGTGAGCCCGGCGTCGATCACGGCTGCCGCGAACTCGGCGTTCTCGGCGAGGAACCCGTAGCCGGGATGCACGGCGTCCGCGCCGGACCGCTTCGCGGTCTCGACGATCCGGTCGATCCGCAGGTAGCTCTCGGCGGCGGGCGGGGGGCCGAGCAGGTGCGCCTCGTCGGCGACCTCGGCGTGCAGCGCGTCGCGGTCGGCCTCCGAGTACACGGCGACCGATCCGATCCCGAGGTCGCGCAGCGTCCGCATGATGCGGACGGCGATCTCCCCTCGATTGGCGATCAGGACC
>CAZLKN010000093.1:5801-8531 GCA_964560135.1 uncultured Actinomycetes bacterium | reverse complement strand
GCCCTCCATGTAGTTGACCCAGACCGGCGAGGTCTCGGCCGACGCCCAGTGGACGAAGCCCACGGGCTCGCGGATCGCGTCCCCGAAGCGCGTCCACCCGCCCGGGGGCAGGTTCGCGCCATAGCAACCCCGGGTCCAGGGTTCGGCGTCCCAGTCGCGCTCGATCACCTCGCGGGGCTCGGCGGCCCGGGGGCCGAAGTGCCGGGCCAGGCAGTCGAGGACGGCCGTGCGGCGTTCGCCGTCCCCCATGCGGGCCAGACGCCGTGCGTCGTCGGCCTCGGCGAAACCGAGCAGGACCCCGGGGGTGCCGCCGGGCGGAGAGTTGTCGAAGGTGATCGTGAGGGGGCCGGCGGGGTCGATCACCCGCCCCGTCAGACCGTCGTCGCGCCAGAAAGGCTCGTCGTAGACGACGTTGATCTTGATCACCGAGCCGCCGGCCATGCGGCGCTGGAGCTGGGCGCGGGGGCCGGGCAGCGCCGGTTCGAAGACGATGCCGTCGGCCACCGTCGGCGGGACGGCCACCACCACGCGGGTGCCCGCCGCGTCGGTGCCGTCGGCGGTCACGGTGACGCCACCGCCGCGCTGGTCGATCCGGCGCACGGGCGCTGCGAGGACGACGCGGTCGCCGAGCCCGGCGGCCAGACGCTCGGCGATCTGCCGGGTACCGCCGACCAGCCGCGTCTGCTGGGCGCCGCCCTCGACATCGGTGAGGGCCGGGCTCAGCCCCCCGGCGGAGCGGATGTAGAAGAGCACGTGCAGGAGCGACAGCTCGGCGGCCGAGGCGGTGAACACCGCCCCCGAGACGAGCTCGAGCATCGCGCGGGCGTCGGCGTCGGTCGTGTTGGCGGCGATCCAGGAGTGGAAGGTCTGCGCGTCCCACGCGGCCGCCTGCGGCGCGGTCCATGGGGCTTCCGGCGGGACCTCCTGCGCCATCGTCTCGAGGGCGACGAGGGCGTTGGCGATGTCGACGACGGTAGCCTCCCCGAAGGGCGGGAACTCGCCTTCGAAGCGCACCGTCTTGCCGCCGAGACACAGGATGCTCTGACCGGCCGTCCATGTGGGGAAGGTCTCGATGCCGAGTTCGCGGACGAGGGCCTCGATGCGGTCCTGGGTGGGGCCGATCCACTGGCCCCCGACCTCAACGCCCTCGCCGTCGCCGATGGGGTGGCTGTCGAGGCGCCCGCCGACCCGGTCGCGGGCCTCGAGCACGACGACCTCACGCCCGGCCCGGACGAGCTCCCGGGCCGCCACGAGCCCGGCCAGCCCGGCCCCCACCACGACGACGTCCACCTCGCGCCTCACGCCCGCCAGCATGTCAGCCTGTCGCCGGGCGGGCTAGCTCTCGTCCCACCAGGCCTCCGCCGCCGAGCGCCCGAGCGCCTGCTGCCCCGGCCGCAGGACGTGGTTGGCGTAGAGGTCCATCGTCATCGAGACGTCCCGGTGGCCGAGGAAGTAGGCGAGCTGGACCCAGTCGCGGCCCCCCTGCTCCGGCGGGCGGTTGTAGAGGGTGGTGGCCACGAAGTGCCGCAGGTTGTGGAGGCCGTACGGTCTTGCGGTGTCCCGCCCCCGAAGGCCCAGCCGTCGGACGGTACGCAGGAACCGGTGTCCCGCGTAGGACGGATGCCAGCACTTCGGGCCCTCGTCGCGCAGTCCCGGGTCGCGGACGAATCCCCGGAACAGGTAGCCGCCGTCGCTGGACTCCAGGTAGGGGGCCAGCCGCTTCCAGAACCCGGGGGCCGGGATCTCCAGGGTGCGCGGAGAGCCGTTCTTGGGCGGGCCGATGACCGGCTTTCCGGACGCGAGCTGCACCGTGTGCCGGATGTGGAGCCGCTGCCGGCCGGGATCGAAGTCCTCACCCGCGAGCGCCACGGCCTCGCCGCGCCGGGCGCCGATCGTCGCCACGATGCGGACGAACAACCCCCAACGGTCGTCTTCGTCGTCGGCGGCACGGATGAGCTTGTCGATCTCCCACACCTCGGGGATGTCCTTCACGCCGGAGCGGGCGGGACGCAGCTTGATCCCCACGAGCGGGTTGCCGGGGATCCGGTGCTCCGGTCCGAGGTCGCCGACCTGCGCGGCCCTGAAGGCCTGGTTGAGGATCGTGTGCACCTTCTTGGCTGTGTGCGTGGTGAGCGAGGTGGTCAGCAGGACCTTGAGCGGCCGGCTGTCCTCGACGAGCTCCCGCACGTCGAGGTCGGCGACCTTGCTCACGTCGCGGGCGATGAGCTCGCCGTAGTCGCGCGCCGCCCGCGGCGTGAGCCGGGCCCGATGTCCGAGCTCCGGATGCCCCGGGGGCCCGTCGAACCAGAGCTGGGTGAGCTCACCCACGGTCAGCTTGCCGACGTGATGTGGGCGTGCACGACGCTGCCGCTCCCGGTCTGCGAGCAGTTCGTCCCGGAAGACGACCGCGTCGGCGAGCTCCGCGAAGCTACGTCTGACCTTGTTGCCGTCCACGCGGATCTCGACTCGGAACCGGTGGCCGTGTCGAGAGATGCCATCGGGCAGGGGTTCCGTCATGTCTACCTCCCTCCGGTGCTGGGGCCGGTTGTTGGCCCCAGAGTGGTCCCAACTGGACCCAAGGTAGCGGGAGGTAGTGACAAGAAAATGCGACGTGACCTGGAAGGATTCTAGAGCTGGCGCGGGGACTTGAACCCCGGACCCCCTCCTTACCATGGAGGTGCTCTACCACTGAGCTACGCCAGCGCTGATGCGTCCAGCAGTGTACAGCAG
>CAZLKN010000093.1:4010-5701 GCA_964560135.1 uncultured Actinomycetes bacterium | reverse complement strand
GTCGGCGCCGCCGGTCGGCGCGATAGTCTGTGTGTCCGAGTGGGCGTGGTGCCCACTTCTTTTTTGGAGCGAGAGGTGGGGCGATGACGAGAACCGGCAACCAGTCGTCCCGCCGGGCTCGCGTCCGCCGCAGGGCCGGCACGGTGCTGGGCGCCGTACGCCCCATCGCCGAACGACTGGCCGACGAGCATCGGGTCGTCCTCTGGGATCTGGCGTTCGTTCGGGAGGCCGGACAGGAGTACCTGCGGGTGGCCATCGACCGGATCGACGGGATCGACGCCGAGGGCATCCGGGTCTTCGCCGAGGCGCTGTCCCGGGAGATCGACGAGGTGGACGCCGTCCCCGGAGAGGAGCGGTACATCCTCGAGGTCACCTCGCCGGGGGCCGAACGGCGTCTGCGGGGGGCCGAGCAGTTCAGGATCTGCCCGGGCCGGCCGGTGCGCATCACCTTCAAGGATGGTCGGGCGCCCCTGGAGGGCACCATCGGGGATGTGGAGGAGGAGTCGGTGGAGGTGCAGCGCGGCGAGGGGGACAGCGTCCGTGTGGCCTTCGTGGAGATCTCGCAGGCGAGACTGACCGTTCCGGGGGTTTGAGACGATGGCGCGCAAGAGGAAGGACCAGAACCGCAACCTCGAGTTGATCGACGCACTGGCGACGCTCGAGCGGGATCGTGGCATGCCCGCCGAGACCCTCTTCAAGGCGCTCGAGGACGCCCTCGGTGCGGCCTACCCGAAGACGCCAGGGGTCACCGCGCAGAACGCGCGCATCGAGATCGATCGCGAGACGGGCGAGATCCGTGTGTTCGAGCAGGAGATCGACGAGGAGACCGAGGAGGTGCTCTCCGAAACCTTCGTGGAGACGCCCCCGGAGCTCGGCCGGATCGCGGCCCAGACGGCCAAGCAGGTGATCCACCAGCGCCTGCGTGAGGCCGAGCGCGAGATGACCTTCGAGGAGTACGAGAGCCGTGAGGGCGACATCGTCACGGGCATCGTGGAGCAGCACGACCCGCGGTACATGATCTTGTCGCTGGGCAAGGCGGAGGCGCTGATGCCCCAGGGGGAGCAGGTTCCCCGCGAGCGCTACGAGGTCGGCGACCGCGTCCGTGCGTACATCATCGAGGTCCGCAGGTCGGTGAAGGGACCCACGATCGTGGTCTCCCGCACCCATCCGGGTCTGGTCCGCAAGCTCTTCGAGCAGGAGGTCCCCGAGATCCAGGACGGGCTCGTCGAGGTCCGGGCCATCGCGCGCGAGGCGGGGCACCGCTCGAAGATCGCGGTCTCGTCCAAGGACGTGAACATCGATCCCGTGGGTGCGTGCGTCGGCCCGAAGGGGTCCCGTGTCCGGTCCGTGGTCAACGAGCTGCGGGGCGAGAAGATCGACGTCGTCCCCTGGTCGGAAGACCCCGGGGCGTTCGTCGCCGAGGCGTTGTCCCCGGCGCGGGTCCGCGAGGTCGTGGTGGACGAGGAGGAGAAGACCGCCGTCGTGGTGGTCCCCGACCATCAGTTGTCGCTGTCGATCGGCAAGGAGGGGCAGAACGCCCGTCTGGCCGCGCGGCTCACCGGATGGCGGATCGACATCAAGTCCGAGAGCCAGTACGCGGCCGGGGTCGCCCAGGCTGAAGCCGAGCGGGGCGTGTTCGAGCCCACCGGGCCCGAGTCGCGGCGCCGGGGTACCCGCGGCGGCGACGAGGT
>CAZLKN010000093.1:0-3910 GCA_964560135.1 uncultured Actinomycetes bacterium | reverse complement strand
CGCAGCCGGGGCCATGGTGGTCGTCCACCACGGGGTCACGGTGAAGGAGTTCGCGGAGAAGGTCGACCGTCCGGCCCCCGAGGTCATCAAGAACCTCATGCGGCACGGATCGATGAAGACCATCACCCAGTCGATGACCGACGAGGAGGTCCTCGTCGTGGCCGATGACCTCGGCGTGCGGGTCGACGTCGTGGACCCCGAGGTGGAGGAGCGCATCGAGGCCGCCGCCGAAGCCGACGGCGTCGCGCCCGAGCAGCTCGAGTCCCGCCCGCCGGTGGTCACGGTGATGGGACACGTGGACCACGGGAAGACGACCGTCCTCGACCGGATCCGCCAGGCCGACGTCGTGGCCGGGGAGCACGGCGGAATCACCCAGCACATCGGCGCCTACCAGGTCACGAAGGACGGACAGCGGATCACCTTCCTCGACACCCCGGGTCACGAGGCATTCACCGCGATGCGGGCCCGGGGGGCGCAGGTGACCGACGTCGCGATCCTCGTGGTGGCCGCCGACGACGGGGTCAAGCCGCAGACGATCGAGGCACTGGACCACGCGAAAGCCGCCGGGGTGCCCGTGATCGTGGCGGTCAACAAGATCGACAAGCCCGAATCCGATCCCACCAGGGTCCGCACGGAGCTGTCGGAGCACGGCCTGCAGCCGCAGGAGTGGGGCGGCGACACGCTCTTCGTGGACATGTCCGCGAAGACCGGAGAGAACCTCGACGATCTGCTGACCGGCGTCGTGCTCGTGGCCGAGGACCTCGACCTGAAGGCGGTACGCGACAGCGTCGCCCGGGGGGTCGTCCTCGAGGCGCATCTGGACAAGGGCCGGGGGCCCGTGGCGACCGTCCTCGTGCAGCACGGCCGCCTGCGGGTCGGCGAGGCGATCGTCGCCGGTACCGCGTGGGGCAAGGTGCGAGCGATGCTCGACGAGCACAACGAGTCGGTGGAGGAAGCCGATCCCTCGCGGCCCGTGCTCGTGCTCGGGTGGAGCGCGGTTCCCGAGGCCGGCGATGAGGCCCACGTGGCCGGCGACGAACGCAAGGCGCGGCAGATCGCGCAGGAGCGCGACGCCGCCCGGCGGCACGCCGAGATGGTGCTGGAGCGTCCGACGGTCACCCTCGACGAGCTCCTCGCCGAGACCCAGGAGCTGACCCTGATCCTGAAGGCCGACGTGCAGGGCTCCCTGGAGGCGGTCGCCGACAGCCTCCACAAGCTCGACGTCGGGGACGTGCAGGTGAACGTCATCCACCGGGCGGTCGGGGCCGTCACGGAGAGCGACGTCACGCTCGCCAAGGCGTCCGGTGCGGTGATCGTCGGCTTCAACGTGCGGCCCGGGGCCAACGCCCGGCAGTCGGCTGAGCGCGAAGGCGTCGACATCCGGACCTACCGCGTGATCTACGAGCTGATCGAGGAGATCGAGCGCGCCCTAAAGGGATTGCTGGGCCCGGAATACCGGGAACGGGTCTTGGGGGCCGCGGAGGTGCGGGAGGTCTTCAAGATCCCGCGCGGGGTGGTGGCCGGGTCCTACATCACCCACGGCGAGATCGTCCGGAACGCGCAAGCGCGCCTCATCCGAGAGGGCACGGTCGTGTACGAAGGCCGGGTCGGTTCGCTTCGCCGCTTCAAGGAGGATGTACGCACCGTCCAGACCGGATACGAGTGCGGTATCGGGCTGGAGAACTACACGGACATCAAGATCGGCGACGTGATCGAGGCGTTCGAGATCCAAGAGATATCCCGGGTGTAGGTCGGCACTGGTGTTCGTCGGGGTCGGCCGCCTGGAGATCCACATCGGCGCCTCCGGCTCGCTCAAGTCGAAGCGCCACGTCGTCAAAGGGCTCATCGGCGGTCTGCGGGCCAAGTTCAACGTGGCCGTGGCGGAGGTGGACCATCAGGAGCTCTGGCAGCGAAGCTCCCTCGGCGTGGCATGTGTTTCCGGATCCCCTTCCCACGCACAACAGATGCTCGACGAGATCGAACGCTGGGTGAGCCGCGACGACCGGTTCGAGATCCTCGACTGGCAGGCGGACGTGCTCGGCGCGGAGGACTGAGATGACACGGCGAACGCAACGGGTCGGCGAGTCCATGCGAGAGGTGATCAGCGAGCTGATCCAGCGTCAGGTGAAGGACCCCCGCGTCGGCTTCGTGACCATCACCGCGGTGCACGTCACACCCGACCTGTCGAAGGCCCACGTGTACTACACGGTGCTGGGCGACGAGGAGGCGCGCGAGTCGACACGCAAAGGGCTGGAGAGTGCCTCGCCGTTCCTGCGGTCCGAGACCGCTCGCCGGGTCAGGCTGAAGACCATCCCCGAGCTCCACTTCCATTTCGACGAGGCCCCCGAGCAGGGAGCCCGCGTCGACGAGCTGCTCGGCGAGATCCACCGGCGCAAGGAGCCGACGACCGTGCTCCCGCCGGTCGGCCGCGAGCTCGACGACGTCCTCGAGGCGGCGGCCCAGGTCTTGAGGGAGGCCGAAGAGGTGGCGATCGTCTGCCACATCGGCCCGGACGGCGACGCGCTCGGATCGCTCCTCGCGGCGGCGCTGACCCTCGACGCGCGCGGCGTGCGGGTCGTGGCGAGCTGGCCGGAGGGGATCGAGTTTCCCGCCCAGTACGCGTTCCTGCCGGGCCAGGAGCTGCTGGTCCCGCCCGACGCCTTCGAGGTCGCCGGCGTCGTGCTCGCGGTGGACTGCGCCAGCGCCGACCGCCTGGGCGAGCTGCAGGACAAGGTCGAGGCGGCGGACGCGATCGTGAATGTCGACCATCACGTGTCCAACACCCGGTTCGGGACGGTGGACGTCGTGGACGACCGGGCGGCGTCGTCCGCCGAGATCGTCCTGCGCCTGCTGCTCCGTCTCGACGCCGAGATCACACCGGAGATCGCCACGTGCCTGTACACGGGGCTCGTGACCGACGCCGGGAGGTTCTCCTACGCCAGCGTGACGCCGGGGACGCACGTGGTGGCCGCCTACCTGATCGAGCACGGCGTCGCCGTGGACGAGATCTCGCAGGCGCTCTTCGAGTCCCTGCCCTACGGCTACCTGAAGATCCTCGGGCGGGTGCTGGAGCGCTGCCAGTTCCTCGAGGATCCGCCGCTGGTCGTGTCGTACATGACCCAGGAGGACCTGAAGGAGGCCGGGGTCACGCTCGACGAGACCGAGGAGATCATCAACGTGCTCCGCTCCACCCGTGGTGCGGACGCGGCCGCCGTCCTCAAGGAGCTCGAGGACGGGAACTGGAAGGGATCGCTGCGCTCCAAGGGCGACACCGACGTGAGTCTCGTCGCCCGGCATTTCGACGGTGGGGGACACCGGCTCGCCGCGGGCTTCACCTCCACCCTCGGCCTGGAGGAGACGATCGAGGCGGTGCACCGGATCCTGCGCGAAGGCGTCGTGGACGCAGGCCCGTGACCGGTTTCATCCTGATCGACAAGCCCCCGGGACCCACCTCCCACGACATGGTGGACGTGGTCCGGCGGGCGGTGAAGATCCGCCGTGTGGGGCATGCGGGCACCCTCGACCCCCCGGCGTCGGGTCTGGTGGTCGTCGCCGTGGGTCCGGCGACGCGGCTGCTGCGCTACGTCCAGGACCTCCCGAAGACCTACGAGACCCGGGCGCGCCTGGGGATCACGACCACCACCCTCGATGCCGACGGAGAGGTCGTGGACACCCGTCCGGTGGACACCAACGAGGCCGCGATCCACGAGGCCGCAGCGGCCTTCGTCGGTGAGATCGACCAGATCCCCCCGGCGGTCTCCGCGATCAAGGTCGGCGGTGAGCGCTCGTACCGCCGGGCGGCCCGCGGCGAGGACGTGGCCCTGAAGGCCCGGCGGGTGCGGATCCACGAGCTCGAGGTCGTCGGGGTGCACCACGAGGGATTCGAGCTCAGGGTCGTGTGCTCGGCGGG
>CAZLKN010000092.1:3557-8539 GCA_964560135.1 uncultured Actinomycetes bacterium | reverse complement strand
GGACGGACGGGAACCCGGGACGGGCGTTTCGCCTGTCAGCGCTCGAGCTGGCGGGCGAGCTCGGCCGGGTCGGTGGTGGGGGCCTGGCAGGCGTAGCGCTCGCAGACCCATGCCCGTGCTTCGCCGTCGGCGGGTTTGTCCCGCAGCAGCGCGACCGTGCCGGCGTCGATCCCGTCGCCGCGGGGCGGGGCCCCCAGAGCCCGGGTCGGCAGGTACCGCTCCTGGACGGTGGAGACCAGACCCCGGCCCCCCTGGGAGCCGAGGTCGCCGGTGAAGGCCACCTCCACCGGCGGGGACAGGTACCGGTGCAGCGCCGCGGCCCACGTCGGCACCGCCTGCGGCGCGCGCTCGATGTAGATCCGGGCCACGCGGAGCGCGTCGGTGGCGGTCTTCGCGAGCTCCGGACGGTCGGCGAGCACCGCCAGGCGCTGCAGCGACATCGCCAGCACCGCGCCGGGGGACGGGGTCGCGGTCTCGATGACCTCCTTCTGCCGGACCAGCAGCTCCTCGTGGTCGGTACCGGTGGTGTGGAAGCCGCCGTCGCGCGGGTCGGAGAAGAGCTCGACCGCCTCGGAGGCCAGACGCAGCGCGTCGGCCAGCCACCGGCCCTCGAAGGTGGCCTCCCACAGCTCGATCAGGCCGTCCGCGAGGTACGCGTAGTCCTCGAGCAGCCCCGTGACCTTGGCGCGGCCGTCCCGCCACGAGTGGCGGAGCCGTCCGGCGTCGTCGGTCATGCCCTCGACGACGAAGGTGGCGGCGTCGCGGGCGGCGTCCAGGAGATCCTCGCGCCCGAAGGCGGCTCCGGCCCGGGCCAGGGCCGCGATCGCCAGCCCGTTCCAGGAGGCCAGGATCTTGTCGTCGCGCCCCGGACGCACCCGCTGCTCGCGTCGCTCCAAGAGCTTGCGGCGGGCGTCGGCCGGCGGCTCGGGCCCGGACGCGGTCAGGATCGTGCGGCCCTCGAAGTTCCCTTCCGGGGTGACGCCGTAGAATCCAGCGGCTTCCGGGGCGACCTCCATGAACTCGTCGTACGGCCAGACGTAGAACTTGCCTTCCTCGCCCTCGGAGTCGGCGTCCTCGCTGGAGTGGAAGCCGCCCATGGGGTCGCGCATGTCGCGCACCAAGTATTCGAGGGTCTCGAGGGCGATCCGCCGGAACAGCGGGTCGCGGTAGCGCAGCCACGCGTGGGTGTAGACGCGGGCGAGCTGGGCGTTGTCGTAGAGCATCTTCTCGAAGTGGGGGACGATCCACGCCGCGTCCACCGTGTACCGGGCGAAGCCGCCGCCGACCTGGTCGTAGATGCCACCCAGGGCCATCTTCGTGAGGGTGTGCTTCAGAGCGTCGGCGGCATCGACGTATGCGCCGTCGCAGCGCAGTAACAGCTCCAGCGACGGGGTCTGCGGGAACTTCGGCGCGCCTCCGAAGCCACCGTTCACCGGGTCGTACCCGCCGAGGATCTGGCGGGCGCCGCCCCGGACGAGGTCGTCGGTGAGCGGCTCGGTGGAGGCCGCGGGGGTCGCCTGCGAGATCCGCTGCACGATCTCGCCGCCCTGCTTCAGGAGGTCGTCGCGGCGCGTTCGCCAGAGCTCGGCCACGGTGGCCAGGATCTTGCGGAAGGACGGCAGCCCGTGGCGGTCGGTGGGCGGGAAGTAGGTACCGCCGATGAACGGGACCCCCTCGGGGGTGCAGAACACCGTCATCGGCCAGCCGCCCTGCCCGGTGAGGGCCTGGATGGCCACCATGTAGATCGAGTCGACGTCCGGACGCTCCTCGCGGTCGACCTTCACGCTCACGAAGAGCTCGTTCATGAGGGCGGCGGTCTCGTCGTCCTCGAAAGACTCGTGCTCCATGACGTGACACCAATGGCAGGCGGCGTAGCCCACCGACAGCAGGATCGGCTTGTCCTCCGCCTTGGCCTTGGCGAAGGCCTCCTCGCCCCACGGGTACCAGTCGACCGGGTTGTCGGCGTGCTGGAGCAGGTAGGGCGAGGTCTCCTCGGCGAGCCTGTTGGGTGCCATCGGTCCCACCCTACCCACTCGTTCCCGCCGGGATGCGGGGCGCCCGCGAGGGACGGCCCCCGAGTTGACGTGACAGTTGGACTGTCGAACCATATGGGGGCCCCGCCCGGTGCCTCGTCGAAAGGAGCCCTTCGTTGAGCTTCGCCTTCACCCCCGAGCAGGAGGAGCTTCGCTCATCGGCCGCGCGGCTGCTCGAGGACAAGTCCTCCTCGGACCAGGTGCGCGAGCTCATGGAGACCGACGGCGGCTTCGACGAGGGCACCTGGAAGCAGATCGCCGACCTGGGCTGGTGTGGGATGGCCATCCCCGAGGACGTCGGCGGGATCGGGTTCGGGACGATGGAGCTCGTCGTCCTGCTCGAGGAGATGGGCAAGCGGCTGTTCTGCGCTCCCTTCCTGTCCTCGGTGGTTCTTGCCGCCAACGCGATCCTCGAGGCCGGCACCGGGGAGCAGAAGGCCGAGCACCTGCCGGGCGTCGCCGACGGCACGACCCGCGCCACGCTGGCCTTCGTGGAGGCCTCCGGACGCTGGGACGCCGACGGTATCGCGCTCGAGGCGACCCGCGACGGCGACGCCTGGAGCCTCACCGGACAGAAGTGGTACGTGCTCGACGCCACCACCGCCACGCTGCTCGTGGTCGCCGCCCGCACCCCCGGCGGCATCTCGCTGTTCACCGTCGACCCCGACGCCGGCGGGGTACAGCGGCGGAAGCTCACCACCCTCGACATGACCCGCAAGCAGGGTGTCGTCACCTTCGACGGCACCCCCGCTCGCCTGCTCGGCGAAGAAGGGTCCGGCGGCCCGGCGCTGGCCACCACGCTCGACCGTGCCGCGGCACTGCTCGCCGCGGAGATGGTCGGCGGCGCGCAAGCGTGCCTCGACGACGCCACCGACTACGCCAAGGAGCGCTACCAGTTCGGACGTCCCATCGGTTCCTTCCAGGCCATCAAGCACAAGCTGGCGGACATGATGATCGAGGTCGAGAACGCGCGCTCCGCCGCCTACTACGCGGGCTGGGCGGCCGCCGAGGATCCCGAGGAGCTCCCGATCGCGGCGTCCATGGCCAAGGCCTACTGCTCGGACGCTTTCTTCCACGCCGCCGGCGACTCGATCCAGATCCACGGCGGGATCGGGTTCACCTGGGAGCACGACGCCCACCTGTACTTCCGCCGGGCGAAGTCCTCGGAGATCTATCTGGGCGACGCCGCCTACCACCAGGCGCTCGTCGCGGACCGGTTGGGGGTGTAGAGCATGCGCTGGCGCATCGAGGACACACCGGAGCGCGCGGCCTTCCGGGCCGAGTTCAAGGCCTGGCTGGCCGGCAAGCTGCCGGCGGGCTGGATGGAGGCCGTGGACGGCGGCGACGACGAGGCCTTCGCCGAAGCCCGCAAGGACTGGAACGTCATGGACTGGACCCGCACCATCGGCGAGAGCGGGTACGCGGCCCCCTTGTGGCCGTCCGAGTACGGGGGCCTGTCCGGCGAGGTGTGGATGCAGCAGATCATCCGGGAGGAGCTCGTCCACTACCGGCTGCCGACCTACGGCGTCAACATCCTCGGCATCGGTCTGGCGGGCCCGACGATCATCGCCCACGGTACCGACGAACACAAAGAGCGCTACCTGCGCAAGATCCTCACGGGCGAGGAGGTCTGGTGCCAGCTTTTCAGCGAGCCGGGATCCGGGTCCGATCTCGCGTCCTGCGCGGCCCGTGCGGAGCGCTCCGGCGACGAGTGGATCGTGAACGGCCAGAAGGTGTGGACGTCCATCGCCCAGTTCTCCAGGTGGGGGATGCTGCTCGCGCGCTCCGACCCCGAGCGGCCCAAGCACGAGGGCCTGAGCTACTTCATCGTCGACATGCAGGCTCCGGGGGTGGAGATCCGTCCACTGCGCCAGATCACCGGATCCGCGGAGTTCAACGAGGTGTACTTCACCGACGTGCGGATCCCCGACCACCAGCGCGTCGGCGACGTGAACGACGGGTGGCGCGTGGCCCGCACCACGCTGATGAACGAGCGGGTGGCGCTGGCCGGATTGTCGATGGATGCGGCGTCGTTCATGGGCGGGGCCCGCAAGGACCCGTGGCAGGCCTTCCTCGAGCAGATCGCCGACCGTTCCGACCCGCTCAACCGCCAGAGGGTGGCCCGCAACTACATCGAGCGCGAGGTGAAGGAGATCACCGCCTTCCGCGCGACCTCGGCGCGGATGGAGGGTGCGCAACCCGGTCCGGAGGGCGCCGTCGGTAAGGTCTTCAACGCCGAGCTCAACAAACGCCGGACGGAGTTCGCCATGAACGCCGCCGGCCCCGGCGCCGTCGCATGGCTCCCGGAGGACCAGGGGGCCGAGGCCCGCGCCCACGCCTTCCTCCGCGCCCGCGCGAACTCGATCGAGGGCGGCACCTCCGAGGTGCTGCGCAACCAGATCGCCGAGCGGGTGCTCGGCCTGCCGCGGGAGCCCCAGGTGGACAAGGGCGTGGCTTGGAAGGAGATCAAGCGCAGCTGAGCGGCAGGAGACGTACCCGGCGGCGTCGAATGACGCGGGTGGGAGGTGATGCGGGGTGCTGATCGCTGCCCGGATCGTGCCGCTGCTCGTGTTCGTGCTGTGGGCCTACTGCGTCCTGGACGCGATCGCGTCGGACTCCGCCCTCGTCCAGAACCTCCCGAAGCTGTTCTGGGTGTTCATCGTGCTGCTCTTCCCGCCGATCGGTGCCATCGCGTGGCTGCTGCTCGGACGGCCCGAAGGCGCGAGCTGGCGCATCGGGGGCCGGGGAGCGCCCCGCCGCCGGCCGCACCCGCCCCGTAGGATGCGCGCCGCACCACCGCCCGATCTTCCGCCGGCGCGCCCGCCGATCGATCCGGGGGCCCGCGAAGAGGCGATCCGGCGCTACGAAGAAGAGCGACGCAGGCGGCGGGGGCTCGGGCCCGGTGAGGATCTGCCCGGCTCCGGCAACGGCGCCGCCGGACCCTGATCG
>CAZLKN010000092.1:0-3457 GCA_964560135.1 uncultured Actinomycetes bacterium | reverse complement strand
CGCCGGACCCTGATCGGCGGATCGCATCGTCCGGATGCCGCTGCTGGTACTATCGAGCGCGATCCAACCATGACTGCTCACACCTTGCTGTCCGACACGATCCTGCTCGCGCAGGATCAGCCTGAAGGAGGCGGCCTCGCCGCCTTCCTTCCGCTCATCATCCTGGTGGGGGTCTTCTGGTTCCTGATCATGCGCCCACAGCAGCGCCGCGCCCGCGAGCACCGGGAACTCGTCAGCGCCGTCCAGCAGGGCGACCGCATCGTGGCGGCGGGCGGTCTCGTCGGCACGGTCCGGCGGGTGGACGACGACACGATCTCCCTTCAGATCGCCGACAGCGTGGTCGTCAAGGTCGATCGCGGGTCGGTCTCCAAACGCCTGGAGAGTGCATGAAGTCGAGGCGACGCTATGTCGCATCGCTGATCTCGATCCTGCTCCTCACGGTTCTGGCGGCGGTGGGACTCACGGTGCTCAACGCCCGCCCGAAATTGGGCCTGGACCTCCGCGGGGGGCTGTCGGTGGTGCTCACCGCCGAGGGCGAAGAGGTCGATCCCGAGGTGATGGACAAGACCGTCGAGATCATCCGTGAGCGCGTGGACAGCATCGGGGCACAGGAGCCGGACATCTCCCGGTCGGGGACCAACAACATCGTGGTGCAGCTCCCGGGCATCGACGACCCCGCCCGCGCCCTCCAGGTGATCGGGAAGACCGCCCAGCTCCGCTTCCGTCCGGTGCTCGAGGTGCGCGATGAGCCCACCGAGGAGATCGAGGCGGCCCGGCAGCAGGCGCGGGAGGAAGGCCTGCAGCCCGGCACGGAGGAGTTCGAGGAGTTCGTCGCCGCCGCCGTCGAGGAGCAGACCGGCTGGCGGCTCGACGAGGCCGATCCCCCGGACCGCGAGGTGACCTTCGCCGGCATGGACGACCGGTGGTTCCGGCTCGGCCCGGCAGCCGTGATGGGCGACCAGGTCGCCGACGCCTACGCGCGCTTCGACGACGGAGGCCAGTGGCTGGTGGAGATCCGCTTCTCGGCCGAGGGTGCCCTGGCCTTCGAGGAGATCACTCGCCAGCTGGCGCCGCAGGGCTCCGAGGCCGGCCGGCCCCTCGGGATCGTGCTCGACCGCGTTGTCGCGTCCGCACCGATCGTCCAGGACGCGATCACCAGGGGCGAGGCGTCGATCAGCGGAACCTTCTCGGAGCGGGACGCACGCGACCTCGGCCTCGTCCTGCGGACCGGGGCCCTGCCGATCGAGATGGAGCAGTCGCAGGTGCGGCGGGTGAGTCCGACGCTCGGCTCCGCGTCCCTGCGGGCGGGGCTGCTGGCCGGGGCGATCGGGCTCGTGCTCGTCGCTCTGTACATGCTGTTCTTCTACCGGCTTCTCGGTCTGATCACCCTCGTGGGCCTCGGGATCTTCGGGGTGCTCGTGCTCGGCGTCATCGGGCTGCTCGGCGTGACCCACGGATTCACGCTCACCCTCGCCGGGATCGCGGGACTGATCGTCTCGGTGGGGATCGCCGCCGATTCCTACATCATCTATTTCGAGCGGATCAAAGACGAGTTGAAGGAAGGCAAGACGTTCCGCAGCGCCGTCGAGCGGGCCTTCCAGAGCGCCTTCCGCACCAACCTCGCCGGGAACACCGTGGCGTTCGCGGCCGCCATCATCCTCTACCTGCTTGCCATCGGTCCGGTGCGTGGCTTCGCCTTGGCCCTCGGTATCTCGGTGCTCCTCGACATCTTCCTGCTCTACTTCTTCACGAACTCGCTGGTGGTGCTGATCTCCCGGAACAAGCGGCTCGCGGGTCTCCGCGCCGTCGGGATGCGGGAGGCGGCGGCCAAGCGTACGGTGACCGCGCGATGATGCGTCAGCTCCGCGGCGGCGGCTTCGCGCTCGACATCATCGGGCGGGCGAAGCTCTGGGCCCTGATCAGCGCCGGGGTACTGCTCGTGAGCATCGGCTCCCTGGCGATCCGCGGCATCAACGCCGGCCTCGAGTTCCGCGGAGGCACCTCTTTCCAGGTGCAGGCCGCCGACGAGGACGCCTCGGTGGACGACATGCGCCGGGCGCTGACCGAGATCGGGTTGGAGGATCCCGTCGTGCAGCGGATCGGCGACCGCGGGTTCCTGGTGCAGACCCGGCATCTGGGCTCCGAGCTCCAGCAGGCGGGGGCGCAACTGGTCGCGCGGGTCGCCGGGGTCGACGTGGGCGAGGTCACGGTCACCGATGTGGGGCCGAAGTGGGGGCAGCAGGTCTCCGAGAAGGCGCTGCGCGCTTTCCTCGTCTTCCTGGTGGTGGCCGTCCTGTACATCTCGATCCGGCTCGAGCCGAAGATGGCGGCCGCCTCTCTCGTGGCGCTCTTGCACGACCTGGTGATCACCGCGGGGATCTACTCGCTTATCGGGTTCGTTGTCACGCCGGCGACGGTGATCGCGCTCCTCACGATCCTGGGGTATTCGCTGTACGACGCGGTGGTGATCTTCGACCGCGTCAAAGAGCGGACGGCCACCCTGTCCGCGGCCCGGAGCCTCACCTACTCCGGCGCCGCCAACCAGGCGCTGAACCAGGTCTTCGTCCGGTCGATCAGCACATCGATCACGTCGCTGCTGCCCGTCGGCAGCCTGTTGTTCGTCGGCTCGTTCCTCCTCGGAGCCGAGACGCTCCGGGAACTGGCGCTGGCCCTGTTCATCGGACTCACCGTCGGCACCTACTCCTCGATCTTCGTGGCCACCCCGTTCCTGGCGTGGTGGAAGGAGCACGAGCCGCGGTGGGCAACCCTGCGTGCGAGGATCGCGGCCCGGGCAGCCGAGAGCGGAGGCGCCGTGCCTCCGCGTGCTCCGGGTCTCACCGAAGGCGACCGGGCGCCGGTGTCAGTCGGCCCTGGCGGCCCCGGCCCGTCGGGGCGGCGTCCACCGAAGAAGAAGAAGCGCAAGCGCCGGTGATGGGCGACGGCGAGTACATCCGCTCCTTCATCCGGGACATCCCGGACTTCCCCAAGCCCGGGGTGGTCTTCAAGGACATCACCCCCCTTCTCTCCGACCGGGGCGGCTTCGCCCGCTGCGTGGATGCGATCGTGCACCGCTTCATCCCCGCCGACGCCGACCGGGTGCTCGGGATCGAAGCCCGGGGCTTCATCGTCGCCGCACCGATCGCCTACCGTCTCGGCGCCGGGTTCGTCCCCGCCCGCAAGCAGGGCAAGCTGCCCTGGGAGATCCACGGGATGGACTACGAGCTCGAGTACGGTTCCGAGCGCCTGGAGATCCACCGCGACGCGGTGGGCCCCGGCAACCGGGTACTGATCGTGGACGACGTCCTCGCCACGGGCGGGACGGCCCGGGCGGCCGTCGACGTGGTCCGTGAGCTGGGGGCCGAGGTCGTGGGGGTCGGGGTGATCATCGAGCTCGGATTCCTGAAGGGACGCGAGAAGCTCCCCGATGTGGAGCTCGTCTCGCTCGTCACCTACTGAG
>CAZLKN010000091.1:0-8651 GCA_964560135.1 uncultured Actinomycetes bacterium | reverse complement strand
CGGACGTCACCGTGTCCGCCTCGCTGGACTGCGACCCGACCGGCCGCTCCTGCACATGGACGGCGGAGCCACCGCGTGCCACCGGGATCTACGAGGTGACCGCGCAAGGCACCGACGCGCTGGGCAACGTGGGGGATATGGCCGGGCCCGTCACGGTGGTGGTCGTGGGGGCCGGCTGAGGCGGCCACGCTCGGGCGTCGCCGGGACGCGCCATACTCGGGGCGTGAACGACTTCCACAGCCTGCACGGCCACGCCGGTGCCGCGTCCCCGCTCGAGGACCTCAACGAGGTCCAGCGCGCGGCCGTCCTGGCCACCGACGGGCCCATCCTGATCGTGGCCGGAGCCGGCTCCGGTAAGACCCGGGTGATCACCTACCGGGTCGCCCACCTGCTGCGCTCGGGCGTGCGTCCCCGCAACGTGCTCGCGATCACCTTCACCAACAAGGCCGCCGGGGAGATGCGCGAGCGGATCGCCGAGCTCGTGGGCGAGGCGGTGTCCAAGGACATGTGGATCATGACTTTCCACTCGTCCTGCGCCCGGATCCTGCGGATGGAGGCCGAGCGGCTGGGTTTCGGCAAGAACTTCACGATCTACGACGACTCCGACACCGAGCGGGTGATCTCGGCCGTGCTCAAGGACCTCGACATCGACCCGCGCCGCTGGACGCCGCGGTCGCTGAAGGTCGGCATCTCCAACGCCAAGAACGCCTGCCTCGACGCCGCCGCCTTCGCCGACGCGGCCACCACCTATCCCGAGCGGACGCTGTCCGATGTGTACAAGGCCTACGAGCAGCGCCTGCGCCGAGCCAACGCCCTGGACTTCGACGACCTGATCATGCGGACCGTCGAGCTGCTCGAAGGGCACCCGGAGGCGCTGCGGCGGTGGCAGGAGCGCTTCCAGCACATCGTCGTGGACGAGTACCAGGACACCAACCACGCCCAGTACCGGGTGGTGTCGCTGCTGGCCGGCAAGTACCGCAACCTGTGTGTGGTGGGCGACGAGGACCAGTCGGTCTACAAGTTCCGGGGGGCCACGATCCGCAACATCCTGGAGTTCGAACGCGACTATCCCGACGCGAAGGTCTTCAAGCTCGAGCAGAACTACCGGTCCACGCAAGCCATCCTCGACGCCGCCAACCACCTGATCCGCCACAACATGCAGCGCAAGGAGAAGCGGCTGTACACCGAAGGAGAGCCCGGCGTGCCGGCGGTGCGCTACCAGGCCGACGACGAGCACGACGAGGCCCACTACGTAGCCGGTGAGATCGCCCGCCTGACCCGCGAGGAGGGCTACTCGGGCCGCGACGTGGCCGTCTTCTACCGCACCAACGCTCAGTCCCGCGTGATGGAGGAGGTCTTCCTGCGCTACGGGTTGCCGTACCGGGTCGTGGGGGGCCTGAAGTTCTACGACCGCAAGGAGGTGCGCGACGCCCTCGCCTACCTGCGGGTCGCGCACAACCCCGCCGACCGCGTCTCGCTCGCCCGCGCGATCGCGGCCCCCAAACGTGGCGTGGGACCCGGGTCGCTGGCGAAGCTGGAGGTCCGCGCGAACCTCGAGGGGCTGCCGCTGGGTGAGATGCTCGAGCGCACCGACGGGATCCAGGGTCTGACGGGCAAGGCCAAGGCCGGATGCGCCGACCTGGCCCGCGTGCTGCGCCTCGTCCGGGAGCGCGACGCCGACGGGCTCCCGCTGGCCGAGGTCGTACGGACGGTGTGGGAGGAGTCCGGCATGATCGACGAGTACCGGGCCGAGGGCACCCCCGAGGCCGAGGGGCGCATCGAGAACCTCCAGGAGCTCGCCGGCGTGGCCGACGAGTTCGAGCGCTCCCAGGAGGACGAGGTGCGCCTCGCCGACTTCCTGGAGCGCACATCGCTGGTCTCCGAGGTCGACCTGCTCGCCGACGCCGAGGAGGTCGTCACGCTGATGACCCTGCACAACGCCAAGGGTCTCGAGTTCCCCGTGGTGTTCCTCACCGGGCTGGAGGAGGGGGTCTTCCCCCACATGCGGTCGATCGACGACCCCGAGGACCTCGAGGAGGAACGGCGTCTGGCCTACGTGGGGATCACCCGCGCGCAGCAGCGCCTGTACCTGACACACGCCTGGGCCCGGAGCCTGTGGGGCGGCACGTCCTACAACCCTGCCTCCCGGTTCGTCGGCGAGATCCCCGACCACCTGGTGAACGTCGTCCGGGAGGCCGAGCCCCCGCGCCGCCGGGGCTGGGAGGAGCCCGACCGCCGCCGCGAGCGGTGGTCGTGGGGCGCCGACGGACCGAAGCCCAAGCGGCGGGAGCCGGACGCCGAGACGATGGTCGCCCGGGTGTCGCCCGGCGACCGCGTCCAGCACGAGGCCTTCGGCCCCGGACGCGTGGTCGAGGTGAAGGGATCGGGCTCCGACGCCGAGGTCACCGTCCGGTTCGACGAAGCCGGTGACAAGCGCCTGGTCCTCGCCTACGCGAACCTGACCCGCGCCTGACGGCCTCAGATCGGCCGGTCGGTGACGGGACGGGGAAGAGCGCCGCGGATGCGTCCGCTGTGGAACGCGATCCGTCCGTCTCGGATGGCGTCCGTGAGTTCCGGCGCCGAGCCTGAGTACAGGCTTGCCTCGGAGGTCAGGACACACCGTCCGGCTTCCTCGGCGGGCAGCGCCTCGATGATGGCGCGGGCCTCGTCCAGTATGGTGTGCCACCTTCGCGAAAGCTCGCCGGCATCGGGGATCTCTCCGGCGAACGAGAGCTCGGCGACCTCGGCGTGCGAGTAGCGTCCGGTGCGCGCCGCATGCGCGAGGATCGAGCCAGGGCTGAAGCCGGGATCCTTTCCGCATGCCGCCCAGGCGAGGTAACCGAGCGGCTGGAGGCGCTGGTCGCATTCGATGACGTCGATCCAGTCCCGGACTTCGAGGCGGCCCACCAGCGCCAGCACCTTGTTCGTCGCAAGGTCGAACGGATGCAGCACCAGCCCCATCTCGGCATGCTCGACGAGCGGGAAGAACCTGAAGGCGCTGTCGCGTGCCCACTGCATCAGGACGACGTCGACGCCTCGGGCGACCTCGGCTTCGATGAACGCCGGCCGCTCCCGCACGACGCGAACGGTCAACCCTTCCCCTTCGAGCAGGGCACGGTCTGCCATCCATGCGGCTTCGACGGCGTCGTCGGTGTCATGGAAGAGATCGATGTCGCGGGAGATCCGGGTCGCGCCGAGCAGCTCGGTGAGAGCTGAGGCTCCGGCGACGTAGCTCTCCCCCGAAGCGATGCGATTGACCGCGATCAGGTGGCAGACGGTGCGTTGGAACGCTGTGAGAGCCATCGCTTGAGCCTACCGGCTCGTCGATGAGCCTCGAGGTCGCCGTGGCGTTCGATGTACTCGAGGGCTCGGAGACGCTCCTCACGGCTGACCGGACGGAAATCGCGGCGCAGGAACCACAGGCACCGGTCGCGATACTCGTCGATCAGCTCGTCGACGGCTCGGTCCAGATCAGCGTCGGAGCTCTGAGCTTCCATGCCGACAGGATATCCCCTTGCCCGGCGAGCAAGGCTGTGGGAGAGTTGGACCACCAAAATCCGTACCCGGGAGGACAGAAATGGCCACGGACGCCACACGGCTGGAGAAGCTCGACCTGGAGCACCTCGCCGAGCACACCGCCGACGAGGTGCTCGACGAGGTCCTCACCACCGCGGAGGCGAGGTACAGCTTCCGCGACTTCTACCACCGCTGGGAGCACCAGCACTGGCTGGCGACCGAGCTCGACTTCACGAAGGACGTCGAGGACTGGGCGCAGCTCCCGCAGGTCGTCCGCGACCAGATGCTCGGGACCATGGCCGCCTTCTACCAGGGCGAGGAATCGGTCACCCGCAACCTCGCCCCGCTGCTCGCAGGCGCCCCCCGGGTGGAGCACGAGATCTTCCTGTCCACCCAGATCGTGGACGAGGCCCGTCACTGCGTGTTCTTCGAACGCTACTTCCAGGAGGTCGTCAAGCTCGACGGCGACATCGAAGACCACCTGAAGCGCTTCCGTCCCGAGTACAGCCGCTGGTACGAGACGCTGTTCTTCGACGAAAGCCTCGGCCTCGACGGGCGCGCCGACAAGCTGCGCCAAGACCCGGGGAACGTCGGTCTGTATGCGGAGACGATCACGCTCTACCACCTGATCCTGGAGGCCGGGCTGGCGCTGCTCGGCCAGCGCTTCCTGCTCGACCTCTGCCGGGGGCTCGACGTGCTGCCCGGCTTCTACCAGGGGTTCATGGCGATCACGCGCGACGAGTCGCGCCACGTCGGCGGCGGGGTACGGATCATCCGGGAGCTGCGGGAGAACGACCCCTCGATCTCTGAGCGCGTGCTCGCAGTGATGTACGCGTCGATGCCGGCCACGGTGCGGCTCGTGCACCCGCCCGACGAGGACTACGACATGGAGCTGCTCCAGTACATCCCCGAGGAATACATCCAGGCGCCGCAGGAGAGCCACCGGTACTCGCTCACCCACATCATGAAGCGCCTCGCGGCCACCGGGATCGACCGCGCGAAGGTCGACGAGCTCGGCGTGTATGCCTGGAGCGAGTTCGAGAAGGCGATCGCCGAGTGGGAGGAGCGCACCGGGCAGCCGCACTTCGCCCGGTCCTTCCCCGACGAGCACGCGAAGGGCCCCGCCCGGGTCTCCTGAGCGTCGGGCCCGTCGTGGGGACGCGTATGCTTCGGCTATGGACGTCACTCCGCTCCAAGGAGAGATCGCCCTGCGGCTCACCCTCGCCGCGCTGGTGGGGGCCGGGATCGGCCTCGAGCGTGAGCTGCGGGACCAGGCGGCAGGCCTGCGTACCCACATGCTGGTGTCGGTGGGAGCGTGCCTGTTCGCGCTGGTGTCCGCCTACGGCTTCGAGACGCTCGTCGAGGGCGGTCCGGCCTTCGGGCCGACCCGCTACGACGTGTCCCGGGTGGCGTCGAACATCGTCACCGGCGTGGGATTCCTGGGGGCCGGCGCGATCATCCGCCACGGCCTGTCCGTCCGCGGGTTGACGACTGCGGCGAGCCTGTGGGTCGTGGCGGCTCTCGGCACCGCGGTGGCCGTCGGGATGTACTGGGCCACGGCTGTGGCGGCGGTCATCACGCTGCTCAGCCTGTGGGGGTTCCGGGTCCTCCGGGGCCGTATCCGCCGGGCCGCCGGTGTGGACCGGGAGACCATCCGTATCCAGGCACGCTCGGAGGAGTCACTGGACAACGCGCTCGACTTCCTGCTGGAACGCGGTTTCCGGATCCGGCACCTTCAGCTCGATCCCCGGGAGGAGGGCATCGAGGCGCAGATCCAGCTCGACCGTCGGGCCCCCGGTGTAAGTTTCGATCTCGTCACCGCAGAGCTCGCGCGCATCCCCGGCGTGGTGGGTCTCGACCGCGGCGACTAGAGGCTCTTGGTTTCTTCGGCCCCCGCGGCGGCCGGGAGGTTGTGGACGTCGGCCACCGGGGTGGACACGTCCGCCTCGGCGAGGTGGCGGACCACGGTCTCGGTGAGCTGGGTGGAGATCAGCAGGGACGTGTGCCCGAGATCGTGCAGCAGGTGGTTGTGGACGTTGTCCGCTTCGGGCAGGCGGGCGGAGTCGGGCGGGACGATCAGTACGTCGAGATCGCTGTAGACGTTCACGAAGGTCACGTCGAGGTCGCTGAGGTCGGTGTCCAATCGCCGCAGGAGCGACGAGCCGGGTCGCATCTGCACGGCGGTGCGCCCCAGCCCCGCGTAGGCGGCGAGGGTGCCGTGATGCGGCGTCCCGAGGGTCACGCAGTGGCTCACGTGTTCCGCGCCGTCCATCTCCTGCACGTAGTACCGGGCGATGAGCCCGCCCAGGGAGTGCCCGACGAGGTGGACCCGGGGCGCTCCGGAGGCGGCCTTCACCTCCTCGACGTGGCGGGCCAGGCGCGATGCGAGCGACGAGATCGACTCCCCGATGGGGTTGTAGTTCATCCCGTACACCCAGCGGAATCCCTGCCGCCGGAGCTCGCGGGACATGAAGAAGAACCCGGAGCGGTTGTGGAAGTACCCGTGGATGAGGACCACGGGGAGATCGTAGGTGTCGCGGTCGTCGGCCACCTGTCCGTCCCCGGCCTCGAGCGGCCGGTTGACGAACCCCAGAGGGAAGAGCGCGAGGTGGGTGGCGATGCAGCGGACCTCGCGGAGGTAGCCCGCCGCGCTGCGGGGGGAGAACGCCCGTGACGCCATCTTGCGCAGATGGGACAGGGAGCCGGTGTGTCCGGTTCCGGCGCCGCCGTTCAGACGGACCGGAAACCCTCTCGGGGGCATGGAACCTGTCCTCCTTTCCGTGCCGGGTCCATGATCGCAACGGGAACCGACAACACCCGTTCGCTCTCCTGCATACCCTCACGGAGGGCGAACGAACATCTGTGCCCTGTACAACGGATGAGGCCCCGGTTCCGGCCTTTCCTCAGCGGGGGCCGGGAGTTCTGCGCCACCGGCGACCACGCTGCGTGCGTCGTGCCGCGGAGGGCTCGCCGGCGAGCGACTCGACGGCGCCGTCCACCGCCGCCGCCAGGGCCTCGAGGGCGCGGGCGGGGTCGGTCTGGGCGCCGCCGCCAGGCTCCGGCACCACCTCGTCGGCGATGCCGAGGCCGACGAGGTCGGCGGCGGTGATCCGCAGGCGTTCGGCGAGCTCGGGGGCGCGGGAGCCGTCCCGGTACAGGATCGAGGCGGCCCCCTCTGGGGCGATCACCGAGAACACGGCGTTCTCCCACATGAGCACGCGGTCGCAGGGTGCCATCGCCAGCGCGCCCCCGCTGCCGCCCTCCCCGGTCACCACGGCCAGCGTCGGGCTCGGACAGTCCAGCACGGCGAGGAACGTCCGGGCGATCAGCGAGGCGATCCCGCCACCTTCCGACTCGGGGAGCGGGTCGGCCCCCCGGGTGTCGATCACCGAGACCACCGGGGCGCCGATCCGGCCGGCGAGCTCGAAGGCCCGGATGGCCTTCCGGAACCCGGCCGGACGGATCCGCCCCTCGCCGCTGGGGTCCTGGGCCACGGCCACCACCCGGCGGCCCCCGGCCCGCAGGGCGCCGATGCGGACGACCACCGCTGGGTCGTCGGCGCCCTCCCGGTCGCCGCATAGCTCGATCGCGTCGGTGAGCAGCGCGTCGAGCACGGCGGGTCCCTTGGGCCGTGCGGGATCGCGGGCCAGGCCAAGGCGCTCCCACGCCGGCAGCTTCTCGCTCGCGGCCGCCGGCAGCGCCCGGAGCCGGTGCGCGCTCCCGGGCACGCCGGTCAGGTTGCGCAACGAGCGTGCGATCGTCTCCCGCTGCTCCGATCGGGCGACGATCCCATCGACCAGCCCGTGGCCCAGCGCGTACTCGGCGGTGTGCACGTCCGGCGGCGGCGTCGTGCCCGTGAGCTGCTCGACCACCCGGGGGCCCGCGAAGCCCACCGTGGCCCCCGGCTCGGCGAGGATCACGTCGGCGAGCGACGCGAACGACGCGTAGAGCCCGCCGGTCGTCGGCGAGGTCAGCAGGGTGACCTGACCGAGGCCGGCGGACGCATGCCGGCGCCGCGCCTCCACCGTCCGCGCCATCTGCACCAGCGCCGCCATCCCCTCCTGCATGCGCGCCCCGCCGGAGGCCGTGACGGCCACCAGCGGGAGCCGCTCGCCCAGGGCCCCCTCGTAGGCCCGCGCGACCTTCTCGCCCACCGCCGTCCCCATCGAGCCGCCGAGGAAGCGGAAGTCGAGCACCACCAGCGCATACCGGATGCCGTCGGTCTCCGCGACCCCCCAGACGCACGCCTCCGCCAGACCCGTGGCCTCCCGCGCCGCCTCCAGGGCCTCCGGGTACCCGTCGAAGCCCAGCGGGTCGGCGCCGGTCAGGCCGGCATCGTGCTCGGTGAACGAGTCGGCCAGCAGCCGGATCCGAGCCGCGGCGTCGAGGCGGCTCATCTACGCGGCCCCCGACCGCCGCAGCGGCTCGAGCACGCGGATGTAGACGGCCAGCCGCTCGGCGGCGTCCACCGCCGCCTCGGGGACCAGCGTCCCCTCCGCCCACACCTCCGAGATCCGCCGCCAGGAAGCCGCCGATCCGAGGAACGCACCGGCCTCGGGCGGGTCGCCGAGGTCTGCCCGCCAGTCCTGCTCCCGGGCCAGGAGGCCGGCGACGACCTGCTCGTTGCGGTCGACGTCGCCGTGCTCGGCGTGGAAGCCGACCTCGAGGGCCTGCCCGTCACCCGCGACCGAGGCCGGCAGGAGCTGCACCTCGAAATGCTCGCGGTCGGCGTCCCCGTACCACACCTTCAGGTTCCGTCCCGACCGCCGCGACGAGAACCCCCGGAGCGTGGACGGCAGGAACCCGACGAGCGCGTCCTCCACGTCCTCGAAGAAGGCCTTGGGTGCCACCGCAGTAGTATCGCGGTATGCGCCCGCGGTCCGTCCAGATCGTCGAGTACACCGACCCCGGCTGCTCCTGGGCGTGGGGGTCGGAGCCGAAGCTGCGCCTCCTGCGCTGGCGCTACGGAGAGCGCATCGACTGGCGCCGCGTCCTCGGGGGCCTGGTCGGGGACATGGACGCCTACACCGACGGTCCCTTCGACCCGGAGCGGGCGGCGGCCTGGTTCGGCGACTACTGGAAGAACGTGTTGGCCACGACGGGGATGCCGTACCCGGTGCGGCTGCGGTGGATGT
>CAZLKN010000090.1:6639-8905 GCA_964560135.1 uncultured Actinomycetes bacterium | reverse complement strand
ATCCCGCGGATGCTCGTGGACGCCGCCGTGCGTGCCTCCTGGACCGACCTGCCGGAGGTCGCGGCCCGGGCCCGGGCGCTGCGCACCCTACACGTCCGCGGGCAGCTCCACGGCCTCGCGGTGTCCCACGAGCGGGCCTACAACCTGTCCAGGCAGGCGGAGGACACCACGATCGACGAGTCGGCCCTCGTCCACGACTCGGAGCAGAACCTGGCCGCGCAGCTCAGCGCGGTGGAGGAGATCGCCGCCGAGCGGGTCGCCCGCCGCGACCACATCGGGGCGCTGGAGACGCTCGTCCCCCTCGCCGAGGTGATCGACGTCTTCTTCGACCGGGAGCGCGGCGTGCTGGTGATGGATCCCGACGAACGTCTGAAGCGCAACCGGCTCGCGCTGCTGCGGCGGATCGCCGACGTGTTCGCCCTGGTGGCCGACTTCTCGGTGATCATCCCCGCGGAGCTCGAAGCCGGCGCGGGCAAGGGGGCCTGAGGAGGTAAGCCATGGCGAAGAAAAAGACCACGAAGAAGAGTTCCACCACACGCAAGCGCACGAAGTTCGTCTACGACTTCGCGGACGGCAACCGCGAGATGAAGTACCTCCTCGGGGGCAAGGGGGCGAACCTCGCGGAGATGACCAACCTCGGTCTCCCGGTGCCGCCCGGCTTCACGATCTCCACCGACGCCTGCCGCGAGTTCATGGACTCGGGCAAGCTCCCCGCCGGCCTGTCCGACGCGGTCGCCAAGCAGCTCCGGAAGCTCGAACGCGCCATGGGTCGCAAGCTGGGGGACCCGGCCGACCCGCTGCTGGTGTCCGTCCGCTCGGGGTCGATGTTCTCGATGCCGGGGATGATGGACACCGTCCTCAACCTCGGGATGAACGACGAGTCGGTCGAGGGCCTGGCCAAGCAGACCGGAGACGAGCGCTACGCCTGGGACTGCTACCGCCGGTTCATCCAGATGTTCGGCAAGGTCGTGATGGGGGTGCCGGGCGAGGAGTTCGAGGAGGGCCTCGACGACGCCAAGGCCGCCAGGGCCAAGAAACTGAAGCGCAAGCCCGCCGAGGTGAAGGACACCGACCTCGAGGCCGACGGTCTCCGCAAGCTCGTCGACGCCTTCAAGGAGATCGTGCGGGGCGAGACGAAGAAGAACTTCCCCCAGGACCCGGGCCGGCAGCTCGACATGGCCATCGAGGCCGTCTTCAACTCGTGGAACAACAAGCGGGCCAAGGCCTACCGGCGGCAGGAACGCATCGACGACGCCCTCGGCACGGCAGTGAACGTCCAGACGATGGTCTTCGGAAACAAGGGCGAGGACTCGGGGACCGGTGTGGCCTTCACCCGGGATCCCGCCACCGGCAAGTCCGGGATCTACGGTGACTACCTCGTCAACGCCCAGGGCGAGGACGTGGTGGCCGGCATCCGTACCCCCGAACCCCTCCAGAGCCTCCGGAAGCGCAACAAGGCCGTGTACCAGGAGCTGCTGGAGATCATGGCCCGGCTCGAGCGCCACTACAAGGACATGTGCGACATCGAGTTCACGATCGAGCAGGGCAAGCTCTGGATGCTCCAGACGCGGATCGGCAAACGCACCCCGATGGCCGCCGTGCGGATGGCCGTGGAGATGGCAGACGAGAAGCTGATCAACCGTACCCAGGCCGTGAGCCGGGTCACCCCCGAGCAGATCGACCAGCTCCTGCACCCCCAGTTCGACCCGAAGGCCGACCTCGAGGTGCTCACGAAGGGCGTCAACGCGTCCCCGGGGGCGGCGGTGGGCAAGGTCGTCCTCGACGCCGACACGGCGGTGGCCTGGGCCGACGGCGGCGACGAGGTGATCCTCGTGCGCGAGGAGACCAACCCCGACGACGTCCACGGCATGTACGCCGCCCAGGGGATCCTCACGGCCCGCGGCGGGAAGACGTCGCACGCGGCCGTCGTGGCCCGGGGGGCCGGCAAGCCCTGCGTGGTGGGGGCCGACGCGATCCGCATCGACCTTTCCAAGCGCGCCTTCTCGGTGGGCGGCACCAGCGTGAAGGAAGGCGACGTCATCTCCATCGACGGCACGACCGGCACCGTGGTCGTGGGCGAGGTGCCGCTGGTGGCCCCCAAGGTGTCCGGCGAGTTCGCGAAGCTGCTGTCCTGGACCGACAAGGTGCGCCGGATCGGGATCCGGGCCAACGCCGACACCCCCGAGGACGCCAAGCGGGCCCGCGAATTCGGGGCCGAGGGCATCGGCCTGGCCCGCACCGAGCACATGTTCCTCGGTGAGCGGCT
>CAZLKN010000090.1:0-6539 GCA_964560135.1 uncultured Actinomycetes bacterium | reverse complement strand
GATGCAGGTGCGCGCGATCATGGAGGCGGCCTGCGAGCTCAAGGCCAAGGGCCGCAAGCCCGGCGTGGAGATCATGATCCCGTTGGTCGGGGTGGCGAAGGAGCTCGAGATCCTGCGGGCGGAATGCGAGCAGGTCGCCAAGGAGACGATCAAGGCCACGGGCCAGCGCGTGTCCTACAAGATCGGGACGATGATCGAGGTGCCGCGGTCGGCGCTGACGGCCGGCGAGGTCGCCGAGCACGCCGACTTCTTCTCTTTCGGCACCAACGACCTGACCCAGATGACCTACGCCTTCAGCCGCGACGACGCCGAGGGCAAGTTCCTGCCCGCCTACCTCGAGCGCCGGGTGCTGGCCGTCAACCCCTTCGAGACCATCGACCGCGACGGAGTGGGACGCCTGGTGGAGATCGCGACGCAGGAGGGCCGGGCCTACAACCCGAAGCTGAAGGTCGGCGTGTGCGGTGAGCACGGAGGGGATCCGCAGTCGGTGGCGTTCTTCGCGGAGGTCGGGCTCGACTACGTGTCCTGCTCGCCGTTCCGCGTCCCCGTAGCGCGCCTGGCCGCCGCGCACGCCGCCATCGGCTCCGACGAGGCGGAGAGCAAGTAGCGTGCGTCGGGTCGTCGCCAGCGACGGCGTCGAGCTCGTCTGCCGGGAGGCGGGCCGGGCCGACGGTCGCGGCGCGATCCTCGTCCACGGGCTGACCGGCAACGCCGACCTGTGGGAGGCGACCGTGGGTGCGCTGGCCCCCCGGCACCGGGTGGTGGCCATGGACCTCAGGGGGCACGGTGCCTCGGGACGCACGGAGGCACCGGACGACTTCACCCTGGAGCGGGCGGCCACCGACGTGCTCGAGGTCGCCGACGACGTGGGCTTCGGTACCTTCCTGCTCGTCGGCCACGGCGTGGGCGGAGACATCGCCCAGCTCGTAGCCCTGTCCGACCCGGAGCGCCTCGAGGCGCTGGTGCTGATCGGCTGCGGGCCGGGTCCGATGGATCCGGCGTCGGGCTGGGCGGTGACCCGGCGACAGATCGCCGACGTCGTCGCCGATCGGGGTATCGAGGGCGGCTGGGAGGCGTACCTGGAGGCGGGCCTGCTGGGGTGGGACCTGCACGAGGTCCCCGACGAGATCCTGGACGCCTGGCGTCAGCAGTTCGTCCGCACGGCTCCCAGCGCTTTCGTGGGGTTCGCGCGGGCCTCCGCCGAGCAGGCCGACCGGTCGTCCGAGCTGCGCGGGCTGGGCGTGCCGACCCTGGTTGCCGTCGGTGACGACGACGACGCGTTCCTCACCCACGCCCGGCGGCTCGCCGAGCTGATCCCCGGCGCCGATCTGGCCGAGGTGCCCGGGGGCGGCCACTCACCCCAGATCGCGCGGGCCGAGGAGTTCAACGAACAGCTTCTCGGCTTCATCAAGCGCCGCTTGGGGAAGGGCTGACCCCTGCTGCTGTCCCCGTCCGGCGGTAGACTCCGCCGCGGGGAAGGAGCACCGATGGACGTCCGGAGAACCACGGAGAGCATCGAGGCGTCCGTGCTGGCCTCGTGGGCCACGCACGCGGCGTGCTCGAAGGGACGGCAGCGTCCGGAAGAGGACTGCTCGCTGCGCACCTGCTTCCAGCGCGACCGCGACCGGATCCTGCACACGAAGGCCTTCCGCCGCCTGAAGCACAAGACGCAGGTGTTCCTTGCCCCCGAGGGGGACCACTACCGCACCCGGTTGACGCACACCCTGGAGGTCGCACAGGTCGCGCGCACGATCTGCCGGGCGCTGCGGCTGAACGAGGACGTCGTCGAGGCGATCGCCCTGGGACACGACCTCGGCCACACCCCGTTCGGGCATGTGGGCGAGGAGGTGATCGCCGAGGCGATGCGGTGTCCCTTCGAGCACAACCGCCAGTCGCTGCGGGTCGTCGACCACTTGGAGCGCGACGGGCAGGGCCTGAACCTCACCTGGGAGGTGCGCGACGGCATCCTGAACCACACCTGGCGGATGCCGACCCCGTCCACGCCGGAGGCGATGGTGGCGCGCTGGTCGGACCGAATCGCCTACGTCAACCACGACGTGGACGACGCGGTACGCGCGGGTGTGCTCGCCCCCGGCGATCTGCCGCCCGAGGTCGTAAGGGTCCTCGGCGACACCTACGGCCGCCGCGTGGACACCATGGTCCGTGGCATGGTGGAGGCGAGCCGTCGGGCCGGGGAGGTCGCCATGCCGGACGAGATCACCGAGGCCATGGCAGAGTTACGGGCCTTCCTGTTCGAGCGCGTGTACCTGGGCGCGGCCCGCATCGAGGAGGAGAAGGCGGCCAGGGTCCTGCGGACGCTCTGCGCCCACTACCTCGAGCATCCCGACGCCCTGCCCAACGAGGGACTCCCCGGCGACGACGACGCGCAACGGGTCATCGACTACGTGTCGGGGATGACCGACCGGTTCGCCCTCCGTGCCTTCGAGGAGCTGTTCGTCCCCCGGAGCGACCCGTGAGCCCGCGCTTCGCCCCCGAGGACATCGATCTCGTCCGCGAGCGCGCGGACATCGTGGAGATCGTGGGCGAGCACGTCCGCCTGAAGCGCGCCGGCCGGTCGTGGAAGGGGCTGTGCCCGTTCCACCAGGAGAAGACCCCGTCGTTCACCGTCGACCGGGAGAAGGGCGTCTACCACTGCTTCGGCTGTGGGGTCGGTGGGAGCGTCTTCACGTTCCTGGAGGAGGTCGAGGGCCTGTCGTTCCCTGAGGTCGTGGAGACCCTCGCCAACCGGTACGGCGTCCAGATGCGGGAGGTCTCCGGCGGCAAGCGGGCGCCGTCGCCGCGCGCGCGCCTGATCGCGCTGCATGAGTCCGCCGTGGCTCTGTACGGCGAGATGCTCGCTGCTCCGGACGCCGTCGACATCCGTGCCTACCTTGCCGAGCGGGGCATCGCCCCCGAGCTCGTGGAGCGCCACCGGGTCGGGTTCGGCGGCTGGTCGCGCAACGGTCTGGTCAAGACGATGGTGGCCAAGGGCTTCACCGCCGAGGAGATCGAAGCCTCGGGGCTCGGCACGAAGGACGGACGCGGCATCCGCGACACCTTCCACGGCCGCCTGCTCTTCCCGATCTTCGACCCCTCGGATAGGCCGATCGCCTTCGGGGGCCGGGTGCTGCCGGAGTCGATCCGGCGCCGCGGCGCCCCCGACGGGCCGAAGTACCTGAACAGCCGGGAGACGCCGATCTTCCGCAAGGCGAAGGTGCTGTACGGGACGAACTGGGCCCGGGGAGAGGTCGTCCGGGCCAAGCGGCTCGTGCTGGTGGAGGGCTACACCGACGTGATCGCGCTCCACGCCGCCGGGATCGGAGAGGCCGTCGCCACGTGTGGTACCTCGCTCACCGAGCAGCACATGAAGGAGATCTCGACGCGCTTCGGCGACGTCCGCGTGGTGCTGTGCCTCGACGCGGACGCCGCCGGCCAGGCGGCGATGTCTAGGGAGCGCACCGAGGAGCTTGCCGGCACCTACTCGCCGGGGGAGCACGTGAGCGGCGGACGCTGGCTACCGGTCGGACGCGGGTGGCTGCCCGAGGTCTACGTCGCGAACCTGCCCGCGGGGGCCGATCCCGCCGACTTCGCGCTGGCGGAGGGGCGTGAGGGGATCGACCGGGTGCTGGACGTGGCCGTCCCCCTCGTCGAGTTCCTCCTGCGCCGCTCGATCGCCGGGGAGGACCTCACCACGCCCGAAGGGCGGATCCGCGCCGTCCGGAAGGGGGCCGACGTCCTGCGGCAGGTGGGCGACGGGCTCCTGCGCCATGAATACTCGCTGTGGCTCGCCGACCTCGTGCGGGTCGACGCCTTCGAGGTCAACCGGGCGGTCGAGGAAGCGGTGCGGCAGGGCAGCAGCCGGCGGACGTCCACCGCGCCCGCGTCCATCGGTCCCGTTGTGCTCACCGGCCACCAGCGCATCGAGCGCGAAGCCCTCCGGGCGCTGGCCACCCATCCGGACCTGTTCGAGAACGTCCCGGTCGCACCGGAGGAAGAGGATTTCTCGCTCCCGCACCACCGTGCGCTCTACCGGCTCCTGCGCACCGAACGCGAACAGGGTGGGGGCATCGACCTCGGTCGGCTGGCGGCGAAGGTGCAGGACGAACAGCTGCGTGGTGCCGTGAGCGGTCTGGCTGCCAGCGACCCGACTGACAGGTCGATCGCTCATGAGACACTGGTACGGCTGAAGGGATTCGCGCTGTCGCGTCATATCCAGGAGAGGAAGGAACGGCTGCGGACACTGCACCCCGACCGCGACGCGGCCGCGTACGATGCGCTGTTCGAAGAACTGCTGAGATTGGAGAAGGAGCGCCGCGCCTTCGCTGAAGGCAACGGCGTCTAACGGAGGATCGCCGGTGGGCGGATCGAACCGCAACAGACAGGAAGCCGCGGACGACGACCCGGTCGCGGCGCCCGACCTCGAAGACGACGAGCAGGACGACGAGCTCGGCGCCGAAGAGGCGTCCTCGGACGACGACCTGCTGGCCCGCCTCGGCCTGGACGGTGCACGCGACCAGGCCGCGAAACGCGCCGCCCTCGACGCCATCGGAGAGCCCGACGAGAAGGATCTCCGCGACGAAGAGGCCGAGGCTCCCGAGCAGCGTGACCTCCTCGAGGCGGGCAAGGTCAAGAGCTCGCTGCTCCGCGAGGCGGACGCGGAGACGGCCGACTCCATCCGGCTGTACCTGCGTGAGATCGGCCGCGTTCCGTTGCTCACCGCCGCCGACGAGGTGTACCTGGCGCAGACCATGGAGCGGGGCCTCGAGGCCACCACCGCGCTCGCCGCGCTCGGTGAGGACGGCTCCAAAGCCGAGGCGAAGCGGCTGCGTCGTACCGTCGTTGACGGTCAGGCGGCCAAGGCCCGTCTGATCGAGGCGAACCTCAGGCTGGTGGTGTCGATCGCCAAGCGGTATCTGGGCCGGGGGATGATGTTCCTCGACCTGATCCAGGAGGGGAACCTCGGCCTGATCCGGGCCGTGGAGAAGTTCGACTGGCGTCGCGGCTTCAAGTTCTCGACCTACGCGACGTGGTGGATCCGCCAGGCGATCACCCGGGCGCTCGCGGATCAGTCCCGGACGATCCGGATCCCCGTCCACATGGTGGAGACCATGCAGCGGGTGGCCAAGATGCAACGGGATCTCGCCCAGCGTTTCGGTCGCGAGGCGACCTTCGCGGAGGTCGCCGACGAGCTGGATATGCCGGTGGAACGGATCACCGAGATCCTGCGGATGGGGCTCGACCCCGTCTCCCTGGAGACACCCGTAGGGGAAGAGGACGACTCGCGGCTCGGCGACTTCATCGAGGACCTCGACGCCGACCAGCCGATGCAAGCCGCAGTCCGGACCATGATCACCGTCTATCTCAGCGAGGTGCTGGGTGAGCTGAACGATCGGGAGCGCGAGGTCATCGAGATGCGCTACGGCCTTCGGGACGGGCAACCGAAGACCCTCGAGGAGGTCGGGCAGGCCTTCGGTGTCACACGGGAGCGGATCCGGCAGATCGAGACCCGCACGCTGGCCAAGCTCAGGCATCCGACGAAGGTCAGGATGTTGGAGGATCTCGTGGAGTAGGGGTTGGGCTTGGGGGCGGGCGCGCCGCGCCGCCCATTCTAGGTCTTCCTGGCTTTCCAGATCTCTTCGGACGGCCAGCGCCTCGCCCATTCGGGCGTCACGAAGTCGTAGGTCGTGGTCGCTCCTTCGGGAGCCTGGAGCTCGATCAGCGCCTCGATCTGGAAGCCTGCGTCGCGGAGGAGGGCGATGAGCTCGCCGTGGGGGAGGTGGAACTCGACGGAGTTGTCATCGGGCCACTCAAGACGGTTCATCCCGAACTGGTCCCGTACGAGGCTCTCGGTGGCCGATCCGACGTCGGGCATGCACAACGCCAGGAGCGTGGCCCATCGCAGGAAGACGAGCTCTCCGCCGGAGCGCAGGACCCGGGCGGCTTCGGGGATCCAGCGATGGGGGTCGCACCAGATGCTCGCCCCGTACTCGCTGAGGACCAGGTCGAAGCGCTCGTCGCCGAAAGGCAGTCGCTCGGCGTCGCCCAGCAGGAGCGGGAACGCCTCCCCGTATTCCTCGACAAGCTCTCTGGCCGTGGCGAGTTGCCGGGGGGAGTTGTCCAGGCCCACTGGGCGGGCGCCCCGGCGCGCCAGCCAGACCGACCAGTACGCGGTACCGCACCCGGCTTCGAGAACGTCCTTGCCCGCGACGTCCCCGACGAGTCCGGGGCGATCGGGGATCTGCCAGATACCCCAGACGGGGTCGTCGCGCGCCCAGGCCAGCCGGCCGGCCTCCCGGTAGGTGTCGGCCAGATGGTCCCAGACCTCTCGATTGCGCAGCACGTGATCGTTGCCGCCCATGCCGATCTCTCCTCCGGGTCGCGCGTAGGATACACGGGCTCGGCGGACGCTCGGCACGTGGAGTGCTGGTACGATCGAGCGGGTTCCCGTTCCGGGGTGGCGCAATCGGTAGCGCGGCGGACTGTTAATCCGTAGGTTGCGGGTTCGAGCCCCGCCCCCGGAGCTGCAAAACCTCCAGGCA
>CAZLKN010000089.1:0-9028 GCA_964560135.1 uncultured Actinomycetes bacterium | reverse complement strand
CGCGCTCGTCGTCGAACAGGAACTCCGCCAGGGCCCGCGCGAGCTCGGTCTTGCCCACCCCCGTCGGACCCAGGAATAGGAAGGCCCCCATCGGACGGTCGGGATCGGCGAGCCCCGTGCGGGAACGGCGGATCGCGTTGGCGACGGCCTCCACCGCCTCGTGCTGCCCGACCACCCGCTCGTGGAGAAGGTCCTCCATACGCAGCAGCTTGTGCATCTCGCCCTCGAGCAGACGCGCCACCGGGATGCCCGTCCACTTGGAGACGACCTCGGCGACGTCCTGGTCGTCCACTTCCTCCTTCAGCATCCGCGGGCGCTCGGCGTGGGCCTCCGCCATACGGGCGTTGGCGTCCTCGAGCAGACGCTGGAGCTCGGGGAGGCGTCCGTAGCTCAGCTCCGCGGCCCGGTTCAGATCGCCCTCGCGTTCTGCGCGCTCGGCCTCGAACTTGGCCTCCTCGACCCGCTCGTTCAGGTCACGGATGTGCCCGATGGCCTCGCGTTCGGCCTCCCACTGCCCGCGCAGCCCGGCGAGCTGTTCGTTCAGGTCGGCGAGCTCGCGCTCCACGCGCTCCAGGCGCTCACGGGAGGCCGCGTCGTCCTCCTTGCCGAGCGCGGCACGTTCGATCTCGAGCTGCTTGGCCCGCCGCTCGACCTCGTCGATCTCCGTGGGGACCGAGTCGATCTCCATCCGCAGCCGCGCCGCCGCCTCGTCCACGAGGTCGATCGCCTTGTCGGGCAGGAACCGTCCGGTGATGTAGCGGTGCGACAAGGTCGCGGCGGCCACGAGGGCCGAGTCGGTGATCTTGACCCCGTGGTGCACCTCGTAGCGCTCCTTGAGCCCCCGCAGGATCCCGATCGTGTCCTCCACCGACGGCTGGTCGACCATCACGGGCTGGAACCGCCGTTCGAGGGCGGCGTCCCGCTCGATGTGCTTGCGGTATTCGTCCAGCGTGGTGGCGCCGATGGCGCGCAGCTCACCGCGGGCCAGCATCGGCTTGAGCATGTTGGCCGCATCCACCGCGCCCTCGGCCGCCCCGGCACCCACCAGCGTGTGCAACTCGTCGATGAACACGACGATCTCGCCCTCAGACTCGGCGACCTCCCGCAGGAAGGCCTTCATGCGCTCCTCGAACTCGCCGCGGTACTTCGTCCCGGCCACCATCCCCGCGAGGTCGAGTGCGATCAGGCGTTTGTCGCGCAGCGACTCCGGGACATCCCCGGAGGCGATCCGCTGGGCGAGGCCTTCGGCGATCGCGGTCTTGCCGGTCCCCGGCTCGCCGATCAGCACGGGGTTGTTCTTCGTCCGCCGCGACAGCACGTGCACCACGCGGCGGATCTCGTCGTCCCGGCCGATCACCGGATCAAGCTTCCCGCGGCGCGCCGCCTCGGTGAGGTCGCGTCCGAAACGCTCCAGGGCCTGGTACTTCGACTCGGGGTCGGGGTCCTCCACACGGTGCGCTCCCCGGACCTCGACGAGGGCGTGGAGGATCGCGTCCTTGGTGATCCCGGCCTCCCGGAGCGCCCGGCCCACCGACCCGTCGTCGGTGGCGAGGGCGATCAGCAGGTGCTCGGTGGACACGTAGGCGTCCTTGAGGGCCTCCGCCTCGGTCAGCGCGCGCTCGAGCACGGCCCGGAGGGCCGGGCCGGCGAGAACCTGTCCGGGTGCTCCCTGCTCCCGCTGCGTGTACGCGCGTGGTGCGTGCTCCAGGAGCTCGTCCACGGTGTCGCGGAGTGACCGCGGCGACGCTCCGAGCTTCTGCAGGGTGGGGTAGACGGCGCCCTCGGGCTGACCGAGCAGCGCGCGCAGCAGATGCTCGGCCCCCACCTCCGGGTGCGAGCGCTCGTCGGCGAGGCGCTGCGCGGCCGCCAGCGCCTCCTGGGACTTGTGGGTGAAGCGGTTCAGGTCCATGTCGTCCGATCAGCTCCTACAGCGCGATCGCCCTGCGGTGACCCGGGCCGAGCGGGATCGCCCGCCGCCGCCGGGCCTGTTCCTCCAGTTCGGTCATCAGCTCGTCCAGGGACCGATGCGCGGATACGGGCAGGATCGCCCCGGCCTCGCGGGCCATCTCCCGCATCCGCATCGCCATGTCCGCCTCGAGCTCCTGCATGCGGTCGGCCATCCGGTCGAGCTCCCGGCGGACGCGGTTCAGCTGGTCCTCGAGGTCGAGCAGCTGTTTGACGCCGGCCAGGTTCACCCCCTGTTCCTGCGTGAGCTCCTGGATGCGCCGCAGCCGCTCGATGTCGGAGGCCGAGTAGCGCCGGGTGTTCCCTTTGGTGCGCTCCGGGCTTACGAGTCCCTTGCGCTCGTAGACCCGCAGCGTCTGCGGATGCACCCCCGCGAGCTCGGCAGCGACGCTGATCACGTAGACGGCCTGATCCCTGGACATCGCTCTCACACCCCCAGATGTGACCGGGGGGAGTCCCCGCCGAGCGCGCTCAGGCGCTCCACGAGCTCCCGCTCCTCCTTCGACAGCTTCTGCGGCACGGCCACCTGCGCGGTGACCAGAAGATCACCGGCGCCGTCCTTGCGCGGCACGCCGCGGCCGCGGATCCGGAACGTTTTGCCCGAGGACGTGCCCGGCGGGATCTTCAGGGTGACCGCCCCCTCGAGGGTCGGCACCTTGACCCGGCTCCCGAGGACGGCCTCCGGGAAGGTGATCGGCAGCATCAGCGTCAGATCGTCGCCCTTGCGCCCGAAGAACGGGTGCGGGGTGACGGCGACTCGCACGTAGAGGTCGCCGGAGGGGCCACCGCCGGCACCCGCCTCGCCGCGGCCACGCACGCGAATCCGGGAACCCTCCGAGACCCCTGCCGGGATCTTCACCGTGATGGTACGGCGCTCCCGCCGGACGCCGGCACCCCCACATCCGGCACAGGCCTCCTCGACGACCGTGCCCCGGCCGTTGCACCCCGGGCACGTCTGCTGCATCGCGAACAGTCCCTGGCTGGCCGCCACGGCCCCGCGGCCGCCGCACTGGGGGCAGGCACGCGGATTCTTCCCGCCGGCGCCACCGCACTCCGAGCAGGCCACCGGGAGCTCCAGCTGCAGCCGCCGTTCGGATCCGAGCACGGCCTCGTCGAAGGACAGCGTCACGGTGGTCTCCACGTCGGTGCCGCGCTGGCGCGACGGGCGCCTACCACCGACCCCACCACCCATCCGGCTCCCGAAGACCGTCCGCATGAAGTCGTCGAGGTCGAACTCCTCGCCGAAACCGAAGTCCTCGACGCGGAACCCGCCAGGGAAGCCGCCACCGGTCGCTCCGGCAGCGACGGCGTCGCGGAGCTGATCGTACTCGGCCCGCTTGGACGGATCCGACAGGACGTCATAGGCCTCCCCGATGTCCTTGAACCGCTCCTCGGCCTCCTTGGAGCCCGGGTTGCGGTCGGGATGGTGCTTCAGGGCGAGCTTGCGGTAGGCCTTCTTGACCTCGTCCTTGGAGGCGCCCTTCGGCACGCCGAGGATGGCGTAGAAGTCCTTCTCGAGCCAGGAGCGCGACGCCACGGCTATCCGCCTCCCTCCCCGGTGGAGCCCTCGTCACCGGCCGTGTCAGGAGTGGTGACGTGCACGAGGGCTGGACGGACGGTCCGGCCCCGCAGCCGGTAGCCGGGCCTGACGACCTCGAGTACCGTCGGCTCCGCCACGTCCCCGGGCACACTGGACACCGCTTCGTGGTCGTGGGGGTCGAAGGCGGACCCTTCAGCCTCCAGGCGTTCGAGCCCCTCGGCGACCAGCACGTCGTACAGGTGCTTGGCGACCATCTCGATGCCGCGCACGATCGCCTCGCCCCCGGACTGCTTCCGGGCGGCCTCCAGAGCCCGCTCGACATCGTCGAGTACCGGGAACAGCTGCTCCACGATGCGCAGGCTCGCCCGCTCGACGAGGTCGGTCTGCTCGCGGATCGTGCGCTTCCGGAAGTTCTCGAAGTCGGCCTTGAGTCGCCGGAGCTGGTCGAGGCGCTCCTCGGCCAGCCTGCGGGCCTCGTCGAGCTCCCCCGAGACCGCCTCCGCCTGCTCGGCGAGCTCGTCGTCGGGGGCCGCGTTCTCCGCGTTGCCCTCGGCCCCCGGAGGATCCTCGGGCACCACCCGCTTGTCGGTGATGCGGATCCGCTCCGGGTGCTCGTCGGAGCGTTCGGCCCCGTCGCGGCGTTCGTCGTTCACGACGAATCACCCTCGTCCACGACCTCGCCCTCGACCACGTCGTCTCCGCCCCCGGGCGCCTGGTCGGCCTCCCCGCCGCCCCCGGCGGCCGCGGCGGCGTCCTGCGGCGCCTGCGTCTGCTGAGCGAGCTGCTGCGAGGCCTGGAGCAGCTCCTCGGTGGCCTTCTTGATCGCGTCCACGTCGGAGCCCTTCAGCGCCTCCTTGGCGGCATCGAGCTTCTCGGTGATCGCAGTGCGGTCGTCCTCGGAGACCTTGTCGCCGGCCTCGCCGAGCGTCTTCTCGACGCTGTAGACGACGTTGTCGCACTGGTTGCGCGCCTCGGCCTCCTCGCGCTTCCGGCGGTCCTCGTCGGCGTGCTGTTCGGCCTCCTTGATGAGCTTGTCGATCTCCTCACGCGGCAGTGCGGTGCCGCCGGTGATCGTCATCGCCTGCTCCTTGCCCGTGGCCGTGTCCTTGGCGGACACGTTCACGATGCCGTTGGCGTCGATGTCGAAGGTCACCTCGATCTGCGGCGTGCCGCGCGCAGCGGCCGGGATGCCCACGAGCTGGAACCGGCCGAGCGAGCGCACCGCCAGAGAGCTCGACATCTCGCCCTCGCCCTGCAGGACGTGCACCTCGACGGTGGTCTGGCCGTCCTCGGCGGTGGTGAAGATCTCCGACCGGCGGGTGGGGATGTGGGTGTTGCGCTCGATCAGCTTGTGATAGATGCCCCCCTTGGTCTCCACGCCCATCGACAGCGGCGTGACGTCGAGGAGGAGCACCTCCTTCATGTCGCCCTTGATGATCGAGGCCTGGATCGCCGCGCCGACGGCGACCACCTCGTCGGGGTTCACGCCCTTGTGGGGATCCTTGCCGGTCAGCTCCTTCACGAGATTCTGGACCATCGGCATCCGGGTCGACCCACCCACCAGGATCACGTGCTGCAGGTCGGAGACCTGGATCTTCGCGTCACGGATCGCCTGCTCGAACGGCGCCTTCAGCGAGTCGACGAGGTCGGCGGTCATCCGCTCGAACTGCGAGCGCGAGAGCGTGGTCTCCAGGTGCAGCGGGCCCTCGCCGGTGGCCGTGATGAACGGCAGGGAGATGTGGGCCTCCTGGGTCTGGGAGAGCTCCACCTTCGCCTTCTCGGCCGCCTCCTTGAGACGCTGGAGCGCCATCCGGTCCTGGGCCAGATCCACGCCGTGATTGTTCTTGAACTCCGTCACGAGGTGGTCGATGACGCGCTGGTCCCAGTCGTCCCCACCGAGCTTCACGTTCCCGTGGGTGGCCTTCACCTCGAACACGCCCTCACCGATCTCCAGGACCGTGACGTCGAACGTGCCGCCGCCGAGGTCGAAGACCAGGATCGTCTCGTCCTGGGCCCCCTTCTCCAGGCCGTAGGCGAGCGCCGCCGCGGTGGGCTCGTTGATGATCCGCAGCACCTTCAGTCCGGCGATCTCGCCGGCTTCCTTGGTCGCTTGCCGCTGCGCGTCATCGAAGTACGCGGGCACGGTGACGACGGCCTCGTTGACCGTGTCCCCCAGATAGGACTCCGCGTCGCGCTTGAGCTTCTGGAGGATGAACGACGAGATCTGCTGGGGGTTGTAGTCCTTGCCCTCGGCGCTGAACTTCCAGTCCTTCTCCCCCATGTGCCGCTTCACCGACCGGACGGTCCGGTCGGGGTTGGTGATCGCCTGGCGTTTGGCGATCTCGCCGGTGAGCACCTCGCCGGCCTTGGAGAGGGCGACCACCGACGGGGTCGTCCGGGCCCCCTCCGAGTTGGGGATCACGACCGGCTCGCCACCCTCGACGGTGGCCACGGCCGAATTCGTCGTCCCGAGGTCGATCCCTACGACTCGTGCCATCTTCATCCTCCTTGAACTTCCTTGACCTGTACGAACTTTAAGAAGTTGAGTGCCTGCGAGGCAAGGATAGCACCGGTGGGCGGGGTCGTGGGAGCCTACAGGACGCGGTCGGGCAGGTCGCCCTCCACCAGGACCACCGTGCCCACCTCGGCTCCCGCGCGGTCGAACCAGCCCTGGTTCGCCTCGAGGGCCGCGTCGTAGGACACTCCGGGGTTGTAGGGGGGACAGGGGTCCTCCTCGCAGGGCTCCATGTCCATGATCGACACGATCCGGTAGGTCTGCGGCTCCTCACGGGTCAGGTAGGCGATCGACAACGGGATCAGGGTGTTCTTCATCCAGAACCCCCCCTGCGAGGGGGCCGGGAACAGGAACAGCATGCCGGCGTCGGCGTCCATCTCCTCACGGAACATCAGGCCGCGCTGGCGCGCCGCAGGGGTCGCCGCCACCTCGGCCCGGAGCGCGAGCTCGCCGACCGCGACCCGGACCGGGCCGGCGAACAGGTCGCCGGGGCCGGGCGTCCCGGGGGCCGGGGTCGTGACCGGGGTCGGTGTCGCGGTCACCGTTCCGAGACCGTCGTCGGACCCGCAGGCCGAGCCCACGACCACCCCGGTCACCAGCAGCGCCACCCACAGCCTCGCCCTCATCGATGCCTCCTCACACGAAGACCAGCCACAGCATCAGCCCCACGCATCCGAGCACCATCCCTACGATCGACAGCGGGTCCTTGTGAGGGTCGGTCGCTCCCAGGACGACGGCGGCCAGGCTGCCGGACCCCAGGACGGTCAGCGAGATCCCGGCCCAGCCAAGCGTCAGCGTGCGGAGCCCCGGCATGAGGGTAGGGATGGACAGAACGAGGAGGAGCCCGGCGAGCCCGCTCGACAGCGACCAGTAGCCCCGGTTACGGACCGGATCGGCCGGCGGCATCGGAGGTGGTGGCGGCAGGTTCCCTTCGGGGAGGTTGAAGGGCTGGATCAGTCCACAGGCACCGCACATGAAGACTCCGTCCTCGACCGCGGCGCCGCAACGCGGACAGGCGTGCGCGGTCGTCATCGCCGGCCCAGCATCCCCGGGAGCTGCTGAAGATCGCGCCACAGGCGCCGCTTCGACTCCCGCTCGGTCACGCCTGCGGGCAGCGGCTCGGTCGGCAGCGCCACCAGACCCGGACGCACGTGCACCGGCTCACCCTGGGGCGGACCGCCGGGGACGGCCAGACCGCACCGCCCGTCGAGAGCCTCCAGCGCCTCCCAGGCACGCTCCCCGAACACCACCAGGACGCTCGGCTCCACGGCCTCGATCTCCACCAGCAGATGGCCCGCGCACGCCCGTAGCTCGTCGGACGACGCCCCGCGAGACCCGCAGCGCACAGCCGTGGTGCCGTACGCCCACGACGCGGGGATGCCCAGGGCACCGAGGGCCTTGCCCAACGCCTCGGCCTCGCCGGCGAAGGCCGCCCCGGACGCCAGATCCTGCGGCGAGGGAGCATCCTTGAGCAGCATCAGCGGCGCCCGGGGGAAGCCACTGCCGAAGGCCCGTGCCGCATCCGCCCGGCCGCACGCCGTGCACGCCCGGATGTCCCCCACGAGCGCGGCGAGCTCGCCGCCGGCCTTCGCGATCGCATCCCGGCGTCCGGCGTCCGGGCCGTGCTGCGGCTCCGGGGGCGGCGACGGCCTCTCGAGCCGGTCGGCCGGGGGCCGCGGGATCCGCCGTCCCGGCGGCATCTCGAGACCTCGAGCGGGGCGCGAACGACGAGCGGACATGGGCGCAGCATACCGGCCGCGGACGATAGGCTAATGGGGTTCGGCGCCGGGAGATCCGGCGCCGCCGGCACGTGGGCGTCGAGATCGAGGAGGGCAGAGGCTTGCTCCGTCCGCTTCCACTGCTCGTGATGGCGGCGATCACCCTCCCCATCGCGGGGAGGCGGATATGGGAGCTGTACAAGCTTGTCGCGTCCGGCCAGCACAACCCGGAGCGCTTCCGCGACATCCCCCAGCGGATCCGCTACGAGCTCACCAAGGTGCTCGGACAGCGCAAGCTGCTCCAGTGGTCCGGCCCTGGCCTGGCGCACGCGCTCACCTTCTGGGGGTTCCTGGTCATCCAGGTCGCGCTGCTCGAAGGGATCGGCGAGTTCTTCTGGCCCGACTTCGCCCTGCCGTGGATCGGTACCCACACGTGGCTGGGTGCGGTCTTCGACTCCTTCGTCCTGCTCGTGACCGCGGCGCTGGTGGCCTTCGCGCTCGTCCGCCTGAAGAACAACCCGAGGGTCTGGCAGCGGCGCTCCCGCTTCTACAAGTCCCATATGGGCCCCGCCTACGCGATCCTCGCGCTCATCTTCGGGGTCGTCTTCACGCTGCTGGGTCTCAACGCCGCCCGCCACGGCCTCGGCCATCTGCCCTACGCCGACGGCGCATTCCTGGCCCGGCCGCTCGGTGACTGGATGGCCGGGCGCTTCGCGCAGCCGACCATCGAGATGATCGACTACGGCTTCCTGATCGCCCATGTGGGCATCGTCTTCGGGTTCCTGATCCTCGTGCTGTACTCAAAGCACCTCCACATCTTCACCTCGCCGCTGAACGTGCTCTTCGCCCGCCACCCCATGGCCCTCGGACGGCTGCGGCCCCTGCACATCGACGTCGAGACGATGGACGAGACCACGAAGATCGGCGCCGGTGCCGTGGAGGATCTCGAGTGGAAGCACCTGCTCGACGGTCTCACCTGCACCGAGTGCGGCCGCTGCCAGTCGGTCTGTCCGGCCTGGAACACCGGCAAGGAGCTGAACCCCAAGCTGCTGGTCATGAACATCCGCGACCACGCCTTCGGGAAGATGCCCGTGCTCATCGGGCGGACCACCGAGGAGGAGGCCGACGAGGACGCGAAGGTGGCCTGCCAGCAGTCCCTCGTGCCGGACGTGATCACCGAGGACGTCCTGTGGGCCTGTGTGACCTGCGGGGCCTGCGTCTACGAGTGCCCGGTGGACATCGAGCACGTCGACATGATCATGGACATGCGCCGCCACCAGGTGATGATGG
>CAZLKN010000088.1:0-9391 GCA_964560135.1 uncultured Actinomycetes bacterium | reverse complement strand
CTCGGAGTGCAGGTAGCGCACCCGCATCCCCATCTCGAGCAGGTAGTCGGTGAGGTCCTCGGCCATCTTCTTGGTGAGCGTGGTGACGAGCACCCGCTGCTCCCGTTCCACCCGGGACCTGATCTCGGCGATGAGGTCGTCGATCTGCCCCCGGGTGGGACGCACCTCCACCTCGGGGTCGACGAGCCCGGTCGGACGCACGATCTGCTCCACCACCCGCTCCGACACGCGCATCTCGTAGGGACCGGGCGTCGCGGACACGAACAGCACCTGACCCACGCGCTCCATGAACTCCTCGAATCGCAGCGGGCGGTTGTCCATCGCCGAGGGCAGGCGGAAGCCGTGCTCCACCAGCGTCTCCTTGCGGGACCGGTCCCCCTCGTACATGCCGTGGAGCTGGGGGACGGTGATGTGGGACTCGTCGATGAAGACGATGAAATCTTCGGCGAAGTAGTCGAGGAGGGTGTACGGCGCCTCGCCGGGGGCCCGACCGTCGATGTGGCGTGAATAGTTCTCGACCCCCGAGCAGTACCCGATCTCGGCCATCATCTCGAGGTCGTAGTTCGTGCGCATCCGGAGGCGCTGGGCCTCCAGGAGCTTGCTCTGGCCCTCGAGCTCCTTCAGCCGCCCGTCGAGCTCGGCCCGGATGCTCTCCATCGCCCGGGCCATGCGCTCCTCACCGGCGACGTAGTGGCTGGCGGCGTAGATCCTCAGACCGTCGGGGGTGGACAGCACCTCGCCGGTCACCGGGTCCACCCACGCGAGCCGCTCGATCTCGTCGCCGAACATCTCCACGCGCAGGATGGACTCCTCGTAGGCGGGATGGATCTCGAGGGTGTCACCCCGCACCCGGAACCGTCCGCGGGTGACGCTGACGTCGTTGCGCTGGTAATGGAGGTCGACCAGGCGCCGGACGAGATGGTCGCGCGCGATCTCGGCCCCCGTGTGGAGGTAGAGCATGTGCTTCTCGTATTCCTCGGGGGCCCCCAAGCCGTAGATGCACGAGACCGACGCCACCACCAATGCGTCACGCCGGGTCATGACCGCGGCGGTGGCCGAGTGCCGCAGCCGGTCGACCTCGTCGTTGATCGAGGAGTCCTTCTCGATGTAGGTGTCCGACTGCGGGACGTAGGCCTCGGGCTGGTAGTAGTCGTAGTAGGACACGAAGTACTCGACGGCGTTGTCCGGAAAGGAATCGCGGAACTCGCCGGTGAGCTGCGCCGCCAGGGTCTTGTTCGGCGCGATCACCAGGATCGGGCGCTGGACCTGCGCCGCCACCGCCGCCATCGTGGCCGTCTTTCCCGTACCGGTGGCTCCGAGAAGCGTGACGAAGCGCTCCCCCGCCGCCAGACCCGCGACGACCTCCTCGACGGCCTTCGGCTGGTCCCCGGCGAGCTCGAAGCCCGGACGGAAGCTGAACAGGGTGTCCTGCATCCAACCAGCCTACGCCGGACGGGCGACGCTAGAAGCCCTCGTCGTCCCTGAGGTCGTGCTCGAGGTCCTCCGGGGGTGAGGCCACGAACCGGCGGAACAACGGGTTGTCGCGGAGCAGCGCGCCGACCCGCTCCACGAGCACCGCCAGGGCCACGAGCAGGATCCTGAAGCCGGCACCGAACACGCCCATCACGTCTCCAATCCCTCGACCACGCCGGCGAGCTCACCGAGGGTCGAGATCTTCGGGTACGGGGGATCGAGGTCGACCCACCGTCCGTGCCGGTCGATCAGGACGCCGTGCATGCCCAGGGCGATGGCCGGCTCGGCGTCGAAGTACGGCTGGTCGCCGACGTAGACGCAGGCCGAGGCGTCGGCCCCCGCCTCCTCCAGGGCCCACTTGAAGATCCGGGGATCCGGCTTCTCCCAGCCCAGGGGGCCCGAGATCGCGGTGACCTCGAACAGCCCGGCGATCCCCAGCATCTCCAGGAGGTCGGCCAGCCAGCCCTCGAAGTTGCTGATGACCCCGAGCCGGTGGCCGCGCTCCCGCAGCGCCTCGAGGGCCGGGACGGCGTCTGCGAAGAGCCGGTAGCTCCGTGGATCGGAGAACGTGCGGTACAGGGCCTCGGGGGCGTCGGCGTCCTCGATGCCGGCGTGGGCGAGCAGCTCGGTGTACAGCCCCGTCCAGAAGGCCTCAGAGTCGGCCGCGGACGCCGAGATCACCCAACCCTGCTCGGCGGCGCTGCGGAAGTGGTCGGCCCCCTGCCGCCAGGCCTCCCGCATGGTCAGGGCGTCGACGTCGTGCCCACGGTCGCGGAGCACCCGCGCGGACAGCTCCGACCAGGACGGATCCGGGCCCAGCAGCGTCTCGCCGGCGTCGAAAAAGACGACGTCGATCACGCCCCGGCCCCCGTGAGCTCGCGCCACAGTGCGTCCACCCGCTCCTCGGTTTCCTCCAGCGTCCCGTCGTTCGCGATCTCGTGGTCGGCGATCGCGCGGCGCTCGTCGTCGTCCGCCTGCGCGGCCATCCGGGCGCGGGCGTCCTCGGCGTCCATACCCCGGTCGACAACCCGCTGCAGCCTCGTCTCCTCGGGGGCCGTCACCACGACGATCCGCTCCGCGGCGCTCGCCGTGCCCGATCGCGACTCCGCCAGCAGCGGGATGTCGAGGACCACCAGGGCATCGGTCGAGGACAGCTCGGAGAGACGCTCGGCGATCCGCATCCCGACCCGCGGGTGGATGATCCCCTCCAGCACGCGGCGCTTGGCCGGATCGGCGAACACCTCGCGCGCCAGGGCCGGCCGGTCGAGGGTACCGTCGGGCGCCACCACGGCCTCACCGAAGGCGTCCACGACCTCGCGATAGCCCTCGGTGGACGGCTCGACGACCTCCCGCGCGATCACGTCCGCGTCGAGGACCACGGCACCCCGGTCGGCGAGCATCCGGGCGACCGTGCTCTTGCCTGAACCGAGACCCCCGGTGAGACCGATGACGCGCATGCGCGCAGGCGCTCAGGAACCCTGCTGCATGTCGCGGACGATGGCCTCGAGGGAGTCCTCCGGCGGCTCGGCCTCCGTCTCGGGCTCCTCGGGAGCCGCCTCTCCGGCAGCGGGGGCCTCGGGCTCCGCGCCGGCTTCCGGCTCGGGCGCGCTCGGCGGCTCCTCGGCCACCGGCTCCGACTGGGCTACGGGCTCGGGCTCGGGCTCGGGCTCGGGCTCGGGCTCCGGTTCCGGCTCGGGCTCCGGCTCCGGCTCCGGCTCGGGCTCGGGCTCGGGCTGGGCCACGGCCTCGGGGGCCTCCGGCTCGAGCTCCGCCTCCGGCTCGGGTGCGATCTCGGGTTCCGGCTCCAGGAACGCCTCCTGGCTCAGCGGCGCGCCCTCGCCGGAATCTTCGTCGTACTCCGGCGGCTCCTGCGTCTGCTTGATCGACAGCGACACGCGGCGACGCTTCGGGTCGACGTCGAGGATCTTCACCCGCACGGTGTCGCCGACGGCCACCTCTTCGGCGGGCGTCTGCACGTGCCGGTGGGAGAGCTCCGAGATGTGCACCAGACCCTCCAGGCCGTCGCCGACCTGGACGAAGGCACCGAAGGACACGAGCTTCGTGACCTTGCCCTCGATCACCTCACCGGGCCCGTGCCGACGCCCGAAGGCCTGCCACGGGTCCTCCTGGGTGGCCTTGAGCGACAACGAGATGCGCTCGCGCTCGAAGTCGACGTCGAGCACCTCGACCTCGACGTCCTGTCCGACCTCCACGACCTCCGCGGGGTCCTCGACGTGCTTCCAGGAAAGCTCAGAGACGTGGACGAGGCCGTCGATGCCGCCCAGGTCCACGAAGGCGCCGAACTTCACGATCGACGACACGCGGCCCTGGCGGATCTCGCCCTTGTTCAGCGAGGTGAGCAGCTCCTTGCGGGACTCGGCCTGGGTCTCCTCGAGGAAGGCGCGGCGGGAAAGCACCACGTTGTTCCGGTTGCGGTCGAGCTCGATCACCTTGCATTCGAGCTGCTGGCCGACGAAGGGGGTGAGGTCGCCGACGCGACGGATGTCGACGAGGGACGCGGGCAGGAAGCCCCGGAGGCCGATGTCGAGGATGAGGCCGCCCTTGACGACCTCGATCACGGTGCCGTTGACGCTCTCACCGGAGTTCTTGAACTCCTCGATCTTGCCCCACGACTTCTCGTACTGGGCCCGCTTCTTGGAGAGGATCAGCCGGCCTTCCTTGTCCTCTTTCTGGAGGACGAGGGCGTCGATCTCCTCGCCGATCTGGACCTCCTCGTTGGGGTCCACGTCGTGCCGGATCGACAGCTCCCGGATCGGGATCACGCCCTCGGACTTGTAGCCGATGTCGACGAGGATCTCGTCCTTGTCGATGCGCAGGACGTGGCCGGTGACCACGTCGCCGTCGTTGAAGTCCTTGAGGGTCTCGTCGTAGGCGGCCTCGAGCTCGGCCCGCGTCATCTCGCCAGAGGCGATGACCTCGCTTCCGGACGCGGCGCCGCCCGGCGTGTCTTCCTGTTGCTCCATGGTGGGGGGTAACCTCCTTGCAAGTGTCTCCAAGCCCCCTTGGGGGCCGGAGCAACATTCAGCCTACCACTTCCACTGTCACGTGGGCCCGGTCAGGCGTGGGCGTCGGACCAGGTGGGGCCGGAGTGGACCTCCACGTCGATGCCGCAGCGCAGCTCGACAGTGCCCTCCATGCGCTCGCGGACCAGCTCCCGGGCCCGCCCGGCGTGGCCGTCGGGCACCTCGAAGACGAGCTCGTCGTGGACAGAGAGCAGCATCCGCGCCACCGGCTCGGCCCGCAGGGCGGCGTCGACGTCGATCATGGCCTTCTTGATGATGTCGGCGGCGCTGCCCTGGATCGGCGCGTTCAGCGCCATCCGCTCCCCGAGGGCCCGCATCCGGTAGTTGGACGAGTGCAGCTCCGGCAGGTACCGGCGGCGTCCGAACATCGTCGTGGTGAAGCCCGCGGTGGTGGCCTGGGCGACCTGGGCCTCCAGGAAGGCCTTCACCTTCGGGAACTGCTCGTAGTAGGCGTCGATGAAGGCCTGGGCGTCCTCGATCTCGATCCCCAGGCGCTGGGACACGCCGTAGGGCGACATCCCGTAGGCGATGCCGTAGGAAAACTGCTTCACGGAGTCGCGCTGGGCGTGCTCGACGCCCTCCACCGGCACACCGTAGACCTTGGCGGCGATGGCCCGGTGGAAGTCGTGGCCGGAGGCGAAGGCCTCGAGGAACGCCTCGTCGCCCGACAGGTGGGCCAGGACGCGCAGCTCGATCTGCGAGTAGTCGGCGGCCACGAGCTGGTATCCGGGAGGCGCGATGAACGCGCGGCGGATCTGCCGGCCGAGCTCGCCGCGGATCGGGATGTTCTGCATGTTGGGGGCCGTGGAGGCCAGCCGTCCCGTGGCCGCCGACACCTGGCTGTAGGTGGTGTGGATGCGTCCGGTCTTGGGATCGATCAGCGGCAGCAGCGAGTCGGTGAACCCCGTCTTGAGCTTGGCGACCTCCCGGTACTCGATGAGGGCGTCCACGATCGGGTGGGTGCCCTGGAGCTTGAGGAGCTCGGCGTGGTCGGTGGAGTACCCGGTCTTGATCTTCTTGGTCTTCGGGAGATCGAGGCGTTCGAAGAGCACCTGCTGCAGCTGCGGGTTGGAGTTCACGTTGAACTCCTCCCCGGCGTGCTCCCAGATCCGCCGCTCCAGCCCCTGCATCCGGTCGCCGAGCTCGGAGTTGAGGTCCTCCAGGTAGTCGCGGTCGACGGCGATCCCGGCGTGCTCCATCCGGGCCAGCACACCGACCAGCGGGAACTCGAGGGTGGCCGCGAGCTCCCGCATCCCCCGGTGCTCGAGGCGCTCCAACAGGACGGGGGCCAGCGCCCGGACGGCCACCGCGGCGGTGGCGGCCTTCTCCCCGTCGTCGGGTTCGAGGTCGAGGGTGGCCTGCCTGCCCTTCTTCGGAGCGGGATCGTCCTCGCCCTCCATGGACGCAGCCAGGTATCTGCGGACGAGCTCCGGCAGCGCGTAGCCGCCCGGGGTCCCCGGCTCCAGGAGGTAGGCGGCGATCTGCGTGTCGCAGGCGAGGCCGTCGACGTCGTCGCCGACCTCCAGCAGCGCCCGGAACAGACTCTTGGCGTCGTGACCGGCCTTCGGGACCGACGCGTCGGTGAGCAGGGGGCCCAGCCGTCCGGGGACGGCCTCCAGCGGCAGCGTCCGCGCCATGCCCGACTCGGCGGACAGCGCGCACCAGCGTCCGTCCCAGGCGAGAGCCACGAGCTCGGTGGCGGGGACCTGTTCGCCGTCGGCCAGAGGTTCCATCGAGCTGACCTCGAGGGCCGGGGATGCCGCCCGCTCGCCGAGCTCCAGCTCCTGGAGGCGCTCGTAGAGGGTGCGGAACTCGAGCGAGGAGAACAGCGACCGGACCTCCTCGTCGTCCCAGGGCTCGATGCGCAGAGCGTCCGGTTCGATCTCCACGGGGGCGTCGTCCACGAGGTGGCCGAGCTCCTTGTTCAGCCGGACCTGGTCGGCCATCTCCAGCAGCGCGTCGCGGATCTTCGGACGCAGCTCGTCGGCGTGGGCGATGACGCCCTCCACGTCGCCGTACTCGGCCAGGAGCTTCGCGGCGGTCTTGTCCCCCACCCCGGGCACCCCCGGAAGATTGTCCGAGGTCTCCCCCTTCAGGGCCGCGAAGTCCGTCCACCGCTCCGGCGGCACCCCGTAGCGCTCGATCACACCCTCGCGGTCGTAGCGGACGATGTCGCTGATCCCCCGCCGGGTCATCATCACGGCCACGTCGTCGCCCACCAGCTGGAGGCAATCGCGGTCGCCGGTCACCACCACCACCTCGTCGCCGTGCTCCTTCGCCCGCCTGGCAAGGGTGGCGAGCAGATCGTCGGCCTCGAAGCCGTCCATCTCGACGATCGGGATCCGCAGCGACTTGAGGACCTCGCGGATCAGCGGGAGCTGCTCGCGGAAGCTGTCGGGGGTCTCGGCCCGGCCCGCCTTGTACTCGGCGTAACGCTCGTCCCGGAAGGTGGGGGCCGCCCGGTCGAAGCACACCACGATCCCCTGCGGACGCTCGTCCCCGAGGAGCTTGATCAGCATCGAGGTGAACCCGTAGACGGCGTTGGTGAGCTGCCCGGCGGAGGTGACGAGGGTGTCGGGCAGGGCGAAGAAGGCCCGGTAGGCCAGGGAGTGGCCGTCGAGCAGCAGGAGCTTGCGTCCGCCCTCGCGTTCCTCGCTCACGTCAGGGAGTCTACCGGCGGGGGTGTCGCCCACGGAGTTGGACACGCCGGACCACTTAGGGCCCGCCGGCCCGGCGTAGCGCGGGAGCCGCCGGGCAGCGTGATCGCGCAAGGACTCGAGGGTCGGGGCAGGCGTCCCGGGGGCCGGGACCACCCACGCCACCACCCGCCGTCCCCACTCGGGGTCGTCCACGCCGGCCACGGCGACCTCGCCCACGCCGGGCGCGCCGGCGAGGCCGCCTCGACCTCGTTCGGCCACACCTTCTCGCCGCCGGTGAGGATCAGCTCGTCGAGCCGTCCGGTGACGCGGAGCCCTCCGTCGGGGCCGATCTCACCGGCATCGCCGGTGCGCAGCCAGCCGTCGTCGACCTGCTCCCCCAAGTCGGCCTGCCGGAGGAGGAGCTCTTCGTCACCCCCACGGCTGCGACCTCCCAGCGCTGGCGGAGGCGGCTCGCGCGTCCCACGCGCGCGTGGAGTAAGGCTTCGTCGATGGGGGCGGAACTGGAGGCCGTGCTGGGCGCAGGCGGACGCTGGATCCTAGAGGTCCCGATCGACCGGACGCGGAGCCACGCGGTGCGCCGCGAGGCGGCTGGGGCGGTTGGGGGCCGATAAAAAGGGCGATCACCCGCGCCTCGTATCAGCCGTGACGCCACGCCCGGGCATGGATCTCGTTGGTTGCCGAGGGCTCCGGTTGGCGGTGCATCCGACACACGCTATCTCGACCCCGGGGGCCGCATAACACCCCCAGCGGCGACGAATCCGCTGGTAGCAGCTGTCGCCCCAGGGCGCTATGTTGCCCCACATGAGCGTTATGCGGGTCTGTATAGGGTTGAGTTATCCCGGCAAGCTTTGGAGCCGAACGCTTTGAATCTCTTCCTGGCATCGTCCGGCCTGGGAGCGCTTGGCGATTGGCTCTCGGGGCCAGCGGTGAGTATTCGGACCGTCGCCTTCGTCGATGTGGCCGCTCGTCCCCTACACTCCGCTCCGTTCGTCGAATCCTGTGCGCAGGCGCTGCAGCTCGCCGGCTGTACGGTAGTGCCGCTGGACGTGCTGTCGGGGACACGGGCGTCCGTCGAGACAGCACTCGAAGCGTCCGACGCTGTCTTCGTGACGGGCGGGTACGTTCGGTACTTGCTTCAACACGCCACCCGCAGCGGGTTTGCCGACGCGGTCCGGCAGCTGGTACCCGAGGGTCTTGCCTATCTCGGTGTCTCAGCCGGTGCCGTGCTGGCTGGACCGGACATTGCTCCTAACGTAGGTTCCGATGATCCGGGTGTCACGACCGTCACAGAAGGCTTAGGACTTGTCGACTTCGTCGTTCTCCCTCACGTCGGGCGCCATCCTGCTGCGCACCACGAGGCGATCGAGCGTCGATTCGAAGGAAGGTGGCCACTGGTTCGTTTACGCGATGATGAGGCGATCATTGTGAACTCGGAGACATGGGATCTGGTGCCGTCCGCGTGAACGGTGCGCGCCTCAGCTTTGGGCCGACGCGGGATAACTCGCGCGTACAACGGACGCCGCTTCGCGGCGCCACTGACGCGCCAAGACGTTATCCGTACGAGGGCGTGAGCCGAGGGTGTCTCCAGGCGCTCCTATCATCGCGGAGTGATCTTCGAGTGGGACGCCAAGAAGGCTGCGGACAACCTCGAGAAGCATGGTCTGTCGTTTCCCGAGGCTGTCTTGGCCTTCCGCGACCCCCTATCGGTGACCATCCCCGATCCAGACCACTCTGACGAGGAGGAACGCCGGATATTGCTCGGAGAGACGCCCCACGGTCCCGCGACGAGACGAGAGAGACTGGACTATGAAGGCTGACAAGGACGACATGCGCGAGGAGTACGACTTTTCCGAGGGAGAACGCGGCCGATACGCCGAGCGATTCAGTGATGGGTCCAACGTGGTCGTTCTGGATCCTGATGTCGCGGCCGCGTTCAACTCGGACAGAGAGGTCAACGAGGTGCTCCGTGAAGTGCTGCGACGCCGCCAGCCCGGTGCCGACGGATAACTCGGCGCAGGAACCGACCGCAAGCTCGCTTCGCTCGCCTGCGCCGGCTCAGCGCCAGGATCGTCATGCAGCGGAAGAGTAGAGCCGCGCCTCATGCGGCACCTACTGGGCATGAGTAGCGAAGCGAGAGAAGGGCGGAAATGACGCTTCGGCGGATGGACAACGTCCTTATCGTGGTCGACGATCTCGAAACCGCCAAGGCGTTCT
>CAZLKN010000087.1:0-9621 GCA_964560135.1 uncultured Actinomycetes bacterium | reverse complement strand
CTGCCCGACTCCTACTACTCGGCATGGGAACCGTTCGTATGGACCCAGTGGGCCAGCGGCACGACGATCGTGCGCCAGAAGGCGTCGTGGGTGTGCTCACGGCTGGTGGGCAAGCCCGCCGTCAACAGCCAGCGCGGCGAGACCACCGGAGGAACGCCCTTCAGCGAGACCACCCGGAAGTTCGGTCTCATCTACCCGAACCGCGACGAGGACCGCCACCGGGCCGACGAGTTCAAAGCGGCGTTGCGGGAGTTCTGCGGCCGGGACATCGTCGCCGTCGAAAGGGATTACACCTTCGACCTGTCCCGTGCGGCCGACGAGGGCCAGCAGATCATGCTCCAGATGCGGCAGGCGAACGTGACGAGCATCCTGATGCTCACCGACCCCGTCTTGCCGCTGTTCCAGATCAACCAGGCGAGGTCGATCGACTACTGGCCCGAGTACCTGTTCTCGAGCATCGGCTACGCAGACTCCAACACCGTCCAGCGACTGTACAACCAGGACCAGGTCAACAAGGCCGCCTTCGGGCTGTCGAATCTCGGTGTGTACGGCGGGTTCAACTACGACGCCGGAGATCCGTTCTGGGCCTACCACCACTCGCACCGCGTGGCTCCCAGCGGGACACCCTGCGACCCCTCCAGCGACGAGGGCATGGACCACGACCCCCAGTACTGCAAGGCCCCCCAGGCGATCGCCACGTACTACTACACGATGCTGCCTCTGATCGGCGGGATCCTGTTCGCAGGGCCCGACCTGACCCCCCACAACGTGACCAAGGGGCTCCAGGCCTACCCGCCGACCCGGTTCGGCCCCAACGGGCCGACCTCCGACCCGCGCCCACCGCTGGTCGGCGCCGGGCAGGGCAAACACGCCTTCCTCACCGACGCCGTCGAGTGGCGCAACCGGGCGAACTTCAAGTCGCCGTACCCGGAGAACACCGATCGCTGGATCGAGTACACCGACTGCATGCGGCACTACCTGCTGTACCCGGACAAGCCGTCGCCGGGCTGGGAACCGGGCGGCCCCCACCACGATGCATGGTGCGGCGACGCGAAGTACGCACCGGACAACTCGCCGGAGAAGGACGGCTACCCGAGGATCACGGAGGGTCGAGCGCCGTAGGGCGCGCCGGCCTCAGAGGAGCTTCTTGCGGATGACGAACTCCTGCAGGAAGGCGCGGAACTCGTCCCCCAGATCCTCGCGGTCGGCGGCCAGCTCGACCGTGGCGCGCAGGTAGTCGAGCTTCCGTCCGATGTCGTAGCGCGTCCCCTCGAAGATGTAGGCGTAGACCGCCTGCAGCTGAGCGAGGCTGCGGATCGCGTCGGTGAGTTGGATCTCACCACCCGACCCGGGCCCGGTCCGCTCGAGCTCGTCGAAGATCTCGGGGGTCAGCACGTAGCGGCCCAGCGATGCGAGGTTCGACGGCGCCTCCTCCGGCTTGGGCTTCTCGACGAAGTCGCGGATCCGGACGAGGCCGTCCTCCACCGGCTCGGGCTTCACCGCCCCGTAGAGGTGGATCTGATCGAGGGGGACCTCCTCCACGGCGATCACGCTGCGGCCGTACTTGTCGTACACGGCGATGAGGCTTTCCAGGAGGTCGGAATCGGGGATCACCACATCACCGAGCATGACGGCGAAAGGCTCCTGACCCACGTGTTTGCGGGCGACCCCCACAGCGTGCCCGAGGCCGCGGGGCTGCTTCTGCCGGACGTAGTGGATGTCGGCCATGTCGCTGATCGCCCGGATCTCCTCGAGCTGGGTCGCGTCGCCCTTCTCATCGAGGACGCGCTCGAGCTCCATGGACCGGTCGAAGTGGTCCTCGAGGGAACGCTTGCCCCGTCCGGTGATGATGAGGATGTCGTCGATCCCCGCCCGGACGGCCTCCTGGACGACGTACTGGATGGCCGGCGTGTCGACGAGCGGCAGCATCTCCTTGGGCTGGGCCTTGGTCGCGGGGAGGAATCGCGTCCCGAGCCCCGCCGCCGGCATGACCGCCTTGCGCACCTTCATCGGCCCCAGCATGACATCCCCCCCGGAGTCCGCGTCGAGCGCGGGTCAGGCCGTGGGCAGCCGCGTGGGCGCCGGGGCCGCCGCCCGGGGGGCGAAGGGACCCTGACGGCGCAGGTAGTCGGCCGTCCGCAGGGCCTGCCGGCGGGCCTCGTCGAAGGCCCGGTCCCCCAGCAGATCGCGGGGGCCCACCAGACGTCCTTCGGCCACCTGGAACCCCAGGCCCACGACGCGCGGCGGACCGTCCGACCGGGTCATGGCCTCGTCGTTGGACGCGACGGGCATCAGCGGGCCCACGCCGCCCGTCCATCCCGCCACGGCATAGGGGAACGAGAAGGCCTCGAGCACCTCCCCCACGCCCGGCAGGCCGTCGTGGCACCGGACCAGCATGGCCGGGTCGTCGCCCCCCGAGGACGCGGCGGCCGCCAGGCCGGTGCTCCGGGAGCGCACCTCCCGCACCACGCCGCCGGCGGCGGCGTCGACGAGGAAGGGGTGCAGGTCGCTGGGCAGGTCGTAGGAGCGGGACTCCCGGCCCCCGGCCTGATCGTCCACCACGAAGTTGAAGCCCGCGGAGGCCCTGGGGTCGTCGAGGAGCGTCGGGGAGTTGAACGGGTCGGCGAAGGCCCGGTAGAGGTACACGTTCCAGGCCCCCGTCCCGGCCTTGTCGGCCAGGAAGCACAGCACCGGCTCGCTGGTCCGGGGCAGGAACGCCATCTCCACGCAGGTCATCTCCGGGGCGCCGTTCAGCGACGCCGCGTGCTGGGCGAGCCGCCGGCCCACCGCACCGGCACGCGCGAAGGCGTCGCGACCGAGCCCCCGGATCACCGGGGAGGAGGGCGGGTGGTCGTGTAGCAGGATCAGCGCCAGGTCGTCGCCACATCGGGCGACGTACCCGTCACCGACCGTGCCGGCCTCCTTCGCCTCGGAGACCGCCTGGCGGACGGCGTCGGTGAGAGCGGGATGCACGTGCCCCGCACCGACGTACCCTCCGGTGCACGCTTTGAGAACCGAGATGGTGGACATACCGGCATGCTAGTCAGCGGTGAGGACGCCGGAACCTTCATACTTGGAACATGCCGACGTACACGTATCGCTGCCAGAAGTGCGGGGACGAGATCGAGGCCGTCCAGTCCATGACCGATCCGCCCCTGAAACGCTGCCGGACCTGCCGCGGCAAGCTCGTCCGCACCTTCCATCCCGTGGGGATCGTCCTGAAGGGATCGGGGTTCTACAAGACCGATTCCCGGTCCGCGAAGAGAGCGAGCGACCAGCGCAAGGAATCATCGTCCGGCGAGAACCGGGAAGCCGAGGCCGGGAAGGACTCCGGGTCCTCCAAGGAGTCCGGCAAGGAGTCAAGCAAGGACTCCGGCAAGGAGTCCGGCTCGTCCGCGGGCTCCGGTTCCTCCACGGGCGACACGGGCAAGGCATCCAAGGACTGATCGTGCCCGAAGCTCAGATCGGCGTCTTCGGTGGCTCAGGCTTCTACTCCTTCGTGGAAGGCCTGGTCGAGTACCGCGTCCAGACCCCGTACGGGGCGCCCACGGGGCCGGTGTCGATCGGCGAGATCTCGGGGCGGACGGTGGCCTTCATCCCACGTCACGGCCCCCACCACGAGTTCCCGCCGCACGGGATCAACTACCGGGCCAACCTGTGGGCGTTCAAGGAGCTGGGGGTCACACGGGTGATCGGCCCGGCCGCCGCCGGGAGTCTCCAGCCCCACATCCATCCGGGGGATGTGGTCGTATGCGACCAGCTCGTGGACCGCACCTCGGGGCGGGAGTCGACGTTCTACGACGGTCCCCTGACGGTCCACGTCGCCTGGGCGGATCCCTACTGCCCCGAGCTGCGGCCGGTGGCGATCGAGGGGGCCCGGGCCGCCGGGATGAGCGTCCGGGAGAAAGGCACGGTCGTCGTGATCCAGGGACCGCGGTTCTCCACGAGGGCCGAGTCGGCGCACTACCGGCAGGCCGGCTGGGAGGTCATCAACATGACGCAGTACCCGGAGGCCTACCTCGCCCGTGAGCTGGAGATGTGCTACGTGAACCTCTCGCTGATCACCGACTACGACGTCGGCGTGGAGGGGAGCGACGAACCCGACTACGAACCCGTCACGATGGAGCGTGCCCTGAAGGTCTTCTCGGAGAACCTCGGCAAGCTACGGGAGGCGTTGTTCACGATGATCGAACGCGTCCCGGCCGAGCGCGGCTGCGGGTGCGGCCGGGCCCTCGAGGGGACCCCGGCGCGACCGTGAGGCGCCCGGGGTCCCCTCGAGGACGCCGGTCAGTGGATGACCACCCGCGTCCCGACGTCCGTCCAGTGGTACAAGCGCTCCGCGTCGCCGATGCCGACGCGGATGCAGCCCGCCGACACGGGCTCGCCGAGGTCGTCGACCCCGAGTCGCCGCCCGTCGGGCGCGATCGGGACCTCGTGGATGAAGATGCCCCGGACCACCCGCATCGCGTGCGGCATGTCCACGTGGTACTGCGTGGACCAGTGGTTCGGCGTCTTGGACAGGATCTCGAACTCCCCCTTCGGGGTGTCCCGTCCCGGATCCCCGGTCGATACCGGGGTCTCCATCACGACTTCGCCGTCCTCCCACGCCCGCAGCTCCTGCTCGGAGATCGAGACTTCGATCGCCTTGCCGGAGCGCGGGACGTTCGGGGGCGGCTCCGCAGACTGCGGAGCCGGTGCCGGAGCCTTCGCCTGGGCTTCCTCCGCTTCGAGGGCCCCGTCACAGGGAAGATCCGCCATCTGGGCTTTGTGACAGGCGATCTTCGCCTGCACCTCGGCCCGGTGCGCTTCGATCCGGTCGCGGACGCTCGCCTCCGCGGGGACGGTCAGCGCCATCGCCGCAACGATCGCGCCGAACCCGAGCACGAGACCCACAAGGAGCCGTCGCATGAACCCCTCCTTCCGCCTGCCTCTACGACAATGACCTTCCCGTACCCCGACCGCCGGGTGGTCATGCCCGTGGAGGCCCGGTGACCGTCTTCCAGGCGATCGTGACGGGGATCGTGCAGGGCGTCACGGAGTGGCTGCCGATCTCCTCGAAGTCGCATCTGGTGGTGATTCCGGCCCTGTTCGGCTGGCCGCACCCCGATCTGGCCTTCATCACCTTCCTGCACCTCGGAACCCTGGCGGGGCTCGTGGCCTATCTGGCGAGAGACCTCTTGCGGATCGCCTGGGGCGCCCGCCGCCGGGGCAGCGAGGAGCGCCGGCTGGCCGGTCTGCTGGTGCTCGCCACGGTCCCCGCAGCCGCCCTCGGACTCCTGTTCGAAGCCTCCTTCGCCAGATGGCTGGACGACCCGCCGCTGGTCGCTTTCAGCCTGATCGCCACCGCGGCGCTGCTCGCCCTGGCGGAGGGCCTCGCCCGCAGGTCCCCCGGGCAGATGCCGGTACGGCCTCTCCGCCAGGTCCCGATGCTGCGCGATGCCGTGGGGATGGGGCTCGCCCAGGCCCTCGCCCTGCTCCCGGGGGTCTCCAGGTCCGGATCCACCATGGCCGCGGGCCTGGTCGGAGGACTCACCCGCGAGTCCGCCGCCCGCTTCTCCTTCCTCATGGCCATCCCCGTGACCGCGGGGGCCCAGGTGCTCGAGCTCCCGCAGGTCGTCGACGCCGGGATCGGTGCTCCCGAGGTCGCCGGTTTCACCGCGTCGCTGGTGTGCGGCTACCTCTCGGTGGCCTGGCTAATGCGGTACCTGCGGACCCGCAGCTTCCTGCCCTTCGCCGCATATTGCCTGGTCTTCGCCGTCTCGGCGGGCACATTCCTGGCGCGGACAGCCCCCAGCGGCTAAGGACTAGTCCCAAGGGACTACACGCAGACCCTCCCGTACGGTCATGGCCGGGCCGGAGGGTCTGGACGAGACTACGGATAGCGGACGGACCCACATGAGGTTGGAGCGGCCAATGGAGTGGAGGAAGGAAGACCTGCGATACGCGATCGCGACCGCCGTCGCGGGCGCGTTCGTGCTGTATCTGATGGTCGCGAACTTCGGCCTCGTCCCCAACCCGCTGACCCGCAGCCAGGCCGAGCCGACCACCACCCTCGCCGTCCCCGACTTCGACGACGGGGTATCCGTCTCCGGGCAGGGCCCGGCGGGTCCCGGTGCCGGCGTCCCGCCCAGCGGAACCTCGGTTCTCGGCCTGCTGGTGGATCCCCCCGCGCCGCCCGAACCCACCCCTCAGCCCGCCGACCGTACCGCGCCCTCGGTGATGGTCACCGTGAGTGGAGAGGTGCTGCTCCCGGGTGACACGGTGACCGGCACCGCCGGTGACGACGCCTCGGGGATCGCCGAGGTACAGGTCACCTTCACCCTGCTGTCCATGCCGTCCCAGACGCGGGCCGCCACCCTGGCCTGCGCCGACGCTACTCGCCGCAGCTGCACCTGGACGGTGTCCAGCCCGTCGACTCCGGGCCAGTACACCGTCACCGCCCAGGCCACCGACCGTGCCGGGAACGTCGGCAACTCGGAGCCTGCGAATGTGACCGTCGTGTCGGTGCCCGATCCGACCTCCGGCAGCGACGACGGGGTCGTGGGATCGGTCGTGAAGAAGGTGGGCTCGGTCACGAGCAGCCTCGTCAAGACCGTCGGCAGCCTGCTCTGATCCCAGGCGGCTGTCACGCCGACCGGTAGGCTTGATCCATGAGCGAACGTGCCGTGTTGTCGGTGCTGATGCCCGTCTACAACGAGGCCCGCACCGTCCTGCACGCCATCGACCGTCTGGAAGCCATCGACCCCGGCGTCCCAATGGAACTGGTGATCGTGGACGACGGTTCCACCGACGGTTCTGCACAGCTCGTGGCCGACCGCGCGGAGCGCTCCCCCTGGATCCGGGCCGCCCACCACGAGAGCAACCGCGGGAAGGGGTCCGCCGTCCGGACGGCCACAGCCATGGCCACCGGCCGTCTGGTGTGCGTGTACGACGCCGACCTCGAATACGACCCCCGGGACATCGTCACCATGCTCCAGCCGCTGCTGGAGGGCCGTGCGGAGGTCGTCTACGGTGTCCGCGCCTTCGGAGGGCACGGCGCGCACTCCTACTGGTACGTCCTCGGGAACCGGGCGCTCACCACCGCTGCGAACGTGCTGTTCAACACCTATCTGCGGGACCTGTGCTCCTGCTTCAAGATGCTCGACCTCGAGGTGTTCCGGTCCCTGGACCTGCGCTCCGAGGGTTTCACGCTGGAGGCGGAGATGACCGCGAAGCTGCTCGCCCGCGGGCACCGGATCTACGAGGTGCCGATCTCCTACATGGCACGGTCCCACGAGGAGGGCAAGAAGCTCCGCGCCACCGACGGGTTCCGCATCCTGGCCACGATCGCCGGTATCCGGCTGCGCGCCGCCGGCAACCGGAAGGTCCGGCCCCCGGCCCGTGCCGGATCGACGCCGTCACGGCGGGTCGCCCCGAGGCGGCGGAAGGCCCGCCCGTGACCGGCCCCGCCCGGCGGGTACGGATCCGGGCGTCGCTGACCGCGCTGCTCGACCGCCTGGGCTTCGAGACGGCCTCGCTGTGGGTCCCGGCCGCGGTGGAGGCGCACTGGCTGCTCGCCGACCGCGTGGGACGGGTCGGACCCTGGCACGTGATGGTGGACGCCGACCTCCTGGAACGGTTCCCCGACGGCCTCGCGCCCAGCAACGCCTCCGACGTCCCCGGCATCGGCGCGCGCCTGTCGAGCCTCGGATGCCGGGCCCTGGCCGTGATCCGGATCCCCGGCGGGGGCCGGGTGGTGCTGGAATCGGGTGCCCCCCTGTCGGTCCGGGGCGGGACCCCCGATCGCTCGGTGCTCATGGCCCTCGCGGACGCGGCACGGGAGCTGACGGCCCCCGGGCCCGTGGCGGAGCCGGCCGTCGTCACGGAGCCGGTCGCCGAGGACGCAGACCCCGAGGAGGTGGCCCTGACCCTCGGCATGCCGCGCTGGTCGCAACGCGGGCGGGTCGCGGTCCTCGCCTTCGCCCGGGAGGTCGCCGCCCGGGGCATCTCCGACGAGGATCTGTCCGTGCTGCTCGCCGGGGCGGCGCGCATCGCTGCGACCCCCGATCGCGGGCAACGCTCCGTCCTCGGGGTGCTGGCCCGCTCCGTCGGCCGGGACCGGTTGATCGAGGCCGTCCGCCTCGGGGGCGACACGCGGCTCGGTGCCTGCTGGCTGCTCCTCGAGGAGGGATCACTGCCGGCGCTCCGGACCGTCGCCGGGCTCGGCCACGACAAGCGCGAGGCGGTGCGGCTGGCGGCGGCGCTGGCGACGAGCCTGCTGAGCCGTCCGGAGGCCGAGGGCCTGGACTAGGACCGGCGGACTTCGCCGGCCACGACGTCGGGCCGGCCGAAGGAGATATAGGTGAACCCGCGGTCGGCCATCAGGTCCACCGGCCAGAGGTTCCGGCCGTCCACCACGACCGGACGCCGCAGCTGCTCCTTCACCCCGTCGAGGTCGGCGGCGGCGAACTCGGGCCAGTCGGTGAGGACGACCAGCGCGTCGGCCCCCTCGAGGGCCGCGAGGGCGTCGGGCGCGATGCGCAGGTTGGGGAATACGGCCTTCGCGGCCGGTCCGGCTGCCGGATCGTAGGCCACGACGTGGGCCCCCTCGGCCTCCAAGGCCGGGATGACGTCCAGCGCGGGAGCCTCACGCAGGTCGTCGGTGCCCGGCTTGAAGGCCAGGCCCCACACGGCGATCGTCTTGCCTTCCAGGTTCCAGACGGCCGCCTTGAGCTTCGTCAGCAGGCGGGCGCGCTGGGTGGTGTTGATCCGCCGGACGCTCTCCAGCATCGACAGGTCGACGCCGAGCTCGCCGGCCTGGGCGATGAACTGCGAGACGTCCTTCGGGAAACAGGATCCGCCGTACCCCACGCCGGCGCTCAGGAAGTGGGGGCCGATGCGGGGGTCGAGGCCCATGGCACGGGAGACGACCTCCACGTCGGCGCCCACCTTCTCGCACATCTCGGCCACGGCGTTGATGAAGGAGATCTTGGTGGCCAGGAAGCTGTTGCAGGCGTGCTTGATCATCTCCGCGGTGTCGAGGTCCGTGACGATCAGCGGGCAGTCCGCCGCCTCTACGATCGGGCGGTACAGCTCACGCAGCAGCGCTTCGCTGTGTCCGCCGCCGGCCAGGCCTACCACGATCCGGTCCGGGTTGAGGGTGTCGTGCACCGCCGAGCCTTCGCGGAGAAACTCGGGGTTGGTGGCCACGTCGATCTCGGGGTACCGGCCCTCCTCCTTCAGGACCGACATCACGCGGCGCGCCGTCTGCACCGGCACCGTGGATTTCTCCACGATCACGAGCGGCCCGCGGGCGGCTTCGGCCACGGTCCGGGTGGACTGCTCCACGAACGCGAGGCTCAGCGTCCCGTCGGAGCGCGGTGGGGTCGCCACGCAGATGAACGCGACGTCCACGTCCTCGAAGGCGCGCACGGGGTCCGACTCGAAGCTCAGGCGGTCGCCGTGATGGCGGTCGAGCAGTTCCTGGAGGCCGGGTTCGTAGAAGGGCGCCTCCCCGCGCTGGAGGAGCTCGAGCTTCTGGGCATCGGTGTCCAGGCCCACCACGGTGTGGCCGACCTCGGCGAACCCCGCCGCCGTCACGAGCCCAACGTGGCCGCATCCCACCACCGCGAGCTTCATGCT
>CAZLKN010000086.1:0-9694 GCA_964560135.1 uncultured Actinomycetes bacterium | reverse complement strand
CCCCGACGAGAGAGCCCGAGACATCCCGCGAGGAACCCGGACCTACTCTGATCGACCGCCGCTCCCACGGAACACAGACGGAACGAGCGGCCCGCTGACCCGTGTGTCCGCAGGTCAGCGGGCCATCCGATTAGATGTCGTAGTAGAGGTAGAACTCCCAGGGGTGCGGACGCAGCCGGACCTCGGAGACCTCTCTGCTCCACTTGTAGTCGAGCCACGACTGGACCACGTCCTCGGTGAAGACGTCCCCGCGGAGGAGGAAGTCGTGGTCGTCCTCCAAGGCCTGTAGCGCCTCCTCGAGCGAGGAGGGCACCGTCGGGATCCCGGAGGCCTCCTCGGGTGGGAGGTCGTAGATGTTCTTGTCCACCGGGTCCGGCGGCTCGATCTTGTTCATGATCCCGTCGATGCCCGCCATGAGCAGCGCGGCGAAGGTGAGGTAGGGGTTCGCGGAAGGATCGGGACACCGGAACTCGACCCGCTTGGCCTTCTTGGACTTCGAGTACAACGGGATGCGCACGCACGCCGAGCGGTTGCGCTGCGAGTACACGAGGTTCACGGGGGCCTCGTACCCGGGCACGAGCCGCCGGTAGGAGTTGGTCGTGGGGGCCGCGAAGGCCAGCAGCGCCGGCGCGTGCTGCAGGAGACCGCCGATGTAGTGGCGGGAGACGTCCGAGAGTTGCGCGTACCCGGTCTCGTCGAACATCAGCGTCTCGCCGTCCTTCCACAGCGACTGGTGCACGTGCATCCCCGAGCCGTTGTCCTGGAAGATCGGCTTCGGCATGAACGTGACGGTCTTGTCGTGCTGGATCGCCACGTTCTTCACCACGTACTTCATGAGCATCACGCGGTCGGCCTGCGTCAGCAGGGGGCCGAAGCCCATGTCGATCTCGGCCTGCCCCGCGGTGCCGACTTCGTGGTGCTGGACCTCCACGTTCACGCCGCACTCGATCAGCTTCATCATCATCTCGGAGCGCAGATCCTGGTAGTGGTCCATCGGCGGGACGGGGAAGTACCCCTCCTTGTAACGCGGCTTGTAGCCCTTGTTCCCGCCCGGCTCCTCACGGCCCGAGTTCCACACGCCCTCCACGGCGTCCACGAAGTAGAAGCCCGAGTGCTGGTTCTGGTCGAAGCGGATCGAGTCGAAGATGTAGAACTCGGGCTCCGGCCCCCAGAACGACGTGTCGGCGATCCCGCTCTCCGCGAGGAAGGCCTCCGCCTTGCGGGCGATGTTCCGGGGGTCCCGGGAATACCACTCGCCGGTCACCGGGTCCTTCACGAAGCAGTTGATGTTGACCGTGGGGTGCTGGCGGAACGGGTCGACGTAGGCCGAATCGGGATCGGGGATCAGGATCATGTCGGACTCCTGGATCTCCTGGAACCCGCGGATCGACGATCCGTCGAACCCGAGGCCGTCCTCGAAGGTTGCCTCGGAGAGCTCCGTGGCCGGGATCGAGAAATGCTGCATCAGGCCGGGGAGGTCGCAGAACCGGAAGTCGATGACTTTGGCTCCCGAGTCCTTGACGAGCTTCAGGACGTCCTGTGGCGTCCCCATGTGGTCCTCCTTCACGTCGCGGCGGGCGGTGACGTCCCGAAGTGTAGGCGACCTCGGTTGCGCCACGGTAACGGGCTGTTACGGGGAGGTAAACGCGCTGGCTGGCGGCCGTCGGAGGAGGCGGGGCCGCTTCGGGTAGGATGCCTGCCAAGGCGCGGAAGACCCCGGAGGGACGGTGCGACATCCAGCCGGCAGCGGCGCCGCGGGGCCCGCACGCGAGGTGATCGCGGTGGCCAGCGGGAAGGGGGGCGTGGGTAAGTCCACGGTCAGCCTCAACGTGGCCCTGGCGCTCGCGGAGACCGGAGCCTCGGTGGGGCTGATGGACGCCGACCTGTACGCACCCGACATCCCGCGGATGGTGAACCTCGCCCGCCACCGCCCTCTGAAACACCTGACGCTGTGGAGCGCGGAGGCCGAGCAGCTCGAACCGCTGGAGCGGCATGGGATCCGCCTCATGTCGGCGGGCTTCCTGCTGGCCGAGGACCAGTCGCTGACCCTCGGGTCCGGGCTCGTGGACCTGCTCCTGCAGCGTTTCGTCCACGGGGTGGCCTGGGGCGACCTCGACCATCTGGTGATCGACCTGCCGCCGGGGACCGCGGACCTGCAGCAGCAGATGATCCGCCGGGTGCGGGTCTCCGGGGTGCTCGTCGTGGTGACCCCGCAGGACGTCGCGCATCTCGACGCGAAGAAGGTGGTTGAGATGTACCGGCGGGCGGGCGTCCCCGTGCTCGGCGGGGTGGAGAACATGAGCGGCCTGAGGTGTCCCGACTGCGACCGCCGGATCGACGTGCTGCCCCGGGTTGCGGAGGACCGCTCGATCTGGGCGATGGGGGTCCGGAGGCTCGGGACGATCCCCCTGGATCCGGCGTTGGCCTCGGCGGGGGACGCGGGGGTGCCGGTGGCGGTGTCCGATCCGGACTCCCAGCAGTCCTACGCCTTCCGGCTCATCGCCGGGGCCGTCACCGAGGCGCTGGCCTCGCTGTAGGTCAGCCGGAGGAGAAGGCCTCGCGCAACTCGGGTCCGAATCCGACGAGCACGTCGTCCCCGGCGTCGACGATGGGATGCGCGAGCCGGGAGGGATCGGTAGCCAGATAATCGGCCACGCCCTCGTCGTCGAAATCGGCGACCTCGTCACGCAGATCCTCGCGTACCAGCGCTTCGATCGATGCCGCGGCCTCGCTCAGTTCGAGCAGTTCCACCGGGCTCGGCGGGTCGGCCAGGACGTCCTGGACGGCCACCGAGAGACCCCGTGCCTCCAGGTACTCGAGGGCGGCCATGCAGTCCTCGCAGTCGTCCCGGTACAGGGTGACGTCCTCGTCGCTCATCGCGTGCTCCTCCGATCAGTCGTCCACGAAACGGTTCGTGATGGGCAGCCGGCGGTCGCGACCGAACGCGCGCGAGGTCACCTTGAGCCCCGGCGGCGCCTGCCGCCGTTTGTACTCTGCCCGGTCCACCATGGCGATGATCCGCCGGACGGCGGTCCCGTCGAAGCCGAGCGCCACGATCTCTTCGGGCGAGCGGTCCTGTTCGACGTAGGCCTCGAGGATGGGATCGAGCACGTCGTAGGGGGGCAGGGAGTCCTGGTCGGTCTGGTCGGGACGCAACTCCGCCGACGGCGGCTTGGTCAGCACCGAGGCCGGGATCACCTCGTCCTGTGCGTTGCGGTGGGCGGCGAGCCGGTACACGAGGGTCTTCGGGACGTCCTTCAGGGGGGCCAGGCCCCCGGCCATGTCGCCGTACAGGGTGGCGTAGCCGACGGCCATCTCCGACTTGTTCCCGCTTGTGAGGATCAGCGACCCGGTGGCGTTGGACAGCGCCATCCACAGCAGCCCCCGCAGGCGCGCCTGCACGTTCTCCAGCGCCACCTCCCGGCCAGGGGTCCCGGCCAGATGCGGCTCGAGCAGCTCTTCGACGGCGCTATGGGGACCGGTGATCGGGATGTCCAGCACCTCGATGCCGAGGCGGCGAGCGAGCTCCAGGGCATCCGAGCGGGAGTGCTCAGAGGAGTACCGGGAGGAGAGCACGACCCCGGTGACGCCTTCGGCCCCCAGGGCGTCCACGGCGATCGTCGCCGTGACCGAGGAGTCGATGCCGCCGGAGATCCCGATGTGGACGTGGCTGAACCCGTTCTTGGTGACGTAGCTGCGGACGCCGCAGACGAGTGCCTCGTAGACCTCGGCCTCCGGGGAGAGCCCGCCGGCGACGCGCGGCTCGATCGCCGGCGCCCGGGAGGTCCGCTCGGCGGACACGGTGGTCTCCGGCGTGGCGACGTCCGACGGGGGCCCGGACACCTTCCGCATCCGGGGATCGTGGAGACGCTCGCGGGCCACGGCGTTCACGTCGACGTCCACCAGCAGGAGCTCCTCCACGAACTGCGGCGCGGCGCCCAGGACGTTGCCGTCGGCGTCGAAGACCATCGAGCCACCGTCGAAGACGAGTTCGTCCTGGCCCCCGACGAGGTTCACGTAGCCCAGCGCGACGACGTAGTCGGCGGCGCGGGTGGCCAGCATCCGGCGCCGGCCCTCGTACTTGTCCATGGCGAACGGGGAGGCGTTGATGTTCACGATCACCTCGGCCCCCGCCCAGGACTGCCACTCCGCGGGCCCGGACGGATACCAGATGTCCTCGCAGATGCAGACCCCGATCTTCACGCCGGCGACCACGTACACGGGGGCCTCCGTCCCGGGACGGAAGTAGCGGTCCTCGTCGAAGACGCCGTAGGTGGGCAGGTATCGCTTGCGGTACACGCCGTGCACCTCGCCGTCGTGCAGGATCGCGGCGGCGTTGTGGAGATCGGTGTCCATGTGGGCGTAGCCCACGACGGCGGTGATGCCGCGGGTCTCGGAGGTGATCTTCTGGAGGGCCTGCTGGTTCGCGCGCACGAAGGACGGCTTCAGCAGGAGGTCCTCCGGCGGGTAGCCGCAGACCGCCAGCTCGGGAAAGGCGACGATGTCGGCGTGCGCGTCCCGCGCCTTGTCGAGCGCGTCGAGGATCCGGCGGGTGTTCCCGTCCAGATCCCCGACGGTGGCGTCGATCTGCGCGAGGGCGAGGCGGAGCGTTCTCACGCCTCCATGCTACGCATCCGGAGCCTCGTCGCCGTCGCGGTTGACGGAGGTCGCCAACAGGACGAGGCCCACGAGGACCAGGAGTCCTGCGACGAACCAGCGGAGGTCGACCCCTGCGCGGTCGAACGCCCCGGCTACGACGAGGACCGCGAAGCCGGTGAACCCGGCCCCCGTGACAAAGGACAGCACGTCGAGGGGGTGCTTTTTCATGCCACCGCTCCTTCCTGGATCTCGGGGACCGGCGTCGGTTGTGGCGTGGGCCGCTCTTCGAGGCGCTCCGGCGCGCGGACCCGCTCCACCTCCAGCTGGCCGAAGCCGACCTGGAGCTCGAGCGTGAGATGTGGGGGGGTGCGGCGGTCATCCGACGGCCCCGCGTCGAATCTGACCGTACGGTCGATGGCCGTGCCCTCGAAGCGCTGTCCCACCAGATCCACTTGTCCGGCGCCGACGCGGGCGATCACCGTGAGGTCGACGTCGTCGGGGACGAGCACCCGCAGCTCTCCCGCGCCGACGGCGGCCTCCACCCGCCGGTCGCGGGTGAACCGGAGCTCGGAGAGGTCCAGGACCATGCGCCCCATGCCGTGCCGGTAGCTGGGCTGGAGATCGGATCCGGTCTCGTGGACCATCCACGAGGTATCGCCCATACGCCACCACGGTACGCCGGCGAAGGAGCCGCCGACGTGTCCCGGCAGCGAGACCATCCCCAGCAGGATCACGGTGAGCAGGGCGCCGGGAGCGATCAGCCAGCGGGCGCGTCCCCACCAGGCCCCCACGAGCAGGCCGCCGCCGATCACGGCGAGCAGGAGGGCCACGGTCCGCTCCGCGCTCAGCGAGATCGCACCCATGCCGTCGAGCAGCAGCGCGGCGCCGAGGGCCAGGACGGCGGCCCCCATGGTCATGCGTCCGAGGGGTGAGCGGTCCCGGGGCTTGCGGGGTGGAGGCGGTGCCGGGACCGCCGGAGGGTCGGGGGGCCGGGGTCCCGACGGCGGCGTCGGGATCGTGGGAGGCCCACCGGCGGCGGGCGGCTCCGGGGCGGGGGTGGGGGAGGGGTCCGGACCGTCCCGGTGCTCCCGGGGGCCGAACAGCGTGTCCCTGTTCCACAGCGCCACGCCCGCGCCGATCAGCAGCACCCCCCAGAACACACCGCCGCCCATGCCCCAGAACGGGGCCGCGGCGGCGAACATCCCACCGAGCAGGACGAGCCCCAGGATCAGCAGGGCGATGCCCAGCCACTTCGCGGCGTCCGTGGTGGGGGCCGGGGCGGACGAGGACTCCTCGTCCTCGTCCGCCGCCGGGATGATCACCGCGGCGATGATGTAGGCGAGGATCATCATCCCGCCGGTTATCAGCGTCGCCACCACGAATCCGATGCGCCACAGCACCGGGTCGGTCCCGGTGTGGGCGCCGAGGCCGCTGCAGACGCCGGCGAGGACCTTGTCGCTGCGGCGGCGGGTGAGCCGCCGCAGCCGGGTGCGCTCGGGTGCCGGCGGTGCCGTGCCCGGGGTGTCGGTGCTCTGCTGTTCGCTCATGGCCGTATCCTGACCGGGCCCCCGTGGCCGCACAATCGGGAACCACCCTTGCCCGGTCCCCGGCCCCGGGAGCGGGCTCAGGGACTTCCCTGATGGTGGCGGGCTCGGTGGCGTGCGACGATCGCATCGTGGACGAGCAGACCGCCACCACCAAGCGACCGGCGCCCGCGCCGGCCCGGCGACCCCCGATGCTGCGCTTCAGCCGGTCACCCGACGAGGCGGTGATCGCCGGCGTGGCTGCGGGCCTGGGGGCCCGATGGGGCGTGGACCCGATGCTCGTCCGGATCGCCCTCGTGGTCCTCGTGGTCTGTGGCGGCGTCGGTGTGATCGCCTACCTGGCCGCCTGGGCGTCGTCGTTCGACCACGGGGCCGATACCCCCGCGGCACGGGAGCCGTCCGCGGGGCAGGCCGTCGCCTTCGGTCTGATCGTGCTCGGGAGCGTGCTCGTCCTGCGGGGCCTCGGCGTGTGGTTCGGTGACGCCGTCGGGATCCCGATCCTCGTGGCCGCCGGGGGCGCGGCCCTGATCTACGTCCGAACCGACGCGGAGGACCGTCCCCGGTGGGTTCGCGTCGGCGGCCGGGAGCTGCTCGTCGACAAGCCCTCGCCCGGACGCATCGTCCTCGGGGGCCTGCTCGTGGTGCTCGGCATGGGCTCGTTCCTGGCCGCCCAGCAGGACCTCGCGGCCATCGGCAGCGTGCTGCTGGCCGTGGCGGTCACCGCCGCCGGGCTCGGGCTGGCCTTCGGGCCCCTGCTGTGGCGGCTGTTCGGGCAGGTGGCCGAGGAACGCCGGGACCGGGTCCGCTCCGAGGAGCGGGCCGAGGTCGCCGCGCACCTCCACGACTCGGTGCTCCAGACCCTCGCGCTGATCCAACGGCACACCGACGATCCCCGCAAGATGCTCACCCTCGCCCGGCGCCAGGAGCGGGAGCTCCGGGTCTGGCTCTACGGGCCCCCACGCGCCGACGACGGCGAGCATCTGTCCGCCTCCGTGCACGCCGTCGCCGCCGAGGTGGAGGATGCCCACGACGTCCCCGTGGAGGTCGTGGTGGTGGGGGACCGTCCGCTGGACGAGCGCACCCGTGCCGTGGTCGCCGCCTGCCGGGAAGCGGCCGCCAACGCGGCCCGGCACTCCGGCGCGGACGCCGTGTCGGTCTACGTGGAGTGCGAACCGGGATCGGTGGAGGCCTACGTCCGCGACCGGGGCCGGGGGTTCGACCCGTCCAGCGTGCCGCCCGACCGGCGGGGGATCGCCGACTCGATCCGGGGCCGCATCGAACGCCACGGCGGCACGGTGGAGATCCTCACCGCGCCCGGTGAGGGATGCGAGATCCGGATCCGGATGCCCGTGGAGGCCACATGACGCGCGTGTTCCTGGTGGACGACCATCGCCTGTTCCTGGCCGGCGTGAAGGCGGAGATCGCCGACAAGGTGGAGGTGGTCGGCGAGGCCGGCGACGTGGACGAGGCGATCGGGGGTATCCGCGCCGCCAAGCCGGACGTGGTGCTGCTCGACGTCCACATGCCCGGCGGCGGGGGCCGGGCCGTGATCGAGGCCGTTCACACCACCCATCCGGAGGTGCGGTTCTTGGCCCTATCGGTGTCCGATGCCCCCGAGGACGTGATCGCGGTGGTGCGGGCGGGGGCCCGAGGCTATGTGACGAAGACGATCTCCCCGGACGACCTCGCCGAGGCGATCCGCCGCGTCCACGAGGGGGACGCGGTGTTCTCACCGCGCCTGGCCGGCTTCGTGCTGGACGCTTTCGCGGGAGAGATCCCCGTCCCCTCCGACCCCGAGATCGACCTGCTCACGGTCCGGGAGAAGGAGGTCCTGCGCCACATCGCCCGCGGCTACACCTACAAGGAGGTGGCGCGCCGCCTGCATATCTCGGCGAAGACCGTTGAGACGCACGTGTCGGCGGTGCTGCGCAAGCTGCAGCTGTCCAACCGCCACGAGCTCACGCGCTGGGCGTCGGACCGCCGCCTGATCTGAGGGTGTTCAGTGTAGGGGTTGCCTCCCGGGGTTCCAGCCACTTTCGTGGATGAGCTGATGCGCAGGCAGGAAGCCGAGGGAACGTGTGGGCGTCGGTGCTCGTCGGAGGCCTGGGATACGCCGACGTCAGGGCCCTGTCGAAGGAATCCGGATCTTGTGGGCGAATCTAGCGTTCGTGGGGTGGTCCGGCTTCTGTGGACGGGGATGGGGACATGGGCGTGGGAGTCGGCCTGTTGAATCTATGAGCCGGAGAGCCGCAGTCGTCGTCGTTGTCTCCTTGGTGTGTTCGGTTGCGGGCCCGGCCGGGCCTTCGGGGGCGTTGGGTTCGCAGGTGGCTTCGCGATACGAGGTGACGGCGGGGTTGGCGGTGGAGGTGTCGGATCGTCTGCTGTCGGTGGCTGGGGAGCAGGGTCGAGGGATCGACAGGGCCTTTGAGGCGGCTGGGGTGTCGTTGGAGGCGGCAAAGGCCCTGCCGGAGGCGTTGGGGCGGGAGCCAGCTTCGGCGGTGGGGTGGGCGGGGCGGGCTGCGGGCCGGACGCAGCGGCTGGTCTCGGAGCGCGAGGATCTTCGCGGGGGTCAGCCCGGGCCGCTGGCGGTGTGGGCGGCCCGCGAGGAGGCGCGGGCGTTGGGGCTCGAGCTTGGGGTGATCTACGCGCCGGGGTCGACGGGGCCGGGGGAAGCGGTGCTGGGGCTTCTGGGGGACCTGGGGGTGCGGGTGGATGCGGGTGAACGGTCGGCCGTGGAGGCTCTGGAGAGGCTTCCGGGTGGGGTGGCGTCGGCGTTGGCGGAGGTGGTGGAGGCTTTCCGGGATTTCCGGGCGGCGACGCTGGCTGGGATCCGGCCGGAGGCGACGCTGATGGCGGCGGCCGGGCACGGCCGCGCAGACCTCGACGACTCGGTGGAGGGCTATGCGCAGTCACCGGGGCTGCTGATGCGAAGCCTCGGCTTGGATCTGGAGGGCGTGTTGGCGGCGCGGCTGCGGCTGCTGACAGCAGCCTTCGTCTTGGAGGAGGCGGTCAAGGGCCTGCCTGCAGATCGGGTTCCGCCGCCGCTGCGGGTGCGGGGGGTGGTGTCCATCGATCTGACGGTCACCGACGACACGCATGAGCAGGACTATCTGCTCCAGGTCGACGCCGGCGGGGATGACATCTACCTGAACAACGCCGGCGGCAGCGGCTACCGCCGCGTCTGCGACTGGCCGGCCGCGCCGGTGGCCGCGGCCCTCATCGATCTTGCAGGCAACGACCGGTACGGTGACGGGACGCGCTGTGGGGTGAACGGCGGCGGAGACCAGGGCGCTGGGTTCCTGTTCGATGCCATGGGCAACGACCGGTATCTGGGGCGGGAGCTCGGTGTGAACGGCGGGGGATGGTTCGGGGCCGGCTTCCTGTTCGACGGCGGCGGCACCGACCAGTACTCGGGAAGGGGCGGCGGCAACGGCGGCGGCGACCTCGGAACCGGTCTGCTCATCGACGCCGGGATGGGCGACGACGTCTACGACGCTGTCGATGCTGATGACGGATTTGGGTCGAATGGTGGAGGAAGCAACGGCGGCGGC
>CAZLKN010000085.1:0-9799 GCA_964560135.1 uncultured Actinomycetes bacterium | reverse complement strand
GAGCCACATGAGCCCGCCGCGCCTCGGCGTCCAGCCGATCGAAATCCTCGAATGTGGAACGCATGTTCGCATTCTAGAGGATGGCAGTGACACGCATTCTTTAGACGCCGGTGCCCGGGGGCTGCGGTCCCCCGGGCACCGATCCGATGCTCAGAACCGTCGTCAGTGGACGGGCAGATCCACCACCGCGTCGGTGAGCACGATCGTGCCCGGGTACCGGTTGGTACCCACGAACATGTCCGCCACGGCTGAGACCGTGAGGTACAGGGTCTGTCCGGCGGGCACCTCGACGGCCACACCCGCGAGCTCCAGCGACGTGGGTTCGTCCACGACCGGGAACCGCTGGCGCAGCGGCATCGTGTTGCCCTGGAGGATCTCCGCGTCGAGCGGCGAGGTGCCGACCGACAGCGCGAAGTACGCACGGGCATCCACGCCCAGCGAGGTCGCCTTCCCGCGCAGGACGGGGATCCCCGCCACCGTGATCGGGCCCTCGGCGATCGGATAGGCCACCGGGGCACCGAGCCCGGCGGGGCTGACGACCACGCCGTCGCCCACGGGAAGCTCGGTGTCGGCGTCGAAGCTGTCCACCTGCAGACACGTCCCACCCACGGTGGTGATCCCGTACTGCGTGGGCAGCAGCGCCGCGGTGTCCCCGCCGGCGAAGGCCGTGGAGAAGAAGTCCATGGTCAGCTCGGTGAAACCACCGGAGCAGGCGTCGCCGGAGGAAGTCTCCCCTCCCGCGGGCACCACCGCCGGGAGCACGTGGCCCCCGTTGTACCCGACGAGCAGGCTCTGCGCACGGGCCTCAGGGGTGAGGACCTCCTCGAAGTTGTGGTACGCCTCGTTCAGCGGGAACAGGTTGTCGGAGGTTCCCTGCCCGAACAGGACCGGGATGTCGAGGAACATCTCGTTGTCCGCGAACCACGCCGGGCTGTTGCGGTAGAAGCGATCCTTCAGATCGTAGGTGCCGGGGATCTCCCCGTTCGGGAAGGTGCCGGTGGCGTTGCCGAGCAGGAACGACTCGTGAACGTGCTGGGGAAGGAAGGTGGCACCCACCCCGTACAGCAGTGCGTTCCAGAGCGTGCGCGGCACATCCTGGGGGCCGAGGCTCTGCGACAGGTTGTTCCAAGTGATCTGCGGTGCGAGGGCGTTGAACCGTGTGTGGCCACGGTCACGGATCTCGGTGAGGGCCGTGATGAGCTGGTAGCCACCGCCGTAGGAGCCGCCGATCGCGCCCATCACCGGGTCGTCAGTGATCTCCTCGCCGCTGCCGTCGACATCCTTGGCGATCCACGGCAGCGTGGCGATGTGGTCGATCACCGCGATGATGTCCTGGCCCTCGAGGTCGGGGTCCTGCGTGTGGGCGATGTCGCCTGTGTCGCCGTGGCCCCGCTGGTCGATGCTGACGACGGCGAAGCCCTCGTCCAGCCAGTTCGAGAACGCGTCCTCGCTGGAGCTCCGGGATCCAGCCCAGCCGTGGGAGTGCAGGATCACCGGCGCCTTGTCGAGTTCGCTCGCACCGTCCGGCTTGAAGATCGAGATGTGGATCGGCAGCCCATCGGCCGCCTTGCTCGGCACCGCCGTGTGCTCCACGTGGGACGCCGCCGCCGGCCCTCCACTGGCCAGCAGCGTTCCGAACATCATCAGCGCGGTCACGACCGCGTACATCCTGCTGCGACGCATACACCCCTCCTTGTTGGTATCACGGGACCGAGACGGAAAACCCGTCGCGTCTAGATTCGTCACGTAGCCACCCCGTTGACCGTGATGGTTTCTCCGTTGCTGTTGCCGTGGACGTCGATGATCCCGCCGGCCGGAACCAGGAGCTCGTCGCCCGGTGCGAGCTCGAAGGGCGCGGTGGCGGTGAACGGGTCACCGTTGAGGGTGCCGGTCAGCGTCCAGGCTTCCGGCGACCGGGCGCGCCACCGGTAGTTCCGGAGGCGATCGGGTTCCGGATGCTCGACGGTGAACACCCCGTCGTTCTCGGCGATGCGCAGCCCGGTGGACGCCACCACCTCGAAGGGAGCCGAGGTCAGGGTGTATGGCGTCGTCGCGACCGGCGCGGTGGCATGGGCGCCCGTCACCAGGAACCGGTAGGTGCCGGCCGGCTGGTCGGCGACGGGGTCGAACAGGGCCGAGTAGCGGTGGAACCCGTAGCGCTTGCCGTAGCGCAGCGGGATCACCGGGTCGAGGTCGCTCGCGACGTCGACCCACTCCCCCGCCTCGAGCCGCTGCAGGGTCGCCGTGGCCTCGCCCGGACGCCATTCGGCCCCCGGGCCGCCGCCGTTCCACGTCAGGTTCGTGCCCTCGAAGCGCTCGACGTCGCGGGGCTCGGAGACGATCACGGGGGCCGGGTCGACCACCAGCGGCTCGGGATCGGCGGAGACCTCGGAGGTGTCCGGGTTGTCCAGGCAGCCGCGCTCGAGGGTGCACTCCGGTACCTCCTCGCCTTTGGCCATCCACTCGGCGAGGTGCGCCAGGCGCAGCTTCAGCAGGTTCCCGGACTGCTGCCCGTAGAAGGACCAGCCACCCTCGTATAAGTAGGCCTCGTACTCCTGGATCGTGGCGTAGTACGCGTTGTGGTCGTTGCCGAGGCCGGCCACCCACACGTGGTCGGCCAGCCCGGCGAGGGCAGCCTTCACGCTGCGCTCGACGCGGCGGCCCATCTGGATCGTGGGCTCGCCCGGCATCGACGCGAAGACGGTGTTCCCGACGCGGAGTACCTGGATGCGCACGTTCTTCGGGGAGACCCCGGGAGCGCCGATCAGCAACGGCTGCCGGCGGTGATGGCCCGGGAACAGTGTCGCCGGTGCCCTGCCCTCGCCCTGGATCGCGATCTGCCCGACGTTGAAGTAGGCCGGGTCGTCGTTCTCGGGCACCCACGGGTCTCGATCGAAGGGGTCGTAGGGATCGTCGTCCACTTCCTGGCCGCAGAAGCAGACCATGTCGAAGCGGGCGTCCACGCTCACGTCGTCGCGGAGCTGGTCACCGAGCTCGCGCCACAGGTCGAGATAGCGGGTCGCCTGACGCATCCCGGCGCTCTCCATGCAGATGAAGTCGTTGAAGTCGGCGCCCGACATCGGGAACGGACGCGTGCAGCTTCCCGTCCCGATGTCGCCCTGGGAACCGTTGAGGGTGGCCCCGACGATCGGGTGGTCGTCGGGCAGCCCGGCCTCCGCCCGGATCCCGTCCTCCAGCAGCCGTCCAACCCACGCCTTGTCGTCGCCGGTGTGCCACATGTTCAGGATGTTCCCGATCACCCCGTGGGTCGAGAAGTTCGTGATCACGCCGATCGGCGTCCCCTCGGCGGTGTCGACGCGGATCATCCCGAGTCGCGGCGCGTTGCGGGGGTCGATGTCGAGCTGCGCCTCGCTCTCGGGGTTGAGCAGGTGCTGGGCGCTGCGGCGGTTGCCGTTCAGTCCGTCGAGGATCGCCTCGCCCGTCGCCAGGGACGCCGGTACCAGTTGTGCATCGGCTTCGAGGACGGCGTCGACGATCCCGGAGGTGATGGCATCGAAGATGCGGGGGTCGAGTACGTCGCCGCCGAGTGCCGCCCACCCCAGGTTCTGCTGGAAGTACCCACCCGGGCCGGTGTGGGTGTGGCTGGCGGAGATGAGCAGATCCTCACGCGTGATGCCCGCGCCGGCGATGCGGTTGGCCACCGCCTCGTGCATCTCGCCGAAGATCGCCGGGAGGTCGACCGACACCACGGCCACCTTGCGGTCGCCGTCGTCGATCACGAAAGCCTGCGCCCGCAAGCGTCCGTACCGGCCCTCGGAGGCGGGGAAGGTCTTGGCGTACCCGTCCGTGTCCGGGCCGAGGCGTGACGCGGTGCACTGCGAGGGAGCGTAGGGGGCCTCGGTCGGGTCCTCCTCGATCTGGCGCTGCTTGTCCTCGAGCTTCCCGCCCGCCTCCAGGCCGGTGCCCGTGGCGCAGTGGCGGTACACGTAGAACCCGGTCATCGGCGAGCCCGGGGGCGGGGTGATGTCACCCGAGGCCGCGCCGGCGCGCAGGGGGCCGGAGGCGGACGGCTCCACGGCGTCGTAGAGGGCCTCGGCCCAGGTACCGTCCGGGAGCATCTCGGGGGCCGGCGGCAGGTCGGACTGGCCGGCAGCGGGCAACCCGCCGAAGGCAAGGGCCATGCCGGCCGCGAACGCGAACGAGATCCTCCAGAAGCGACGCATGGCTCCCCTTTCGCCGGACGGACGGTGTCGACAACACATTCGTTGCCGATACGTACAATCCTGCTCGACGGACCGGATCTCGCCACGAGCGGTGGGAATGCTCAGGCACGCTTTCCGACGGCGCGCGCCCGCTCGATGACCGGGTTCGCCGTCCCGACGAAGGACGCATCCTCGTCGAAGATCGCGCCGAAACGGCGTCCGAACTCCCACACCCGGAGATGGTCGACGAGCGCGTAGAGCGCGAGCCGGTCCCCGGCCCCCGGACGCAGCGGGTGGTCCTCGGTGTAAGCCTCGACGAAGGCCTCCCGCTCGTCGTCGGTGTCGAGGTGGCCGAGCATCCGTACGAGATCCTCCTCGCCGTCGGCCAGGTTGGCCTCGCCGAGGTCGAAGACCCCCGTCGCCTCGAAGTTGCCGAGATCGAAGTTGAGGTTCTCGATCGTGAAGTCGTGGTGGACGAGTACCGGCGTGAACGGCTCGTCCAGGGCGTCCGCGTGCTCATCGATGAGATCGTCGATGTACTGTTCGGCGTCCGTGGACAGCGCGTTCACCGCGCGGCAGGCGTTGCGCCAGTGCCCGAGCCGGTGCAGGAACCAGTCACCGAAGTCCTCCAGCTCGATGAAGTCGTCGAGCTGGCCGTCGTAGGGACCGAAGAAGTCCGCTCTGGCATCGTGCAGCTCGGCGAGCGACTCGCCGGCCGCGCCGGCAAGGTCGACGCGACCGTCGGCGTCGAGCGTCGGCCAGAGCTCCAGACCCGGCGTGCCGGGCAGGAAGGGCAGCACGGCATAGGTCCAGCCGAAGGTCTCGGTGTCGTCGCAGACGGTGTAGGGCCAGGCCGCGGGCAGCGTCGACCGTTCGTCGATGAACCGGGCCACGCGCCGCTCCTTGGTGAGCTGCGAGTGGCCCCGGGGGTTGCCGCGGAGCACGAACAGACCCTGCGTGGTCTCGAGGACGACGTTCTGGGCGAAGGGCCCTCCGGGCGCGGGATAGGCGTCGCGCAGCTCACCGAGCTCGTGCCGCTCGGTGGCCTCCCGCAACTGGTCGGGCTCGATCAGGCCGAGTCGCTCCGAGTACTTCTGGGGGCCGAGCATGAACGAAGGGTATCGCGCACCGGAGGCCGACTGGCCCCCAGCGGGCGATCCACTGCGCTGTGCGGCCGGCCAGCCTCGAGGGCGTCGCCCTACGGCAGTGGGTGCCCGGGGTCCGGGGGAATCGGAGATTCCTGGTAGGCGCACGGAGCGACCTTCTGGTCGGCCACCGTCCCGTCGCTGCAGACCAGGACGCCGTCGGACTCGTCGGCCTCCGCGTAGAGATCCAGGTCCTCGACCCCGGCCTCGGAGGCCGAACCCTCCGCCTCCGCGCGCGCGAACGTGTCGCCGGGGAAGACGCGACCGTCGACCTCAGCGTCGAACGTCTCCCCGGGGAACAGCTCGCCTTCCGCCTCCGCCCTCGCGGACGTGTCGGCGAACGTACCGAAGCCTGTCAGGACGAACTCACCTTCGACGCCGGCGACGAACTGATCGCCCCAGGGGTAGGCTGGGCCCGGGTCGAGCTCGCCTTCCGCCTCCGCGCTCGCGGCGATGATCCCTTTATCCGTGCCGAAGACTTGACCTTCGGCTTCGGCAATGAACGTCTCCCCAGGGAACAACTCGCCTTCCGTTCCTGCATCGAATCGGACTTCGCCTGACGCGTTGGTAGCGGGCCGATCCGCGCTCACGGCCGCGCCGGAACCGACCCGACCGACCGGAAGGGTCAGCTCGGTCTCCAAGGGCACGAAACCCGTGAGATCGTGCATGAAGACCTCAGCGGATCCGCTGGCTTCCCCTTCCTCCGGGTCGATCTCGTACTCCACTTCGACCTCCACAGGGTCCTGGTGCTCGTGGGCCGCTGCCTGCCAGGCCGCCGCCAGGCTCCCGACCACCAGCACGGCGACGGCGATCCCCGCCTTCGCTCCCCCTCGCATGGCGCTCTCTCCTCTCTCGTGTCTCTTCAAGGATCTACCGGCCCATTCTTGAGCGGGCCGTTCCTGCCCGCATCAGTAGTGGACTACTGAATCTGGGGTGGACTACTGAATCCGGCGGAGGCCGTCCCGCCTCGAGCCCCCCGCACGAGCGCCTGTCGCAGGCACCCGCCACCACCGCCTCCCCTCCCCAGGCGGCTTCAACTGGAGGTTCGGCCCCCTACAGGCGACTCCCGGACCCCCCATCCTCCAACTAGCGCCGCATGTGAGCCCAAACTGGGGGATCGGCCCCCGGAACGTGGGCGGAGCGGACCCGAGCCGCCAGTTAGCGCCGCCAGCGGGGTGGACGGAACGGCCAGGCAGGTCACGGCCGCTTCGAGACCCACTTCACCGGCCAGCGGCCCAGCGCGTCGCCGACCGTGAACACGGTCCACAGCGAGTGCTCGGTGACATGGGCGTACCCGAAGCGGCGGAAGGTCCATCCCTGGGCCTCGATGAGGTTCTGGCGGGACCGGTCGTCCAGGAACGCCTCCGGGTCGAGCCGGCTCTCCATCCCGTCGAGCTCGATGGCGAGCTTCGGATCCGCGAAAGCCAGGTCGAGGTAGCGCGGGCCGAAAGGCGTCACCACCGGGTACTGGCGCACGGGCAGCGGCAGACCGGCGTCCCGCAGGAGCTGGAGGAACATCGTCTCGAGGTCTGATCCGGCCGGTCCTTGGCCGAGGCGCTCTTGCACCATCCGCCGGAGCGTGGCGGTGCCGCGTCTCGCCCGACACCAGTCGTCCTCCAGGTAGCCGAGGAGCCGTGCGGGATGGACGAGGCCCCGTCGCCACGCGCGATCCAACGCGAGCTCCAGCAGTCCGGGATCCAGGAGGTCGGCGAGGTCGACGAGCGTGCGCATGGGGCTGGTGATGCGGACGCCGTCCCGCGGTGCCGCCTCCGAACGTGACAGCCTCGTCGTCTCGTGGACCAGCACCGACGCCGGCCGCGCCCGTGACGGCAGCAGGACCGTCACCTCGAGACGGTCGGCCGGGGGGACGTCCAGCTCCCACCATCTGGCCGCCGTGCGGTGGGAGGCTGCGGCACCGGGCCCGCAGGCGATGACCGCCGCAGCCGCGTCCCGCTGGAGGGACGCCGGCACCGCAGCCTCGCAGTACACGCCCCGGTGCAGCCGGACCCAGCATCCCGAGTCGACCCGACGCTTCACGGCGGACCTGGAGAAACCCGCTGTCAGGGCCTGGTCAAGGCTGAACGGGCCATGTTGGCCTCGCGTCAGCACCGCGAGGCGGGCGTCGGGGCCGGTCCGCGCGTTCCCCATGGCTCGTGCACCTCCAAAGGCCGGGGAAGGACAGGCGGGAAGGTCCACGGATGGTAGCGGTGGGCGGCGACACGATCGGTTGGCCGGGCCCGCGGACATGGGGCGGACGGCGGCTCGTTCCGCCAAGGAACCCTTCCCCCCCGGCGGCTTCAGCTGGAGGCTCGACCCCTCACAGGCGCCTCCCGGACCCCCATCCTCCAACTAGCGTCATATGTGAGCCCTACGTGGAGGCTCGGCTCCCGGGGCGACGCCGGATCGGACCGAGGCGCCAGTTAGGCCCGGACCGGACGCCAACCCGCTGGAACTCGCGGTCCTCTGGAGGCGGACACGTCGGAGTGCCCTCCGGATCCGGCCTGTGGGCGTCCGAGGGATCGAACCTCGCCCCCCACCGTGTAAGGGTGGTGCTCTACCACTGAGCTAGACGCCCGACGCAGGCCATGCTACCCGGCTCCGGCGCCGCAGGCGGCCTACCCGAGGCGCTGTCCGGTCTGACGGCGGAACTCGTGGGTACCGAGCCCCAGGCAGACCGCAGCGAAGGCCGCCGAGCCCCCGAGGGCCGCCAACAGGCCCGCATGCCAGCCCTCGAGGACGAGGATCCGCATGGCCTCGATCGCGTAGGTCATCGGGTTCACGCGGGCGAGGACGGCCATCCAGGTCGGCATCACGTCCAGAGGGACGAAGGCGTTGCTGAGGAACAGCAGTGGGAGCATCACGAATCCGGTGATCGCGAAGAAGGTCCCGTGCCCGGGCACGCGGTAGACGAGGGCCGCCAGCGCCGACGCCACCGCCATCGTGAGGAAGCCCGCCACGAGCAGGATCACCAGCACTCCGGGCAGGCCCGCGGCGACGTTCACCCCCATCAGCAGACCCACGAACAGCACCACGATGATCTGGGCGGAGGCGAGCGCGAGCTGGAACAGGAACCGGCTCACGATCACCGAGCTGCGGGCGATCGGCATGCTCATGAGCTTGTCGAGGTAGCCGGTCTCCTTGTCCCAGAGCAGCGGCATCGCTCCCGCAACGCCGTTACCCACGATCGTGAAAGCGAAGATCCCCGGCAGGACGAACCCGAGGTAATCGGTGGTGCCGACCGCGGCTTCGTCGATCGCCCGACCCACGGCACCGCCGAAGAACACGAGCCAGATCGCGGGCTGCGCCACGCTGAAGACCAGGTTCATGCGCTCCCGGATCGTCTGGATGTACCAGCGTCGGGTGAGGGCGGAGACCTCCTGCATCCACTCCCGACCCCGCGCCGCGCGGATCCGTTCCCCCACCGCGGGGGCCGTGCCGGCCCGGGCGACGTCGACCATCTAGACGCCCGCCTCCCGCAGCTCCTTGCCGGTGTGGAGCAGGAAGACGTCGTCGAGCGTGGGTTCGCTGTAGGTCACCCGTTCCAGATCGATCCCGTGGTCCACCGACAGGCGCATGACGGCCGGGAGCGCGACCGCCGCGTCGTCCACGTAGATGTGGAGGTCTCCAGAGGTTCCGTCCACGATGCGCTGCACCCAGGGCGCGTCACCGATGACCGCGCGCAGGCGGTCGGGGCTGGGGGTAGCCACCTGGATCACATCTGCTCCGACGTCCCGTTTGAGCTCGACCGAGGTTCCCGTGATCACCGCGCGCCCGTGGTCGATGATCGTGAGGCGGTTGCAGAGCCGGTCGGCCTCGTCCAGATAGTTGGTGGCGAGCACCACCGTCATCCCCTCACCCTGCAGCATCTTGATGTGGTCCCAGAGCCGGTGGCGCGACTGGACGTCGAGCCCAAGCGTCGGCTCGTCGAGCACCAACACCTCGGGACGGTGCAGCAGTCCGCAGGCCAGGTCCAGCCGTTTGCGCATACCGCCGGAATAGGTGTTGGTCACCCGGTCCGCGTGGGCGTCGAGCCCGACGAGCTCGAGGACCTCTGAAGCGCGCTCGCGGATCGCCCGCCGCGGAACGTGGTGCAGGGCCGCCTCCATCTCCACGCGCTCGCGCGCGCTCAGCAGGTTCGTCGAAAACGGAACCTCCTGCATCACGTACCCGATCCGCCGGCGAACCTCCGCCGGCCGGCGCGCAACGTCGAATCCGCACACGTGCACGGCGCCGGCTGAGGGGGCCAGGAGAGTGGTGAGCATCCGGATCGTGGTGGTCTTCCCCGCACCATTGGGTCCGAGCAGCCCGAAGATGTCCCCACGCTCGACGCGCAGGTCCAGCCGGTCCACGGCGAGCACGTCACCGAACGATCGGGTGAGGCCCTCAGCTTCCACCACATAGGTCACGGGCCCAGTATCGCGCATCACCGCCAGGCGTTACGCCAAGGTGGGCGAGGTCTCCACCTTCACCGAGCGAACCCCGCGTAGAAGT
>CAZLKN010000084.1:4353-9821 GCA_964560135.1 uncultured Actinomycetes bacterium | reverse complement strand
CTGAACGCGACGGGGACGACACAGGGATGAGGAACCCTCCGCCTACGGCGGAGGGCGAGCCGGATGCGTCATGCGCTCCACCTCCTCACCCTCGAAGGAGTCGGGGAAGCTTTCGTGGGGGCGGGTCGTCCCGGCTCGCGGACCCTGGGGTCCGCTTACGGTTGCGGGGCAGCGCCGGACTCACACCGGCTTCGCCGCTTACGCCCCGGGCATCCGGGCCTCGGGGCACCACCACGTCTGCTCTTTACCTGTCGGGCCGAACGCTACGCCCGGCGCCGTCGCGGTGTCAACACGCTCAGCGCCGGCGGGCGCCGGCGGGGCGCAGCGCGTCCTCCGTGTACCGGTTGCCGGCGTTCCACAGCAGCCACTCGGTGATGCCCTCGTCCTCGAGGGCCTGGATCTGCGCGCGGACCTCCTTCGGTGTGTACCGCACCTTCAGGGAGAAGTCCTGGATCCAGGGACGAAGCTTGGCCCGGGTGCCGGCGATCCGCCGCTTCGCGTCCTTCACCGACAGGGAGATCGTCTGGTAGGGGTCCGCCTCCGGGTCGGATATGCCGTACTCGGGCTTGGCGTAGTGGGACGGGTACAGCATCAGGGATACGTAGTCCACTTCCTGGGCGATCATGTCGAGGCGCTGGCCGATCCCCATGTCGTCGGTGGCGAGAGTGACGAGGCCGAACAGGTCGGCCGAGATGTACCCACCGCGGGGCACGATCTCGGAGCGGGCCCTGGCGAGGAACTGCTGGATCACACGGGTCTCCGGACGGAGATCGCGATGGCGGAACCAGGCGCGGTTCAGATCACCGTCGGAGGGGAAGCGGACGTAGTCGTACTGGATCTCCTGGAACCCGAGCTCGAGGGCTTCGATCGCGAGCTCGATGTTGTACCGCTGGACCTCCTCGGAGAACGGATCACCCCAGCCGATTCCCTTGGTGGTCCGCCAGATGCCTCCCTTGGTGTCCTGGACGGCGAGGTCCGGCCGGGCCTCGGCGAGGATCGGATCCTGGAAGGTCACGATGCGCCCGATCACGTAGATGTCCTCCCGGCGGAGGCTCTCGATGAGCGCGGCGGGATCGCGGATCTTGCGCCGGCCGGCCCCGGCGAGGTTGCCCCATTCGCGTTCGGGAAGCCAGGAGACCTCTCCGGACTCGTCCTTGATGTCGATCACCACGGCGTTGAGCTCGGTCCGCCGGATCATGTCCAGAAGGGTCTCGAAACGCGCGCCGCCCGCGGTGTACCCGGTCATCAGAAGGCCGCGGGCGTCTGGTGCCGGCGGACGCTCCACCTCCTCGGCCGCAAGGGGAAGTGTGGCGGCGGTGAAATGCAACGGCGCGACGTCCACGGTGGGCGGTGCGATCTCGCGCTCCCGCGAGAAGGGCAGGTCGGAGGACAGCAGGGGCGAGGTGAACGGGAGAAGCATGATCGCCGCGATTCCGAGGGCGACCAGGATCAGGATACGTTCGAAGGCGGGTCGATAGCGCATGGCCGAGACACCCAGGGTAGAAGACGGGGACGGTCTTGGGGAGCCCATGGACTGACCGGCGGTCAGTCGTGGCTCGGGACCGGCGGCGATCCGGCCTCGATCTCCAGGATCTTGCCGAGGCGCCGGACGTGGCGCTCCTCACCCGTGAACCGGGCCGTCAGGAAGGTGCGCACGAGCTCCCGCGCGAGTTCGGAGCCGACCACCCGTGAGCCGAGCGCGAGGACGTTCGCGTCGTCGTGTTCCACGGCTTGGTGGGCGGTGTAGGTGTCGTGCGCGAGGGCGGCGCGGATCCCGCGGACCTTGTTCGCGGCGATCGCCGCACCCGCCCCCGAGCCGCAGACGATGATCCCCCGTTCGGTACGGCCCTCGGTCACGGCCTGGCCCACGGCGCGGGCGTAGTCGGGATAGTCCACGGGATCGGTCGACGAGGTTCCGAGATCGACGACCTCGTGGCCGTCTGAGTGCAGCAGGCGGGCAAGCTCGTCCTTCAGGACGAACCCCGCATGGTCGGCTGCGATCGCGACGCGCATGATCTCGCATCCTACCAGCGGGCCGGGACCGGGCTGCTCACTCGTACTGCAGGGCACTGACGACGTCCACCCGGGCCGCCCGATGCGCGGGGTACAGCGCGGCCAGTGCGGCACCGCCGACGCCGAGCAGCGCCGGCACCGCGTAGGCCGTCCAGGGCACCGCGAGCTGCATGTCGATGCCGGTGTTGGACCGCATGACGTTGAACATGAACAGGCCGAGCACCGTGCCGAGCCCCCACGCCAGCACGACCCCGATCCCCCCGACGAGGACGGCCTCCACGGTCACCATCCGGCGCATCTGGCGCCGGAGCATCCCGACGGCCCGCAGCACCCCCAGGTCCCGGCGGCGCTCGAGGGTCGAGATCAGCAGCGTGTTCGCGAGTCCGAGCCCGGCCACGATCACCGCGACCAGCTGCACCGAACCGATCAGGCCCTGGATCGAGCCCACGAAGCTGTTGACCCGGTCGACGAAGCCCTGCCGGGTGTCCACCACGACCCCGAAGTCCGGACCGAAGCGTTCGCCCAGCGCCGCCCGCACCTCCGCCGGATCGTGCCCGGGTCGCACGCCGATCCCGAAGGAGTCGGCGGCGTTGGTCCGCCAGGTCCGTGCGTAGGTAGTGAAGTCGAAGACGAGGGTCGGATTGACGGCCGACGGGTCGGGGAAGATCCCGGCCACGCGGAACCGGCGGGGGCCCGAGGGTGTGGACAGACGGATGGTGTCGCCGACGTCTACGCCCATGCGCGTTCCGAAGGAGCTGGAGATCGCGACCGCGTCCCGTTGCCGCATCGACCGCGCGAGGGCCATGGCCTCCCGACGCCATTCCGGGTCGTGGTCCGGGAGCTGCGAGTACCGGACGAGGTCGAGGGCCTGGAGCACCACGAGCTGGTCGTCCATCCTGCCGGTGGTGATCTTGAAGGCGTAGGCGGTGTGTACGCCGTCGACGCGGCGGATCTCGTCCACCAGGCCCGCATCGAGCGGCACGTCGGATCCGAACGGCCGCCACGTCGGCGACCGGACGAACAGGTCGGCGCGCAGGATCCGGTCCATGCCCGTCTGGAAGGTGTGCCGGAAGGAGGCCATCGTGATCGAGAACCCCACGATCAGCGAGAGGGCCAGCAGGACCGCGCCCGCGGTGAACGCCGTGCGTCCGGGGGCGCGCAGGATCTCGCCGGCGGCCAGGCGCACGATGCCCGGTGACCGCCCTCGTGCCAGCCGGCCGACCACCGGTCCGGCGACTGCCGGGATGATCGTGGGGACGAGCAGCGACACCCCGGCGAGCAGCAGGGTGAGCCCCACCATCGCGACGTTGCCGATCTGGCTCTGGTCGGCCAGCTCGTAGAGCACGATGCTCACCCCCGCGGCCCCCAGCAGCACGCCGACCGTCGAGGTGGCGCGGCGCGGTCCCCGGGTGGGGTCCTCCAGGGTCCCGGCGGGCCCCAGCGCGGGGGCCGGGTCGCTGCGGGCGACGCGCCGCGCGGGCAGGTAGGCGGCGGCGACGGCCGCGAGGACCCCCGCGACCCCGGCGAGAGCCAGGTCGAGCGGGTCGACGACCAGGCGCGTGATGTCGATGGGGAAGATCTCCTCGATCGCGCTGCCGCGGCGGATCAGCAGGATGCGGGCCAGGGCAACGCCGCCGGTGAGACCGAGCGCGGTGCCCACGACTCCCAGCGCCCCTCCCTCGGCTAAGAACAGGGAGAAGACCTGGCGGCGCCGGGCCCCCACCGCACGGAGCAGGGCCGCCTCCCCGACCCGCTCCACGGCGGCCATCGCCATCGTGTTGTAGACGAGGAAGGCCCCCACGAACAGGGCGACCAGGGCCGCGACGTTCAGGGCGATGGTCGTCGAGGCCAGCATGTCCCGTAGGTCGTCCTGCCGCAGCGCCACGGGCCCGGCTCGCCCCACGCCCTCCACGGCGCCGGCGACCAGCGGCAGCACGGTGTCGGGATCGTCGGCCTCCAGGTAGATCGCATCGATGCGGCCGGTCTTGTCCAACAGATCCTGGACCACCCCGATCAGCCCGACGGCCGCCCGGCTCCGACCCGTCATCTCCTCGGACAGGACCGCTCCGACGGCTACCTGCCGCCATCCGGTGGGCGTGGCGATGTCGATGCCGTCCCCGGCCGCCACGCCCAGCTCGCGTGCGACGGCCTCCGGCAGCATCAGCCCGAAGGGATCGGCGGCCTCGAACGATGCGGGGTCGACGGCCCGCGGGGCGAGGGCCATCACGCCCTCGTCGATGCCGAGCAGCAGGGTCCGGGCCTCGGCCTCCCCGTGGCGCAGCTTGACGTAGGACTCCACCGTCGCCCCGGCGGCTCGCACGCCCTCGATCTGCCGGACGCGGAGGTAGGTCTCCTCCGGAAGGCCCACCCCCGTCTCCGGACGCACCTCGATGTTCGCGCGGCTCGCGGCGGCGTCCGCGATCCCCCGCAGCGAGGCGTCGATGGACGCGCCGAGGGCGGCGACCGACACCGCCAGCGCCACCCCCGCGGCGATGCCCACCGCGGACAGTGCCAGCCGCATGCGGTGGGACGCGAGGTGCCGCAGGTCGAGGGTCCAGACCAGCCGGAGCGCGGACCGCATCTCTAGGCCCCCGGCGCGGGCCGTTCGAGCTCGGAGATCTCTCCGTCGTGCAGGTGCAGGTCACGGTCGCCCATGCCCGCGGCCCCCGGGTCGTGGGTCACCATCACGACGGCGGTCCCGATCTCCCGGGGGAGCTCGGTCAGGATCCGGTACACCTCGGCCCCCGAGGCGGAGTCCAGGTTGCCGGTCGGCTCGTCGGCCAGCAGCAGGACGGGACGGGCCACCAGCGCCCGGGCGATCGCCACCCGCTGCTGCTCGCCCCCGGACAGCTCCCGCGGCCGGTGGCCGGCACGGTTGCCGAGCCCGAGGCGGGTGAGCACGTCGAGCGACCGCTCCTTCATCTCTGCGGGGGGCACGCCGTCGAGGAGCAACGGCAGGCCGGTGTTCTCCACCGCCGAGAGCGTGGGGAGCAGGTGGAAGAACTGGAACACGAAGCCCATCCGGCGACGCCGGTACAGCGTGAGCTCGTCGTCGGTCATCGCCGCCAACGGCCGGCCCTCGAGGCGGACCTCGCCGGCGTCGGGACGGTCGAGCCCGGCCATCACGTGCAGCAGCGTCGACTTCCCCGAGCCCGACGGCCCGGCGACGACGAGGAACTCCCCGGGGTTGACCGCGAGGGCGACGTCACGGAGGGCGTGGACGACCTCCTCCCCGCGCCGGTACTCGCGGCTCACGCCGTCGAGCTCGATCAGCGGGTCGGCGGTCACGTGACTCAGTCCTCCTTCGGGCGCTTCATCAGCGCCAGCGGACCCGTCCCCTCGAGGTCGACGATCGTGACGAGCTCGTAGCCCTGCTCACCCCACTGGTCGAGGATCTCCTTCACGGCGTGGACGATGATCGGGACCGAGACGTACTCCCATCGCTGGGCCATGGC
>CAZLKN010000084.1:0-4253 GCA_964560135.1 uncultured Actinomycetes bacterium | reverse complement strand
GGTGATGCCCGGTCGTGAGGCGAGGAAGCGTATCAGGCCGCGGCCTCGTCCTCCGGTGGCGGGTCCTCGGACAGGACCGGCGTCGCGTCCGCCTCGGCCTGTGGCTCCTCCACGGGCACGGCCACGCTGCGGGGCTTGTTCGGTCCGGCCTGGAGCATGATCACCGGTGTCCCGACGGGCACCCTCTCGAAGAGCTCCTCCACGTCCGACATCCGCATCCGGATGCATCCCTGGGAGGCGTTGTAGCCGATGCTGCCCGAATCGGCGGTTCCGTGGATCCGGATCCCCGGTGAGTTGATATCCAGCGCCCGGGTGCCGAGCGGGTTACGGGGGCCGGGGCCGATCCGCGCGGGCATGTTCTTGCCCCACCGGTTGGGGGCCGGGTTGATCCACGTGGGGTTGCGGCGCTTGTTGACGACCTCGAAGCGGCCCTTGGGTGTGGGATTGGAGGGTATGCCCGTGGCCACGTCGTAGGTCTTCACGAGCCGGTCGCCGACGTAGTGGTAGAGCTTGTTCTCGCCCACACGGACGAGCAGGATCGTCGCGTGGTCGGAGCGCCGGACCTGCGGAGCAAGCGGCTCTCCGGGGAGTTCGATCCTGCGGTGTCCCGCATGAAGCGACGCGGACAGGCCTTCGGCGGCCGCGTCCTTGCGGAGTCCGAACCCGTCGATCTCGTCGGTCAGCCGCACGAACCCCGAGGAGGTGTCGATGCTGGAATCCACGGGGGCCCGGTACACGCGCTCGGCGAGGGCGTCCACGAACGCCTGAACGGACGGTTGATCCACCCGCTGCGTGACCGCGTAGGTCTCGGTGGCGTCACGGCCACTGAGCCGGTGCCACACCCGCACCGGGAAGGCGAGCCGGCGCTGGGCTTGGAGGGCCTCCTCGAGCCGGGCCATCGCGTCCGTGGAGGCCCCGAGCTGGCGTGCCGTCACGGTGTCGCTGTCCTCGTCCACCCACACGTTCACGGGCGCGTCGAGGGGATCCTCCCAGATCGCCCGGACCCGCGTCGCGGCTTCGTCGAAGGTGAGGCCGCCCACGGGGACCCCGCCGACGACGATCCCGGGCAGGAACGTGTCGGAGCGGCTGGCGTCGTAGCGGCGCGCGCCTTCGGCCGCGCCTCCGAGCACGACGACCATGACAACCGCCGTGCCGGCGGCGGTCCACAGCCGCCACCGGCGGAACCTGGGAAGGATGTCCATCGCTCGCCTCCTTGACACGAACTATAAGTTTGCCTGTTCAACCCCTTGAAGGGAAGAGGGAGTTCGCCGCGTCGCGGATCTCGTCCCGCGTCAGGTGGCCCGAGAGGGTGAGGACGAGATCGTCCGTTAGCGCCCACAGGTGCGGCACCACCCGGGAGTCCACGGCCAGCTCGGCCTCCAGGCCGTCCAGCGCACCGCCCCGGATCGTCACGGTCTCGGCTTCCAGCACGTCGCCCTCGCCGGCGCCCAGGGGATCGTTCCACTCGTGGGGGCCGCGCAGCCTCGTGGTGAGGATCACGCGATCCAGGCCACGCCGCCACACCATCGAGACAACACGCTCGCCCGGCGGGTTCATCCCCTCCGTGCCGGTGACGTGCCCCTCCCCGGCGAAGGCCACCTCGGCGAGACGGTAGCCGTCGGGGAGGCGCTGCGGAACCGGCGGACGGTAGCCTGCGCGCCGTACGGCCTCGTCCAGGTCCATCCGACGGAACCCGAGGTCCCGGCGGACGACCTCCGCTCCCGGAGGGAACACGACGGTGAAGGCATCGGGCGACATCTCGACATCGACCTCGAGATCCTCGAGGCGCAGCTCTTGCAAGAACCGTCCTTCCCGGCTCTGGACCACGCGGACCGCCATGCCTGTGCCCCGGTCGACGGTGACCTCGAGGCGGTCCGGCGAGAGGTCGGGTTCGATCATGTTCGGCGGAACCGGCAGCGTGACGAGCCAGGCATCCCGGTCCTCGTGGCTGGTCTCCTCCACCGAGATCTCCGGATCGGGGGCAGCCAGCAGCGCCCGCACCGCTGCCCCCAACTCGCGGTCCAGGATCCACTCCGAGGGGCCCTGGTCGGGTGGGCCTGGGGCCACGCCCGTGACCTCGGCGGCCAGCACGCCCTCCGTCCCGGCGTCGAAGACCGATCGCTCGGTGCCCGTCGCGGCGTCGTAGGCGATGTCCTCGTCGCGGTCGACGCCGGTGAGGCGGAAGTCGCCCCGGGCGGTCACCGCGAACTGCCAGCGCAGCGCGTCCACGGCGCCGTCCCGGCCCGGGTCGGCGTGGGCGATCACCAGGGTCCCCTGGAAGCTCTGGGCGCCGGACCAGGCTTCGTCCACGCGTGCCTTCACCTCCGCCGCGGAGGCCACGGTGTTCCGGGGGCCCCCGACGAGCACACCGGCGAGGACGGCCAGCACCGCAGCAGCGGCGGCCAGCGGGACGACGAGGCGCAGGCGGCGGGGCCGTCGTTCTGTGGCCTCGCCCTCCAGCAGATCCAGGACGTCGTCGAAGAACCCCGGACGGTGGTCGGGCACCTCCAGGTCTCGTAGGGCCCGGCCGAGGATCTCGTCGCGGTCGGTGTGGTCGGTCATCGTTCGTCCTCCTCGACGGTGAGCGCGGCGCGCAGCGCCGCACGTGCGCGGTGCAGCCGGGAGGCCACGGTCCCCGGTGCGATCCCGAGCACCTCGGCGGCGGCGGCGTGGTCGAAGCCCTCGGCATCCACCAGCAGGACGGTTGCCCGCTGGTCCGGGGGCAGGGCGGCGAGGGCGGTGGCCAGGTCCTGCCGGGCGGCGACCTGCTCCGGGCCGGGCCGGTCATCGGGCCGGTCTGGCACCGCCTCCAGCGGCACCGTCGGACGGCGACGCCGGAGATCGTCGATGCAGGCGTTGTAGACGATGCGGTGGAGCCACGTGCCCACCGCCGACCGGGCGTCGAAGCGCGCCAGGGCCCGGTAGGCGCGGATGTAGGCCTCCTGGAGCACGTCGTCCATGCGGTCGCGGTCGTCGAGCAGCCGCCAGGCCAGGGCCCGGAGGGCCGGGTCGTGGGCCCGCACGATCTCGAGGAACGCCCGCGGGTCACCCCCGCGGGCCCGGTCGAGGAAGTCCTCGGTCATCGCCGTGGATCGTCGCATACCCACTTGGACGCCCTCGCGGGCTGATCCCTTCCATGCACGGCCCAGAACGGTATCTGACCTGCATATTCGTGCCATGGGTCGGATTGACAATCACGGAGCCCGCGTGCTAGCACTCCTATAGGAAGAGTGCTAGTCACCTACTGAGGGAGGAATGAAGCAATGCCCGCCAAGACCATCGCGTATTCGGCGGAGGCCCGTCGGGCCCTCGAAGAGGGCATGAACAAGCTGGCCGACGCCGTCCGCGTCACCCTCGGTCCCAAGGGTCGGAACGTCGTCCTCGAAAAGAAGTGGGGCGCGCCGACGATCACCAACGACGGGGTCACGATCGCCAAGGAGATCGAGCTCGAAGACCCCTACGAGAAGATCGGGGCCGAGCTCGTCAAGGAAGTCGCCAAGAAGACCAACGACGTCGCCGGTGACGGGACCACCACCGCCACCGTGCTCGCGTGGGCCATGGTCCGGACGGGTCTCCAGAACCTGGCCGCCGGGGCCAACCCGATGGCGCTCAAGCGCGGGATCGAGAAGGCCGTGGAGTCCGCCGTGGGCGCGGTCAAGACCCAGTCCCGCGAGATCACCTCGAAGGAGGAGATCGCCCACGTGGCCGCGATCTCGGCCGCCGACCCGGAGATCGGCGAGATGATCGCCGAGTCGATGGACAAGGTCGGCAAGGACGGTGTCATCACCGTCGAGGAGTCCCAGACCTTCGGGATGGAGCTCGAGCTCGTCGAAGGGATGCGGTTCGACAAGGGCTACATCTCGCCGTACTTCGTCACCGATCCCGAGCGGATGGAAGCCGTCCTCGACGATCCGGTCATCCTGATCGCGAACCAGAAGATCGCCAACGTCCGCGACCTGCTCCCGGTCCTCGAGAACGTGATGCAGTCCGGCAAGCCGCTGGCGATCATCGCCGAGGACCTCGAGGGCGAGGCCCTGGCGACCCTCGTGGTCAACAAGATCCGCGGCACCTTCAAGTCGGTGGCCGTGAAAGCCCCCGGCTTCGGTGAGCGCCGCAAGGCCATGCTCGAGGACATCGCGATCCTCACGGGGGCCCAGGTCGTCTCCGAGGAGCTCGGCATCAAGCTCGAGAACGTCGGCGTCGACATGCTCGGCAAGGCCCGCAAGATCGTGGTCACGCAGGACGAGACCACG
>CAZLKN010000083.1:6287-9886 GCA_964560135.1 uncultured Actinomycetes bacterium | reverse complement strand
GTGCTGTTACTCGGATACTATGTGGCGTATACGCTGTACCTGATCTTGGCTGCATCTCACCATGATGCCTTGCCAAGGTTCAATGCGATCATGCTGTACTTCGTGATTCCGCTAACCGTGGTCGCGATGGGCACTGTGGCGTTCCGAGAGGTACGTAGTAGGAGACAGAGCTGACACCCATGCCGACACTCGAAGACAAGTACACCCGCACCGAGGGGACGGTCCTCCTTACGGGGATCCAGGCCCTCGTCCGCCTGCCGATGGATCAGGCGCGCCGCGACCGTGCCGCCGGGCTGCGCACGGGCACGTTCATCTCCGGGTACCCCGGCTCGCCGCTGGGCGGCTACGACGTGGCCCTCGAGCAGGCGCGCCGCCACCTCGACCCCCTCGACGTGGTGCACGTGGCGGGGGTCAACGAGGAGGTTGCCGCGGGTGCCGTGATGGGCAGCCAGATGCTCGAGCGCTTCCCTCATGCGCGCTTCGACGGACTCACCGGCATCTGGTACGGGAAGGGCCCCGGCGTGGATCGCACCGGCGACGTCTTCCGCCACGCCAACCTCTCCGGCGGGGGGCGGCATTGCGGAGCGCTCGCGCTCGCCGGCGACGACCCGACCGCGAAGAGCTCCACGATCCCCAACGCCAGCGAGCTCGCCTTCGTGTCCGTGGGGATGCCGGTGGTCAGCCCGGCCTCGGTCGGGGAGATGCTCACCTTCGGCCTCCAGGCGATCGCGATGTCCCGGTTCACGGGGGTGTGGGTCGCCATGAAATGCGCGACCAACCTCTGCGACGGGGGCCAGACCGTCCGGGTCGACCCGCACGACCCCGCGATCGTCCTTCCCGAGCTCGACTTCCAGAAGGCGAACGACTTCATGCTCTTGGCCCCCACGTCCGTCGAACTCGAACGCCATCTGTTCGAGGAGCGCTTCCCCGCGGCGCAGGCCTTCGCCCGTACCAACGGCCTCGACCGCGTCGTGGTCCGCGGTGAGCGGGACCGTGTCGGCGTCGTCACCTCCGGCAAGACCTACGCCGACCTGTTGCAGGCCTTCGCCGACATGGGCCTCGATGAGGACCAGCTGCACCGCCTGGGGATCCGGGTGCTGAAGCTCGGCATGGTCTACCCCGTCGAGCCGGGGATCGTGAGGGAGTTCGCCGACGGCCTCCAGGAGATCGTGGTCGTCGAGGAGAAGCGCGGGCTGATCGAGGGGCAGCTCAAGGAGATCCTCTACGGGGCCGGTCCGAGGATCGTGGGCAAGCGGGACGAGCGGGGCGAGATGCTGTTCCCGTTCCACGGTGAGCTCGACCAGGACCTCATCGTCGAGCGCCTCGGCCCCCGCCTGGGCGAGCATCCGGGCGTCATGCGCCGCCTCGCCGAGGTCGTGGCGATCCGCGAACGCCCCTATGTGGCGGTGGCGAACCGGTCGCCGAACTACTGCTCGGGCTGCCCGCACAACCGGTCCGCGGTCTCGGTGGACGGGGAGCTGGTCGGCGGCGGGATCGGCTGCCACGCCATGAATGCGCTCATGGACGAAGAGGAGCGCGGCGTGGCCTACCTCGTCCCGATGGGGACCGAGGGGTCGCCGTGGATCGGGCTCGAGTCCTTCGTCGACGACGACCACTTCATGCAGAACGTCGGCGATGGCACCTTCTTCCACTCCGGGACGGCCTCGCTGCGGGGCGCGGTGGGGGCCGGGTCGAACATCACCTTCCGGATCCTGTACAACAGCGCGATCGCGATGACCGGGGGACAGTCCGCCGTCGGCGATCACCAGGTGCCCGCGCTCACCCGCTACCTCGAGTCCGAAGGCGTGGTCCACACGATCGTGGTGGCCGAGGAACCCGAAGCGTACCGGGGCGCAGACCTGGCCCCCAACGCACGGGTGATGGGACGGGAGGGTTACGAAAATGCCGTCCGCGAGCTGCGCGGGGTCCGCGGTGTGACCGCCCTGGTCTTCGACCAACGCTGCGCCGCAGAGAAGCGCCGGCTGCGCAAACGCGGGAAGCTGCCCACCCCCGAGCGGCACGTGGTGATCCACGAGCGGGTCTGCGAGGGGTGCGGGCACTGCGGCGAGATCTCCAACTGCATGTCGGTCGTGCCCGTGGAGACCGAGTTCGGACGGAAGACCCAGGTGCACCAGCCGTCCTGCAACTACGACTACTCCTGCCTCGGCGGCGACTGCCCGTCCTTCGTCACCGTCACCGGACGGCGACGGCCACCGCGTCCCGAGCTCCCCGAGCCCGGCGAGCTGCCCGAGCCCGAGCGGAAGGTCACCGCCGAAGGCACCTACCGCATCTACATCCCCGGCATCGGGGGCACGGGCGTCGTGACCACGAACCAGATCCTGGTCTACGCCGCGCTCGCCGAGGGTAAGCACGTGCAGCTCCTCGACCAGACCGGACTCGCACAGAAGGGCGGCTCGGTGCTCTCGAGCCTGATCATCGCCGAGGATCCGGACGCGCTGCGCGCGAACAAGGTGGGTCTCGGTCGGTCGGACCTGATGCTGGTCCTCGACCCCCTCGGCGCCACGGCGCCCCACAACCTCGACCGCTGCTCACCGGAGCGCACGGTGGTGGTCGGCAACGGTGTGCTCACCCCGACGGGACAGATGGTGCGCAGCATCGACTTCGCTACGCCCTCGGTGCGCTTCCTCGAGCGGACCCTCGCGCGCTACACGCGAGCCGACGAAGCGGTGTGGGTGGACGCCACGGGCATCGTGGAGCGGCTGTTCGGCGACAACATGCCGGCGAACCTGTTCATGGTCGGTGTCGCCTACCAGTCGGGACGGCTGCCGCTGGAGGGCTCCTCGATCGAGGACACGATCCGGCTCAACGGCGTAGCGGTGGAGCGAAACCTCGAGGCCTTCAGGCTGGGACGGCTGTGGGTGCACGACCCGTCCGCCTTCGAGGACCGTCCGGTTGCGACGGCCAACGGTGGCCGGGGACGGAGCGACGCCGAACTGCTCGCCCGCTGCGATCACCTCGACGCGGATTCCCGCCGCCTGCTCGACATCCGGATCGGCGAGCTCGTCGCCTACCAGGACACCCGCTATGCGCGGGAGTACGTCGACGCGGTGCTCGAGGTGGCTTGGCGGGAGCAGGAGGCGGTGCCCGGCGAGACCGCGCTAACGCATGCCGCGATCCGGGGCCTGCACAAGCTCATGGCCTACAAGGACGAGTACGAGGTGGCCCGCTTGCTCACCGCGGACGGCTGGAAGGAGCGGCTGCTGTCCGGCTACGAGGACGGCCGGATCCACTACCACCTGCACCCCCCGCTGCTCCGCGCGCTGGGGATGGAGCGCAAGCTCCAGCTGGGCTCCTGGGTGGAGCCGATGCTCCGGACGCTCGCGCGCATGCGTCGGCTGCGCGGCACCCGCCTGGACCCCTTCGGGCGCACGCGTGTGCGACGGGCCGAGCGGGAGCTCATCACGTGGTACCGGAGCGTGCTGGACGAGCTGGTGGGGATCCTGACCCCCGAGAACCACGCCTCCGCCGTCGAGATCGCGAAGGCCCCCGACCGGATCCGCGGCTACGAGGAGATCAAGCTGCGCAACGCCGAGACGGTCAAGGAGCAGGTCTCGGCGGCGCTGCCCACGGTGCCCGCC
>CAZLKN010000083.1:2804-6187 GCA_964560135.1 uncultured Actinomycetes bacterium | reverse complement strand
CCCGCCGAGCGGTGGGGGCGCGTCATGGGATCGATGGAAGGAGCACGATCGTGAAACCGATCAAGGTCGGTGTCGTCGGATTGGGGCGCGGCATCTCGTTCGCATCGGGCCCGGCGTCCGTGCAAGGGTTCGAAGTCGTCGCGCTGTGCGACACCTGGGAGGAGCGGCTGCGGCCCGTGGGCCGCAAGCTCGGCGTGCAGACCTACACCGACTTCGACACCTTCCTGGACCACGACATGGACGCCGTCGTGCTCGCCAACTACTTCCACCAGCACGCTCCGTTCGCGATCAAGGCGCTAGAAGCCGGGAAGCACGTCCTGTCGGAGACCTCGGCCTGCAAGACGCTCGCCGAAGGCGTCGAGCTGATCGAGGCCGTGGAGCGCAGCGGGTGCACGTACATGCTCGCGGAGAACTACCCCTACATGGTCTTCAACCAGGAGATGCGCCGCCTGTACGAGGCGGGCGAGGTGGGGGAGCTGCGGTACGCGGAGGGGGAGTACGTCCATCCTTTCCCGGCCGCCGGGTTCAACTCGATCGCGCCCGGCGAGAACCACTGGCGGAACTGGATCCCTATCGTCTACTACTGCACGCACGCGCTGGCGCCCGTCATGCAGATCACGGGCTTGCGACCCGTGAAGGTGAACGGGTTCATGATCCCCTACGACTACGGCGATCCCGAGCTGCGCATGACCGCGCGGCGCGGCGACCCCGCCGGCGTGTTGATGTGCCGCATGGAGAACGGCGCCGTGGTCAAGGTGCTGCAGGGCAAGCTCCGCGGCGAGGGCACCTGGGTACGGATCCACGGCAACAAGGGGCTCATGGAGAACCTGCGCACGGGCCCCCGGCACATGGTTCGCGTCTACAAGGAGCACTGGGAGAAGGCGGACGGGGAGCCGCGCGAGCAGATCTACGCGCCCGACTTCCCGACCCACCACCACGAGGCCACGCAGGCCGGGCACGGCGGCGGTGACTTCTTCGTCACGCTGCGGTGGGCCGAGGCGATCCGTACGGGCGAGCCGCCGGACATCGACGTCTACAAGGGTGTGGCGATGTCGATCGCCGGCGTGCTCGGCTACCGCTCGGCTCTCGCCGACGGGGCGCCGGAGGAGATTCCCGACCTGCGCGACTCCGCCGCCCGCGACCGCTATCGCGACGATCGCTGGTCGCCGGACCCCGAGGACGCCGGCCCCGGACAGCCGCCGCTATCGGTCCTCGGCGAGATCACGCCCACTCCGGAAGGACTCGAGTTCGCGCGGAAGTGCTGGCAGAACTCAGGGCAACTCCTGTACGCGGGCCTGTTCAAGGACCTGCTGCAGGACGAGGAGGAAGAAGAAGCCGAGCCAGCCCGCTGAACGGAGGTGATTCGGCGCCGTCCTGCCGGACATCGTCGGGAGCTGCCACGGGCGTGATGACCGGGGACGTTGCCCGTCTTCCGTCAATGGCCTACATCCCCGAGTCGCAGTCCCCGTTGAAGAAGAGCGCTTCGTCACCCGAGCGGTAGTCGTCGAGGCGGTAGCGTTCGCCACCATTCACGTAGCAGAACGCACCGGCGGAGTCGGCGTAGGGGTTGCGCGCCGTCTCACTCCACCAGATCTCCGCGGCGTCGATGGTCATCGCGTGGGACCCGCCGCCGAACCCGACCTTGCCGGCCATGATCGGATGGAACGGGTTGGGGAAGGCCGCCTGGTGCAATCCCCGCTCGAAGGTCTCGGGGGTGAGGTCCGGTCCGGCCATCTGGATGCCGGAGGCGAGCAGGAGCAGGTTGCGGTAGGAGTTGTTGAGGCCGTCCACGAGCGTGGGCGTGTACCCGGGGTCGACCTCCTTGCGAGCCCACACCGCCGGGAGGTTCTCGGCGCGCACCTGCTTGGGATGGAACGTGAGGCCGAACATCCGCTCACGCTGCTCGCGGGGGAACCCCGTCTTGCCGGTGGTGTTCGAGTCCATCAGGTGGTAGCTCCCGATCAGCCACTCGGGGAAGTAGCTCTGCGAGGTGGCCTGCTGGCCGAGGAGGCCGGCATGGACGAACTGGCACAGGCAGTAGATCGTCGTGACCCCCGCCTCCTTCATCCGCACCAGGATGTTGGTGCCCTCGCCGCCCGGGCTGTCCGACTCGATCACAGCGCCCTCGGGGGGCTTCGCCCCGCAGCGCTCGAGCTCGCGCACCAGCGGATCGGGAGACAGCGGCATGGTCTCCGTCCACTTGTGCAGCACGACGCCGAAGACGCGCGTGTCCTGCGACATCATCTGTACACCGTTGGCGCCCGCGAACCGGGCGTCGCTCCCGGCGAGGCGGTTGCAGGCCCAACGGCCGAGGTGCTGGAATTGCAGGTCCGCCTCGGCGGGGTACTGCCAGAAGTACGGATGGCGAGCCTGATGGTATTCCTGCCCGATCGGACCCTCGTGGGTCGTGTAGATGATCTTCTGGCGGGCCAGCTCGGTGGTATAGGCGATGCTGGTGTCGTTGCCGTTGCCGTTGTGCGTGGAGGCGAATGCGTCGTACCGGTCCCGCGCGTCTCGGGCTGCTGCGCTCTGGTCGGCGGGCTCCGACCCCTGCTCGGTGCTTGTGTCGGTGATCACGAGCTTGCGTCCGTAGAACTCGAAGCGCCGGTTGAAGAAGGGCACAAGGGCTTCGATGTCGCTGTAGTTGCCGGGGATGACGACGCGGATCTCGTTCTCGGTGACGCCCGGCCAGGTCGCGCCGCCGTTGTCGCCGTCCCAGTAGGGGACGCAGGGCGGGGACTGGGGGTCCTCGATCTGGCGGGGCGGGTCGCCGACGCAGCGGCGGACGCGGGGGACGTCGATATCAGGCGGGGGCGGTTCCACGGTGTCGTCGGCGGGGGTGGGGACGCCGAGCTCCTCGCAGTAGAGGGCGCCGGGTGGGCAGTCGCCGTCCCCGGACCCGAATCGGCTGGACTGCTCGGCGGGCGCCTCGTCGATCTGCTCCTGGGCCTGCGGCGCGAACTCGGCGATGGACGGGGGTGGGGGTTGGGACGCGGTGAGGGCGACGATGCCCACGAGCAGCAGCATCGCGGTCGCCACCGCGCTGTAGACGACGCCCGGCCCCTTGGGCCGGTTCCTAGATCCGGTCTCCACACGTGCCCCCGCACCCGTCCGCTAGATTGTTAGTTACCTGACCATTATAAGGGGAAGCCGGCGGGCCTGAGCAGAGCGCCCCCTGCTACGTGTCCCGGCGGTGTGAGTCGGAGGCGGCCGTCGGCGGCTCGAGCGGTCGGCTCACCTCAGGCGAGCCCGATCACGGCCAGAGCCTGCTGCATGTTCTCGGGGGTGCGGATCTCATGCAGTGTGGGTTCCGCCTCCAGCCCGTCGATCGAGCCCCACAGCACCCGTCCGTTCCGCAGGTAGGTGACGAGCCAGTAGTCGCG
>CAZLKN010000083.1:0-2704 GCA_964560135.1 uncultured Actinomycetes bacterium | reverse complement strand
TCGAGCCCCACAGCACCCGTCCGTTCCGCAGGTAGGTGACGAGCCAGTAGTCGCGGGCTCGGTCGTGCACACGGATCCGCGAGACCCCGGAGGCACCGCGCAGCCGACGCGCCTCGTCGGGGTACCGGTCGGCGTGCTCCGAGGTCGCGATCAGCGGTGCGGCGGCACCGTCGACGTCGAGCGCGATCGCCGCGCGGACGGTGTCGAGGGCCGGGCGGACGAGCACGTCGTCGATGCGTGCGCCCTCCGGCAGCGCGAGGGCCACACCGGACTCGGGCGGCTCCGTGTCCTTCCGGTCCTCCCCCGACCGCCAGTGCACCTCGTTGGGCCGGTCGGTCGGGACGGAGAAGGTCGCCGTGCCGCGGACGTCCTGAACGCCCTGGTTCTCGTGGACGAAGTGGGGCCGTCCCACAGCGCGTGCCTCGAGCCCGCGGACGCGCTCCCACGCACCGTCCGTCTGTTTCCAGGTGCTCGCTTCCCCACCGGACAGCACGGTGATGGTGAGGCCGAACCGGTTGTCGATGTGCAGCGCGTCGACGGGGGCTTCGGCGAGCCGGATCGGCTCGTGGTCGGTGAATGTGGCCCAGTCGGCGGTGGAGCTGCGGAGGATCGTGGTCGGGTCGGCGGCCTCCACCCGGAAGATGTGGACGCGTCCGTCGATGCGGATGGTGTCCTGCGCCACCACGCCCCGCCCGTAGCCGTCGGCGAGGACGCCGGCTGCGTCGGGGACGGGAGCGGGGAAGTCGACCTCGATCCCGCGCTCGCGGAGGGCCTGCAGGGAGTTCATCCGATCGATCGTGGTCATCTCCTCGGGCCGTGTCGCCGACGGGACCAACCGCTCGCGGAGGATGAAGCGCATGTCGGCGGCCTCCCGCTGGGGGCCGGTGCGGTTCGTGCTCGAGGAGTGGGCCATGAAGTGAGGGAACAGCAGGACGTCCCCGGGTTCGGCGAGGCATTCGACGAGCTCGTCGTTGAAGGCGACGCACCGGGCCCAAGCTGCCTCTGGGGAGTTGGCGGCGGCGAACGCCTTCAGGGCATTGGGGGAGCCGGGCGCGTACATGATCCCCCCGCCGCCCGGCTCGACGCGCGAGAGGAACATGAAGGCGGACAGCACCCACGACTCGGGGAGGACCGTGGGATAGATGAGGTCGCAGTGGGAGCCCTTCGCCTCGGGGAGGTCGGGGGTGTGGGGGCGGGGACGGTAGATGGGGTCACCGCGCTGCTCGGCCCGGCCCGGCCCGCAGATCTCTTCCACGGCCGAGTGGATGGCGGGGGTGACGCACTCAGACAGGGCCTGCCGTCCCTCTTCGGAGGTCGGGCCGTGCTCGTGGACCGTGGCGATCGTGCGCTCGGCGACGTTCCGGGGGATGGCGCCCTTCAGCAGCAGGAACCCATGCTCGAGCAGATGCTGGTGGTCCTCGTCGCTGAGGACGTGTCCGGTCGTCGCGGTGTCCATATCGATCCCCTGTCTCCCCCTGACGGCCGCCCTTTCGAGCCGAGCGGCTCCTGGTTAGTACCGAACCATAACGAAGTTGGGTGTTCCCGCCAAACGTGATGGATGTGGTCGAGGAGCTTCTGGCTGTCAGACTTGAAGATCAATAGGTACCTGACCGGACGACAGAGGCCGGGAAGTGATCGCGATACGGTGTGTGTGCGCGCGACGGAGGCCTCATAGATCTTGAGGTCGGGAAGAGCGGAGCAAGGAGGCGGTCATGCCAACGAACACGAACATCGGCTCGCGTCTCGTGCCTGCCCTCCTGGTCGGAGACATGGGCGAGACGCTGAACTTCTATCGGACGCTTGGCTTTCGGATCACCGGCTGCTATCCGGACGAGTCGTGTCCCACATGGGCCGAAGTTCAGCGTGACTCCGTGTCGCTCCAGTTCCACACTGATCCGCCACCCGGGAGGCCGTCGACGCCGGTGTGCAGCGGGACGTTCTACGTGTTCCCGGCAGACGTGATGGATGTGGTTGAGGAGCTTCGCGGCAAGATCGAGTTCGCATGGGGGCCGGAAGTGATGGACTATGGCATGCGCGAGTTCGCGGTCCGGGATCCGAATGGTTACTACCTGGCGTTCACCGAGCCCGCCTAACGAGCCGATCGTGACGACGCGTGGGTGCTGCTCCGGTGGGCAACAGGCCGAGTCGAGCTGCCGCGTTCAATGGACGAGGTTGATGACGGAACCGCCAGAGTTGCCGCGTCGTATCGAGACCCCGCGCCTTCTCCTTCGGCCGCACGAACTTGGAGATGTCGATGATGTCTTGTCGTTTGCCTCTCAGGAAGAATGGGCTCGGTACCTGCCCGTGCCGTGGCCGTACCGTCGACAGCATGCGGAGGAATTCGTCGCTCGGCTAATCGTTGGCTCCCCGTTTGTGGAATCGAGGTCTGATCTCCGAGGCGGTGAGGGCCGTGGTGTCGGCGGCCTTCGACGGTCTGACGTTCCTCAACCGTGTTGAGGCGTGGGCGAATGTTGAGAACGTTGCGTCGTGCCGTGTGTTGGAGAAGCTCGGCATGGCGCGCGAGGGTGTGCTGCGAGAGCGCGGGTTCATCCGGGGGAGCAAAGTGAGTGAGGCGTGGTACGGCGTGTTGCGTTCGGAGTGGCGGGCAGGTGCGTCGGGGCGCCGCCGTTGAAACTCGGGGTGGCGGTGGTCTGAGCCCCGTCGGACCCGATGGCTAGCTACGGCCGGCGAGGTTACAGGAGAA
>CAZLKN010000082.1:0-10721 GCA_964560135.1 uncultured Actinomycetes bacterium | reverse complement strand
ACGCCCGTCCCCCCGGTGGTCACCACGAGGTCGGCCACGCCAGCGAGCCGGCGGATCTCCGCGGCGACGGCTCCCCGCTCGTCGGCCACCACCGCAACCTCGGCCACCTCGGCCCCCGCCGCTTCGAGCCACGTCCGGGCTGCGGGTCCGGAGCGGTCCTCGCGTTCGCCGGCGGCGGTGCTGTCGGAGACGGTGAGGACGGCGGTCCGCACCCCGGCCAGGTCCACGGGATACGAGGACCGGCCCCCCTGCTTGCCCTCGACGTGCAGGCCCTCGACGACCACCTCCGGATCGGTGCCTTTGACCATGTCGTAGACGGTGAGTGCAGCCACGGCGCAGGCGGTCAGGGCTTCCATCTCGAAGCCCGTACGGTCCACCCCGCGGGCCTCGGCTCGGACCTCGAGCTCGCCGTCGATCACCTCGAAGCCCACCTCGACGGCGCTCAGCCGTACCGGGTGGCATCCCGGGATCAGCTCCGGTGTGCGCTTGGCCGCCTGCACCCCGGCCACCTGCGCCACGGCCAGGACGTCGCCTTTGGCGGTGCCGCCACCGGTCACGGCGGCCAGGGTCTCGGGCAGCATCCGGATCCGGCACACGGCCACGGCGCGTCTGCGGGTCTCGGACTTGGCCCCCACGTCGATCATCCGCAGCCGGCCCTCGTCGTCGAGGTGCCCGCGCCCGTCCATGCCTACCAGCCCTCGAGGGGCTCCAGGAGCACGAGGTGGACGCGCTCTCCCGGATACAGGTCGCCCTTCGTGGCCGGGAGGACGGCCAGCGCGTTGGACTGGGCCACCGAGGTCACGATGTTCGAGCCCTGGCGGCCCACCAGCTTCGCCTTCCACCCCGTGCCCTCCCGCCACGCGCGGACCCGCAGGTAGGTCTCCCGTCCGGGCCGTTGCTGGTAGCTGTCCTGGAACTCGGCCTCCACCTGCGGTCGTTCGAGATTGCGACGACCGGCCATCTGCAGGATCGACGGCCGCACGAACAGCTCGAAGGTGACGGTGACGGCGACCGGATTGCCGGGCAGCCCGAAGAACGGACGGTCCTCGATGAACCCGAAGGCCAGCGGCTTGCCCGGCTTCACGGCCACCTGCCACATCTCCACCTTGCCGAGCTCGGAGAGCACGTCCCGCACGTAGTCGTGCTCGCCCACGGACACGCCCCCCGAGGTGAGGAACATGTCCGCCTGCGGCAGGTAGGCCTGGAGCCGCTCCCGCAACTTGTCGGGGTCGTCGGCGACGATGCCGGCGCGCACGGGCTCGGCCCCCGCCTCCCGCGCCATCCCGGCGATCGTGAAGGAGTTGGAATCGCGGATCTCCCCCGGACCGAGGCTCTGGCCCGGCTCTCGCAGTTCGTCGCCGGTGGAGAAAACCACCGCCCGGGGGCGGGGACGCACGAGCACGTGGGCGCGACCGAGGGCGGCGAGCACCCCGACGTCCATGCCCCGCAGCCGCTGGCCCTCCTGCATCACGTTCTCGCCGCGGGCGACGTCCTCGCCGGCGGGACGGATGTTGGTGCGGGGCGGCACCGGACGCCCGACGGCCATCGACGAACCGACCACGGCCACGTCCTCCTGGGCCACGATCGCGTCGGCCCCCTCGGGCACCACGCCTCCGGTGAAGACGCGGACCGCCTCTCCGAAGGCCACCCGGCCGGTGAAGGGCTTGCCCGCGGCCGCCTCACCGATGATCGTGAGGCTGACCGGGCTCGCCGACGCCTGCCTGGTGTCCTCGGAGCGCAGGGCGTATCCGTCCATCCCGGAGCTCGGGAACGAGGGCAGATCCTCCGGCGAGGTGACGGTCTCCGCGAGCACGCAGCCGTGCGCCTCCGTCACGGACAGCTCGAGCGGATCCAGGATCGGGATCCGCTCGAGGATGCGCTTCCTCGCCTCCTCGACCGAGAGCATGGGAGGAGCGTAGCGGATGCACGGGGGCCGGAGCGAAGCTGCCGGAGGGTATCGAACGGGTAGTGTTCCCCCTGGAGCGGCGGGCGGCACACGAGGGAGTGATGAAGCCAAGGTACGCACGGTTCGGCATCGTCTTCCGGTACTGGAAGACCGAGCGGCGCACGATCCGGCAGGGCTTCGCCGCCCTCGTGGTCGCCTCACTCGGCAACCTCGTCGCCGGGATCACGCTCGGGTCGATCACCGGCACTCTGGAGGCCCTGCCCGGCCTCATCGTGCTGATCCCCGCAGCCGTCGGCATGCGGGGGAACATCTTCGGGGCCCTCGGGTCGCGGCTCGGCACGAGCATGCACGCGGGTCTGTACGAATCGTCCCTGCGCCGCGGCGGGGTGCTGTTCCAGAACGCCTACGCCGCCGTGGTCGCGACCTTCTCCACGGCCCTGTTCCTCGGCGCGGCGGCCCGCCTGCTCACCCTCGCCTTCGGGCTCGACAGCATCAGCCTGGCCCAGTTCGTGGCGATCTCACTGCTGGGCGGGCTGCTGTCCAGCCTCGTGGTGGGGGTGATCCTCGTGGCGGTGTCGGTGGCGGCCCACCGGAAGGCCTGGGATCTGGACAACGTGGCCGCGCCGATCGTGACCGCCGTGGGGGACATCGTCACGATCCCCGCCCTGTTCGTGGCGACCTTCGCCGTCCGGGTCGACTGGGTGACCTGGGTGGTGGCGGGCACGCTGGGGGCCGCGGCCCTCGTGGTGACCGTCCACGGCTGGGTGACCGACCTCCCCACAGCCCGCCGGGCGATCCACGAGAGCCTTCCGATGCTGGCCGGGGCGGGAACCGTCGGCGTCTTCTCCGGCCTGCTGCTCGAGGCTCGCTTGGAGGAGTTCGTCCTCTTCCCCGCTCTGCTCGTGCTCGTTCCCCCGTTCCTGGCGGACGCCGGAGCGCTGGGCGGCATCCTGTCCGCGCGTCTGTCCTCGAAGCTGCACCTCGGCTCCCTGACGCCGCGCGGACGGCCCGAGACCGTGGCCCTGCTCGACACCTCTTTGATCTTCTTGTTCTCGGTGTGGCTATTCGCGCTGGTGGGGATCTCGGCGGATCTGGTCGCGCGCATGTTCGGGCTGGCGTCACCGGGGGCTGCAACCGTGCTCGGGATATCGCTCGCCGCGGGCTTCCTGGTGACCTGCGTCGCGGTGGTGGTGGCCTACTACACCGCGGTCCTCAGCTACCGCATCGGCCTGGACCCCGACAACCACGGCATCCCGATCATCACGAGCACCATGGATCTCGTCGGCATGATCTGCCTCGTCGCGGCCATGGCCGTCTTCGGCGTCGTCTAGAGCGGAGGGTGAGGATGGACACGGGTATGCTTGGAGGGATCACGGATGCCTGACCGACAACGACGCACCGTCAAAGACCTCCTCGCAGAGTCCAAGGACACCTCGGAGCTCATGGTGGACCTCGCCTACGCGGCGGTGTTCTTCGCGGATCCGAAGCTCGCCGACGAGGTCGACCGTCTCGAAGAGATGATGGGCGACTACATCCGCGACCTCCGATGGATCTCGATGCTGGCCGCCCGCAGCACCGACGACGCCGAGCAGATGAGCCATGTGCTCCATATCGCCTCATGTATCGAGAAGATCGGAGACGCCGCCGTGGACATCGCCCGCGTCGTCTCCGCCCGGCTCGGGATCCCGGACGCCCTCCGCGCGGACCTGCGGCACGCCGACGAGGTGGTGGGACGCGTCCGCGTGCGACCCGGCTCGGAGGCTGTGGGCAAGATGCTGCGGGAGCTGATGCTCCCCACCGAGACCGGCATGTGGGTGATCGCGGTCCGTCGCGGCAACGACTGGGAGTTCGACCCCGGCCCGAGCTCGGCGCTCTCGGAGGAGGACGTGCTCCTGTTCCGCGGGCCCGAGGAGGGCATCGAGCTCATCCGCGGCCTCGTGGGCGCTCCGCGGCTCGAGGACACCGCACCCTCCCAGGCTCCGGCCCTGAACGAGCTCGACCGTGCCGTGGACATCCTCGTGGAGATGAAGAACGTGGCCGAGGTGACCGTGGGGCTCGCGTACTCGGCGCTGCTCCTCGGCCACGCCGCCCTGGCGGCCGAGGTAGCCACGCTGGAGACGCGCTCCGACGAGCTGCAGAACGAGCTCGAATCGTGGGTGCTGCGGGCGGCCCCCGAAGCGCGGAACCCCGACGAGCTCCGCGGCTTGTTCCGGCTCGGCTTCGCCTCCGAGATGATCTGCGACGCCGCCCGGGACATGACGATGCCGGTGGAGAAGGGGGAGATCCTCCATCCGGTGGTGGCCGAGGCTCTCGAGGCCACGGACACGGTGGCCGTCGAGAACGTCGTAAAGTCCGGCGCCCCCGCCGACGGACACACCCTCAAGGACCTGTCCTTCAAGACCGAGACCGGGATGGCGGTGCTGGCGGTGCAGCGCGACGGACGCTGGATCTACCGTCCCGGCCCCCGGTTCGCTCTCCGCGGAGGCGACCGCATCATCTCGATCGGACCCGAGGAGGGCGTCGAGGAGGTCGACCGGCTGGTGGGCGCGCACGCCAACGCCTCGGCGTGAACCTCAGCTCTTGCGCTTCGGCGGCGTACGCTTCTTCGGCTTCGGCTTCGGCTTCGCTTTGGCTTTCGTCGGTCCTGCGCCGACCGCGCCGGAGCGGGCGATGATGCGCTCGTCGGTCCCCAGATAGGCCTCGACCACGGCGGGGTGCGCGGTGACCTCCCGGGGAGTGCCGCGCGCGATCACCCGGCCCGTCTCGAGCGCCAGCAACTCATCGGAGACCCCGGTGATCAACGGCATGTCGTGCTCGATCAGCAGCATCGTGCAACCCGTGGCCCGCTTGACCCGCTGCAGCAGGGGGCCGAGAGCCTCAGTCTCCTTCTGCGCGATCCCCGAGGACGGCTCGTCGAGCAGCAGGACCGACGGCTCGTGCGCGAGCACGCACGCGAGATCGACGATCCGGCGGGAACCGGTCGAGAGCTCGGACGCGAACTTGTCGCGGAAGGCCTCCAGGCCCATGAGCTCGATGAGCTGGTCCGCGCGTGCCCGAACCCGCCGCTCCGCACGGCCCACCCAGGGCATCCGAAGAGCCGTGGCCACCGGGCCCTGACGGCGCAGGTGGCGCTCGAACGCACAGGACAGCGTCTCGAGCACCGTCAGAGACGGGAACAGGCGGCCGTCCTGGAAGGAGCGCCCGAGGCCGGCTCGCGCCCGCTGCGCGGGCGCGAGCCGGGTCACGTCCACGTCCCCGAGCAGGACGGATCCCTGCTCGGGCCGGACGAACCCGCAGATCGCGTCGAACACGGTCGTCTTCCCGGCGCCGTTGGGGCCGATCAGCCCGACGATCGCTCCCTGCGGTACGTCGAAGGACACCCCGTCGACGGCCAGCACCCCGCCGTAGGAGATCGTGATCTCCCGGACGGCGAGCGCGGGACCGGGCACGGCCTCGACGCTCACGCCTTCCCACCCCCGTCCCGATCGTCGTCCACCACGGAGCCGGCCCCCTCGAGGAACACCGACCGGAGGATGTCCTCGCGGCCGAGCAGCTCGGAGGTCGGCCCGTCGAAGCGGATCTCCCCCTTCTCCATGAAATACGCGTGACCCGCCGCCGTCAGTGCGACGTTGACCGACTGCTCCACGAGGACGACCGTCGTCCCGCGCTCGTGGATCTCGCGCACGATCCCGAGGAGCTGCTGGACGACGAGTGGCGCGAGTCCCAGGGACAGCTCGTCGATCATCAGCAGCTTGGGCCGCGCGACGAAGGCCTGCGCCAGCGACAGCATCTGCTGCTCACCGCCGGACAAGCTCCCCGCCTGCTGCCCCATCCGCCGCTCCAGGATCGGGAAGATCTCCAGCACGCGCTCCCGGGCCTCCGCGAGGTAGGCGCGGTCCTTCGTGTACAGCCACCCGGCGAGCTCGAGGTTCTCCCGGACCGTGAGGGTCGGGAAGATCGCCTTCCCTCCGGGCATCTGGATGATCCCGAGCTCCGCGGTCTCCTCGGGTTCGAGGTGGGTGATGTCCCGGCCGTCGAAGAAGACCGCGCCCGCCGACGGATGCAGCAGTCCGGACACGGCCTTGAGCAGTGTCGACTTCCCGGCGCCGTTCGTGCCGAGAAGCGCGATGAGCTCCCCCTCCTTCACCTCGAGATTCACCCCGAACAGCACCTGGGTCTGCCCATAGGCGACGTCCAGATCCCGTACGACCAGCAGCGACCGGTCCCCGGCCTCCAGACGCTCCTGGCGGAGCTGCGCCTCGGTGGCCAGTACCCGCATCGCGCGCTCCACGTCGCGGTTCACGAACCGGGCCGAGGAGGCCAGCACCAGGCCTCCGATGCCCAGCACGAGCGCTCCGAAGGCCAGCGCCCAGCGGATGCCGCTGGCGTCGGAGATCGCCCCGGCGATCACGGTGCCGAAGGTGCCGAGCGCGAAGAACAGCGCCGCGTAGGAGTAGCCCAGCGAACGGATCCGCGCCGGTGAGGTGTAGCCGATGATCGTCAGGTACGGCGGGAGCCAGGTGCCCGTGAAGAACGACACGAGGAAGCCGAGGGGCACGATCAGCAACAACGTCGTCGATGCGGCATAGGGCAGCAGGAAGAACCCGATCGCGGCGACGGCGAGGCCGTAGAAGATCGCGATGTGCGCGAAGGTCTTCTCCCGCTGGAGTTTGTCGGTCAGCCACCCGCCGAGGATGAATCCGGCGAGCCCGAAGATCCCGCCGGCGGAACCCAGCATGCCCCGCTGGAACTCGTCGAGCCCGAACTCGTCACGCAGGAAGATCGAAACGAAGGTCTGGAACGAGATCGCCCCCACCCCGGCGAAGAACGATCCGATGTAGATCCGCTTCAGGGTGGGGACCGAGTACAGCCAGCGGACGGCGCGGGCGAAGGGGATCGGCTCCTCCCTCGACGCCTCCTCGGCGGCCGCCGCGTCCTCGGTGACGCCGCGCACCGGCTCCCGCAAGCGCAGGACCACCACGGCCAGGACGAAGGTGGGCAGGGCCATGATGAGGAACGCGGCCCGCCATCCGAGGAACACCGCGATCAGCCCCGCGATCCCGGGGGCGAAGATCGCCCCCACGGCGTTGGCCGACCGGTGGACGGAGAACACCCGCCCGCGGGCCTCCGGTGGGTAGTAGTCGGCCAGCAGGGTCGTGTGCACCGGCTCGTTCACCGTCTTGCCGGCCCCCGACCCGAACCGGACGAGTGCCAGCAGCCAGACCGCCGTCGCCGGGACGAGACCGGTGGCGAAGGCCATCAGTCCCCAGATCATGGCTCCGCCCGCGGAGATCCGGACGCGGTTGAAGCGATCCGCCAGAAACCCCACGGCGGGTGCGGCGAGCCACACCAAGCCGCCGGCGAGGGCGCGGATGGCCCCGATCCCAGCATCGGACAGGCCGAAGGCATCCTTGATCTCGGGCGTGAGCACGCCGAAGGCGTACTGGTCGAACTCGTCCACGAAGTTCAGCAGGAACAGGATCACCAGCGGGAACAGCGCGTACCCCGCGAGTTCGGGGACGATCCGTTCGATCCGGCGCCGGCGGGGTGCCCGGGTGGCGTCCTCGGGCGCGGTGGGCGTCGAGCTCACGGCACCTCCCCGGTTCCCACGAGCGCATCCTCGGTGTCGGAGGCCACCGCGGGGGGCGTCCGAGGATGGATGCCGTCGTCGGTGCGGCGGTCGGCCACGAGGCTCGGCACCTCGATGCCGTGACGCTCGGCCACCCACCGCAGGAAGCGGTCGCGCCACGCGAAGACGATCTGGCCCAGCCCACCGGGGAAGATCAGCAGCAGGACGAGCATCCCGAACCCCGTGGCCAGCAGCTGGAACTGGGCGGGCAGGAAGTACAGCACGCTCTGCACGTAGGCCGCGCCGAGGATCGCCCCCGTCATCGACCCCATCCCGCCGATCACCACCATCGAGAAGATCAGCAGCGACTCCTCGGCGGGGAACCGTCCGGCCCGCAGCGCCTGCTGGTGGTAGGCGTACAGCCCACCGGCCAGCGCCGCCATGAAGCCCGACAGCCCGAAAGCCATGAGCTTCATCCGGACCGGCCGCACGCCGTAGGACTGCGCCTGTGTCTCGTTGTCGCGCAGGGCCACGAGCACCCGGCCCAGGCGTGAGCGCCGGACGTTGCGCCCCACGAACAGAGCGAACGCCAGCGCGGCCAGGCACACGTAGTAGAAATCGAACTCGCGGGTCACATCCCAGATCCCGAACAGGACCGGACGCCGGATCGCCCCCTGCGGCTGGAGGATGCGCCACTGGAAGAAGAGCTCGGCGGAGGCGACGGCGAGCGCGAGCGTGGTGACGCCCAGGAATAGTCCGCGGATACGCAGCGCCGGGAGCCCGATCGCGATGGAGACCACCACGCCCACGAGCCCGGCGGCGAACAGCGCCAGAAAGAAGTCCGCCGGGGCGGTGGCCGTGGCAAGCACCCCGGCCACCAGTGCACCGAACCCCACGATCGCCCAGTGCCCGAGGGACACGTTGCCGCTCCACCCGGTGAGCATCACCAGCGAGATGCCCACCATGCCGTAGACGAACAGCAGCGAGACGAGCTGGGTGTTCGAGGGTGACAGCACGAGCGGCAGCAGCGCCACCGCCAGCAGGAGGCCGCCACCCCCGATGGCGCCGCCCCAACGCACCTCGGGCAGCCGGCGGAGCTGGCCCGGCACCGGACGGACCTCCTGGACGGCCTGCCAGCTCGAGCTGCCCGGGTCGACACGCCCCAGACGGTCGCGCTGGGCGAACAGTGCCACCACGACCACCGCGAGCAGGAACCCGTGCGCCGGTCCCGAGCCGTAGTACCAGAACACCGTCTGCTCGGCCACGGTGAGCAGCACCGCGGCAGCCACCGTGACCGGGAGACTCTCCATCCGCCCGATGACCGCCGCCGCCAGCGCACGGAACAGCAGCCCCACACCCCCGATCGCACCGAAGGTGAACCCGAGGATCGGGGCGCGCAGGATCGCCGTGAGCGCCGAGAGCAGACCCGCGATCGCCCAGACGATCAACGACACCTTCGTCACCTTGATCCCGAGGAGCCGCGCGCGGTCGCGGTTCTCCGCCACCCCGCGGGCGGCCACACCGTAGCGCGAGTAGCGCAGGAACAGGAACAGCCCGACGAGCACACCGGGGGCCAGGATCAGCACGACGACATGATCGCCCCAGAAAGGCGTCCCACCGACGTCGAAGCGGAACTGGAAGGGGCTCGTCAGCGTGGTCCGGAACTCGGTGGCGTCCCGGTCGCGGTGCAGCAGGTACGGCATGATCAGTTCCATCGCCCCCAGGATCTGCGCGACCCCGATCGTGGCCACGGTGAGGATCAGCCGGGGAGCGCGGTTGAAACGTCGGATCACACCGAACTCGATCAGCATGCTCGTGAGCACCGTGGCGACGATGCCCGTGAGCACCGCCGCCGCGTAGGGCCAGTGGAAGACCTGGTACAGCTCGGCGGTGAGCGTGGCGGCGTACCCGCCGAGGCTGCCCTGAGCGAAGTTGATGATCCGGTTCGTCCGGTACACGAGGACCAGTCCGACGGCCAGAAGCGCGCTCAGCAGACCAACGATCACGCCGCGGACGTACATCCCGGACGGCTCGGTGCCCACCCCCGTGAAGGAGGGGAACAGGACCTGGCCTGCCAGCACAACGAGGAGAAACCCGAGCAGGAAGGCCGCCGTGCCGACGACGGTCTTCCGCGACGTCACGCCATCACTCCCCTTGCCACCGGTCCCCTCCCCTGGGTCCCTTCGTCGGCAGTGTGAACCGCCGAGCCATCCTGCCCCCTCTTGACTCAAGGGTCAATCTCGTCGTATGCCTCGTATCGGACGCCACGGGTGGATCCCAGACCGTCGCGGCAGGGAATGCACCCGGCCACGTTGAACAGGTACAAGCAGGGGGCAGGGGAAACGGGGAGGAACATGATGAGAACCAGGTTCCGGATGCTCGCCGGACTGGCCGTCGTCTTCCTGATCGCGGGTGCGTGCTCGAAGCCACCGGACGACACCGCCTCGCAGCGGGCCGAACGCCCGGATCGGGAAGAGGTCGACCCGACCCTCGTGGATCCCGATGCGACCGCAACCGCCGAGGAGGCGGAGTCGGAGGACGGATCCGGAACGGATGGGGCCCGCACACGCAACCGCGTCACCGGCACCAGCGAACCCGTCCAGAACCCCGCCGCCGACGTCGAGCATGCCCTCTCCGTAGGCGAGCGCGTCCGCCCCCAGTCCACGGACTTCCCCGGCGGGAACCGCAACACCTGGACCGGCGTGAGTGCGGGTGAGATCACGTTCGCCCCCGGCTACGACGTCGAATCCTGCGGCGCCGACCTCGTGGCCGTGATCACCGCCGCCGGTGGCGTGCTCCCCACCCAGGACCGGTTCTACCGGCGGAACCCCCGCAACCAGGACGAGGTCCGCCAGGAGACCGAGCAGACCATCGAAGCCCTGATGACGTACTTCAACGAGCACACCTGGGAGGACGCCCGGGCCCAGTACCCGCACCTCAAGCCGCTCATGGAGAAGTTCGGCAACGCCGACCGACCCTTCTACGGCCGGAAGCTCGTCGCCGAGACGTTCGACTCCGGATCCTTTCAGTGCCCCGAGAAGACAACCGCGGCCGCGACCAAGGTGGGAGACGAAATCAAAGCCTTCTCCGCCTTCGTGGACCGCTGGGACGGGACCCCCACGAACCTCGCCGACGCCCTCAACGCCAAGATCCCGGCGAACCGCCGCCCGATGATGTTCGGCACCCTCTGGCTGCCCGACTCCTACTACTCGGCATGGGAACCGTTCGTATGGACCCAGTGGGCCA
>CAZLKN010000081.1:0-11312 GCA_964560135.1 uncultured Actinomycetes bacterium | reverse complement strand
AGTTCTCGGCGTTGTCGGTGACCTCACCCTTGCGCAGGACCTTCAGGACTCCGTCCACCTGGTCCTTGTTGATGAGGTTCCGGATCCCGACCTCCTCGCAGGAGTCCGCGGGCACCATGAGGGTCAGGTCGCCTGCGTCCAACCTCAGGACGAGATAGGTCTTCTTGTCTCCGAGTACAGCCTTGTCCTCGATCCGCTCGATCGTGGCCACCCCATGATGGGGATACACCACCTGATCGCCGACCTTGTAGCCATTACGCTTTTTCTTCATCGGCCCCCAGTGTACCATCAGGGGCTTGACCCAACCAATCGCCCAAATCGCCCATATCGGACCAGAGACGCCGCCTGACCTGCGGGTTCGCCTCAGGCGTAGCGTTCGAGCAGCGAGCTCTCCACGAACCGGGACAGACCCTCCTTGATCATGCGAGCGCGGGTCTCGCCGACACCCTCGACCTCGTCGAGCTCGTCCAGCGACGCCCGGAGGATCTTCTGGAGCGTCCCGAAGCGCTTCACGATGTTCTCCTCGACCCCCCGGGGGATCCGCGGGATCTTGGCCAGCAGGCGGTAGCCGCGCGGGGTGATGGCGGCGTCCAGATCCTCCGCGCTGTGGGGCAGGCCGAGGGCCCAGGCGACCTCCGTGAGGTCCACGACCTCCTTGGATGTGAGCTCGGTCAGGTTCGCGAGCGCCGTCTCGGGCTTCCGTCCGCCGCGGGCCGAGTGGTGGTCGCGCACGACGAACTCCCGTTCCTCCTCCACGCCGGCGACGAGCTCGTCGACCTGCATCCGGACCAGGCGTCCTTCCCGGCCGAGCTCGATGACCCACCACTCCAGCTCGTCTGCGACCCGCAGCACCATCTCGGCCCGCTGCAGCAGCGAGCAGACGTCGCGGACGGTCACCAGGTCCTCGACCTCCAGGTTCGACAGGCCGATCGCGCCCTCGTCGAAGCGGAGGCGGTAGCGCTGGAGGGTCTGCAGCGCCTGGTTGGCGCGGGCGAGGATGGTGTCCACACGGTCCAGGACGTACCTCGTCGTGGCCACGTAGAGCGTGACGGTGCGCATCGACTCCGAGACGGCGATCACCGGGGCCCCCGTCTGGCGGGCGGCCCGCTCGGCGGACCGGTGCCGGATCCCCGACTCATCGGTGGGCACGTTGCTGGACGGCACCAGGTGGACGTTGGCCCGGTGGATCCGCTCCGCGGAGGCGTCGCAGATGATCGCGCCGTCCATCTTCGCCAGCTCGGCGATGCGGTGCGCCGTGAAGTCCGCGTCGATCACGAACCCGCCGGAGCAGATCTCGAGGACCTCCTCGTCGTCGCCGAGCACGACGAGCGCACCGCGGCCGGCGCGCAGGATCCGGTCGACGCCCTCCCGCAGGGACTCACCGGGGGCGCAGCGTTCGACCAGGTCGCGTAGCCGGACATCGTCGCGCAGGTCGTCCATGTACGTGCTCCGCTCGTGTGAAGACGGCCTCCATCATCCCACTCGACGCACCGACGGTGGCGGAACCGCAGCTCAGACCGGATGCGGGGCCGCGGTTTCCACGAACGCGTAGATGTCCTTCACGTTGCGGACGCGGATGGTCTCCAGCCCGTCGATGGTCGTCTCCACACGGTGCGGGACGATCACGCGCCGGACGCCCACGCTGCGCGCCTCGGCGAGGCGGCGGTCGGCGGCCTGCACCGAGCGGACCTCGCCGGCCAGGCCGACCTCGCCGAAGGCCGCGAGGTCGTCGGGCAGGGCCACCCCGCGCCGGGACGACAAGATCGCCAGGATCACCGGCAGGTCGGCGGCGGGCTCCGCCGCCCGGATCCCGCCCACCGCGGACACGAAGATGTCGCTTTCCGCGAACTTGATCGCCAGCCGGCGCTGGATGACCGCGATGATCAGGGGGAGCCGGCCCCCGTCCACACCGAGCGCGGTCCGGCGGGGCATCGGCAGGGTCGAGGGGGTCACGAGCGACTGGATCTCGATCACGAACGGGCGCCGGCCCTCCACGCACACGGCCATGATGCTGCCCGGCAGGCCGGGGCAGCGGTCGGCCAGCAGGTACCGGCTGGCCTCCCGGATCGCCACCAGACCCTCGGCGGACATCCGGAAGAACCCGACCTCGTCGGTGGAGCCGAACCGGTTCTTCAGGGCCCGCAGGATCCGGACACCGCCGGAACGGTCGCCCTCGAAGTTCAGCACCACGTCGACCTGGTGCTCGAGCACCCGCGGGCCGGCGACCGCACCCTCCTTGGTGACGTGTCCGACGAGCACGATCGCGATTCCGCGCTCCCTGGCCACCCGCGCCAGCCGTGCGCCGCACTCGCGCACCTGGGCCACCGATCCGGGGGCCGAGGCGAGCGCGGGATCGTGGACGGTCTGGATCGAGTCGACGACGGCGATCTCAGGGGATCCGGCCTCGAGGGCCGCGAGGATGTTCGGCAGCGACGGGTCGGAGGTGGTCACGATGCCTCCGGGGACCCCACCGATGCGCTCGGCCCTCGCCCGCACCTGCGACGGCGCCTCCTCCCCGCACACCAGCAGCACCCGGGCGTCGGCGAACCCCAGGGCCGCCTGGAGCATGAGCGTGGACTTGCCGATCCCCGGCTCCCCCGCCAGCAGCGTGATCGAGCCGCGGACCAGCCCGCCCCCGAGCACGCGGTCCACCTCGTCGATCCCGGTCGGGATGCGTCCGGCCTCCTCGGCGTCGTGGTCGGCCAGCGACCGCACCTCCACGGGCCCCGCCGGGGCCGCGGCGGTCTGCGCGGGCCCGACCCGCTCCTCGACCACGCTGCCCCATCCGCCGCACTCCGGGCACCGGCCGACCCAGCGGGGCATCTGGGCCCCGCACTCCTGGCAGGTGGCGATCGTGCGCTCCTTCATGTGGGGACCGAGTCTAGGGGCCGCCACGGACACCCGATCCGTCTGCCAAACTGGATCATCGTGACGCGAAGGAGACCCCCGGGCATGTCCAGACGCCTGCTGCCGCTGCTACTCGTCCTGACCCTCGGCCTCGCCGCCTGCGGCGGGGACGACGCCGGCCCCACGGCCGCGCGGGACGCCACCCCGACCCCGGACGCCACCGACGACGGCGACACCACGACCCCCGCCCCGGATGACGGCGAAGGCGGCGGGGGGCCGGAAGGGGACGCCACCCCCGCGCCCGGCGGCGGTTCGGGCGGTGACCCCCAGGCGACGCCCGCCCCCGTGGAACCCGCTCCCGAGGGACGCCTCAACCGGCCACGGGCCGGCCGGTACCTGTACGACCTCGAGGGCAGCCGTTCCGGACCGGGCACGGTGAGCGAGCAGCCCTACGGCGACGGAGCCCGCGTGACCATCGACGTCAGCGCCGAGGGCGACGTGTACACGGCGCGGTCGTCCACGAACCAGGAGCAGGGCGCGACCACGAACCGCACGCGGTTCGACGCCGAGGGCGTCCTCCTCGAGTACACGCGCCTCGACAGCCCATTCGCCTCCTTCGAGTGCACCTACACCCCCCCGGTGCGGATCCTCAGGTACCCGCTGAAGGCCGAGACCTACCCGGCGCAGGAGTGGTCGAACTCCGATTGTTCGGGCTCGGTGGACATCCGCGTCACCGGCCAGGCCGAGATCCAGGCCGCGGGCCGCACGTGGACGACCTGGGTCGTCGAGAGCGTGACCGACTACCGGTTCGGGACGTCGGTCGAGGGACGGATGGAGGGTACGACCTGGTACGCGCCGGACCTGGGCACCGCGGTCCGCAACGACATGCGCAACCAGGGGACCTTCACGAGCACGGGCAGCTCGCAGTCCTTCTCGAGCCACCAGGTCACCACGCTGCTCCAGCACCCCTGACCCGGGGGCCCGGCGTCACCGCTTGCGCCCCGGCTTCTTCTTCCGCTGCTTGTGCCGCTGCACGGCCTCGGCCCGCTCTTCTTCCGCCTTGGCCACGACGGTGGCCGGCATCGCCCGTTCGAGCGTGACGTACAGCGGTGAGGCGATGAACACCGACGAGTAGGTCCCCACCACGATCCCGATGATCAACGCCAGCGCGAAGTCGGTGAGGGTCTCGCCTCCGAGGAAGAACAGCGCGAACAGGATGAACAGGGTCGACAGACCCGTGTTGATCGTTCGGGGCAGGGTCTCCAGACAGGCGGAGTTCGCGACCACCGACACCTGTTCCTTGCGCCGTTTGGCCCGGTACTCCCGGATCCGGTCGAAGATCACCACCGAGTCGTTCACCGAGTACCCGATAACGGTGAGCAGCGCGGCGAGGAACACCCCGTCGATATCCTTCCCGAGCCAGGCGAACACGCCGAGCAGGATCATCACGTCATGCGCCATCGCCACCACCGCGGAGGCCCCGAAGGTCCACCGGAACCGGATCGCGATGTACAACAGCTGCGCCGCCAGAGCGATGGCCAGGGCGATCAGCGCCGCGCGCCGGAGCTCCTGCCCGATCGTGGGACCGATGAACTCCTCACGAACCCTCGTCACCGGACCCATGACCTCGCTGACGGCTCCCTCGACGGCCTCCTCCTGCTCATCGTCGAGCACGCCGGTGCGCACCGCGACGTTGCCTTCCCCGGACTCCTGGACCACGGCACGGGGGAAGCCGACCCCGGCCAGCTCCGAGCGGATCCGGTTGAGGTCGGGCGCCTCCTGTACCTCGTACTCGATGAGCCGGCCGCCGGTGAACTCCACCCCGAGGTTGAGGCCGCGGATGCCGAGCCCGCCGACCGCCAGCACGACGGCGATCCCACCGATGGCGAACCAGAGGTTGCGCCGTCCCATCAGGTCCGGGGCACGCTCGGTGAGCCACGACCGGAGCCGTGCCCCCATCTCGATGCCGACCAGCTTCGGGCGGGCGTTGAGCTTCTTCCCACGCACGGTCGCGTCGATCAGCACCCGTGTCACCACGAGAGCCGAGAACATGGAGACCACGACCCCGACGGACAGCGTCACACCGAAGCCCCGGACGGGCCCCGCCGCGAAGAAGAACAACAACGCGGCCGCCAGCAGCGTCGTGACGTTGGAGTCGACGATCGCGCTGATGGCGTGCGAGAACCCACGCTGTGAGGCCGATCTGAACGTCAGTCCGGTGGCATGCTCCTCCTTCATCCGTTCGAACACGAGGATGTTCGCGTCCACCGCCATCCCCACGGCGAGCACGAACCCCGCGATCCCGGGCAGCGTGAGTGTGGCCTGCAGGGCCAGCAGCACGGCGAAGGCGATCATGCCGTAGGACAGGAGCGCGATCGCGGCGAGAGCGCCGAGGAGCCGGTAGTACAGGAGCAGGAACAGGATCGTGAGGAGCGCACCGATGAGCACCGCCTCGGTGGACGACGCGATCGCCGCCTCGCCGAGGGTCGGGCCGACCGTCCGCTGCTCCACGACCTCGACGGGCACCGGAAGGGCACCGGCCTGGATCAGCAGCCCGAGGTTGCGGGCCTCGTCCTCGTCGAAGGGCCCGCCGGTGATGATCGTGCGCCCGCCGGTGATGCCGACGTCGCACTGCACCTCGGGGGACACCTGCGGGCTGGAGATCACCTCGTCGTCGAGAACGATCGCCACGCGGCGCTGCGGCTCACCGAGGGAGGCGCAGGCGGCCTCGCCCGTGAGGTTGGCCCATTCGCGGGCCCCGTCGCCCCGGAACTCGAGATCCACGACCCACTGCCCCGGTGGACCGGGCTCGAACACGCCCTGGGCGCTGGCCACGGCGTCCCCGGTGATCCGGGCATCCCCGAGCCGGACGCGCCGGCCGTCCTCGTCGGTGAGAACCCGTTCCGCCGTCGGGTCGGGGGCCGGGGTGGGCTCGGCCTCGTCCGGGGCCGCCGGCGGCAGATCCTCCAGCACCTGATGGAACGTGAGCTGCGCGGTACGACCGATGACCTCAAGCGCCTCGTCCGGATCGGTGACCCCCGGGAGCTCGACGATGATCCTGCGGTCACCGGACGAGGCGAGGGTCGGCTCGGCGACGCCGAGCTGGTCCACCCGGCGCCGGAGCACCTCGACCGTACGGTCGACGGTCTCCCGGTCGACGATGGTGCGCTCCGTGTCCTGCGCCTCCAGCACGATCTGTGTCCCGCCGCGCAGATCGAGACCGAGCCGCACCGGCCGGGCGAGGACGAGGGCCACCGCCCCTCCCACGACGAGGAGCACCAGCAATGCACGCCAACCGAGATACCGTGACAAGATCGACCTCCAGCTCGTGCGCCGCATGCGCGGCGCGGGCCAACACCTGGCGGGTCAGCCGGTCGGAGGCCCCCGGGTCGGGAGGGAGAACCGGGCAGCGGGTCGCAGCCACCGGTCCCGGGCGACGATGAGCATCAGGCCGCACGCCGCCACGACGGCGCTCCACGCGACCGGCGCCAGACCCCACGCGACGGCACCGTCCCGGCCCAGAGGCGCCGCCCGCGTCGCCCATGACCACAGGCCCGGCATCCCCTCCCCCACGAGACCGCGATCGGCGGAGGCAACGGCCGGCGGGAGATGGCCGTCGGGCTCTGCGGACGGGGTACGCCGCAACCCGGAGGCTCCCACGAGAACCGGCGCCAGCATCACCGCGGTGAGCACCAGCACCAGAGAACGGATCGCCACGTGCCTGCCGGTCATGCCCGCAAGCCTACCCCAGCCGCCGGGCCAGCTCCGCACTTGTGACGGCCGGCGGCCGGCCGTCCCGCGTAGTATCGGGAGGGTGGTGGCGCGAGGCGCCTCGACGAGAAGGAAGCGGACATGGTCGAGATCCAGGAGACCGCACTCCCCGGCGTGGGGATCCGGCACGACTTCCTCACCACGGACGGACGCCGGATCGGGGTCATCTCCCACCGCACGGGCCGCCGGGAGCTGTTCATCTGCAAGGCCGACGACCCCGACACGCCGATCGAGGTCATCGACCTGGACCGGGAAGAGTCCGGCGCGCTCGCCGATCTGCTGGGAGGATCCAAGGTCGTGGAGCAGCTATCCCGGCTCCAGCAGGAGGTCGAAGGCCTGGCCATCGACTGGATCCCGATCCCGATCAGTTCGCCGTACGTGGGACGCACGCTCGGTGAGACCGGCGCGCGGACCCGCACGGGGGTCTCGATCGTCGCGATCCTCCGGGACGGAGCAGCGGCACCGGCACCCGGCCCGGATCACACGCTGGCGGGTGAGGACACCCTGGTGGTGGTCGGTACGCCCAACGGCATCACGCGCCTCATCGAGCTCATGCACACGGGCTGAGCGGCGTGCACGGGGCCTCGCTCTTCCTGGAGCTCGGGGTCGTCGTGCTGGGCCTCGCGACACTGGCCCGGGTCGCCGGCCGGTTCGGCGTCACGCCGATCCCGCTGTACCTGCTGGCAGGGCTCGCCTTCGGCAACGGCGGGGTGGCCCCACTCCTGACGACCCAGCGGTTCATCGCCGTCGGGGCGCAGATCGGGGTGATCCTGCTCCTGCTCATGCTCGGTCTGGAGTTCTCCGGTCAGGAGCTCACCACGGCCCTCCGGGTGTCTGCGCCCGCGGGCGGGATCGATCTGGCTCTCAACTTCACGCCGGGCTTCGCCGCGGGCCTGCTCCTGGGCTGGGGGCCGATGACGTCCCTGTTCCTGGGAGGCGTCACCTACATCTCGTCCTCGGGGATCGTCGCGAAGATGGTGTCCGACCTCGGGTGGATCCCGAACCGGGAGACACCGGTCGTGCTGTCGATCCTGGTGCTCGAGGATCTGGTGATGGTCGTGTACCTGCCCCTGCTTGCGGCGCTGCTCATCGGCGGCGGCGTCTGGGCGACTTCGGCATCGGTGGGCATCGCCGTCGTGGTCATGCTGATCACGCTGGTCCTCGCCGTGCGGTTCGGCCCGTCACTGAGCCGGCTGGTCTTCAGCCACTCCGACGAGGTGCTCCTGCTCACGATCCTCGGCCTTACCCTGATCGTCGCCGGCCTTGCCGAGTCGATCCAGGCCTCGGCCGCCGTGGGCGCGTTCCTGGTGGGCACGGCGCTGTCGGGCCCGGCGGCCGACCGCGCACGACCGCTCCTCGGGCCGGTGCGCGACCTGTTCGCGGCCGTGTTCTTCTTCTTCTTCGGACTCGAAACCGATCCCGGAACGATCCTCCCGGTGCTCGTGACCGCCGTGGTGCTGAGCGTGGTGACCGCAGGGACGAAGATCGCCACGGGCCGGCTCGCAGCGAAACGCGCGGGCGTCGGCCCCCGGGCGCAGCGCCGTGCCGGTGTGGCGCTGATCCCGCGCGGCGAGTTCTCGATCGTCATCGCGGGTATCGGCATCGCGGCGGGCCTCCGGCGGGAACTCGCCGCCGTTGCCGCGGCCTACGTCCTGCTCCTCGGGATCGCGGGCCCGGTGGCCGCCCGCATCACCGACCACCGGATCCACGCGGAGATGGCCACCAGGGAACGCGCCAGATCGGATCGCCGCAGCGACATCCTCCGGGACGCACCGTCCCGGCGTCCCGATGCCTAGCGGAATCGCCGCCGACACCGACCGCCTCCGCGAGACCAACCGGCCCGGGCGCTTCAGGTGCGGCGGGCCTCGGCCCCCGTGCCGCCGAAGTGACGGCGGAGGATGTGCTCGGCGGAGCGGGTGGCCAGCGCCTGGCAGGTGAGGGTGGGGTTCGGTCCGCCGATGCCGTTCGACAGCACCGAGCAGTCGGCCACGAACACCCCCCGGACCTCGTGGGCCTCGCCGGCGTCGTCCACCACCGAGGTGGCGGGGTCGTTCCCCATCCGCATGGTGCCGTGCTGGTGGATGGTGTTCGGGGCGGCGTCCGACCGGTGGATCGTCTCGGGATCGCACCCGGCCCCCACGAGCACCTCCGCGGCGCGCCGGGCCAGCCAGTCCCGCCGCTCGATCGTGGCCGGGGTGGGATGGTAGGTCACCTTCGGTATGCGGCCGTGCTCGTCCGGCGGACGGTCCTCGGCCAGCGTCACCCGGTTGTCCGGGTGCTCCTCGTCGTCGGTGAACACGGTGACCACGAGCGACCTCCCGAAGGCCTCCATCCGTCGCTTGAGCTCCGGCCCCCACACCGTGCCCCGCGAACGCCACGGGTCGGCGTCGGGGGTCGGGTCGATCCCGACGCCGGTGCCGCCGTAACTCGTGAGCGCGAGGTTCAGGGGGCCGAGACCGATGGGCTCGATGAACCCGTAGTCCGGGAACTCGCAGCGCGTGAGGACCTGCATGCCCCGGAAGATATCGGTGTCCTCTGAGCAGATCCCGACGAGGAAGTCGGGGTAATGGATCGTGAGGTACCGGCCCACGGGCGTGGCCGTGGGCAGGTTCGAGTTGAGCCAGAGGCGCGGGGACTCGACCGTGCCGCCGGCGAGCACGAGCACCGGGGCCTCGAGCTCCTCCACCTCACCGCCGGCGCGCCGGTACCGGACGCCCCGGACCCGCAGTCCGCCACCGCGATGGTCGGCGAGGATCTCGGTCGCGAAGCACTCGGTGAGGATCCTGCACCGTCCGGTCGCTACCGCCATGGGCGCGTAGGAGACGTTGGTGCCCCGCTTCGCCTTCTCGTGGGCGGGGGCGCCGGCGGGCATGGCACACCCGATCAGGCAGTGACCGCAGTTCGTGCAGTTGGACCCCACCGCGTTCGGCTGGAGCCGCCATCCGACGCCGGTGACGTCGCGACCGGGTGTGTGGGGAACTCCGATCGACTCGCAGCCGCGGACGAAGAGCTCGTCGCGTCGCGCGATCACCTCCGGTTCGAGCACCGGGAGCAGCGACTCGACCTTCTCGTAGTAGGGGAGGAGTTCGGCGTAGTCGATGGGCCAGGCGCCGTCCATCGACGCCGGGTAGGCACGGGGCGAGTTGCCGATGTAGTGGAGGGTGTTGCCTCCGACCCCCGCGGTCTGGAGGAGCACCGGGAGCCCGTCGGACTCGCGTGGCCAGGGGGCGAGGGCCGGGTCGGCGGGCCCCCACCGGAAGCGTCCGTCGATCGCGTTGAACATCGACCATTCGAGCCGCGAGAAGTCACGGTCGGGGTCGTGCCAGACGCCGGCCTCCAGGACCACGACGTCGAGCCCGGCCTCGGCGAGCTCGTAGGCGGCCACCGCCCCGCCGCCCCCGCAGCCGACGACGACGGCGTCAGGCATCGCCGAGCTCGTAGCCGGTGGACGGCCCGGGGTAACCCACGTGGTCCCACTGCTCCGGCCTCGAGACCAGCCGGCCCTCGTCGTCGAGCCCGCCGCGCTCGCCGTAGGACGCGGCCACCGTGAGGCTGAACAGGCTCCGGATGAGCTGCTGGAGGTCGGGCAGGTCGTGGGCGGCGATCAGGCGCAGCACCTCCGAACGCTCCTCGAGGTCGAGCTCGTGGAAGGCCGTGTCCGCGCGGACCTGCTGCGCGAAGCCGTCGAGGGCCATGAGGACACCGGCGACCACCGGCGGGCCCATCGTCTCGAGCAGGCCGAGCACGTACTCGTCGGCGCCTGCCTCCAGCGCGCCTGCCGTCGGATCGTGGGGAGGCCCCGGCAGGATCGTCTCAACGACGGCCCGCACCGTCGCGCGCGGATCCCGGGGCTCCATGGCGGATCTACCGCGCGGGCGCTAGCCGCCCTCGGACGGACCGCCGGGCTTGACGACCTCGACGGGCTCGAGGGTCTCGATCTCCTCGTCGCGAGCCGTGAAGACGACCTCGCCGTCTTCGGTGTCCACGACGATGGTCTGACCGGCGCGGAATTCCTTCCACAGGACCTTCTCGGAGAGCGGGTCCTCGACCATCCGCTGGATCGTCCGGCGCAGCGGCCGGGCCCCCAGCGCGGGGTCGTAGCCCTTCTCTGCGAGCAGCTCCTTGGCGGGCTCGGACAGCTCGAGCCCCATACCGCGGCTGGCGAGCTGCTCACGCACGCGCCTGACCATCAGGTCGACGATCGACTTGACCTGCTCCCGCGCCAGCGGGTGGAAGACGATGGTCTCGTCGATCCGGTTCAGGAGTTCAGGCCGGAAGCTGTGCTTCAGCTCCGACATGACCTTCTCCTTCATCTTGTCGTAGGAGATCTCGTCCGCCGCCTCGGTCGTGAACCCGATCCCGCGGGCCCGGGCCAGATCCCGGGTGCCGAGGTTCGAGGTCATGATGATCACGGTGTTCTTGAAGTCGACGTGGTGACCCTGTGCGTCGGTCAAGCGGCCGTCCTCCAGGATCTGGAGCAGCACGTTGAAGACGTCGAAGTGGGCCTTCTCGATCTCGTCGAACAGCACCACCGAGTACGGACGGCGCCGCACGGCCTCGGTGAGCTGACCGCCCTCTTCGTACCCGACGTAGCCGGGAGGCGAGCCGACCAGGCGCGAAACCGTGTGCTTCTCCATGTACTCGGACATGTCGAGCTGGATCAGCGCGTCCTCGTCGCCGAACAGGAACTCGGC
>CAZLKN010000080.1:0-11315 GCA_964560135.1 uncultured Actinomycetes bacterium | reverse complement strand
CTCAGCCCCCGCGGACGACCAGCCGGCGCAGCAACCGTGCGGTGGCGTCGGTGATCTCCTCCACCGCTTCGCTGAACGCCTGCTCGTTGGCCTTCGAGGGCTGCCGGTACCCGCTGACCTTCCGGACGTACTGGAGCGCCGCCGCGCGGACGTCCTCCTCGGTGGCCACGGCCTCGGTCGCTCTGAGAGTCTTGATGCTCCTGCACATGCCCGCAGCCTACCGGCTGGCGAACCCGGGCGAGGTCCTCCACGGGTTTGTCGCGCGGCGGCCAAGGGCAAGAGAATGGCTGGTACCAGACGAACGGAGGCGACCATGCGGATGCGCGTCAGGTGGGGTGTCATGATCGGCTTCGGCGTGGGGTACGTCCTCGGATCGAAGGCGGGCCGCGAGCGGTACGAGCAGCTGCGGAACGCCTGGGGATCGCTCCGCCCCGCCGTGACACAGCTCGGTGAGGCTGCGTCGGCCGGGGTGAGCACGGTCGAGCAGCGTATCGAGAGCCTGCGGAACCGGCCCGGATCCGGCGACGGCAGCGAGCGCGCCGGAGAGTACGCGAACCTCAACGGTCCCGGCCGAAACGTCTAGCCCCCTTCCCCATCCACCTCCCTGCCGGTGGTGGATCCGCTCCTGAGCGTGGTCGCCCGGGTACCGAACGGCGACCGGGAAGCCCTTCTCGCGCGTTGACTAGTGCGCGGGGGCTATTTCGGAGCACTCCCATAAGCAACGGCTCCCGCCGGCCGATACGTAGGGAAAGAGCACACAGGGGGGCCGGGAGAGGCTCCGTACCGGGAGACAAGGCATGAATGTCACGCTGACAGGAACCATCGCGATCACCGTGGAGGACGAGTCGCTGTTCGACGGCCAACCGCTGCCGGTCTCGTTCGTCTGCCAGCTCACCGAGGACTCCGTCGGCTTCGAGGACGGAAAAGTCAAGATGAACTTCACCGTGCCCGTGGAGCTGTGTATCTCCGAAGACGAGTGGTCCCGCGCCGTCGGAGAAGTGCTCGCGCGCGCCATCCACGCAAGCTCCGCGTAGACGCGGGTCAGTCGTCGGCTCCGTAGAAGAGCCGATCGCAGATCCGGCGGGCTCGCCGTGTGCCGCGCCGGTAGTCCTCCAGGAACCGCGACCTCCCCCGGCGGCCGTACCCGAGACTCCGCGCCAGGCGCTCGACGTCCTCGTCCCGCTTGGGGATCACGTCCGTCGGCAACCCCCGCAGAACGAACAGGTGGTTTCGCACCCTGTTGAGCAGCAGGTAGGCGTCCCGCAGCCAGGCCACGTCCTCCTTGCGCACACCATCGAGGCCGTGGAGCGCCTCGATCGCCTCCAGGGTGTTCGGCGTCCGCAGACGTGGAACATGTCCTCCGTGCTGCATCTGCTGCAGCTGGACGGTGAACTCCACATCGGCCAGCCCGCCGGTGCCCAGCTTCAGATCGAAGCGTGGATCACCCGCCTTCACGCGCTCACGCTCGATCCTGGCCTTCATCCTGCGGACCTCCGCAACCTCCTCGGCCCCCAGACCCGATCGCCAGACGCGGGGGGCGACTTCACCGAGCAGGCGCTGCGTGAGATCGGCATCACCGACGGCATGGCGCGCGCGGAGCAGGGCCTGGAACTCCCAGAGCGCCGCCCAGCGCTCGTAGTACTGCACGTATCCCTCCAGCGAACGGACCAGCGGCCCGTCCTTGCCCTCCGGACGCAGCTCCGTGTCCACCTTGAAGATCGGAGGCGTGGCCCCCAGGAGCGCGATCACCCGCTCCGCCACCGCCGTGTGGTACAGACGGGCCTCGGTCCCGTCGCGGGTGTGGCCCTCCAGCTCGTAGACGAACAGCACATCCAGATCGCTCGCATGGCTGAGTTCCCGGCCTCCGTAGCGTCCCATCCCGATGATCGAGAACCCGCCCGGGGGCGGACCGCCGAAACGCTCGTCGGCCTCCGACCGGGCGAGCGCGACCGCCGCCTCCAGGCACGCGTCGGCCAGATCCGAGAATTCACGGGCCGTTCGCGCGAAGGTCAGCGGCGCCTTTCCGGCCGACAGGTCGACCGACGCGATGCGGACCCACTCCCCGTCCTTGAAGCGACGCAGCGCGGTCACCGCGGCTTCGGGGGCCGAGGCTCGGGAGACGATCGCGGTGGCCTCCCGGACGAAGACCGCTCGCGCATCCTTGCGCGGCTCCGGTGACAGGGACCCGATCAAACTCGGGTCCCGCTCCAGCAGGCCCGCGAGCACCGGTCCTGTGCCGAGCGCACGGCAGACCAGCTCCGCCACGGGCGGCTCGTCGCGCAGGGTCCCGAGCAGGTGGGGCAGGTTCCCGGCGGCCTCGGCCAGGTCCACGAGTCGCAACAGTCCGGCATCCGGATCGGGCGTCTCGGACAACCAGCGGAGCAGGCCGGGCAGGATCGCCCGCATGATCTTCGCGCGCCGGGAAGCTCCTCCGGTGAGCTTCGCGATCGCCTCGCGCGCGCGGGCCGGGCGGTCGAACCCGAGTGCGGACAGGCGCTCCAGGGCTTCGTCCTCGGCCAGCGTGGGTCCGAGGGCAGGTGCGGCGATGAACGCCTCCAGCAGCGGTCGGTAGAAGAGCCGTTCGTGGATGCGCCGGACGACCGTGGTGGTGCGGCGCCACTCCGCCTCGAACGCCTCGAGAGCCGTGGCCTCCGGGGTGTCACGGAATCCGAGCCCCCGGGCGAGCAGCTCACGATTGGCCGGTCCCTTGGGCAGCGTGTGCGTCTGGCGGCCGCGGACCAGCTGCAGACGGTGCTCCACATGCCGCAGGAACACGTAGGCATCCGCGAGCTCCGACGCGTCGTCGCGTCCCACGTATCCCTCGGCCCCCAGGGTGTCCAGGGCGGCCAACGTGGTCGGGGACCGCAGATCGGCGCGGTGCCGGCCGTGGACGAGCTGCAGAAGCTGCACCGCGAACTCGACGTCCCGGATGCCACCGGGTCCGAGCTTCACCTGCCGTCCGACCAGGCCCCGGCGTGCGACCTGCTCCTCGGCGCGGGCCTTGAGGACTCGTACCTGCTCGATCGCCTCCGGCTCCAGCTGTTCGGGCCACACGAACGGCCGGACGAGGTCGAGGAACGCCTCACCGACCCCCGGATCCCCGGCGGCGAAGCGGCACTTGATCAGTGACTGGAACTCCCACACCTCCGCCCATCGCTTGTAGTAGGCGGCGTAGGCCGCCAGCGACCGCACCAGCGGACCGTCGCGGCCCTCGGGCCGCAGGTCCGCATCGGTGCGGAACACGGTCGGCGGACCGTTCATCGTGGCCATCAACCTGCGCCCGAGCGCCTCGACCTCGTCGTGATCTGCCGCCTCGGAGACGAACAGGACATCGATGTCCGAGGCATAGTTGAGTTCGCGACCCCCGTACTTGCCCATGGCCATCACGGCGAAACCCGCTGGGGATCCGAGCGAGGCCAGGGCCCTGGTGAGGCAGTCGTCGGCCAGGTCGGCGAGCTCGACGCCCGTGCGTTCGAAGGATTCCCGCGTGGGAGGAGAGGTCAGGTCGCGGGCGGCGACGCGGGCGAGGCCGGCGTCGCGGTGGTCCCGCAGGTTCTCCCGCTCCATGGGAGCCGCGCCGGCCAACTCGGCGGCGAGCCCGTCGATCCGGACGAGCAGCCCGGTCAGGTACTCGCTGAATCCGATGACCATCAGGACGGCGCGATGTCCGTCGGGGTCGGCGAGGACGGCCTCGGTGATCGCGGGCTCCACCGATCCGAGCCGGCGCAGGCCCGCGTCGGGATCCGGCGCCTCGCCGAGGATCTCGAGCACCCGGAGCCAGGAGGCGTCGTCCGACCAGTCCCCGGGCAACTCGCGGAGCGCAGCTGCGGGTTCCCGGAACCCGAAGCGCGCGAGCTGCGTCGCGTCCTGGGTGGGAGTCAAGAGCGGTCGGGTTCCACGCCGCCCGACCCCACCGTATCCCGCAACGCCGCCAGTTCGGGCGTCATCACCACGTCCGCCCGGAGGTCGTCGACCTCGAACGGCCGCTCGCCGGTGGCACCGGCGAGACAGAAGTCGATCGCCTCCTGGGCGAGGGCCTCGACGTCGGACCCTCCGGTGGCCAGGTAGGCGCGAGCCATCCGGTCCACCACACCCGTGACCCCCTGGGCGAGCACACGCGGGTCGGTGTCCCGCGCACGACCGGCGTGGATGGCCTCTTCGAAGTGGCGGGCGGTGTCCAGGACGTGCACCCGCAGCGCCTCGATCCGCTTCTGCCGCCACCGGGCCTGGGCGATGGCGTGGTCGAGGAGCGCGAAGGCGTGACGATTGTTGACGATGAACTCCAGACTCGCCAGGATCCCCTTCGCGATGCGGCGCAACGGGTCCGGGTCCTCACCGATGACCCCGGACTGGTAGAGGCGCAGGCGCCGTGTGGTGTCCTGGAGGATCTCCTGGAACAGCGCGTCCTTGGACTCGAAGTACCAGTAGAAGACCCCCTGCCCCACCCCGACCTGTCCCACGATGTCCGAGACGCGGGTCTTCGCGAACCCTTGCCTGGAGGACAGGATGACGGCGGCGTCCATCAACTCGGCCCGGCGGCGCATCCCCGCAGGGCCGAAGCTCCGCTTCTGGGCGTCGGCGCGCTGAGCCATGCGTGCACAAGTGTACGACGCCGGTGAGCCGTCCGGAACGCAGAAGAGGCCCCGTCACGTGCTCGGGGCCTCTCCCGGAGGTTGCCGTCCTGTAGGCGGGATCCTGTCCCGGCGGCCCCTCGCGGGCCCGCCGGCGACGACCATCCATCTCGGCGACACGTCACCGTGCCGCTCCAGCGGCCTACCCGGGAGCGTCGGGCGGGCCACCCGCTCCCTGCTTGGCCTTGCTCCGGACGAGGTCACCCAGCCGGCCGGTCACCCGACCGCTGGTGGGCTCTTACCCCACCGTTTCACCCTTACCCGGCTTGGCCGGGCGGTCTGTCTCTGTGGTGTTGCCTGCGGGTCTCCCCGCCTGGGCTTCTACCCAGCGTCCTGCCCTGTGGAGTCCCGACCTTCCTCGGCACCGGACCGTCGCGAGACGGAACCGGTGACGCGGTCGTCCGGACGGCACCTCACCACCAGTCTACCCCGCTACGGAGGCATCTCCTCCGGCGGGACACCATCCATGAGCGGGTCACGGATGTGGGTCGTGTCGTTGAGCATCCGTACCCGCCAGAGCCGGCCCCGCGACTGGAGCAACGTGACCGAGCAGGGGTCGATCTCCAGGACGACCATCGCGATGTAGGGAGCCTGCAGGACGTGCCGGGCAAGCCACAGGATCGGCCCCCCGTGCATCACCCCCAGCACCGTCCGGTCGCGGTAGCGTTCGGCGACCTCCTGCCACCATGCCGAAACACGCTCCCCGAGCTCGGTCCACGACTCGCCGTCCGGCGGTGGGTGGCTATCGTCCTGCAGCCAGCGCTGGAACTCCTCGCCGTGGCGTTCGGCGACCTCGCGCGAGGTGAACCCCTCGAAGGCGCCGAAGTCGACCTCCCGGATCCGGTCGTCGATCCTCGGCTTGCGCCCCGTGGTCTCGGTGAGGTGCTCGGCGGTCTGCAGGCAACGCCGCATCGGCGAGACGTGCATCACGTCGATGCGGATCTGGCGCAGGCGTCGCGCGAGGGCCTGGGCCATCCGGTGGCCTTCCTCGGTGAGGTCGACGTCGCTGGAGCCGGCGAAGCGCCGTTCCACCGACGACGGCGTCTCACCGTGGCGGACGAGGATCAGGCGTGTGCTCATGGATGGTCCTCCGATATCTCGAGCCGCCCGGTGAGAAGGAACGAACGGACACCCCGCCAGGACAGCATGCCGTGGGCGGCGAACAGCCACACCAGCAGGAGCGCGCCCACGGCCTCCTGGGCGAGCATCCCCGGGGAGGTGAGCGGCTGGACCAGGAAACCGAGGGCTCCGCCGTCCACCGGCTCCCGGGGGAACCCCGTTCCGAACAGCGGCCACCAGAAGACCCGCGGCTTGTCCCACATCGCATCCTGCGCGAGGTGCAGCAGAGAGCCCACCGGTACCAGCGTGAGCTGGCGCTTGCGCCGACCCCGCATGAAGAACAGGATCGCCAGCAGCCCCACGTTCAGCAGGAGGGTGTGCCCGAAGAGCCGGCCGGTACCGAACCGATCGGGGAGAAGCAGGCGGCCGAGGGGCTTGTCGATCAGGTCGGGCAGGAGCGCACCGAAGGCCGCGAACCGGTAGTCGACACGGGTGTTGCCGCGCAGCGCAAACCACACGATCGCCAGCGTCAGGCCGAGATGCCAGAGGATCACGGGACGACGAGCAGCCGCCGGCAGTGCTCGCAGCGGTCGAGCCGCTCGCCTTCGCGGGCTCTGCGCTTCAGCCGGTCGATCTCCACGGCGGACAGCGCCTCGCGGCAGGCCGTGCACGACCCGCCCTCGAGCGCCCCCACGCCCACGCCCTTCTTCTGTCCCCGGAGCGACTCGTACTCCTCCAGGACCTCCAGCGGGATCACACCCAGGAGCTGGTCCCGGCGGGTGTCCTCCACGCCGAGTTCGCGCTCGATCTCGCCGGTGGCGGCGCCGATCCGTTCCCGGACCACCGTCGTCTCCTTCTCGAGATCCGCCAGCTCGGCCTCGAGGCCGTCACGTTCCGCGGTGAGCTCGTCCCGGACGACCATCTGCTCCAGTTCGCCCTCTTCCAGCGGCGTCTTCCGGCGCTTGAACATCTCGATCTCGGACTGGAGCGCCGACAGCTCCTTCGGGTTCACGACCGACCCGCCGTAGAGCTTGGCCTCCTCCTGGGCGATCTTCTCGTCGAGGGACTTGACCTCGAGGTCGATCCGGCTGATCTCGCGGCCGACGGCGTCGGCCTCCGTCTGGACCCGCTCGATCCGGGCCCGCACCTCGTTCATGCGCGATTCCAGATCCGCGAGCTCGTCCTTCTCGGGAAGGTGCTCTTTCCGTTCCTCGAGCCGATCCCGTACCGTGTCGACCTTCTGGAGTTCCAAGAGAGCCTGCAGTGGGTCCACGCATCTTCCTCGTCTCGGCGGCAAGACAGCCGAACGAGTCTATCGGCTCCGGGTCACCGAAGATGCCCGGACCGGCGGGCTCAGGGGCAGGAGGAAACAGGCCGTCCCGCGAAGGCCTCACTGCGGACGGCGCCCTCGAACCCGGTGGCGGGTTCCGGAGCTCCGAAGAGCCAGGCCACCGTGGGGGCCACGTCGACGTTCCGCGCCAGCTCCGCCCCCACCCAGCTCCGCTTCACCTCGGGTGCGCCGCCGGTGATCACGAAGGGGATCGGTACGGTGACCGGGTGCCCGTGGTTCCCGGGGATCGGGTTGGAGTGCAACGACGGGTCCGTGATCCTCCATCCCGGCCTCACGAACACCACCAGGTCTCCCGCCCGGTCCGCATCACCGAGAGCCAGATCGCCGGGGGCGTGCACCGACAGGATCCCTTCGTGGGCCAGGGCGAGGGTGCGCATCCGCTCGAGGACGACCTCCCGCTTGTCCGGGTCGCCGGTGTAGTAGACGAGCTCTGCACCCCCGTTCTGGGCGAGCACGTAGCTTCCGGCGACATCGCCGTCGGCGTCGAACTCCGCCTGGAGGTTCACCACGCGATGCGGAAGCGACCAGTCCATCGAATGGTCGGCCACCACCAGCACCACACTGGAGCCCCAGCGGCCGGGGATCGTCTGGAGCGTCTCCACGAACCGTCCGATCTGCACGTCGGTGTGGGCGAGCACGGCGGTCCGGAACGCGGGGAGCAGCGTGGCGCCGCTCGGATCGGCGTGCCCAGAGCGGTCCACGTCACCGAGGTTGACGAACATGAAGCGGGGATCGTGATCCCGCAGGATCTCCAGGGTGGCGTCCATCGAGAAGTTGTCGGGGGCGTGATCGCTCACCGGGATCTGGGGGCCGGGATGCCACTCATGGTCGGCCATGCCTTCGAAGACCGTGAACAGGTACTCCTTGGACATCACCGCCCCCGTACTCAGCCCGCAGCCACCGAGCGTCTGGAACAGGGTCTCGGCCCGGATGTCGGCGGGACGATCCACGTCCCGCACCACCTGCTCGGCGCGATCGTAGATCACGTTGGCCGGGACCCCGTTGCGGGCCCCGGTGACGCCGGTGACCATCGCCACATGGTTCGGCAGCGTCTCGGCGACGTGCTGGCACTGGGCGCTCAGGAAGCTCGTACCGGTATCCCGCAGCGCGGACAGGTTCGGCATCAGGATCGGCGTGATCTCGTCGGTGCGCAGGCCGTCCACGACGAGGACGTACACGCGGAGCGGCCCCCCACCCGCGGGATCGAGGGTGTCGATGCGATGTGCGGTGCGCCGGTAGGTGTCCAATGCGTCGGGAGGCAGTACCTCGCCGGGGGTCACCGCCTTCGCGACCCCGGCCCGCGCGAGCAGCATCCCGCCGGCCCCGGCCGCGATGCCCTTCAGGAACCCCCGACGATCGACATGGTCGTGCTGCTCACACATGGTCGAACGACCTCCGCTCCGGCGTCTCAGACAGCCCGTCTCCACGGACTTCGACGCCTCAGGCTCCGGGTCCTGCCCCCGGGACGGAGGACGAACCCGGGACCTCCGGAGGCTCGGGGCGTACCGCGGCTGCCGCTGCGCTGCCGACCCGCCCCGGAGACCGGATCTCCGGAGCGTCCTCGTCACCGTCGCGCGACACCAGCAGCACCCGGAAGCACGCACCACCCCCGGGCCGCTCCTCGACCCAGGCACGGCCCCCGTGCAGCTCCGCGAAACGCGCCACGAGCGACAGCCCGATCCCGACCCCCGGAGCGTGCGGCGCGCCACCGTGCTGGAACGCTTCGAACACCGAGTCCCGCAACTGGGACGGAACACCGGGGCCTGCGTCCTCGACCGTCAACAGGGCTCCGTCCGGGTCGGGGTCCAGGAACACCCAGATCGGTGTTCCTGCCGGCGTGTGCCGCACGGCGTTGGCAATCAGGTTTTCGACGATCCGCTCCACTTTTGCCGGATCGATGTCGGCGACCAGCGGCTGGAGTTCGACCGAGATGGTGCGGTCCGGAGTGGATTCCAACTCCTCGATCACACGTCGGATGAGCTTCGAAAGCTCCGTCGGTCTCCGGTTGGGCGCGAGGATGCCCCGCTCCAAGCGGTCGATGTCCAGCAGATCCGTCAGCAGGCGGTCGAGCTTCTCGGCGTTCGTCCTCAGACGTTCCAGAAGATCGCTCTTTTCGTCGTCCGACAGGCCTTGGCCCGCCGCCAGCGTCTGAGCGAATCCCATGACCACGGTCAACGGGGTCCGCAGCTCGTGAGAGACCGCCGTCAGGAACGCGTTCTTCATCTCGTTCAGCGACCGAAGATGCTCGGTGGCTCGACGCTCGAGGTCGAGGGCGTAACGCATCGCAGCCTCGGCTTCGCGCTGCTCGGTGACGTCCTGTCCGGAACCCATCATGGCCACGGCCCGCCCGGAACCGTCGCGGACCACACGCGCCCGCGAGTAGATCGTGCGGACCTCTCCCGAGACACGCACGATCCGGTACTCGATCTCGAAGCCATCCCCGCCGGCGATCGCGTCCTCGATCGTCTCCACCAGCCGGGCACGGTCCTCCAAATGAGCATGTCGGACGATGGCCGCGTACGAACCGGTCCCTTCCGGCCGGGCGTACCCGAAGATCCGGAAGAGCTCAGCCGAGCTTGTGAGATGATCGGTTCGCAGATCCCAATACCAGCTACCCACATGCGCGAGGGCCTGCGCCTCTTCCATGCGTGCTTCGTTCTCGCTGGCAGCGCGCGCTGCCTCGTTGCGTTCCCGGCCGATCCCGTGGATGAGGATCGCCATCGCGAACACGAGGCCCCAGAACACCACCCGCCCTCCCGGCCCGGACGGTCCCACCGGCCAGGCGACGAACGATCCCAGCACGGCGAGCAGGGAAGCCGTCAGTCCACCGGCGAGCCCGGTCATCGCGGTTGTGAACGCGACCACGAACAGGTATGCGTACGGCGCGAGATCCCGCAGGTCGGGGAAGAGCCAGGTGAAGAACGTCACGATCCCGACGTCCAGTCCGAGGATCACACCGCGGAGCACGGGCCCGAGCTGCGAACGGGTGCCCGCCCAGGTCTGGAGGACGATGAAGGGGAGATACACGAACACGAGGGCCAGGACGAAACGCAGCGGCCCGCCCTCGAAGCGTTGCCCCAGGAGGGCCACCATGCCGAGGGCCAGGATCAACAGCAGCGCCCGTCCGACCGCGAGGACCCGGACGATCCGCCGGTAGCGTTCGACATCGACGTCCGCGGGCGCCATGCCCTCCGCGAGCCATCGCCTGATCGGGTCCATGTCGTGAGCATCACGCGCTGCCCACCGAACAGGTATGGCCCGTCCGGACGGCTCGACGTGGCCCGTTCGGACAGCCCGCTGTAGGTCCTGCGGCCGGTACAGTAGCCGCCATGGAGAGCGGATCCGAACACCTGCTGCGCTTCCTGGAGGTCGAGCAGCTCGACGCGAACTACTTCCGCGGCTACAGTCCCGAAGGGCCGTGGCCCCGCATCTTCGGGGGCCAGGTCCTCGGGCAGGCGTTGATGGCCGCCGGCCGCACACTCGAGACCGCCGACCGCGTCGTGCACTCGTTGCAGTCCTACTTCCTGCTGGCCGGCGACCCCAAGGTGCCGATCATGTTCGAAGTCGACCGCATCCGCGACGGACGCAGCTTCACCACCCGCCGGGTCCGGGCCTTCCAGAAGGGGGACGCGATCTTCGCATTGTCGGCGTCGTTCCATGTCACAGAGGAGGGCCCGGAACACCAGCCGCCGGCCCCCGACGTACCGGACCCCGAGGCCGTGGACGGGGGGCCCGGACCCTTCGCACGGGCCAGGGACGAGTGGGGGGTACCCTTCGACTTCCGGTGGATCGACCGCCCGGAGCGCTCCGAGCAGATGATGTGGCTGCGGGCCGACGGTCCCCTCCCCGACGACCCTCTCGTGCATGCGAGCATGCTCGCCTACGCCTCCGACTTCGGGCTGGTCTCGGTCATCACCCAACCCCACACGAGCGGTACCGACTGGCCCACCGGGTTCATGATGGCGAGTCTCGACCACACGATGTGGTTCCATCGGCCATTCAGGGTCGACCAGTGGCTGTTGTATGCGCGGCACAGCCCGACGGCCACCGGCGCTCGTGGACTGGCCTTCGGCGCGGTGACCACGGAAGACGGAACGCTCGTGGCCTCGGTGGCCCAGGAGGGCCTCGTCCGTCCGCGGCGCGGGAGCTGAACGGGTGAACCCGCTCGTTGTCCCTCGATCTTCGGCCGGCCCTCGCCGGCCTCAGGCCCCCGGGGAACGGGCACGCCGGATCACCGGCGGCAGACCGTACACCGCACCATCCGGAGAGATCCA
>CAZLKN010000079.1:0-11411 GCA_964560135.1 uncultured Actinomycetes bacterium | reverse complement strand
GCTCGGCCCCACGCTAGCCCAGCTCGTCGTCGTCCAGTCCGAGCAGCCGACGTGGTGTCTCCCAGAGCAGCCGCCGCAGCCAGTCCCGGTCGACCCAGGGGCACTTCCTGCTCATCGGAGCCTTCGTCGTCCACGCCGGCATCGTGAGCTTCGGGCTGCGCCCGCAGGACGAGACGTTCGATCGTGAGCCCGAGGAGCACGGCGACGGCCATGACCACCCCGCCGGTTAGCGAGGATGCCGGGATCCGTGACGATCCGCCGGCAGGATCGCTGCGGCCAGCGCATCCACGGAGATGCCGTGACGCACCACGCTCAGGACGTCGCGGGACGGCCATCGGCCGCGGACGAGCCGGCTGCGTTCTCCTGCCCGACGAAGCGGTAACGGGTACCGACCGAGCTCGGTACGAACGCGTCGGGGAACTCGGACCCCAGCTGGTGCATCGCCCGCCAGCCCGTGCAGTGGGCGGGCACGAGCACGGCCGGGTCGAGTTCCGACAGAGCCTCACACGTCCTCGGGATCAGCTTCTCGAACACGGGACCGTTCAGGTGGAAGCCCCCGATGACCGCGTGGACAGCTTCGATGCCGGTGATGCGCCGAGCGTAGTGCACGGTGTTGATGATCCCGGCGTGCCCACAGCCGGTCATGACGATGAGACCCCGGTCGCGGAGGTTCATGACGACGGCCTGATCGTCGAGGACCAGCGGATCGGGCTCCCAACGTCCGTCGCGCCAGGCGTCCTGGAGCGGGAATCCCGGCTCGAAGCCGTTCGTGCGGTCGATCTCGCCGGTGACGAGCACGGAGTCGTGGAGGAGGAACGACGGTTGCCGCTGCTCGATGATCTCGAAACCCACGTCGCGGAGACCGGACCGGCTCGTCGAGGGCAACTCCCAGGGATCGCGACCCGGCAGCTTCAGGCGTCGGCGGTTCCAGAACTCCGGGTGGATGACGACGGGGAGCTTCGTCCTCCCGAGTTCGCGGCCCAGACCATCGAGCCCGGTGGTGTGGTCGAAGTGTCCGTGACTGAGGACGATCGCCTCGATGTCAGCGGCGTCGAGGCCGAAGCAGCGGAGGTTGTGTCTCAGCCCATCCGGGCTCCTGCCGGCGTCGAACAGGAGGTTCGATTGATGGCCGTCCCGTTCGACGGTGACGAGCGCCGAGAACCCGTGCTCCGCTCGGGGGTGCTCCCCAACCTCACCACCCTCGAGGATGCGGGCGGTGCGGAACGTCGTGTGGTGGGTGTCGCGGACGCGGCGCGCAGGTCCCTGGTGCGGCATGAACGCGTCGATGACGTTGTCGACGAGTACCGTGACGGTGACGGACTCGAGCGGGCCCAGGGGGATACGCTCCATCACGTCGCCCGGGACCCGATGCGGATGTGCACCGGCACCTTCACAGCACGCGTAGGGGGGTGGGGGCTTCCCCGACGGTCGTCCTGTCTGCCATACTGCACCCCGAGTGTTCTGCCAACTGGAAAGTGATTCTGTCATACTCCCCCCGAGGCCGCAAGGGCGGCGAGTGGTACCCCAGTCGTCGCCGGATACGGACCTGAGATGGAGAAGCCGAAGTATCCGATCGAGTCGGTCGACAACGCGCTGAAGCTCTTGCTCCGGTTCAAGGAGCAGGAGGTCCTCGGCGTGTCCGACGCTGGCGAGCTCCTGGGCGTCGCTCCGTCGACGGCCCACCGCCTGCTCGCGATGCTCCAGTACCGCGGCTTCGCCGTCCAGGATGAACGCACGCGCACCTACCGCGCCGGGCCGGCCCTGCTCGAGATCGGCCTGAAGGCCGTACGGGATATGTCCCTCCGCGAGCGAGCCCGCCCAGCTCTGGAGCGGCTGAGCAAGGAACTGAACGAGACGGTCCACTTGCTCGTGCGCGAGGGCGCCGACGTCCGGTTCGTGGACGGGGTCGAGAGCTCGCGGGTGGTCCGAGTGACGTCCCGGATCGGCATCCTGCTCCCGGCGCACTGCACCGCAGGAGGCAAGGCCCTGCTCGCCGAGATGAGCACCGACGACCTCCGCGAGCTCTACCCGGCGTCGAAGCTGCCGGCCCTCACACCGGAGTCACTCACCCGTCGATCGGACCTCGAGCGCGAACTGGAGCAGATCCGCGACCAGGGGTACGCGACCAACCTCGGGGAGAGCGAGTCCGAGGTAGCGGCGGTCGGGGCCGCGATCCGCGACCAGCAGGGGCGCGCACCGGGAGCCCTCGCGGTCGCGATCGTCGCGTCGCACCTCGATGAGCGCCGCCTCACGACGATCGCGGACGAGGTCGTGGACGCCTGCGAGGAGATCGGCACGGCTATCGAGTGAGGAAGGCCAGCGGATGCGGCTCGCTGGCGCGGACGCCCGTCGTTGTAGGGCGCCAGAGCCACAGCAGGCCCCGGGCCCGCGCAGCCCACGCCGCCCCGTGACAGCCTGCGTCTGACCGATCGCCCAGGACATCTGCGCCGAGGAGGAACCACCGCTGGTCGAGGAGGCGCGGGACACGCAGTCGCGCGCCACTTCGCCGGACCGCGATTTCAGACGCGGCGCGGCGCCCTCTCACCTAGGTCCGAGGCCGGCCCCCACCTCGGCGGCGCGCGCGTGCTCGGTGACGAGGTCGATGATCGTCCCCCACAGCTGCGGCGGGAGGTCGTGCTTCAAGTCCGGGATGATCTCTAGGCGCGAGCCGGGGACCGCAGCGGCGACCCTGTGGGCGTTCTCCAGGGGGAGGTCGAGCTTCCCGTGGATGACCAGCAGCGGGATCGACAGCTGTCCGATCGTCTCAGCGCGCGACGGCCCGGCGTGGATGGCCGCAGCCTGACGCTCGGTGCCGTCGGGGCTCCGCGCCCGTGACATCGCGCGCCGGATCGCCTCGCGGGTCCGCTCCTCATCGAAGTAGCGGGGACTGCTCATAGCACGGATCTCGGCGAGCCGCCGCTCGATCAGCCCCGTCTCGTCCGCCGGTGGCGGCGCGGAGCGATCGACCCGCTGAGAGGGCGGGTGGATCGTGTCGTGACCACCGATCGACGACATCATCGAGACAAGGGAGATGACCCGATCCGGGTGGTTCAGACCCATGACCTGCCCGATCTCACCACCCATGGAAATCCCGACGACGTGGGCGGCGTCGATCCCCAGAGCATCCAGCAGCCCGACCCCGTCGGCAGCCATGTCGTCGAGCGTGTACGGCGGTGCCTCGCTACCAGCGCGGACGGCGCCGACGTCTGGCACCCCGAACTCGGTCAGCTTCGTCGACAGCCCGACGTCGCGGTTGTCGAAGCGGATGACGTGGAAGCCGCGGTCGGCGAGTTGCGCGCAGAAGGCCTCGTCCCAGAACAGCAGCTGAGCCCCCCACCCGGTGATCAGCAGCACGGTCGGATCGGCCGGCGCACCGAAGGTCTCGTACTCGAGCTCGATGTCGTTCACCGCTGCTCTGGGCATGCGTGCCTCCCACGACCATCGTCACGGCGAACAACGTAGCACTCTTGTCTGCTGAACAGAATACGATTCCATCCACCGACGAGCGGCGTCTAGGCTGTCGCCCACCCGGACCGACGGAGCCACGCCGATGTCACGCGCGACGCACACGGGCACCCTGCCGGGAGGCGCGCGTTACAGCCTCGAGGTCCCCGGGGACTGGAACGGCGTCCTGCTCCTGTACAGCATGCCGATCCCCGTCGGACCCGAGGATCCGCCGTGGCCGACCGACGACCGTCTCATCGCCGAGCTGACCGAGCACGGCTACGCGGTCGCCGGAACAGCGAACACGATCTTCTGGCCCCTGGAGTCCGTGTTCGCCGGTACACCGCAGCTCCTCGAGGTGTTCACCCGGACGGTCGGCGCCGCCGACCGCACGATCGGCTTCGGCTTCTCCATCGGCGGGATCATCAGCGCAGGTCTCGTCCAGCGCTTCCCCGGCCTCCTGACGGCCGCCCTACCGATGTGCGGCAACCTCGCCGGCGCGGTCGCGATCCACAACCGCGAACTCGACATCTCCTTCGTCGTTAGCACGCTCCTCGCTCCTGACGATGGCCTGGAGCTCGTCGACATCACCGCCCCAGACGTCAACGTCGAGCGTGCACACGGCGTGCTCGCAGAGGCGCAGCGAACCGCGACCGGACGGGCCCGACTCGCGCTCGCCGCGGCGATCGGCGGCATCCCCGGCTGGCACAACCCGACCTCAGCGCGTCCGACCGTCGATGACCTTTCCACGCGTCTGCGCAACCAGATCGCCTGGTTCGAGGAGCCGGGCTTCCTCGTCTACTTCGGTGTCCGCTCGCAGGTGGAGCGGCAAGCGGGGGGCAACCCCTCGTGGAACACCGGCGTCGATTACACCCGCCGGCTCGCGACATCGATCGACCACGAGATGGTCGCTGCGCTGTACGCCGACGCTGACCGCGACCTAGACGAGGATCTCGAGGTCCTCGCAGGGGCCCGGCGCGTCGAGGCGGACCCCGAGGCCGTCACCTACCTCGAACGCCACATCGTCTTCAACGGCGAACTGACCGGTGTCCCCGTCCTGACCGTGCACACCGACGGCGACGGGCTCGTCACCCCCGACAACGAGCACGCGTACGCCGACGTCGTCGGCTGGGCGGGGGACCAGGATCTGCTGCGCCAGCTCTACGTCCACCGGGGTGGTCACTGCAGCTTCACCGTCGCGGAGGTCCTCACAGCCCTGGACCTCCTCCGAGCCAGGCTGGACGACGGGACATGGCCGGCGCTCGACCCCACGGCGCTGCGCGCGGACGCCGAGCGACGGGGTGAGCGGCTGAACGTCCTACGCTCAGGCGAGGCGATCGCACCCGCCTTCTTCGAGTTCGAGCCTCCGCCCTTCCCGCGCCGCTACGACGTACGCGACACTGCCACCGACGAGCGTCCTGAGGCCCCGTGAAGGGAGACGCGATGCCCGCGGAGCACGCCACGCCACCCCGCGCCGAGGAGGAGGTGCAGGCGGTGTTCGAGCGGGTGGACAACACCGGCCGCTGGGGCCCCGACGACGAGCTCGGGACACTGAACTACATCACCGAGGAGAAGCGGGTCCAGGCCGCGCGGCTCGTCCGAACGGGCGAGGTCTTGTCCCTCTCCCACCCCCTGGATCCGGACCCCACGCCGACCAACCGGGTCGACATGGACCACACCATGATGGTCAGCCCCACCCCGGACGAACGACTCGGGGTCCCGCCGGTCGCCGCCGACGCACTTCGCCTCGAGACGCACCAGCAGGGCGTGACGCACCTCGACGCGCTCGCGCACATCGGTAGTCACGACGGTCGCTCGTACGGTGGCCGGGCCTTCACGGAGGCGGCGAGCGATGACGGGGTCGCGTTCGGGTCGATCTACGCGCAGCGTCACGGGATCCTGACACGGGGCGTCCTCCTCGATCTCCCCGCAGCTGTCGGCACCGACTGGTTCGAACCCGGCGTCGAGGTGGCGCCCGGCGACCTCGAGGAGGCCGAGAGCCACGCCGACGTCCAGGTCGGCGCCGGGGACGCCGTCGTGGTTCGGACCGGCGCGGAGGCGTACGCGACAGCCCGTGGACCGAGCCCGTTGGTCGCCGGTCCGGGACCCGGGGCCGCCGAGTGGATGCATGACCGGCAGGTCGCCGTCTACACGGGGGACGCTCCCGACCACATCACCACCCTCGGAGCCCTGATCCTCGGCCGGATCGCCGAGTCGGAGCTCGACGGGGGCACACCACCATCGACGAGGTTCCCCCTCCCCTTCCACCAGATCGCCATCCCCGCGATCGGGCTGTGCCTCCTCGACCACTGCCGGGTCGAGGAGCTCGCTCGTACGTGCCGGGAGCACCGGCGCTACGAGTTCTTGTTCGTCGCGGTCCCGCTCGCCATACCCGGTGCGACCGGCTCACCGGTGAACCCGCTGGCGGTCTTCTGATGGCGGTGACCGGAGACGCTCCTGACTGGGCCTCCACGTGGCGAGGACGCTGGATCTGGGACCACGAGCCGGAGGTGGCCTACTGGTGGCACCGCACCCCGACGGCGGATCACTTCACCCATCTGCGCAGGCGCTTCGACCTCGCCGCCGAGCCCGGATCCCTGCCCGTCCGGGTCACGTGCGACGCGCGGTACGTCCTGCACGTGAACGGTGAGCTCGTCGGTCGCGGACCCGTCCGGAGCGAGCCAGAGAACCTCGGCTGGGACACCTACGACCTGGCTCCGCACGTCCACACCGGAGCGAACGTGATCGTGGCACTCTGCCGCTACTACGGCTCCGCAGGGCCGTGGTGGGTGCCTGCGGCCCCGCTCGGCACGCTGGGGCGTGGCTCGTTCTGCCTCGAGACCGCCCCCGGATCACCGACCGACATCCTGACCGACGGAACGTGGCACGCGCCACCGGCCGCGCACACCGCCACCGGGACCGGCAACAAGCACGCGTTCCCCCAAGAGATCATCGACGGACGCCGCGCACCCCACGGCCTCCACGACCCGACCGTCAGCGACGATCGCTGGCCGTCCGCGGTGCTCCTGAGCGGGCGCGGCCACGGCGCGGTGCTCGACCGCCCCCCCGCTGCCCCCTACATGAGCCCCCGTGCCCGTCCGATCCCACATCTCACCTCCACCTTCCTGACGGCCCACGTGCTCGAACGGGACGCGAACGTGACGGCGGAGATGCGAACGGATCCCCTGGAGACGTGGCGAACGGTCCGTCGGGACGCGGGCGGGGATCGTCGGGTCACCGTCTGGGACCTCGGAGGCGTCTCGATCGGCCACGTGCACCTCCGGGTACCGGGCGCCTCGGACGGCGTCGAGGGGCGGGTCGTCGACGTCGTCGGGGGCGAGGACCTCCGCGAGGACGGGCTGCCCGAGACCCGCCCCCGCGACTGGGCGGGCCGGTACGTGTCGGGCGACAACGGCGACGAGGTCGTCTTCTTCGATCCCGTCGGCATCCGCTACCTCGCTGTCCACCATCCACCAGACGTGGAGGTGACGGTCGGGTTCGAGGAGTCGCGGTACCCACGCCCCGGGGGCGCCGCCTTCGACTGTGATGACGACCGCTACGCGCAACTGTGGCACGCGGGGGTCCGGACGGTCGAGGTGTGCTCGACCGACGCGTTCCTGGACTGTCCCGGACGCGAGCAGCGCGCGTGGGTCTCCGACGCCTACCCCCAGATCCTGGTCTCGCTCGTCACGAACCCCGACCGGCGGCTCGTCCGGCACCATCTCGACCTCGTCACGAGGAGCCGCCTGCCGAGCGGTCTCCTGACGGGTGCGGCTGCCTGCGACTTCTCCCACGTCGGGTTCACGATGCCCGAGTACAGCCTGCACTGGATCCGGAGCCTCGCCGCGTACTGGCGCTACTCGGGTGACGACGAGTTCGTCGGTGAGCACCTCCACATCGCCGACGGGATCATCGAACGCTACGAGGAGCAGCGTGGTCCGAGCGGCCTGCTGGAGAACTTCGCCGGCTGGCTGTTCCTCGACTGGGCACAGCTCGACCGTGACGTGGTCACCGGGGCACACGACGCGCTCTACGCGGCCGCGCTCGAGGCGTACGCCGGGCTGCCGGGCGCCGCAGACGTCTCCGACCTCATCGCGAGGACGGCGGCATCGTTCGAGGAACTGTGGGACGCCGATCGCCACGTGTACGTCGACGCGATCGGCGATGGCGGCCGCAGTCGTCGCATCAGCCAGCACACGAACGGTGCGGCCCTCCTCGCCGGGATCGTGCCGCGAGAGCGGGTGACCGGCGTGATCGAGCGCATCGTCGACCCGACGCGTTCTGGGCTCGGCGGGCGCCTCGTCGTGACGCACACCCCGGCGACCGTCGCGGACGTGACCGAGATCCCCACCTTCCAGTTCGAGCGGCCGGACCGCTTCGACGAGGAGTGCGACGTCGTCGCCGCGCAGCCGTGGTTCTGCCGTTTCCTCCACGAGGCGTGGTTCCGCCACGGCCGCCGCGACCTCATCCTGACCAACCTCCTCGGCTGGACGGGGATCGAACGGGCCGGGACCTTCCAGGAGTTCTGGGATGCGGAGCCGGGTCGGGCGAGCCGGTGCCACGGCTGGGCGGCGAGTCCGACCTACGACCTGACGAGCTACGTCCTCGGGGTGCGCCCGGCGACCCCCGGATTCGAGCGCGCGGTCGTCGACCCGTACCCGGGCCCACTGAGCCGCCTCTCGGGTCGCGTCCCCACGCCTCACGGGTGGTTGGCGGTCGCCATCGACCCGGGCGGCACCGACCTCGAGGTGCCCCCGGGGATCACGGTCGCGATCGACGGCGAGGAAGTGACGGCCGGTCGTGTCCGCCTCCCGTTCACGGCGGTGACCCCGTGACCCGCGTGATCGGCTCGTCGATGGTCGAGGTGGCGGTGGACACCTCCGCCGAGACCGGTGAGAGCCCGGTCTGGGACGTAGCACGGCAGGAGCTGCTCTGGGTGGACATCCCGCGCCGGCACGTGCACCGTTGGCGGGCCGACGCCGACGCGGTGACCTCGACGGACGTCGGGCAACCGGTCGGAGCACTCGCGCTGCGTGAGCACGACGGTCTCGTACTCGCCCTGCGTGACGGCTTCGGGGTCCTGGACGACGAGACGGGTGAGCTCGAGGTCCGTTGGGAGGTGGAGGCGGACCGACCGGACAACCGCATGAACGACGGCGCCTGCGACCGCTCCGGCCGCTTCTGGGCGGGAACGATGGCGACAGACATGCGTCGTGGCGCCGGCAGCCTGTACCGGCTCGATCCGAGCGGGGACGTGGCCCGGATGATCGAGGACGTGTCCGTCTCCAACGGCCTCTGCTGGTCCCGCGACGACCGAACGATGTACTTCATCGACAGCCTCGCGCACGGTGTCGACGCGTTCTCCTTCGATCCCGACGCAGGCAAGATCAGCGACCGTCGACGTCTGATCGACATCCCCGCGGACGCGGGCTTGCCGGACGGGATGACCATCGACGCGACCGGCTGCCTCTGGGTCGCCATCTGGGACGGTTGGTCGGTCCGACGCTACACGCCCGATGGCCGACTCGACACCGTCGTCGAGCTCCCGACGGCCCAGATCACGAGCTGCGCCTTCGGCGACGGCGATCTCGGGACGCTGTACATCACCTCCGCGGCAGCCGGGCTGGACCCGGAAGAGCGCCGGGGGCAGACCAACGCCGGAGCGATCTTCGCCGTGCGTCCCGACGTCGAGGGGCTAGCCCCCGCTCGGTTCGGTGGCTGAGACCCGCGGCCTCGCCGTGGTCGCGCCCCGGCTCGCCGAGCCCACGTGCGCGGCGTACTTCGCGAACACACCGGTCGGGTACCGGGGCTGCGGAGCCGCCCAACCGGTGAGGCGCTCGGCGACATCGACCCCATCCATCTCGATGGAGCGGCTCCCGACGTCGATGGTGATCACATCCCCCTCCCGGACCGCAGCCAGCGGCCCGCCGACCGCCGCCTCCGGCGCCACGTGCCCGATCATCAGTCCGCGCGTCGCCCCGCTGAATCGACCGTCGGTGACCAGGGCGACCGATCCGCCCAGATCCTCCCCCACGATCGCCGCGGTGACCGTGAGCATCTCGCGCATCCCCGGCCCACCTCTGGGACCCTCGTAACGGATGACGACCACGTCGCCGGGGTCGATGCGGCCGTCGATCACGGCGTCGTACGCGTCCTCCTCACGATCGAACACGCGCGCCGGACCGCGGTGGTGGGTCGGCACACCCGCGGTGACCTTGACCACGGCTCCGTCGGGAGCCAGGTTGCCGCGCAGCACCACGAGCCCCCCCTCCCCGCGCAGGGGACGTTCGAGCGGGCGCACCACCTCCTGACCGGGCGTCTCGTCGACGTCTGCGACCTCCTCGCCGAGGGTCCGTCCGGTCACGGTCGGCGTCGATCCGTCGACGAATCCGCCCTCGATCAGGCGCCTGGTAAGAACGGCGATCCCACCGGCGGCGTGGAGATCTACGGCCACGTAGCGCCCGCCGGGGACGATGTCACAGAGGATCGGGGTCGCCCGGCTGATCCGGTCGATGTCTCCCAGGTCGAAGGCGACGCCGACCTCGTCAGCGAGGGCGAGCAGGTGCAGAACGGCGTTCGTCGAGCCACCGCTGGCCGCGACCGCGGCGGTCGCGTTCTCGAAGGACCGACGGCTGAGGACCCCACTCGGCCGCACGTCAGCCGCGAGGACGTCCATGATCAGCTGCCCCGCGCGGCGTGCCTCAGGTCCCTTGGTGCTGTGGGTCGCGGGGATCGAGTTGAAGCCGACGGGCGATAGCCCGAGGACCTCCATCACCATCGACATGGTGTTCGAAGTGAACTGACCCCCGCAGGTCCCCGCACCCGGGCAGCCGACGCGCTCCATCTCCGCGAGGTCGTCCTCGGACAGGAGTCCGGCGGCGACGGCGCCGATCGCTTCGAACACCTCTCCCATGACGATGTCGCGACCGCGGAAACGACCCGGTTGGATCGTCCCGCTGTGGAGGATCACCCCCGGTCGATCCAGCCGGGCGAGCGCCATCGCCGCAGCCGGCACGGTCTTGTCGCACCCGACGATGCACACGAGCGCGTCGAACATGTGACCTCGCGCGATGAGCTCGACCGAGTCGGCGATCACCTCGCGGCTCACCAACGACGCCTTCATCCCCTCGGTGCCCATGACGACACCGTCGGAGATCGCGATCGTGTTGCACTCCATCGGCGTTCCCCCGCCGGTGTGCACGCCGATCTTGACCTCTTCCGCCAGGCTGCGGTGGGTGAGGTTGCAGGGCATCGTCTCGACCCACGCGTGCGCCACGCCGACGATCGGCTTGCGCAGATCCTCCCGCGAGAACCCGGCACCGTACATGTAGGCACGCGCGGCCGCGCGACCGCGCCCCTCGTACAGCGCTCGGCTCGGCAGATCCCGTCCATCGGACCGCGTGACACCCATCGCTCCCCTTCCCGGTCGTTCCCTGTCAGTAGATCCGTGCGAGGAGCCCACCGTCGACGGGGATGTCGATCCCGTTCACGTAGCTCGCATCATCGGACGCGAGGAACAGCGCGACGTTCGCGACGTCCTCGGGGGAGGCGAACCGGCGTAGCGGGTAGCGCTCGGTCACCTCGCGGCGTGCCGCCTCCGGATCGGGTTGGTGCGCGAAGAAGTCCTCGACCATCGGGGTCTCCACGTCCCCCGGGCAGATCGTGTTGCAGCGGATGTTCTCCGGACCGTGCGCCGTGGCGATCGCGCGGCACAGCGCACGCAGGCCACCCTTCATCGCCCCGTAGGCGGGCATGTCCGGATCGCCGACGATGCCGAGCAACGAGGACGTGATGACGATCGAACCCCCGCCCCGTTCGCGCATCCTCGGGAGGACCTCCTTGATACCCAGGTAGACACCTCGGAGGTTCACGCGGTGGAGGGCGTCCCAGTCCTGCTCGCTCGTCTCGTCGAGCGACCCCATGATCTGGATCGCGGCGTTCGCGTGGAGGATGTCGAGACCGCCGAG
>CAZLKN010000078.1:9530-11941 GCA_964560135.1 uncultured Actinomycetes bacterium | reverse complement strand
GGCACGAACCACAACCGGCCATTCGACCCCCAAAATCGGCCAAAACCGCCCTACGGCGTCCACCTGTGGACCGCATCGGACCAGTACGGGACGCCGTGGGGTCCGGGTGCGGGCATTTGGGGGCCGAGAGACCAGTTGTGGTCGGGCCGCCGCCGGCTCTCCTGCGGGACGTGCGTTCGGGGGCCCGGGTTTCGAGACCGATGTCCCTGCCGGCGGGTACAGTTCCGCGTGCCTTCCCCCTGTTCCTTCGGAGGTCTGCATGGGGAAGACACCACCCGGTCCAGACGCCCGCCTCGTCGCCGTCACACGGTCGCAGCATGGAGCGTTCACGCGACAGCAGGCGCTCGCGGCAGGCTTCACCCCGTCGATGATCAAGCGACGGCTCGCCTCCGGACGCTGGCTCAGGCTCCATCGCGGCGTGTTCTGCGAGACCGCCGTGCTCCCCACGTTCGAACGGGACACGTCGGGAGCCATCCTTGCCTGCGGATCGGGTGCCGCCGCCTCGTACCGCACCGCAGGCAGACGGTGGGAGCTCGACGTCCCGCAGCCGGAACTGCCGGAGGTCACCGTACCCATTCCCTCGCGTGCCCGACCGCCTGGCGTGTTCGTCCACCGCACCGACCGGCTATCGCCGTCCGAGGCCGCGGTCCACGACGGCATCCGGGTCACGAGCCCTATGCGCACGCTCCTCGACCTCGCGGGGATCCTCGACCCGAAGCTGTTGGAGCTGGCGCTCGATCGTCTGTGGAGGAGGAGGCTCGTCGAGCCCCGCCGGCTGCTCGTCTATCTCGACGACACGTGGTGTCGCGTCAGACGCGGCAGCGGAGACCTCCGGAGGCTCGTTCGAGAGCGCCTCGGCCAGGGACCAAGCGGCTCGGACATCGAGACGCTTCTCCTCCAGCTCATCCGCGACGCGGGCCTGCCCCTGCCCGTTCGGCAGCACCCGGTGGTCACGCCGTTCGGCCCCCGCTACCTCGACCTGGCCTACCCCGATCCGAAGATCGCGATCGAGACGGACGGTATGGAGAGCCGTCTCGACCCCGACGTCTTCCTGGACGATCGCGTACGGCAGAACCTCGTCGAAGCGCAGGGTTGGACCTTTCGGCGCTTCGGGTACGCCCACGTCACGGAACAGCAGCTCTGGACGTTGTTCACGCTCGGGGAGGCGCTCGGAGTGCGTCCCGTCCGGTGGGTGTGATCGGGTGGAGAAGATGCGACAGGGCCCGCCAGGTCCATAACCGGTCATCGAGACGACGAACGAGGCCAAGACCGCTGTGCGGCGTCCACTATTGGGCCGTATCGGACCACTCCTGGACGCCGCGTGCCTCGGAGTACGGCCTCAAGAGGTCGAGCGACCAGCTGTGGTCGGTGTTCTTGGACGAGCCCCCGTCGAGCGGCCGCCGGGCACCGGCTCGTGACCACGCTGGTGCGCGAGACCGCGGCCTTCCGCCCGGTTCGCCCGTCGCGCAGAGGGTAATCTGCCTGCTGTGAGCGCCGATGTCCCCTCGCCGCCCCCGCGACGAGTTCCCCCGTCCGTGGTCGTCGCGGCGATCGCGCTCGTGCTCACCGTGGTCGCCGTGGTGGTGTGGGCCGGGACCGACATCGCCCCGTCGCCCACCCCGATCCCGGTGCCGGCCCCCGAGCGCTGGTCGTACGTGGCCGCCGGCGACTCGCTGGCCACCGGCTTCGGACTGATCGGATACGTGGAGCACTACCGCTCCGCGGTCCAGGTCGACACCGGACGGGTCGTCGACCTCCGCAACCTCGCCCAGGACGGGTGGACCGCCGAGCAGCTCGTGGCCGCCCTCCAGCACCGCGAGGACGTCCGCCGCGCGGTGTCCGACGCGCAGGTGTTCACCTTCAACATCCTCGGCAACGACCTGCGGCAGGCGCGCGTCCTGTACAAGGCCGGGGACTGCGGGGGCGAGGACAACCAGGACTGCCTCCGGGAGGCCGTCGACCGGGCCGGGCGGCTGTGGGACGAGGTGCTCGCCCAGGTCGTGGTCCTCGCGGATCCACGCACGAAGATCGTGCGGACGATGAACGTGTACTACCCCTTCGTCGGCGAGGACGCCAGGGACGGCTCCCTGGACGTGCTTCTGCCCTACCTGCGTGAGGTCAACGACGAGATCGGCCGCGCCTCCGACGAGGCGGGGATCCCGATGGCCGACGTCTTCGCCGCCTTCAACGGCCCCGACGGGAGAACCGACCCGGGGGCCGCGGGGCTCCTGCACACCGACGGCCTGCACCCGAGCGAAGAGGGCCACCGCCTCATCGCCGAAGCCCTCCGGGAGCTCGGCTACGACCCGATCTTGTAGACCTCGCCCTCAGGACATCGAGGGCTCATGATCCGGCTCGGGGCTCCCCCGCCGCCGGCGGCGTTCCAGGTAGATCAGCGTCAACCCCGTCCC
>CAZLKN010000078.1:5408-9430 GCA_964560135.1 uncultured Actinomycetes bacterium | reverse complement strand
TCTCCAGATCCTCCCCCGCGAACTCGTCCAAACGCCACATACCCAGCGTCTGGTAGTAGGTCGTCACATTGAACGACGCGGTGTCGTCGCATCGAGCGGTCGCCGAAGCCGACGTCAGGGTCACGTCGGGAGAGCCCCACGCCACGGCAGACGACGACCCTGCCTCGCCCGAGTCACCCACCGCGCCTCCACTCACCAGCAAGAGCATCCCTGCGGCAACAGCAACCGTTTTGAACCGTCCTCGCGTCCGCATGACCGTCTCCCCTCTACCCCTGGATGATCTGCCCTCTCAGGTAATCGATGCAGTCCTCCGTTGGCCGCCGCTCCCCGCCGCAGAAATACTGCTCGCGATCGAGACACGCGTCCGAGATGCACTGGATACGGACGTAGGATGTCCGCCAGCTTTCCTCCTGGTTCACGTTTCCAGGAAGATGCGGTCCGGCTGGCTGATGGAACGTCACATCAATTCTAAAGAGATTCGCGCCGAGAACAAAATCGCTTTCAGCCAATACCTCGACGTACTCATCGCCGCAGGGCGTGGCGTCATCAATGAAATTCCCGGGCGGATGCTGATATTCCTTATTCCAGTACAGTCGCGCGTGCTGCTGGCACTGGAGTTCACCATCTGAATAGATTCCCGACCTGCTCACATACCAATAGTCGGTGGCACCATAGGCCGACATACCCATCCCATCTCCCTGCACATGCATGGGTTCGTCGTCGGCCCAAACGAAATTGATGCGCCAGTACGGCCCCAAGTACGGCTGCGGAAACCCAGTGGCAGGATCGGTGCTCTCACCTTCGAAGCGCGCCAGACCCGAACCTGGCGATGTGAGCTTAGGCTTCGGGCAGTAGTGGGCGTCGGCGATCTCCCGCGTTGCGCCGCAGCTCACCTCCCACGTAGACCCGATCGCTTGCCGCTGGGCGGCGGCCGGGGCGTGGGGGATCGTCAGTAGGCATGCGATCACCAGTCCCGTACCGGCAACGAGACTACCTCTCAGGCGTCGACCGCCACGAGCGACGCCAGTGCCGGACGTCAGAGAGAGACAGAGAAGAACTCGACATACGAACACCTCCCCGGGAGATCCCAACTCGCGGCCCGCCTCGCAGAGTCCACAGCGCTGGATGAGCGGCGGTTGAGGGGTGAGACTCACTGAAGCGCCGGCCCCGCGGTGCCCCTTGGTCAAAAGCGAGACTGCTTCCGCCACTCACGGCCTGCCCCTCTGTCTGCACGCACCCTCGACCCGGACGGTAGCAACGACGCCAAAACCCGTCAACCGTTGGTGATATTTCCTTCTTAACTCGCGTTCGCCCCAACGCGGTCTGGATGCCCAGAAAAGGTAGCGATCCCTCGGGAAATCCGCAGACGGGCTGCCGGCAAACCGGTGGCTACGAACTGGAGTGGCAGCTCCAGGCCCCCGGGCCCGGCGCGGAACGACTCCCTAGACGTGCGCCCCCTACCTGCGTGAGGTCAACGACGTGATCGGCCGCGCCTACGACGAGGCGAAGATCCGTGCCGGGATTCGGCCGGCAACTCGGCTACGACCCGCTGATGTAGGCGGGTTCTCTATCCGGATGTCCCCGTGTGGGCTCTCGGCGAATCAACGTCCACCCGAAAGCCACCAGGCCGAACCCGGCGACCGATCCTGTCAGGCGCCGACGTCCCTTGTCCCTGCAGTCCTTCCGCGCCTGAACGATCTCCCGGGTGTCGTCGCCCGCGATCGGACCGGCGTGATAGAGGATGCGGCGGTCCGCGTCCCTGAAGGGGAATGAGCAGATGACCGTGTATCCGACCCGGGAGACCCCGCCGAAGTACCCTCCCGTGATCCACGTATCCCGGACGGCCGACAAGCCGAGGCCAAACCCGAGCGCGCTCCCGATCACGACACAGGCCAGGCCGATGCACGCGACTTCCTTCATGACCCTCGCTCTGGCCCGCTCGATCACGCCGGCCCTGGGCTCCTCGGCGTCGTCTGCATCCTCGGCATGCTCGCCCCGCCGGCGGTGCGCGACCAGTCCGAACACCGCCAGCCCGACGCCCGCCAGAACCCCGAGTCCGCGAACACGGCCTCGTTGCAGACACCGGGTCACCGATCGCTCGATCTCCAAGAACGAGGTACCCGGTCCTGAGATGACATGCAAGACGGAGTGATTCCCGCCTGCGCTGTAGGGGAACCAGCAGTCGACGATGAAGACGGAGGGGCGACCACCGCCCATCTCGTTGAAACCACGGACTTCGACTCCCCGCACAACCAGGGCACTCGCTGATACCGCGATTCCAATCCCGAAGGCGACGCATATCGTCGCCAGGCACCTACGGTGTTCTCTCACCCACATCGGAAGCGATCCCACAAGGCGTGCTGTAGCGCACCCGCGACCCTCCTCTGATCTGTCGCCTCTAATCCTTCCTTGCCAATGTCCTGTGAGACGCTCAGGACCACAGCAACGACATCGGAACGGACCACAGCCGATCTCCGAAGGCGACGTTGGATCGACCGGGATGTAGGACGATGCCCAGATGGAAGTCGGCCCCCGCGACCTCCGCGAGCGTCCGCAGGCTTTGGAAGTCCTGAGCGGTAACGGTGATCCCGGCCTTCACTTCGACTCCGACGACCCGCCCTCGGCGGTCTTCGAGCACGGCGTCGACCTCGCGGCCTTGCTCTGTCCGGAAATGGAGAAGCGTCGGCCGCGCTACCGACCAGCCGGCGAGTCGCCGCAACTCCGTGAGCACGAATCCCTCGAGCAGCGGGCCGGTGAGCTCGGGCATCCGTTCGAGCCGCTCCACGGAGAGGTCGGCGAGATAGGCCATGAGGCCGCTGTCGGTGATCACGGCCTTCGGAGACTTGACCAGCCGCTTGCGGCCACTACGCGTCCATGAGGGGATCAGCATCACGAGAAAGGTCTCGATGAGCAGCGCCAGATAGCGTCGCGCCGTCTGAGGGGACAGATCGGCGTCCCGTGCCAACCTCGCCACGTTGAGGAGTCCGGCGTTGCGGTGGGCGATCAGTCGAAGCAGCTTCGGGAGGTCGAGCAGCCCTTCGATGGAGGCCAGCCCGGCGATCTCCGAACGGATCACCTCGGTCACGTAGTTGCGGAACCAGGCGTGCCGTCGATCGAGCTGCCGCCTGGCCACCGCTTCGGGGAATCCGCCACGTAGTGCTCGGTGGAGGACGTCCTCGCGGCCGATGGCGGTCGCCCTGCCCAGGCGCTCACGAGGGTCCTCATCGAAGAGGTCATCAACCAGTGAGCTGCTCCGGCGTTCGAGCTCGGCCTGAACGAAGGGCCACATGTCGACGTCCTCGCGCCTGCCGGCAAGCGTCTCCTCTTGACGGTGGAAAGGATTCGCCGAGCCGGTCAGCAGGAATCGTCCGGGCTGCCGGTCCCGGTCGACGGCGGCTTTGATCGCCAGCACGATGTCCGGCACACGTTGCGCCTCGTCGATCACAGCTCCCTTGCCCAATCCGGCGATGAAACCCTGGGGGTCGGCTTGGGCGGCGGCTCGCACATCGAGGTCATCCAACGTGACGAGGTCCGTGAGATGCCCGTGGCCGACGAAGGAGCGGACCAGCGTGCTCTTGCCCGCCTGCCGCGGGCCCTGCACGACGACGACGGGGGTGTCGGACAACGCCCGCCGGACCAGAGGCGCCGCCAGCCGTGGCAAGAGGTCCATGGAGCCAGGGTATCATGTGGCAGGAAATCCACCATCTACTGGCCGATTTCCTGCCACAGGGCCCGACAAGGCCCCGGCCTCCCGAGGTGAAGACCGGGGGCTACGAGTCCAGCAGGTGCTCCAGGCCCACGGTCAGGCCCGGGAGTGACGCCACCCGTTTGGCCGCCAGCACGACCCCCGGCATGAACGAGGCGCGGTCGATCGAGTCGTGGCGGATCGTCAGCATCTGGCCCGGCCCCCCGAGGACGACCTCCTGGTGCGCGACGAGGCCCTGGAGGCGCACCGAATGCACCCGCACCCCACCGACCATCGCGCCCCGGGCCCCCGGGAGCTTCTCCTCCTCGCCGGCCGC
>CAZLKN010000078.1:0-5308 GCA_964560135.1 uncultured Actinomycetes bacterium | reverse complement strand
CCCGCCTCGACCAGCGCCTCGCCCCCCGTGGACCACCGCACCTCCGAGCCGTCGTCGACCCCCTCGAAAGCCGGATCGACGGCCGCCACGAGCTCGAGGTCGGCATCGGCCTCCACGGCGGCGAGCACCGCCGTGCCCATCTTGCCCAGCGCGCCGAAGACCCCCACCCGCGTCGGCATCCCGCGACCTCCCTGGTTAGAGCGGATCCACGAACCGGTCGAGCGTGCCCTCGGCTACCGGGCCCACGCAGGACAGCACGAACTCGCCGCCGAACAGCCGCTGCGCGACCCGCTGGACGTCGTCCACGGTGACCTCGTCCACCCGGCGCAGAAGCTCGTCCACGCTCAGGATCTCCTTGTGGAGCAGCTCGGCACGCCCGATACGGAACATCCGGCCCCCGGGGTCGTCCATCGACAGCACCAGGCCGCCCTTCACGTGGCCCTTGGCGCGCTCGACCTCCTCGGGGGTGAGACTGCCGCCGGCCACGTCGGCGGCCTGCTCGCGGACGATCTCCAGCACCGTGGCGGCGTTGCCCTCCTGGGTGCCGGCGTACACGTCGAACAGGCCGCACTCGGTGTAGCTGTTGTAGCCGGAGTACACCGAATAGGTGAGACCCCGGTTCTCGCGGACCTCCTGGAACAGCCGCGAGGACATCGAGCCGCCGAACAGCGCATTGAAGACCGACAGCGCGTACCGGTCGGGGTCACGCCGCGGGATCCCGTTGCCGCCCCAGACGATGTTGACCTGCTCGGTGGTCCGCGTCTCGTAGGCCGCCACCGCGCCCTCCCTGACGGGTGGGGACGGCGTACGGGCGAACGGGCCGCTCCCGGGCCGGTCGAGACCCCGGATCACGTGCGCGACCACGGTGTCGTGGTCGACGTTGCCCGCCGCCGCCACCACGAGCCTCGACGGGTTGTAGCCCTCGCCGTAGAAGCGGGCCAGCGCCCCGCGGTCGATCGAACCCACCGTCTCGGCGGTGCCGATGATCGGACGGCCCAGCGGATGCCCGGGCCACGCGCGCTCCGCGAACAGGTCGTGGACGCGGTCCTCGGGGACGTCGGCGGCCATGTGCAGCTCCTCGAGCACGACCTTGCGCTCGGCCTCCAGGTCGTCGTCGCGCAGCAGGGCGTGGGAGAACATGTCGAGCAGGACGTCGGCGCCCAGGGTGAGGTCGGTGTCGAGCACACGCGCGTAGTAGCAGGTGTGCTCGTGGCCCGAGTAGGCGTTCAGCTCACCGCCGACGGCATCGATCGCGTCGGCGATGTCCCTGGCGCTGCGGGTCGGCGTCCCCTTGAAGAGCAGATGCTCGAGCAGGTGCGAGGCCCCGGCGATCGGGTCGGGCTCGTCGCGCGAGCCGACGTCGACCCACAGCCCGACCGACGCCGAACGGACGTGCGGCATCCGTTCGGTGACGACCCTGACGCCGGGGAGCGGCTCAGACCGCTCGAAGGGGACGGCCTGGCGGCTCACGCTATTCCTGGTCGCCTCCGCCGCTGCGGGCGTCTTCGAGCTCCCCGGAGCGCTCGTCGCCCTCGTCGGCCGGCACCAGCGACAGCTTCCCGTCGGGACGGATCTCCTGGATCTTCACCCGCAGGCGGTCGCCGACCTTCACGACGTCCTCGACCTTGTTGACCCGCTTGCCGCGTCCGAGCTTGGAGATGTGCACGAGACCGTCCTTGCCCGGCAGCAGCGACACGAAGGCCCCGAAGTCGGTGGTCTTCACGACCGTGCCGTCGAACTCCTGGCCGATCTCCATCGGCTGCGGATTGACGATGTCCCGCACCATCTTGAGGGCCCGATCCGAGGTCTCCTGATCCGTGGAGGCGATCAGCACGCGGCCGTCGTCCTCGATGTCGATCTGGGCACCGCTCTTCTCGACGATCTCGTTGATGTTCTTGCCCTTGGGCCCGATCAACTCGCCGATCTTGTCGACGGGGATCACCTCGACCATGATCCGCGGAGCGAACTGGCTGAGCTCCGGACGCGGGGCGGACAGCGCCTCGCGCATGACCCCGATCACCTTCATCCGGGCGTCCTTCGCCTGGTCGAGGGCCCGCTTCAGCACCTCGGTGGGGATCCCGGTGGTCTTCGTGTCGAGCTGCAGCGCCGTGACGAAGCTCTCGGTGCCGGTGACCTTGAAGTCCATGTCGCCGTAGGCGTCCTCGGCCCCCAGGATGTCGGTGAGGGTCACGTAGTTGCCGTCCTGGGCGATCAGGCCCATGGCGATCCCGCCGACGATGTCCTTCACCGGGACGCCGGCGTCCATGAGCGACAGGCACGCCGCGCAGGTGGAGGCCATCGACGTGGACCCGTTGGACTGGAGCACCTCCGAGACCACGCGGATCGCGTAGGGGAAGTCGTCCTCGGAGGGCAGCACGGGGAGCACCGCCTTCTCGGCGAGGGCGCCGTGGCCGATCTCACGCCGGCGGGGGCCGCGCATCGGATAGGCCTCCCCGGTGGAGAAGGGCGGGAAGTTGTAGTGGTGCATGTACCGCTTGGTCTTCTCCTGGAGCTCGTCCACACCGATGTACTGCTCCATCCGGGGCATCGCCAGCGTCGTGATCGACATCGCCTGGGTCTCGCCCCGCTCGAAGAGTCCGGTGCCGTGGGCCCGGTTGAGCAGCCCGACCTCCGCCGACAGCGGACGGATGTCCGCCGGGCCTCGGCCGTCGATGCGCACGCCGTCGTCGACGATGCGCTTGCGGATCGTCTTCTTCTGGATCGAGCGGAGAGCCGCCTTGATCTCCTTCTCGCGCTCGGGGAACTCCCCGGCGAGCTGCTCGACGGTCTCCTGCTTGATCTTGTCGAGCTCCGTGTTGCGCGCCTCCTTCGAGGCCACGGTCAGGGCGCCGGAGAGGCGGTCCTTCGCGACGGCGGTGACACGCTCGAGCACGTCGTCCTCGAACTCGACGGTGCGGATCCACTCGCGCTCGGGGATCTCGCACTGGGCGGCGAGGCCCTTCTGGGCTTCGCAGAGCTGACGGATGATCTTCTTGGCCTCGTCGAGGCCCTCGACGAGGACGTCCTCGGTGGGCTTGGGAGCCCCCTCCTCGGTGATCAGGCGCCACGTGTGCTCGAAGCCGCCGGCCTCGACCATCAGGACGTCGACGTCGCCGCCGTCGTCGGAGATGCGGCCCGCGACGACGAGCTCCATCGTGGCCTGGTCCATCTCGGAGTAGGTCGGGAACGGCACCCACCGGCCCCGGATGTGCGCGACCCGCGCGCCCGAGATCGGCCCGGTGAAGGGAACCCCGCCGAGGAGCAGGGCCGCGGAGGCGGCGGTGATGCAGTGGACGTCGAACTGGTTCTCACCGTCGACCTGCAGGACGGTGGCGATCACCTGGACGTCGTGACGGAACCACTCCGGGAACGACGGGCGTAGCGGCCGGTCGGTGAGCCGTGCGGTCAGCGTGGCCTTCTCCGACGGGCGCCCCTCGCGCCGCAGGACGGAGCCGGGGATGCGACCCACCGCGTACACGCGCTCCTCGATGTCGACGGTGAGCGGGAAGAAATCGATGCCCTCCCGCAGGCTGGGCGACGCCACCCCGGTGACGAGCACGACGGTCTCGCCGCAGGTGATCGTGACGGCGCCGTCGGCGAGTTTCGCGAGCTTCCCGGTCTCGAGTGTGATCGTCCGGGAATCGATCTGTTGCTCCACGCGCTTCAAAGTCATGAGATGCGGAACCTCCTTCTCGTTGGAGCGGGGAGGAAGCGCGGGTGTCAGTTCTCAGTTGGGAACCCTGGTTCATCTGCTCCAGGACTCTCGACTGACAACTGGCCCCCGTCGCCCCCTCTCACCGCGAGGTCTATGCCGGGTCAATCCGTTTGCTGTTACCCGACGTCCGGTACTGCCATCCCCCGATATACGGAAAACGGGGAGCCGTCGAGGCTCCCCGTCGGGTGCTACCTGCGGAGACCGAGCCGCTCGATGACGGTCTTGTAGCGGTCGAAATCCTCGCGCTTGAGATAGCTCAGCAGCCGCTTCCGGCGCTCGTTCAGTTTCAGCAGGCCGAGCCGCGTGTGGTGATCCTTCTTGTGGGTCCGCACGTGCTCGGTGAGCTGTTTGATCCGTTCGGTGAGGATGGCGATCTGCACATCCGCCGAACCGGAGTCGGACTCGTGGACGCGGAACTCCTCGACGAGTTCCTGCTTGCGCTCCCTGGTCAATCCTATGGACACACCGATACTCCTTGGGTCAGGCTGGATTCTCCCGATTATGACACACCCGGAGCCACCCGCGGTGCCGTCCGGGGTGGAGGGTGATCCTAGGACCCGAGGATGCTCCGTGCCTGGTCGGCGTCCCGCCGGATCTGCGCCACGAGCGCATCGACGGACGGGAACCGCTCCTCGTCGCGAAGGCGCTGCGTGAACTCGATCTCGCCGTGCTCGCCGTAGACGTCCTCGTCGAGATCGAAGACGTGGATCTCGATCACGGGGGCCGGGTCGGGGGTGAAGGTGGGCCGCACGCCGGCGTTGATCACCCCCGGCATGCGCCGCTCCCCCCACAACCACCAGCCGGCGTAGACCCCGTTGCCGGGCAGGCACGCCCGTTCGTGGGGGGCCAGGTTGAGGGTCGGAAACCCGATGCCGTGGCCGCGTCCCTCTCCCCGCACGACCTCGCCGGCGAGCCGGTACCCGCGTCCGAGGAGCGTCGCGGCCTGCGCCACGTCGCCGGTGCCGACCAGCCGCCGGATCTGCGTGGACGAGATCCGCTGTCCTCCGTCCTCCACCAGCGGGAGGGTCTCCACGGTGAAGCCGCACCCGGCCCCCAGCTCGCGGAGCATCCCGACATCGCCCCGGCGGCCGTGTCCGAACCGGAAGTCCTCGCCCACCACCACGCCGGAGGCGTTGAGCGTCTCCATCAGAACCGCCCGGACGAACTCCTCGGCCTCGAGGGCTGCGACCTCCCCGGTGAACGGCAGGACGAGCACCAGCTCGATGCCCTCCTCGGACAGGAATCCCAGGCGCTGCTCGAGGGTGGCCAGCCGGCAGGGGGCCCGGTCGGGGGCCAGGGTCTCGAGCGGATGACGGTCGAAGGTGACCACCGCCGGGACGGCTCCGGCCCCCCGAGCACGATCCACCACGGTGGCGTGCAGCGCGGCATGGCCGCGGTGGACCCCGTCGAAGGTGCCGACCGTGGCCCACGTCGGTTTGGACGAGACCCGCCGGCCGAGCCCGTGCACGACCTCCATCACGCCTGCCTCCCGAGGACGGTGACCGGCCGAACGATACCCTCCCGGCCCTCGAACACGCCGACCGGCCCGTCGGGCCCGCGCACCAGCACCAGCCCGTCGGGCGCGTCGGCCTC
>CAZLKN010000077.1:6809-12247 GCA_964560135.1 uncultured Actinomycetes bacterium | reverse complement strand
CTCGGTCCGATCCGATGTGGGCTCGGTCCGATCCGATCTGACGCAACTGGCGCTTGCCCTCGGCGTTCGGCGGCCCAAGCCGAACGCGGGTTGACCTCACGACCCGACGATCCACGCGGCATTACGCACAGATGCTGGATGCGGTATTCTTGCCGTATGAAGAAGACTACGGTCACTTTGGACGACAAAGTGTGGATGCTCGTCCGACGACGTGCCGAGCGCGAGGGCCGGCCGCTCGGCCAGGTCGTCAACGACCTCCTCGCTTCCTGCTTCCCGGAGGCGTATGCCCGTCCGACATCGGTCGGATCCTTCGAGAGCGACGTCGACGACCTGGGGGTCAACGCGGAGAAGTATCTCCGTGAGGGTTTGCGCTGATCGTCATCTGCGACACCGGTCCCCTGGTGGCGGCGCTCGCGCGACGTGACCGCCATCACGGCCTCTGCGCCCGACTGTTGGACGAGTACCGCGCTGCGGGTGCCTTGGTCGTTCCTGTGACGGTGTCCGTCGAGATCGACTACCTCCTCCGCAGTCGTGGGGGGACCGACGCGGCTCGCCGCTTCCTCGCCGACATCGACAGCGGGGCGTTCCTCTTGGAACCTGTGGGTCAGGACGTCTTCTCCCGCGCCCGGGAGCTGGATCTCACCTACGGGGATGCGGACCTCGGGATCGTCGACGCGTCGGTCATCGCCGTGTCCGAGCATCTCGGTGCCGATGCGATCCTCACGTTGGATCACGCCCATTTCAGGCTCGTGCAGGATCTGCGTGCTTCACTGATCCCGCCCGAGACCGAGATCGCGCAGTCGTAGAGAGGACTCGGGCGCAAGCCCAACGCGGACTGAGGCGCCGAACTAGCGTCGGTAGCGCGACCGGAGATACTCGTCCACCCATCGCCGACTGGAACGCCAGTGACCGTCCGCGCCCTTGGTGGCCTGGAGCCGTCCGCGACCGGCTGCGACGCGCAGAGCCGCTGCGCTGACGTCCTTGGTCGCCAGCGCATCCAGGGGCACGAGTCTGGCAGGGCCGGCGACCGCAGGCACGATGAAGCGGTACAGGTTGTCGAGGATGGCCCGAGCCAGAAACTCAGCGAGCATGCCGGTGTTGCCCTGGTCGGCCTGGCGTAGCCCCTCCAGGTACCGGCTGCGCTGCTTCTTGTAGACGATCGCCGGTGGGTATCCGAGCCGTACCAGCACGAGGTTGAGCGCGAGGCGGCCGGCGCGGCCGTTCCCGTCCAAGAAGGGGTGGATCTGTTCGAACCGGCAGTGCAATCGCGCGATGTCCTCATGGAGCGAGGGTGCCCGCGGCTCGATCTCGTTGGCCTGCTCGGTCCAGGTTGTGATCTCGGCGTGGACGTCGGTCCATGAGGGTGGAACCATGCCGCCGGGGAACGGATGGATGTCGTGCTTACGAAAGGAGCCCGGCTTCTCGTCGGGACCGGCCTGGGGATGTGGGGCGACGTCCCAGACGGGATGCAGTGCCATCTCGTGGATGCGGCGGACCTCCGTCAACGTGATCACGGGGCGGTCGCGAGCCACGCGGGGCCTGGCGGCCTGGCGGTAGACCCAGTCTGCGGCGTCGGCGTATCCGCGGACCTCGAGGTATTCGGCCAGTTCCTTACCGCCCACAGCCCGGCCCTCGGCGAGGAGGGCTTCGACCTGTTTGAGCACGAGCGTGTTTCCCTCGATCGCCGTTGAGTGATGTGCTTCCTCGAACCAGATGCCACGCCAGATGCCTTCGGCCTCGGCGGGGGAGGGGAGCCCGCCCAAGCGGTCCCAGAGTTCACCGATCTGGACATCCAGACGATGGAAGACCTGCTCACGCGGTGGGCGGCCTCGCGCCATGCATCCTCCCCGAAGTTGTTCGCCTCGATCCGCTGCGGCGGCTGCGAACACAACCTACACCAGGATTTGTTCGGAAAGGGCGGTTCTAATCGAACCGAACACGTCGATCTGGCCCGACATCACGATGAGGGGGCCGGACGGGTACAGTAGTCCCGATGGAACTGGAACTCCGCGACTATCTGCGCATCCTCCGGAAACGGCGCTGGGCGCTCATCGGCGTGCTCGTCGGCGTCCTCGTCCTCGCCGGCGCGTTCACCGCCCGCCAGACCCCCGTCTACGAGGCGGAATCCAAGCTGTTCGTCGGGCAGCGCCAGATCGCCGCCACCGAGGTCGCCCAGGGGCAGTCGATCACCCAGCTGTCCTTCCAGCTCCTCCAGAGCTACGCCGCGATCCTGCGCACCCGGCCCATCGCCGAGAGCGCCGTGGAGCGCGAAGGCCTGACCGTTGCCCCCGCGCGGCTCGCCGAGCAGCTCCGGGCCGACCCGATCCTCGACACCCAGATCATCCGCCTGCGCTACAGCTCGACCGACCCGCGGACCGCGCAGCGCACCGTCAACGCCGTCGCGCAGGTGTTCGTGGAGGAGGTCGAGCGCATCGAGACGCCCGGTCTGGAAGGCACCGACGCGGCCGTGCGCGTGTCCACCGTGGAGCCCGCCCTCACCCCCGAGGAGCCCGTCAGCCCCCAGCCCGTCCGCAACATGGCGCTGGCGCTCGTGCTCGGGCTCATGGGCGGCGTCGGCCTCGCCTTCGTCGTCGAGTACCTCGACACCACCGTCAAGGACCGCGAGGACGCCGAACGCAGCGTCGGCGCTCCCGTGCTCGCCACCGTGCCCCGCATCGACACCCACGGCCAGGAGCTCTACCTCGAACGCGACCCGCAGTCGGTGGCCGCCGAGGCCTTCCGCAAACTGCGCACCGCGATCCAGTTCCTCGGCGTCGACCATGCCGTGAAGGTGCTGCTCGTCAGCTCGCCCTTCGCCCGGGAGGGCAAGACCACCACCGCCCTCAATCTCGCCAACGCCTACGCCCAGGCGGGGCTGCGCACCCTGATCGTCGAAGCCGACCTGCGGCGGCCCACCCTCCACAAGGTCTTCCCCACCGACGGCCAGCGCGGCCTCACCACCGCCCTGATCGGACGCATCCCGCTGGACAACGCGGTCATGGCCACCGACGTTCGCAACCTCTCCTTCATCCCCGCCGGTGCCCTGCCCCCCAACCCCGCCGAGCTGCTCGGCTCCCAGCACATGGCCGAGATCCTCGACGAGCTCCGCTCCCGCTTCGACATCGTGGTCGTGGACGCCCCGCCGCTGCTGCCCGTGGCCGACGCCTCCGCGATGGCCCCCCGCGCCGACGGCGTGATCCTCGTCGCCCGCGCCGGATCGACCAGCCGCGACCGCCTCCAGGAGGCCGCCGGGCTCGTCGGCACCGTCGGCGGGCGCCTGCTCGGCATCTCGCTCAACTACCAGAAGGTCGAGGGCAAGCAGTACGGGTACCAGTACTACGGGTACCGGGCCCCCGCGGGATCCTTCGAATCCAAGACCGACGCGCCGCAGGCGGCGAGTCGCCCGAAGGCGTAAGATGCACGAGGAGCGGGTAGACAGCTCTTCAGGGCGGGGACGCTAGAGTTGCTTGCGTTCACTGCTGTGAATAGGCCAGACTTGTCCGTCTTCCATGGGTTGTCGAGCTGAAGAGGTCTAATGTGATGACACGCCTGCGGATCCTCGCTGCGGCGCTGGGGTGCGCCGCGCTGACCTTCGGGTTGGTGTCCACGGCGGCGGCCCAGTACCCGCCCGGGACGACCTCGGAGTGCGTCCAGCCCCACGACGGGGACGCCGACGCCGAGACGACCTTCGCCCCCGGGGCCACCATCATCGTGGAGGGTTTCACGTTCAGCGAGAATGTTCGTTGCTTCGATCCGGACACGACCGTGACCGTCACCGTCGAGTGGAACCCCACCGTGGTGCTCGCCCGCACCACCTCCGACAGCTTCGGCGACTACGAGACCGCGCCCGCCACCCTCCCCGCCGACATCTCGCCCGGCCCGGCCACCATCCGCGCCTCCGGTGACCTCAACGGCGTGCCCACCAGCTACACCGCCGCGATCGTGATCAGCGGCGCAGCCGGCCCGGCCCTGCCGCGCACCGGTGGCAACATCGCGCTGCTCGCCTTCTGGGCCTTCGGGCTGCTCGCCATCGGAACCGGGCTCATCGTGGTCACCCGCCGCCGCTGGCAGGAGGCGCGCATGGAGTCGGTGTCGATCAGGGAGCGGGTCTCGCTGCCGAGCCTCAACGACCAGGTCACGCTCGCGCCCTACCGGCCCCGTCCCGTCACCTGGGTGGACGCCGACCCGGCCACCGACGAGATCGTCGAAGAACCCCTCGAAGAGCCCGTCGCGGAGGTCGAGGCGGAACCGGTCGCCGAGTTCCAGACCGAACCGATCGCCGAGCTCCTCGCCGAGCCGGTCACCGAGGCGCCGCAGCGCGACGAGACCGAGCAGGTCGGCGTGCGGCAGGCCGTCACCGACGCCACCGCGCGCACCAGCGACATCGTCAGCCGCCTCCAGGAGGAGATCTCCGCCTGGTCGAAGCGGTAGGACCGAGCCGCGCCTCGCGCGGCCGATACGTACTGTTGGGAGCAGGGCTGCTCGCGGCCCTGCTCCTCGCTATCGGGCTGCTCGCGCTCCCCGCCGCCCTTGGCGCCCTCGGCGACGCCCGCTCGGCGGAGGCCTCGCTCCGGCAGGCCGAAGCCGCCCTGCGCGACGAGGACCCCGACTCGGCCCGCACCCACCTCGCCGCCGCCCGCGACCGCTTCCGGCGGGCCGAAGACCGCCTCGGCTCGGTGCTCACCGCGCCCGCGCGGCTCGTGCCCGGGGTGCGCCGCCAGATCGTCGCCGCCCGCGCCCTCTCGCGGGCCGGAGTGCTGGTCACCGAGGCCGGCGACGGCGCCGTCGGAGCCCTCGAGGCCCGGCCCCCGGACGGCTGGAAGGTGCAGGACGGCGGCATCGACCTCGACGCCCTCGCCCGCGCCGCCGACGCCCTCGAAGGCGCCCTGCCCGCCGCCGAGCGGGCCCGCGAGGTGCTCGCCGCCTCCCCGGGCACCGCGCTCGCCGGCCCCCTCGCCCGCGCCCGCGCCGACGCCCTCCGCCGGGTCGTCGACGCCGAGGAGGGCGCCCGCGACGGCCTCGCCGGCCTGCGCGCCGCCCCCGAGCTCCTCGGCGGCAACGGCCCGCGCCGCTACTTCCTCGGGCTCGGGCACCTCGGCGAGCTGCGCGGCACCGGCGGGTTCCTCGGGCTGTTCACCGTGCTGGAGACCGAGGGGGGCCGGATCCGGCTCGTCGAGGAGGCCGGGCGCCCCGCCGCCGACCTGGAGGATCCCGGCACCCGCGACATCGACGCCCCCGACTGGGTCTACGACGCCTACACCCGCTACGGGGCCCTGGAGATCTGGCAGAACGTCAACATGCCCACCGACTTCCCGACCGTCGGCAGCATCGTGCGCCAGTCCGTCCCCGCCGACCTCGAGCCCATCCACGGCTTCATGCAGCTCGACCCGCTCGGACTCGCCGAGATGCTGCGCCCCGTGGGCTCGGTCACCGTCGAC
>CAZLKN010000077.1:0-6709 GCA_964560135.1 uncultured Actinomycetes bacterium | reverse complement strand
TGTCCCGGGCCCTGGCCCGCACCGCCGACGCCACCGACATCGTCGGCCTCGTCACCCACAACGCCACCGGCAACAAGGCCGACTGGTTCCTGCGCCGCGACATCGCCTACCGCGCCACCCTCGACCCCCGCACCGACGCCGTCACCGGCCACCTGGAGGTCGACGTCCGCAACACCGCGCCGTCCTCCGGCCTCCCGTCGCGGGTGATCGGCAGCGCCACCCCCGAGGTGATGGCGGGCACCAACCGCCAGATCCTCGTGCTCCTGCGGCACCCCGGCGACGAGATGCAGCGGATCATCATCGGCGACCGGGAGACCCCCCTGAGCCGCGACCGCGAAGGCGAGCTGCGCGCCTACCACGGCTCGATCTCGGCGCGGGCCGAGAGCTCGGTGCTCGTGGAGGGCGACTTCATCGTCCCCGGGGGCCTGTCGGGCTCCGGACGCGACCGCACCTACCGCCTCCACGTCCTCCGCCAGCCCACCGCCTTCCCCGACACCCTCTCGGTCGAGGTGGACGTCCCCCGCGGGTGGACGGCCGCCGGGCCGGTGCGGATCGAAGGCCCCCTCGACGCCGACGTCGTCCTCGAGGTTCCACTGCGCCAGAGCTTCCGCGCCTGGGTCGTGGAGACCACCGTCCTGCGCCCCTGGCGCCTGGCCCGCGACCTGCTCAACCTCGGCTAGGCCCTTTGTCCGGTACCCCCTGGGGGACGACGTTGGCCGTCCTGTGGGGATTTCGGTGCGACGTCGTCCCGAGGGGGGTCCCACAGACACTCTGGGGGACGACGTTGGGCAGGTTTGCTGGCTTCGAGGGCGACGTCGTCCCCGGGTTGGGGCCGGGCTCGGGTTGACGGGCCGTGGGGGCTCATGGACCGGCCCCCGCATGCCGATAGTCCGTGTGTAGTCCGGTTCGCCAGGCGAGGCTTCCCCGGGGGACAGAGATGCTGCCATCCAGACGTGCACAACCGAGGGTCGTCGAGCTCGCGCGCCAGGCGCGGCTCGCGTCGTGGGACAACCCCACCGCCGAGGCCGTGCACCGCCGGCGCCGCGAGGTCACGCTGCTGCTCGTCTTCCTGTTCGTCAGCCTCCCGATCGTGCTCCAGGTCGTCTTCGCCGACTCCCGCCTCGCCGGGCTCGCACCGCAGGTGCGCGTCGCCCTCCAGGTGCTCGTATCGGCGCTGGCAGTCGCGCTCGCCTTCTACGTGTGGGAGAAGGAACGCCGTATCCAGAAGCTGCTCGCCGTCGGCGACGAGGAGCGGCGTCTGCGCGAGGCCTTCGGGGAGCGCCTCACCGCCTCCACGCCCACCGAGGCCGACGGACCCGACGACCTCGATCTCGTGGCCACCGTCACCGCCGAGACCTTCGAAGGCCAGGGGGCCGGCGTGCATCTCGTCCGCGACGGGCAGCTCGTCGTCGCCGGCACCTCCGGCGGCCTGGGCCCGCGCAAGGGGGCCCGGACGTCGGTGGACCGCGGGATCTTCGGCTACGTCGCCCGCACCGGCAGCCCGTACCTGCTCGCCGACGAGCTCGACATGGTGGAGGCCGCCGCCCAGCTCGGCGAGGACCTCTGGGACGCCCCCACCGGCGCCGTCTCCGTCATGCTCGCGCCGGTGTCCCGTGCCGGGACCGTCGTCGGTCTGCTCTGTGTCCAACGGGGCGACGGCAACGCCTTCGACGTCGAGGACCTCCGGGGGCTCAGCGTCCTCGCCGAGGACCTCGGCACCCTGATCGCCGCCCCCGCCCCCTCGCCGTTGGAGCTCGCAGACCAGGGCTGAGGATGGTATACCGGCCCGGTCGGTTGCTTCGGCGCGGAGGTCGGGATCCTGTTCAGACGGCGGTTGGCCGGTGTCGCAGCCGCTGTCGGCGTGCTCGGCGTCGGCTTCCTCATCCTGCAGCTGGCGCGCCCCGACGGCGGCGGAGCCGGCGACCCGGCCTTCATCCGCGAGCAGGCCCTGGGCGACGCGCAGGCCGTCCTCGTCCCCCTGTCCGAAGTGGAGGTGTGGGCTTCGGCGGTGGCCGACGACCACGCCGCGTGGGAGGACGGCTCCGGCGGCTCCGCGGAGGCGGCCGCGTCCCGCGACGAGCTCGCCGGACGGATCGCCCGCCTCCAGGGGATCCAACCCGAGCTCTCCGACCCGACCGGACGCCTCCGTCCGGCCCTCCAGGATCTGTTCGCCCGCTGGCAGGACGCGGACCCGGTGATCGACGCCCACGCGAACTGTCGCGTGCGCGACGAGGACTGCTCCGTGCCGCTGCTTGAGCTCCGCCGGGCCCTCTCCGAGGTCCGGGAGGCCGCCGCCCAGGCCGCGGACACCGTCCAGCAGGCCGTGGCGTAAACTGGTTGGAGGGTTCCGTCCACACCCGGACGGGGTAGAGGTAAACGGATGCGCCCACTTCCCATCGTGCTGCCGCTCGTGGTCGCGCTCGGCGTCGTATTGCCGGGCGCCGCTCCCGCCGTCGCCCAGTACCCGCCGGGCACCAGCGCCGAATGCGCCCAGGTCTTCGACGCCCGCATGCGCGAGGTCACCTCCTTCGTGCCCGGCGAGGAGATCGTCGTCCTCGGCTGGCCGGCGGAGGGGCGACGGTGCGCCGAGCCGGGGGCCGAGGTGCGCATCGATCTCGCCAGCGACCCCGTCGTCCTCGGACGCACCAACGCCGACGCCCGCGGCGCCTACGACACCCGCCCCCTCGGCCTGCGGATCCCCCAGGGCATCCCGGCGGGCCCCCACACCCTCCGCGTCGTCACCGCCCTCGGCGGGGACCGCGCCCTGTACACCCGCTCGGTCCGCATCCTGGAAGGCTCCCCCACGGGCCTGCCCGCCACCGGACGCGACATCGCCCTCCTCGTCCTCTGGGCCCTGCTCCTCACCGCAGCGGGGGCCCTGCTCATCACCGTGACCTGGCGCCGCTGGCACGGAGCCCGGGCCGAGCAGAGCGAGGCCCGCATCGCCGCCCAGCACAACCTGCCCATCCTGGAGGACGACCCCCCGTCCTGACGGGTTGTCGGTGGTGCGTGGTACACATCGGCTCCTTTCCCGTCCGGCTTCCCCGTGCTTCGAGGAGGTCGAGATGTCCGAGAGGAGCCGAGCAGCGAAGGCGGTCGCGGCGATCGCCGGACGCCAGTACCGCGTGATCTCGCGCCGGCAGGCCCTGGAGGCCGGGTTCACGTCCGAGATGGTGAAGGGACGGCTGCGCTCCGGACTCTGGACGAAGCTGCACACCGGCGTGTACCTCACCGTGCCGGGGCCCCCGTCCCTCGAGCAGCGGGCGACGGCGGCCTGCATCGCCGGCGGGCCCACCGCCGTCGCCTCCCACGGGACCGCGGCCTGCCTGCTCGGGGCACTCGAGGTGCCCGATCGCGGACCGGTCGAGATCACCGTCGTCCGCGGACACCTGCGCAGCGACCGTGAGGTGACCGTCCACCGGACGACCTTCCTCCGCCCCCACGAGCGCATCGTCGTGCAAGGCATCCCCGTCACCAGCCCGGCCCGCACGCTGCTCGGACTGGCCGCCGGCATGGGGGCCGGGGAGCTCGAACACGTCACCGACGCCATGCTGCGAACCCGGCGCCTGACCCCCGACCGGCTCGCCATCTACCTCGACGACCCGCGGACCGCGCGGCTGCCCGGCTCCCGCACCCTGCGGTGGATCGCCGTCGACCGCTATGCCGGCGGCATCCCCGAGAGCGCGCTCGAGACGGCCTTCGACCGGCTCGTGCGCGAGGTCGGACTCCCCCGGCCCGTCCGGCAGCATCCGGTGCGGATCGCGTCCGGGCCGAAGCGGCTGGACTTCTCGTATCCGGACCGCAAGCTCGTGATCGAGCTCGACACCGGCTACCACGTCGGACTGGAGAAGGAGGACAAGGATCGCCAGGACGCCCTCGAGGCGATGGGGTGGAGGTTCCTGCGCTTCACCTGGTACGACGTCACGAGCCGGCCGCTGCCCACCGTGATGGCCCTGGCGGAGGCGCTGCGGCTGGTCCCGCGGGCCTGGAGGCCGGGCCGGGCCCTGTCCCCGGCGCCCCGGTCCCGGCGGCGGCGTCCGTCCGGGGCCCGGGCCCGGGTGACCACCACTGGAGGACGACGTTGACCCCTGTGCACGAGATCGGCGTGGACGTCGTCCTCCAGGGGGTCTGACAGCCACCCTCGGGGACGACGTTGGCCTGTATCGCGGACGGAGAGCGCATCGTCGTCCCCGAGGGGGCCCGCGAGGGCCGAAAAGACGTGCGACAGGTGGTGTGGGCGAGGGCGTTTTTGGGGAGGGGGGAAGAGTCCCGCCTCGTACGAGCGCGGCCGAAGCTGAGAAGGAGGAGCGCTCATGGTGCGCGAACTGCTGCTCACCGTCACCGTCCTGGCCCTGCTCGCAGGGACCAACCCCGCCCTCGCCGTCGCGGACATCACCGCCGCTGCGGCCGCCTACGACGACGCCGGGTGCGCAACCGACCCCGTAGCGTGGACGGACGACGCCTGCGCCGGGCGCCAGTGGAACCTGCCCAGGATCAACGCCCCCGAGGCGTGGACGACCACCCGCGGTGAGGGCACGGTCGTGGCCGTGATCGACACGGGCGCCGACTTCGCCCACCCCGACCTCGAAGCCAACCTGCTTGCGGTCCCCGGCAGCGACATCCTCCAGAACACCGCCTACGTCTGTCCGTGGCAGAGCGCCGGACCGAACGCGGAGTCGTCCACCGCCGTGGCCCAGGACGACAACGGACACGGCACCCACGTGTCCGGCACCGTGGCCGCGGTCACCGGCAACGGCTTCGGGGTGGCGGGCGTGGCCCCCGGGTCCGGCGTCCTGCCCGTGAAGGCTCTGGACGACGCCGGCTCGGCGGGCGACACCGACGTCGCCCGCGGGATCTGCTTCGCCGCCGACCACGGCGCAGACGTGATCAATCTGTCGCTCGGGTTCAACCCCGTCGTCCCGCTGGTGGTCACCGGCGTGGGGGCCGAGACCGACCAGGCGATCCGCTACGCCCACGCGCAGGGGGCCGTGGTCGTCGCCGCCGCCGGCAACGACGGCTTCCCGATCTGCTCGTTCCCCGCCGCCCACGAGCTCGCGCTGTGCGTGGGGGCCACCGACGAAAGCGACCTGAAGGCCTGGTACTCGAACTTCGGCGTCGAGATCGACCTGGTCGCCCCCGGGGGCCTGGGCAGCGTGTTCTGCCACCACTCCGTGGACATCTGGTCGACGATGTGGCCCGGCAGCGCATTCGACTGCGATACCGACGGCGTCGAGACGCTATCGGGGACGTCGATGGCCGCACCACACGTGGCCGCCGTGGCCGCGCTGGTGGCCGCCGCCCACCCGGAGCTGGACAACGACGCGATCCGCGAGCGGATCCTGTCCACGACCCACGACCTCGGTCTGCCCGGCTACGACCCGGTCTACGGACACGGACGCGTGGACGCCGCAGCCGCCGTCGCCGGCTAGGTGCAGTACCAGCGGTAGGGCATGCCCTCGGGCAGGGGGGCGCTGCCGTACGTGGGTTGCCAGGGGCCGTCCGGGACCCAGCGGTACAGCACCGCCATCCCGTAGAGGTCGAGGCTCGACAGGCACACCCGCGCGGTGTGCTCGCCGCCGTCGCCGACCGGGGAGCCGTCCCCGTAGACGAAGGGGGCCGGGCTGTTCATGAGATCGGGGCCGAGCTCGGGGTCCCACCACACCGTGTGGCCGAGCCCGAAGGTGTGTCCGAACTCGTGGAAGGTCACGATCTCCAGATCGATCGCCTCTGGGAAGTCCCAGACCGTCTGTCCGGCCCGCGGGGAGGCACCGAACAGGCTGAGGGCGATGAGGCGTCCGGAGAACCGTCCGTCGATGCCCAGCCTGCGCAGGATCCACGTCGCCTCCGGGCCCTGGGTGGCCACACCCCGGAACACCGGGCCCGCGGGCACGTAGCCGATGATCACGTCGTAGCCCGCCGGGTCCACCGGCGACACCCCGTCGAAGATCTCGACGTGGACGGTGATCTCGCGCAGGTAGGCGTACTCGGGGTAGTCGTCGGCGAAGGCGTCCATGGCGGCGGTCCAGCCGTGGATGCCGCGCAGGATCGCGTCGAGGTAGTCGAGCGCCGTCGGCCCGGTCGGGTTCCCGAGGTCCCCGTGGGGCGGCGGCACCAGCAGCACGCGGGTGTCGGTGGTCGGCAGCGACCCGCCGAAGATGAAGTCGATGGGGGCCTCGCGCGGCGCCTCGCAGTTCACGAAGCAGAGCGTGTAGCTGGTGATCCGTGCGTTCTCCGCGGACAGGTGCAGCCGGTAGTCGCCGCCGACCACGGCCCGGAGCACCGTCAGGCGCACCGCCGCGAACTCGCCGGACGCGCTCGTGCCCGAGGACGTGTTCACTGAGAGCGCCCGCGTCCCGGCGTCCACCACCCGGCCCTCGGGGTCGAGGATGCGGATCGGGTCGGAGGTCGGCTCGCGGAAGTCGACGTCGATCGTCACGCGGTCGCCTTCGTCCAGCGGGAAGCGGAAGACGTCGTGGACGTCGCCGTTTTCGGCGTTGAGGTGTCCGGTGTAGGTGCCGCGCGGGGTGATCGGGGTGGCATCCTCGAAGCTGTCCCCGGCGTCGCCGCCGGAACCCGCGTCGTCCTGGGGGCCGTCCGGGGGCGCTTCGGGTTCGAGGGTCAGGTCCTCCAGCGGCGGCACCTGCGGCGCCCGCGAGAACCCCGCCGTCGCCGGGCCCCCGGCCACCAGCAACCCCAGCACGACCACCAG
>CAZLKN010000076.1:10231-12582 GCA_964560135.1 uncultured Actinomycetes bacterium | reverse complement strand
GGCGACCCGCAGGTGCGGTCGGTGCTCGTCAACATCTTCGGCGGCATCACCCGCTGCGACCTCGTTGCCCAGGGGATCCTCGACGCCCTGAAGCGCGTGGAGCTCAAGGTGCCGATGGTGATCCGCCTCGACGGCACCAACGCCGAGGAGGGACGCCGCCTGATCCGGGAGGCCAGCCCCGCGGGGGTCGAGGCCGCCGATGCGATGTGGGACGCCGCCGAGGCGGCCGTCCAACGGGCGAGCGGTGGATGAGCGCGAACTGCGGACGGAGGTCGAGCGGCGCCTCGAGCGCCGGTTCGAGGACGTGCAGGAGCAGCTCACCGAGCTCTTCGACCTCGAATGGGACGAGGTGGAGACGGTGATCCTCACCTCCGCCGAGCGCAGCGACCGCTCCGAGGCCGACGTGATCGTCGACCTCGTGGACCGGGCCGAGGCCACCCCTCCCGTTCAGCAGCGGGTCCGGCGAGCGGTGATCCGCTGGATCGGCAAGCCCTGGCGGGAGCGCGAGAACCCGTGGGACCGCTACAAGCACAAGATCCCCGAGCCCCCGTCCACCGACCCGGACCGCAGCGAGGACCTGGACGAATGGACACCGTACCGACCGGAGGAGCACGAGTAGATGGCGATCCTTCTCGATGACAGCACGCGCGTGGTGGTGCAGGGCATCACCGGACGCGAAGGCACCTTCCACGCCACACGCAACCTGGACTACGGCACGAACGTCGTCGCCGGCGTGACCCCCGGCAAGGGCGGCCAGACCGCTCTCGACGGCCGGGTGCCGGTCTTCGACACCGTCGCCGAGGCGGCGTCCGAGACCGGCGCCGACGCGAGCCTCATCTTCGTCCCCGCCCGGTTCGCCGCCGAGGCGATCCTGGAGGCCGAGGCCGCCGGATGCGAGCTGATCGTGTGCATCACCGAGGGGATCCCCGTCCGCGACATGATGCAGGTCGGCTCCTACCTGGAGGGCCGTCCCAGCGTGCTCATCGGGCCGAACTGCCCGGGCCTGATCTCCCCGGGCCGGGCCAACCTCGGCATCATCCCACCCGAGATCTGCGAGCAGGGATCGGTCGGGCTCGTGTCGCGCTCCGGCACCCTCACCTACCAGATCGTCAACGAGCTGACCGTCCGGGGGCTGGGCCAGTCCACCTGCCTCGGGATCGGCGGCGACCCGATCATCGGGACGAACTTCATCGACGCGCTGTGGCAGTTCGAGCACGACCCCGACACCGAGCTGGTGGTGATGATCGGCGAGATCGGCGGCGACGCCGAGGAGCGCGCCGCGGACTTCATCGCCGAGAACATGGACAAGCCGGTCGTGGCCTACATCGCCGGGTTCAGCGCCCCGCCGGGCAAGCGGATGGGCCACGCAGGAGCGATCATCACCGGATCGGCGGGCACCGCCGAGGCCAAGGCGGAGGCACTGGAGGCACGGGGCGTACGGGTCGGCCGCACCCCCACCGAGGTCGCCGAGCTCGTCCAGAAGGCGCTCGGACGGTGACCACCTTCCAGGGCGTCCACCACGTGGCGCTGACCGTCCGCGACCTCGAGGCCTCCGCAGCCTGGTACGAGAGGGTTTTCGACGCGCCGGTCTTCGCGTCCCTGGAGGACGAGGGCCACGCGTTCACGATCCTCATGCGGCCCGACGGGTTCGTGATCGGGTTGCACCGCCACGACGGTACGCCGCCGGACGACCGCTTCAGCGAGCACCGTGTGGGCCTGGACCACATCGGCTTGGCCTGCCCCGACCGGATCACGCTGGAGGCGTGGGAGCGGCGGCTGGACGAGCTGGGGGTCGAGCACTCACCGATCACCGACGCGCCCTACGGGCATGTGCTGGTGTTCCGCGACCCCGACAACATCCAGCTCGAGTTCTTCGCGCTGCCGTCCTGAGCGGGGTGTCAGCCCGACAGGACCTCGTCGCGAGTCTGTTGCTCCGGCTGCAGGTCGCCCAGGGCCTCCAGGTCCTGCCGCAGCTCCGCCAGCTCCTGCTGGATGTCGCTGTCGCGGCTGGAGGAGGTGCCCTTCGCGGGCAGGAACCAGTGGACGTAGCCGCAGGTGTCGCAGACCATGCAGGTCGCTTTGGCGTTCGCCCAGTCGAAGCCGAAGAACGTCGCCGCGGCGGTGTTCAGCTGCGCTTCCCGCTCCCAGAACCGCGTGGCGTCGCAGACCACACAGCGGAGCTGCTTGCCTGCGACGTCGTACTCCTTGGCCCGAGGCCGAGACATGGTGGACACGGGGTTCCTTCCTCTCACGATCGTGCCGTCGCCGCGTGGCGCGGCGGGTTCTTCCCCGATCTCCAGCATAGTGGGTCGGGCAATACTCGGCCACACGGCATGCGACCGCATCACCGC
>CAZLKN010000076.1:0-10131 GCA_964560135.1 uncultured Actinomycetes bacterium | reverse complement strand
CGGAGGAGCCGGCCACCGGTGGGCGTCCCGGGCGGCTGGTAGGCTTCGATCGTGCTGCGTGTCGGCGTGCTCGCGTCCGGTGAGGGGACGAACTTTCAGGCGCTCTCCGACGCCTGCGCCGTCGGCTACGCCGAGGCCGAGATCGCAGCCGTCCTCACCGACCGCTCCGACGCCGGGGTGCTGCGGCGGGCCGCCCGCGCGGGCGTGCCGGCGACCTTCGTGGACCCCCGCGAGGCGGCCTCCCGGGAGGACTACGACCGGATCCTGCTCAAGCACCTCGAGGAGGACGGCGTGGACCTCGTGTGCGGTGCCGGGTTCCTGCGGATCCTCAGCTCCGGCTTCGTCCAGGCCTACGAGGGACGGATCCTGAACATCCACCCCAGCCTGCTGCCCGCCTTCCCCGGCCTCCACGCCGTCCGCCAGGCCTGGGAGTGGGGGGTGAAGGTGACCGGGGTGACCGTCCACGTGATCGACACCGAGCTCGACCACGGACCGATCGTCCTCCAGCGCGCCGTGGACGTGCGGCCCGACGACACGCTGGAGACCCTGGAGCGCCGTATCCATCGCACCGAGTACGTCCTGTACCCGGAGGCGCTGCGGCTGTGGGCCGCCGGTGCCGTCCGGCTGGAGGGCCGCCGCGTCACGCTGACCCTGGAGCCCTCCGAGCCCCCCTGGGCCGGAGGCCTGCCACCCGGACTGTAAGAGGAGGAACCATGGATCGCATCGAGGTGCGCCGGGCGCTGATCTCCGTGTGGGACAAGACCGGCGTGGTGGAGCTGGCCCGCGCCCTGGCCGACGCGGGGGCCGAGCTCGTCTCGTCCGGAGGCACCGCCGCCGCTCTGCGGGAGGCGGGCCTGGAGGTCACCGACGTCGCCGACCTCACCGGGTTCCCGGAGATGCTCGACGGACGGGTCAAGACGCTGCACCCACGGATCCACGCCGGGATCCTCGCCGACCGCTCCAAGACCGCCCACCTCGACACCCTCCGCCAGCACGGCATCGGCACGATCGACCTCGTCGTCGTGAACCTCTATCCCTTCGACGACCAAGTCGGCCCCGACACGCCCCAAGACGAGGGCGTGGAGCTGATCGACGTCGGCGGTCCGACGATGGTGCGGGCCGCGGCCAAGAACCACGCCTCGGTGGGTGTGGTCGTCGACCCCGCCGACTATCCGCTGGTGGCGGTGGAGGTGCGTGCCGGAGGGATCTCGGGGGCCACGCGCCGGAGCTTCGCGGCCAAGGCGTTCGGGCGCCTGGCCGCCTACGACGCGACCGTGGCGTCCTGGCTGGCGGGGGCCGACGAGCCGCTGCCCCCGTCGCTGGCGGTCACCGCGGAGCGCACCGGCGTGCTGCGCTACGGGGAGAACCCCCACCAGGCGGGGGCCGTGTACCGTCTTCCCGGCCCCCCGCACGGGGTGGTGTCCGGCGAGCAGCTCCAGGGCAAGGAGCTGTCGTTCATCAACCTGCTCGACCTCGACGCCGCGCTGCGGATCGCCACCGCCTTCACCGAGCCCGCGGCCTGCATCGTCAAGCACACGAGTCCCTGCGGTGTGGCGCTCGCCGGCGACATCACCGAGGCCTACCGGCAGGCCTTCGAGTGCGACCCGCGCTCGGCCTTCGGGGGGATCGTCGGGCTGAACCGTCCGCTCACCCGGGCGATCGCCGAGCAGATGTCGGACGTGTTCCTGGAGTGCATCGTCGCCCCCGGCTTCGACGACGACGCCCTCGAGCTCCTCGAGCCCAAGCGCAACCTGCGGCTGATCCGGCTCCCGGAGGACCGGTGGTCCTCGGACCGCATCGAGGTCCGGTCGGTGAGCGGCGGCCTGCTCGTCCAGACCCTCGACGAGATCCACGAGGCCCGTGAGGGCATGCGGGTGGTCACCGAACGCCAGCCCTCCGAGACGGAGTGGGACGACCTGCTGTTCGCGTGGACGGTCTGCGCCCACGTGAAGTCCAACGCCGTGGTGCTCGGCAACCTCCGCCGGGCCGTCGGCGTGGGGGCCGGGCAGATGTCGCGGGTGGAGGCCATGGAGATCGCCGTCCGGCGGGCCGGCGACCGGGCGAAGGGCTCGGTGGCCGCCTCCGAGGCGCTGCTGCCCTTCGCCGACAACGTCGAGGTCGCCGCGGCGGCCGGGGTGACGGCGGTGATCCAGCCCGGCGGCGCCGTCCGCGACGAAGAGGTCGTCGCCGCCGCCGACGCCGCCGGCCTGGCGATGGTCTTCACCGGCGTCCGGCACTTCCTGCACTGATCTCCCCCATCCGGGGGCCGCGGATCCCGCAGAGGGCGTAACCCCGCGCCGCCCCCGATCGCTGCCCTACGACGGCTCTTCCGCAGTACGCCACAGAGCGTGGCATCCCGGCGACGCCGGGAGCACGACGAGGAGGGAACCCATGAGGGCGACGCCGACCGTGGCAGAGGACATCGAAACCGAAACTGATCATCCGAGCGGTCGGGGGGAGATTGGGAACGGCTGGGAGGACCGGGAGGCGCTCCTGGTCGAGTACTACCCGCTGGCCGAGTACCTGGCCCGCAGGTTCCGGGGGCGGGGTGAGCCGATGGAGGATCTCGTCCAGGTCGCCAGCATCGGATTGCTCAAGGCTCTGGACCGCTTCGATCCGGACCGGGGCGTGGGCTTCGTCACCTACGCGACGCCCACGATCCTGGGTGAGCTCAAGCGCCACTTCCGCGACGAGGCGTCCTGGCCCGTTCGGATGCCGCGCCGCCTGCAGGAGACCGGCCTCCGGATCCGCCTGGCCGTGGCCGAGCTGCACCAGGAGTTCGGACGCTCCCCGAGGATCCCGGAGATCGCCGAGCGCACCGGGCTGTCCGAGGACACGATCCTCGAGACGATGGAGGCGGAGTACGTGGGAAGGCCGATGTCGCTGGACGGGGCCCCCGATGACGGTCCGGAACCCCTGGACGTCGGCGACCAGGACCAGGGCTTCGAGCTCGCGGACTCCTGGGCGGTCCTCAGGCCGGTGGTCATGCAGCTTCCCGAGCGGGAGCGCAAGATCCTGGCCCTGCGGTTCTTCGAGGACCTGACTCAGACCGAGATCGCCGAGCGGCTCGGCATCTCCCAGATGCACGTCTCCCGGCTGCTGTCCCGGGCGCTCCGGCATGTGCGGGATGCGATCGACGTCTCCGAAGGATCGGAGGACGTGAACCGCTAGACTGTGCGGCGTGCAGATCGACGGGAACATCGCACTCGTCACCGGGGGTGCCTCCGGGCTCGGACGCGCCACGGTGGAGGCCCTGCACGACGGCGGTGCGCGGGTGATGATCTTGGATCTGCCGACCTCGCCCGGGCAGGAGCTGGCCGACCGGCTGGGCGACCGTGTGCGGTTCGCCGCCACCGACGTCACCTCGCCCGAGGCCGTGCAGGCGGCGGTGGACCAGACCGTCGAGGCCTTCGGGGGACTGCGGATCGCGGTGAACTGCGCCGGGATCGGATGGGCACAACGCACGGTCGACCGCAACGGCCCCCACGACTTCGGCGCCTTCGAGAGTGTGATCCGCGTCAACCTGATCGGCACCTTCAACGTGACCCGCCTCGCCGCCGCGCACATCGCCGAGCAGGAGCCCGAGGACGGTGAACGCGGTGTCGTCGTGAACACGGCGAGCATCGCCGCGTTCGAAGGGCAGATCGGCCAGGTCGCCTACTCGGCCTCCAAGGGCGGGATCGTGTCGATGACGCTGCCGATGGCCCGCGACCTCGCCGCCCGCCTGATCCGTGTGGTCGCGGTCGCCCCGGGGACCTTCGACACACCGATGCTGGCCTCCGTTCCCGAGGAGGTCCGCCGCGCGCTCGCCGAGCAGATCCCCCACCCCAGCCGCCTAGGCGACCCAGCCGAGTTCGCCGCCCTCGTGTGCCACATCGTCTCGAACCCGGCGCTGAACGGGGAGACGATCCGCCTCGACGGCGCGCTGCGGATGCCCCCGCGCTAGATGTGTTCCAGCCCGAGCCTCCGGAGGATGATCGTGGAGCAGAACGATGGATAGGGGGCCCATCCGGGTCCTGATCGTCGACGATCACGAACTCGTCGCGGACAGCCTCCGGCGTCTGCTCTCCGACGAGGAGGACATCGAGGTCGTAGCGGCCGTCGGGACGGGCGCCGACGCCCTCACGGCGGCGGAAGAGTACGGACCGGACGTGGTGCTGATGGATTTCCAGCTCCCGGACGCCGACGGCACCGATGTCGCAGCACGCCTGAAGGAACGCCACCCCGAGAGCAAGGTCGTGATGGTCACCGGGTACGCCGACCACATGGTCCTCGCCCGGGCCCTGGAGGCCGGGTGCTCGGGGTTCGTGACCAAGCAGCAGGCTGCCGCGACGGCGATCTCGGCGGTTCGCGCCGCCAGCGTCGGCGAGTCGGTGATCGAACCCGCCCTCCTGTCCCGCCTCCTCCCGCACCTCAGACGGTCGGGTGAGCAGGCGGTGGAACTCACCCCCAGGGAGAAGGAGATCCTGGAGCTCATGGCGGAGGGCCTCAGCAACCAGGTCATGGCCGAACGTCTGGGGATCAGCATCAACACCGTCCGGAACCATATCCAGAACGTCCTCGCCAAGCTGGACGTCCATTCGAAGCTCGAGGCCGTGTCGACGGCGGTGCGCCGGGGCATGATCAGGATCAGGTCCGGCTGACCGTCTCCATCGACGGGCGACGCGTACCCAACGTGAGGAGAGACCTACGCAGCTCGCGTTCCTGATCGTGTTCCTGGCCGCCTACAACAACGTGGTCAACCTCATCGGCGTACCGCGGGCGGCCTACGTCCCCCTCAATCTGGCCGTGGGGGCGCTGTTGATCCTGGTTGCGCGCAGGGCGGGGCTCTCCTGGACATCGCTCGGCTTCGATCCCGGCCAGGTGCCGACGGGGCTGCGCTGGGGTCTGGGTATCGCCGGCGTCATCCTCGCGGGGCTGCTCGTGGCGCTTGCGCTGCCGGTGGCGCGGCCCTTGCTGGCCGACCAGCGCATCGCCGGCATGACGGTGGCCGGACTCGCCTACACGATGATCGTCCGGGTCCCCCTCGGCACGGCGTTGTTCGAGGAGGTGGCCTTCCGGGGCGTCCTCCTCGGGATGGGGGCCGAGCGCTGGACGACGACCGGTGCGGTGGTCGTGTCCAGCGCGGTCTTCGGCCTCTGGCACATCGGGCCGTCGCTCGAGCTGCTGTGGGCCAACCGGGTCGACGCCGCGCCGGCGGTCCTCGGTTTGTGGGTCGCGGCCGCCGTGGCGGGCACCGCCGTCGGCGGCGTCATCCTGTGCTGGCTGCGGCTGCGCACCGGTGGGCTGCTGGCTCCCGTGGTCGTCCACGCCGCGGCCAACTCCCTGGCCACCGGCGCGGCCTTCGTCGCCCAGCGCGGTACCTGACCTACCGCAGCGCGATCACGCAGTACGGCGCGGAGGTTGCGGTCTTCAGAGCCGAGGCCGGAAGCAGACGCGTCGCCGCCGCCTGCGGGGACAGCCACAGTCCGCCGTCGGACGACTCGGGGGCCGACGCGTCGAACCGGTAGACGTCGAAGCCGCGGCGGGCGTCGTTGGCGAACAGGTGAAACGAGCCGTCCTCGTCGAAGCGCCGGACCTTCGCCGTCCAGGTATCGGAGTCGGGGAAGGTGTACCAGCCGATCTCCCGGATCCCCGCGCCGGTGCTCCCGGCCTCGGGGGTCAGTCCGGCGGACACGCCCGCCAGGCCCGAGATGTCGAGCACGCGGACGCCGGCGTTGTACCAGCCGATCGTCATCACGCCCTCGTCGGGGTACATCCGCAGGACGTGCGCGGTGCAGCGCTCGAAGGCCCCGTGCGAGCCCTCGGCGAGGCGCACCTCCGGGATCACGAAGAAGCCGACCTTCACAGGGGCCAGCTCGAGGGGGCCGGTGATGTCGAAGACGTGCAGTCCTCCACCGGGGCAGGCGACGTTACCCGACGCGCCTCCGACTTCGTCGGTGACCACCAGGAAGGTCCGCTCGCCGAGGATCGGGTCGGTGACGGTCACCGGGTCGGCCTGGTGGTGGATGTTGATCGTCGGATCCGCGATGCGCCCGATGATCTCGGGGGCCGCGGGGTCGGTGGTGTCGAGGACGAGGGTGTGGGTGAGGGCGGCCGAGTAGGCGCGGGTGCCGTCCTCGCTGAAGGTGATGTCGTGCGACTCGAGCCCGGTGGTGAGGGAGAGCTTGGTGACGAAGCTCGGATCGGTCACGTCCGAGATGTCGAAGACCTCGATCGCCGGAGGGTCGCTGCGGCTCGGGACGATCTCGGAGTTCGAGTTGTACAGGTACGCGCCGTCCGGGTGCACGGTCACGTTGTGGGAGCCCTTGGTGATCTGGACGAAGTTCACGGCCACCGGGCCGGCGGGGTCGGTCACGTCGATGAGGAAGGTGCCGTAGGGGGGCGAGGGGATCCGGCCGATCCTGAATTGGGCGTCCTGGAAGCACGCCGTGTCGCGCTTGGTCGCCGAGTAGATGTCGGCGGTGTAGGCCACGTACACGCTGGCCCCCTGCTCGAAGATCTGGATGTCGCCCTGGGCGATCCCGCAGTCGTACACGGCGACGAGCTGCGCGTCGTCGGGATCGGTGATGTCCACGATGTGCAGGCCGGTGATGTAGGCGCCCGCGAAGGCGTAGTCCCGGCCCCCGATGGTGTGGAACTCGAGATCGCTGCCCTTCATCAGTCCGTCGAACTCCGACGACCCGGCGTAGGGGATGTTGTCCACGTGGCTGAGGTTCGGGCTCCCGGCGCCGTCGGTGGACGGATCGTCCGCGGCGGCGGGATGGACGCCGAGCAGGCCAGCGGTCAACGCCAGTGCCAGCACGACCGACGCGAATCGAGGTCTCATGCCGCTACCCCTTCTCGTTCTCGGTGACGGGTTTTGTGTCGTGGTTCGCCGTCCGTCGGCCGGAGTCCTGCTCTCGGGGGCCGGCCGGCCGGGCCGGCCCCCGCGCCGTGGATCCGTCAGCCGCAGGCCACGGGCTCGCCGTCGCGCACGCCCGTGTCGCCCTCGGTCCCGGCTCCGTGGTTGTCACCGTGGACGGCGACGGTGCCCTCGTTCGCGTCCACCTCGACCTCGAGGTAGGACGTCGGGTCCTCCTGGTTGTCGCTGCCGACGTGGACGTGGCCGTCGGTCGGATCAGCGTCCGCGTAGAGGTACCGCTCCGAGTCGGGCTGCTGGACCTGCACGTCGCCGTCGCCGCGGCTGGGCCCGGGGGCGCAGTCCCCGTGGTCGGCCGACGCGGGCCCTCCCCCCATGGACACCGCCGCCGCCAGCGTCACCGCTCCCACCACTCCGACGAATCGCCGCATGGCACACCCCCTCCTTCTCGCACATGAGAACTGAATCAGCTCTCATGTTTGTCTTGAGGGATTGATTCGACGCCGTGTGCGGAGATTCCTGCGTTGGTCGGGGCCCGACCGGCTACTCGAAGGGCCAGACGCCGTTGGTGACCCTGAAGGCCCAGAAGCCGGTGTTGCCGTCCGCGTACCAGATCTGCCCTCGCTCGGGGGCGAACGTGGGGGCAGACATCGCGAAGGCGCTGCCCGGGCGGCCGGTGGCGTCCGTGGGCGGGATCGGACCGTTGAAGTAGGCGATCTCCTTGGGGGCTGCCGGGTCGCGGATGTCGAACACGCGCATCCCGGACAGGATGAAGCTGCAGGCCACGATGCCGGGTTCCTCGAGCTGCGGCACCGCGCAGTAGTGGCCCGCGTAGCCCTGGAGCTCGAAGCTCGCGCCCGGGTCGTTCATCTGCTCGGCCCGGTTGGCGCGCTGGTTCACCTCGAGGCGCAGGTCCGACACCACCTTCGGGTCGGTGTCGTCGGCGATGTCGATGATCCGCGCCGCCCCCACGGGCGCGTCGGCGGCTGTGCTCGTCCCCCGGGAGTACTCGTCGATCTCGATCAGGTAGGGGGCCCCGCCGATCGTGACCGGGATCGTGTGCTGCGGGATGCTCACCGCGTCCCAGGTGAGGTGGCTCACGACGGTCACCTCGGGGTCCGGCACCCGTGCCTGCACCTGGCTCACGTCCAGGATCGTCAGCCCCGGGTTCCCGAGGTCGGCGCCGTACAGCCGGGTGCCGTCCTCGCTCACGGACAGGCCGTGGAAGTTGTACTCGCCCGTCCAGATCGCCCGGGGCGCGGACGGGTTCGAGACGTCGATCGCGGTGACCACCCGGCCCCCGGTGGACGTCACGTAGAAGGTCTCGCCGTCGGGGGCGAAGTTCCCCTCGTGGCCGAGGAGCGCCACCGGCAGGCTCGAGCGGAGGACGGGGTGGCGGCAGTCCTCGCTCACATCGTAGATGTCGATGACGCCGGGGTAGAAGATCGGGTTCGCCAGCGAAGCGGCCAGGAGCCCCCGGCGGGGGTTGAGGCTGAGCGTCTCGTGCGGCGATTGCATGGCCGGGGTCACGAGCGTCGTGGTGTGGACGGGCTTGGCGGGATCGGACATGTCGAGCACGTACACCCCGGTGAGCTGGGTCCGGGAAGCGAAGGCGTTCAGGGGGAAGAGCAGGGTCGTGTCGTAGTAGGCGCACTCGCGGCCGGCGGCGTCGACGTAGCGGAACGTCTTGTAGCCACCCGACCCCCCGGGCATGGTGCCGTTGGCGAAGCCGCCCACGAGCTCGGTGTTGCAGGTGTAGCCCTCGGCGGCCCGGCCGCCGGCCACCTCGTCGGCGGTGACGCGTCCCTGGCGGCCGGTCTCCGGGTTGGACCCCGGGCCGCACTCCGCCTGGGGCGTGGCCGGCGGGTCGCCGGCGTCGGCCGAGCCGGGGGCCGCCGAGCCGGGCGCGGCCACGCTGACCATGAGCAGCGCCACCACGGCGGCGGCCCGGTGCCAGGGACGGTTCGTCATCGTGCTCTCCTCGATCGGGGGCCGGGACTGAAGAGATTCTCCCACCGGGAAGCGAATCCCTCCCGTGACCGGCCTTCAGGTGCCCGGGCGGGGCTCCTCGGCCACATGCCGCCGGACATCGCGGATGCCGAGCCCGATCAGGATGAACAGCAGCCCGACGGCCGCGGCCATCGCCGCGACGCCGAAGGCGAGGACGGAGGTGAACAGCGACGCCCGGAGGAAGGATGCGTTCATGGCGACCTGCCGGCGGGGATCCTCACGGTCCAACTCCGCGAACGAGAGCCCGCCGGTTGCTTCGCGTGCGTGCTCCTCGATGATCTGCGCCTGGCAGTAGGCGGTGAACGGTCCTTTGACCTGCCGTCCGGCCAGGCATCCGTCGTCGGGGATCGTGATGTTCTGGTCGGCGAGCTCGCTCCGTACCATCACCGCCGTGCCGACGGCCCCGAGGATCATCAGCGCCCCGAGGACGACGGCCCCGACGGACGCCACCGTACGGATGGTCATCGCGCTGCCTCCCGTGTCCCGCCTACATGGGTACCGACAACCTATCGCGGGCCCCACCGCCGGATGTCACTACCATCCTCTAGAATGCGAACATGCGTTCCACATTCGAGGATTTCGATCGGGCGGATACCGAGGCGCGGCGGGCCCATGCGGCTCGGGTCGCTGCGGTCGCCCGGCTGTTGGATGACTTTCCGCCGGTGTCGTTGGCGTCGATGCTCTCGTCGCGTAGCCAGGTGTCTGCGCGGACGGCGAGGGCGTGGGTGCGGGAGGCATCCGAGCTCTGCGACCTGCCGGATCTGGCGTCTGCTTATGGCCGGGGGGAGGTCTCCGGTGATCAGGTGGCGGCCTTGCGGGTGCTGGCGGAGCCTGGGACCGACGGCGCGTGGGTGGAGTGTCTGGCCAGCGAGGTGGGCAACGAGGACTTTCGGATCGGCTCCTTGGAGCGTATGGCCAGGGCGAAGGTAGCGCGGGGGTTGGAGCGTTCCGATGCGGGCCGGTACGTGAGGATGGCGCCGACCGAGGATGAGCGGTTCGTGCGGGGACGGTTCCAGTTGCATCCTGAGGAGGCGGCTGTCTTGGAGCAGCAGTTGGATGCTCGGGTTCCTGATGGGACTCGGCTCAGGGATCTGGCTGCCGCCCACGCCGACGCCTTGGTTGCTTTGGCCGCCGATGCTGCGGGTGGTGGGGGCCGTGGTGTGAAGGCCACGGTGGTTGTCCGCTCGGATCCGCAGGTGTTGGCGGGGGTGAGTGAGGAGCCGGGTGAGCTTGCGAATGGGAACTTCGTTCCGGGGGAG
>CAZLKN010000075.1:0-12633 GCA_964560135.1 uncultured Actinomycetes bacterium | reverse complement strand
GTCGTGCTACAGGACCATGATGAGCGTGGTCGCTCCCGGGTCCTCCACGTTCATGGCCTCGTCGATCCCGTAGGCCCGCACCGAATACGTGCCCGGGTTCAGGTGCACCCCGGACAACACCCAGCTCTGGTCGGTCGGGGGCCCGGACCGGCTGGCGATGAACGGACCGTAGGTCTCGCCGAAGTTCTCGTTGCGCAGCACCACGGCGACCGTCCGCACGCCGATGTTGTCGGTGATCCCACCCTCGATACGCACGTTGCTGAACAACCCGAAGGGCAGCGACACGAAAGACGAACCACCCGGGGTGGTGATCTCGGTGACCGGCGGGGTGAGATCCAGGATCACGGTCCTGGTCGTCACGGCACTCCGGCCCCCGCGGACCGCCTCCACGGTCACGGTCACGGGTCCCTCCTCGAGGTCCCGGACGTCGAACACGACGGTGGCCGACGGATCCTCACCCGTGAGCGTCAGAGCGTCGGCGGACACCGTGGTCTGGTCGTCGGAGACGTCCATCAGCACCTCGGCCTCCTGCCCCGGCTCGAGGGCGAGATCGACCCGGACCTCGAACGCCTCGCCGTCGGCGGTGTCACCGGCACCCAAGAAACCCTCACCGCGACGGTCGCTGGTGATCTCCACCTCCGGTGCCGGCGGCGGAGCCGTCTCAACGCTCCAGGTATGCTCGGCGGCCTCCGCCTCCACGTTGCCCGCCAGATCGGTGGCCAGCACCGCGAAGGTATGAGAGCCCTCGGCCAGACCGGTCAGATGCACCGGCGACGTGCAGGCCGTGAAAGCCGCGCCGTCCAGCGAACAGGCGAAGTCCGCGGGCTCGGAAGCCTCGAACGCGAACGTGGCCTCGGCCTCGCTCGTGAGCTCCTCGGGGACCTCGGTGAACGTCGACACCGGAGGCACGGTGTCGATCTGCCAGGTGTGGGTCGGCGGGTTCGGGTCAGCCTGCGCAGTGTGGTCCTGGTCGATCGCACGCACGCTGAAGGTGTGGACGCCGTCGGCCAGCGCGGTGTGGGTGACCGGCGATTCGCAGGGCTCGAAGGCCGCGCCGTCCAGCGAGCACTCGAAGTCCGACGGCTCGTCCGCGGTGAAGGCGAAGGTGGCGTCCGGAGAGTTGGTGAGCGCGGGCGGCGTCTGCGTGAGGCTCGTGGCCGGCGCCGTGTCCACCGCCCAGGTGTGGACCGCGGGGTCGGGATCGACGTTGCCGGCAGCGTCGGTGGCACGCACCGCGAAGGAGTGATCGCCCTCGGCCAGGTCTGTGTAGGTCTTCGGGCCGGCACAGGCCTCGAAGGCCCCGGCGTTCAGGGAGCATTCGAACGTCGACGGCTCGGAGGCGCTGAACTCGAAGGTCGCCGTCGTCGAGTCGTCGACCGCGGGGGGTGCGGCGTCGATGAAGGTGTCCGGCGCGAGTGTGTCGATCGTCCACGCGTGCTCGGCCGGGTCCGCCTCGACGTTGCCCACGTCGTCGGTCGCCAGCACCCGGAAGGTGTGGTCACCGTCGGCCAGGCCCATCTCGGTCACCGGCGACGAGCACGACGCGAAGGCCGCACCGTCGAGTGAGCATGCGAAGGTCGCGGGCTCGGAGGCGGTGAACTCGAAGGTGGCGTCCGCGGAGTTCGTCAGCGCCGGCGGGGTCTGGGTGAGGGTGGTGGCCGGTGGCGCGGTGTCCACCGTCCATGTGTGGGCGGCGGGCGTGGGATCGGTGTTCCCGAGGGTGTCGGTGGCGCGGACCGCGAAGGTGTGGTCACCGTCGGCCAGGGCCGTGTAGGTCTTCGGGCTCTCGCAGGCTTCGAAGGCGCCACCGTCGAGCGAGCACTCGAAGGTGGACGGCTTCGACGCGCTGAACTCGAAGGTCGCCTCCGTGGAGCTCGTCGCCGCCGCGGGGGCGACGTCGATCGTCGTCTCCGGCGGCACGGTGTCGACCGTCCAGGTGCGCTCGGCGGGGGCCGGATCGGTGTTGCCGGCGGTGTCGGTGGCGCGCACCGTGAAGGTGTGGTCACCGTCGGCCAGGCCCGTGTAGGTCTTCGGGCTCGAGCAGGCCTCGAAAGCTCCGCCGTCCAGCGCACACTCGAAGCTCGCCGGCTCGGAGGCGCTGAACTCGAAGGTCGCATCCGTGGCGTTGGTGGCCGCGGGCGGGCCTGAGTCGATGGACGTGTCCGGCGCGACGGTGTCCACGCGCCAGGTGTGCGTGGGCGGGTTCGGGTCGGGTTGCGGGGTTTCGTCCTGATCGATCGCCCGCACGGTGAAGGTGTGCTCACCGTCGGCCAGACCCGGATAGGTGACCGGCGAGAAGCACGTGCTGAACGCGGCACCGTCCAGGGAGCACTCGAAGTCCGAAGGCTCGTCGGCGGTGAAGGCGAAGGTGGCGTCGGGCGAGTTCGTCGGGTCCGTCGGGGCGGAGGTGATGGTGGTCGCCGGCGGGGTGTCGACAACCCACGTGTGCTCCGCGGGGGCCGAGACGTTGCCGGCCTGGTCGGTGGCGCGCACCTGGAAGGTATGGGTCCCCTGGGAGAGGTCCGAGTGGCTCCGCGGCGACGTGCAGGACGTGAAGGCGGCGCCGTCCAGCGAACAGGTGAAGGTCGCAGGCTCGTCGGCCGCGAACGAGAACGACGCGTCGCGGGAGTCCGACGGGTCCGGGGGGGCCGCGGTGATCGTGACCACCGGCGCGACGGTGTCGACCGTCCACGTGTGGGAGGCCGGCGGCTCCTCGAGGTTGCCGGCGTCGTCGGTGGCCCGCACCTCGAAGGTGTGCTCGCCGTCGGCCAGACCCGTGTGCTCGTCGGGGGACGAACACGCGCCGAAAGCCCCGCCGTCCAGCGCACACTCGAAGGTCGCAGGCTCGTTCGCCGTGAAGGAGAAGCTCGCGTCCGGAGAGTCGGATGAGGCCGGCGGCGCGGCAGTGATCGTCGTCAGGGGCGAGGTGGCGTCGATCGTCCACGTGTGGGAGGCCGGGTCGCTCACATTGCCGGCGTCGTCGGTGGCCTGCACCTCGAAGGTGTGCTCACCGTCGGCCAGACCCGAGTGTTCCTGCGGTGAGGAGCAGGCGGCGAAGGCGGCGCCGTCCAGCGAGCAGGCGAAGTCGCCCGGCTCGGAGGACTCGAACGTGAAGGACGCGTCACGGCTGTTCGACAGAGCCGGAGGCGCGGAGGTGATGGTCGCCTCGGGGGCCACGGTGTCCACCGTCCAGTCGTGCGTCGCCGGGTCGGGGTCGGCGTTGCCGGCGAGGTCGGTGGCCGTCACCTCGAAGGTGTGCGGGCCGTCGGCGAGGCCCTCGTGGGTCACGGGCGATTCGCACGGCTCGGGGGCCGCGCCGTCCAGCGAGCAGGCGAAGGTCGACGCCTCGTCCGCGGAGAAGGCGAAGGCCGCGGTGGTCTCGTTCGTCGGGGATCCGGGAGCGTCGTCGATCGTGGTCACCGGCGGGGTGAGGTCGATCGTCCACGCGAAGCTCGGCGGGTCGGGGTCGGTCTGACCGATGGGATCGCGTCCCCGCACCGAGAAGGTGCGGTCGCCCTCGGCGAGGCCGGTGTAGGTGTGGGGCGACTCACACTCCTCCCAGGCTCCACCGTCCAGACGGCACTCGAAGCTCGACGCCTGCGGCTCCGAGTCGAACTCGAAGGTGGCGTCGGTCTGGTTGGTGAGCGGGTCGGGGTGGGAGACGATGAACGTGTCGGGGGCCGGGAAGTCGGGGACCCCCTCCTGGTAGACGAAGTTGTCGAAGCGCGTCTCGTTGCGGACCGCTCCGCCGATCCCCATCCCGCGCAGGTCCGAGAGCGGGATGAGGACCTCGCTGCCGTCGGGGTTGCGGACCTCGCTCCATCCATAGAACACGCCGTCCAGGGCGACGCCTACATAGTTGTTGTCGAACACGTGCATCGAGATCGTGTGCGTCTCGGAGAAGAACGACGCGCGGTCGATGTCCGTCTGGACGCGGATCGGCAGGAAGAAGTCGGCGAAGCCCGACTCCGTCACGTCGTCCTGGTTCACGAAGCCGGCCACGTACAGAGCCGCCACCTCGACGGTATCCGTAGGCTCGTCCTCGAAGCTCGCTCCGTCGTTCAGGATCACGCCCGCGCCGAGCGCACCGGCCGGGCGGCAGGTCTGCGACGGGCCCCCGAAGTCGTCGGGGCAGGGCTGGGAGCTCATCGGGGGCCAGAGGGTGGCTCCGACCACGGCACCGTAGGAGATCAGGTCGCCGCCGTCGCTGATCGGGACGTCGTTCTGCTCGAGTCGCGTGATGCCCACGTCCACCATGCGGGTGGTGGCGCTCATGGTGTACGTCCCGATGACCCCCGGCCGGTCGCCCGAGCTGCTCGTGTTGCGGTACACCAGCCCCACGGGGAAGTCGTCACGGGTGTCGTCGGACCAGTCCGGCGGGTTCGGGCTGTCCGAGCCCTGGTAGGCCTGATCGTTCCAGGACAGCGACTTGGTCTGCCCGCCCGACACGTGGCGCTCGTCGGTCGAGCTCGACGGATTGGACCGCACGTTCCAGCGCGTCAGGTGGTTGTCGTTGAAGTGGGCGACCGTGAAGATCTCCCAATTCGCCGGCGGCGCGCCGGTGACGTTGGAAACCGACTCGAAATTGTCCGAGAAGATGGTCCGACCGAGCTCGGCCCCCGCGGGCGGCCCGCTCAGGACGAGCTGGCCGGCGACGAGCGCGACCGCCAACAGACGAGCGATGCTTCTGCGATGCACGGCTTCCCCCTCGTGAGCGTGGAGTTCCCTCGCGCTAACGGGTTCGCCGTGAAAGGGCGGTTCCCTGCCTAACCGGGCCGGGAAGGGGGCGGGCGGCCGGCGCGCCTACCGGACCGTCGCCGACTCCCTTATGTCCAGCATGTCTGACACCCTCGCCCGGTCTGCCGTCATTGCGTCCCCGGAGGTCACTGCCCAGACAACCAGCTTGTCGAGGTGATGTCGGCTCCCATGAGGCGCAGGTGGACGTCAAAGATGGTGCCTGCCGCAGCGGCGTCCGCGAGGAACCGGTACTCTCCCGGGGGCCCGACCACCACCACCGTGCTGCGAGGGTTATCCTCCTGAAAGCGAATCACTTGAGAGTTTGGTGGAGCATCGACAGAGATTTCGCCATGCTGCCACTCTCCCCGAATCTCGAAAAAGGCGAACATCTGGTGGGCTGCAGAGAGCGTCACGGCTCCGTCAGTGACAACGAAGGCTTGCCCCATACCGTCGTGCGCCGCTACTCCAATACCCAAGTCGCTTTCGAAGTTCTCCTCTCGCAGGTCGAAGGCCCCCGCCCCCTTCTCCACGCTCATAATCTCGATGTAGCCAGATATACTGATCCTGACAGGACCATCTCCCCGCTCCCCTACGGCAAAATTGACCGCATACTCCCCGGGCTCAAGCAAAGAGCCACTCACTGTCGCGTACCCTCGCCGGTTCTCGACATCTACCGCTGATCGAACATCAAACCGCTGGTCCGTTACCGCCAACCACCCCGTTGGCAACGCTCGATAGCCATCGACATCGTATGGAACTCCCGCCCCACGGAGCCTACCATCGCCGTCCTGGCCCCACCTAACCACAGTCGCGGACGGTTTTTCGTCCGCCACTTGAGAAAACCCAACATCTTCAGTCACCCATTCACGCTCCGTAACCCGGAAACCCACCCTCAGCCATTCGCCGCCACTTACCTCATGCTCGCTAGTGACATACAGTGGCTCTTCTGCCCTCGCGTCAGAGGGAAGAAGAAAGCCCAGACAGAGAAAGAGAAGAACAATAATCTCTCGAATCATGTGCACCCTATCGCCTCCGGCCGTCCACAACCACTTCCAACGAACCCAAAGAACTCCCAAATTCCTTCGCGGTCAACTCAGCGACCGCCAGGAGACGGGCGATGCTTCTGCGATGCACGGCTTCCCCCTCGTGAGCGTGGAGTTCCCTCGCGCTAACGGGTTCGCCGTGAAAGGGCGGTTCCCTGCCTAACCGGGCCGGGAAGCTACTCCCACTCGATGGTGCCCGGGGGCTTGGACGTGACGTCGTAGACCACCCGGTTCACGCCGCGCACCTCCGCGCAGATCCGGTTCGAGATCTTCTCGAGGACCTCGTGGGGGATCCGGGCCCAGTCGGCGGTCATGGCATCCTCGGAGGTCACGGCCCGCACCACCACCGGGTAGGCGTAGGTACGCTCGTCGCCCTGCACCCCCACCGACCGGATCGCCGGGAGCGCGGCGAAGGACTGCCAGATCTCCCGTTCGAGTCCGGCCTTGCGCAGCTCTTCCCGGACGATGTGGTCGGCGTGCCGCACGATGTCCAGCCGCTCCTCGGTGATCTCGCCGATCACCCGCACCGCCAGACCCGGGCCCGGGAACGGCTGCCGCCAGACCATCTCCTCTGGGAGGCCGAGCTCCTCGCCCACCTTGCGCACCTCGTCCTTGAACAGGTTGCGCAGAGGCTCCACGAGCGCGAGATCCATCACCTCGGGCAGGCCACCGACGTTGTGGTGGGTCTTGATCGTGGCCGCGGTGGCCGACCCGGACTCGATCACGTCCGGGTAGAGGGTGCCCTGCACCAGGTAGCGCACCTCGCCGAGCCCCCGGGCCACCTCCTCGAACACCCGGATGAAGTTCTCGCCGATCACCTTGCGCTTGTGCTCCGGGTCGCTCACGCCCTCGAGGGCGGCGAGGAACCGCTCGTGGGCGTCCACATGGATCAGCTCCACGTGGAAGTGGCGGCGGAACGCCTCGATGACCTGGTCGGCCTCCCCCTCGCGGAGCAGTCCGTGGTCGACGAAGATGCAGGTGAGCTGGTCGCCGACGGCCTTGTGGACGAGCAGCGCGGCCACCGCCGAGTCGACCCCGCCGGACAGCCCGCACACGACCTTCCCCCCGCCCACCTGGGCCTGGATGTTCGCGACCGCCTCATCGATGATCTCGAGCGGCGTCCAGGTCGGCAGCACCTCGCACGCCCGGTACAGGAAGTTCTTCAGGATGTCGGTGCCGCGGGGGGTGTGCATGACCTCGGGATGGAACTGGACCCCGTACAGGCCGTCGTCGGGGTCCTCCATCGCCGCCACCGGACACGTCGGCGTAGCCGCCGTCACCTGGAACCCCGGTGGAGCCTTCACCACGGCATCGCGGTGGGACATCCAGGCCACCGTCCGCTCGGGGACTCCCTCGAAGAGCACCGAGTCGCCGCCCACGAGCTCGAGGTCGGTCTTGCCGTACTCGCCGACCTCGGTGTGGCCGACCTCGCCCCCGAGCACCCTGGACATGAGCTGCTGTCCGTAGCAGATCCCGAGCACCGGCACGCCGAGGCGCAGGATCCGATGGTCGCAGTCCAGTGCCTCGGGGGCGTAGACCGATGCCGGGCCCCCGGACAGGATGATGCCCTTCGGGTTGCGCCGGGCGAGCTCGTCGGCGCTCACGGTGTGGGGGACGATCTCCGAGTAGACGTGGCACTCGCGGACGCGGCGGGCGATGAGCTGCGCGTACTGCGCGCCGAAGTCGACCACGAAGACCGGCTCGGCGGCGTCGGGAGGGCGCGTCACCTCTCCAGGATGCCAGACGCGGCCAACGCGCTCCACCGCGGCCCTGCCGGGTTCCCGCCCCGCCCCCACCACTGGGGGACGACGTTGCGCCATCCGGCCGCTCTTTCGGCCGAAGGTCGTCCTCCAGGGGGTCTCCAGGACCCCTTCGAGGACGACGTTCGCCCAGGATCCGTGGATCGTGCTGAACGTCGTCCCCCAGGGGGCAAGGGGCTCTACAGCCGGCCTGCTCGCAGGTCGGCGAGGTCGGCGCGGTCGTCGGCGTCGAAGTCGTCCGGCGGGGGACCGCTGAGGATCGTGAGCACGAGGTTGGTCTCCACCGCCCAGTACATGACCGAGTTGCGGTTGCGGGAGTGGTGCGGATGGTCGGGGTCCTCGCGGTCGCGCGGTGAGTGGTAGCCGAGATTGATCAGGCCCATGAGGTGCCCCATCTCGTGCAGCAACACCGAGCGTTCGATGCGCGACGCGGAGACCACCGGCGTGGCCGCGCGGGCGATCTGATCGGGGAAGACCGCGATCGAGGACGCCGAGAACACGATCGCCAGCACACCCTCGTCGGGGGCGAAGGAACCGTTCAGGTACAGGGCGTGGACGCTCGCCGTGTCCCCGCCCGTGGACGTGCGCCGGTGCCGGCGCTCCAGGGCCTTGAGCTCCTCGACCGTGTAGCGGTCGCTCGAGGCGGGGATCTCGCCCCTGCGGACGTCGATCCCCGCGGGCTTGGCCGCCACCTCGCCGACCTTGGCACGGAGATGGCCCAGGGCGTCTGCCGAGGGTTCACGGCCCGACACGGCGTGGATCTCCACGACGAGTCGGGGGAAGGTGTCCTGGAGGTAGGCCCGGGCGTTGGCCCCCACGGGCCCCTGGTCGTTTCCGGGTGCCGCTGCCGGTGGCTGCTCCTCCTGGACGCCGCCCTGCGGAGGCGCCGGTGCCCCAGCGTCCTCAGGGCCCGGCGGGGGCGGCTGCTCGTCCTGCGGACCGGCCGGAGCATCGGGGGCCGGGGTGGCGTCGCCCGGAGGTGCGGTCACCGGCGGATCCGCGGTGGGCAGGCCTGGACCGCCACACCCGACGGCGAGGACGAGCACGAGCACGAGGAACCTGCGCATGCCTCAAGCATGACCCACGCCGGCCAATTTGGGGGCGGAGACCAGACCCCGGCCGGCGTCCCGTGTACGTCTGCGGAGCGTTATGCACGTCAGACGGCCACCTTGCTCCGCAGACCAATACGGCCACGGTTCTTGCGGATGTCTGCGGAGCGTTATGCACGTCAGGCGGCCACCTTGCTCCGCAGACGGCGCACCCGAGCGGAAGACGGCGCACCCGAGCGGCACCCGTCCCCGCGCCGCGCGGCACCCGTCCCCGCGGCGCGCCGGCAGGTCGTCGGACGACCCTCCGATCGGCGTCTACGGCAGCCTGCCTGCCTTCAGATCTTCGAGGTCGGCCCGGTCGTCGTCGTCGAAGGTGTCCGGGGGCCCGCCCTCGAGAACGTCGGCCAGGGAGGCGCTCTGCACCGCCCAGTGCATCACCGAATCCTCGTTGACCGAGTGGTGGGGATGATCGGTGTCCTCCCGGTCCCGGGGCGACTCGTACCCGACGTTCACCAGCCGCAGGAGATGGCCCATCTCGTGAACGAGCACCGCGCGCTCCATGGCCGCCCGGGAGGCAAGCGGAGACGATGCCTCCTCCATGGTCTCCGGGAAGATCGCGAAGGACGACCCCGAGTAGGCGACACCGACGACGGGCGCGTCGCGGAAGTCGCCGTTGAGCGAGAGAACCAACACGCTCGCCACGTCCGCGGAGATCGGCACCTCGCGGTGCTCGGCCTCGAGGTCGACGAGGTCCTGGCCGTCGTAGGATTCAGCGGTTTCGGGGATCGTGGCCACACGCAACTCGATGCCCTCGGACTTGTCGAGAACCTCGTCCATCACCGAGACCAGGTGCTCGAGCGCCTCGTCGGACAGCTCGTGGCCCTCGACGGCTTTCACCTCGACGACCATCCGCGGCACGTCGTCGCGAAGGAACGTGACGGCCTCCGATCCGACCCCGCCGGCCAGCTCCGCGCCGTGCGGCACCCGCGACACGTCGTCGGGTTCCGCGTCACCGGGAACCTCCTCGACGGGGACCTCGACCACGCAGGCCGTGAGCAGCAGGCCGGCGAGGATCGTCGCGCCGAGGGGCTTAGGCCATCCCGACACCCTGGGCCCGCTGGAGGTCCTTGCCCTCCGTCTTGACCGCGGGCGCCACCACGAGCTCGGCCTTGTGGAATTCACGGACCGTGCCGTACCCGGAGGTCGCCATGGCGAAACGCAAGGCCCCGAACAGGTTCAGGGTGCCGTCGTTCACGACCGCCGGGCCCACGAGGATCTCCTTCAGGGTGGCGCTCTGCCCCGTCCTCACCCGGGTCCCCCGCGGGAGCTCGGGATGGAAGGTGGCCATGCCCCAGTGGTAGCCGCGGCCGGGCGAGTCGAGGGCGCCGGCCAGAGGCGAGGCGATCATCACCGAATCGGCGCCGCAAGCGATCGCCTTGGCGATGTCTCCGCCGGTACGCATCCCGCCGTCGGCGATCACGTGGCAGTAGCGTCCGGTCTCCTCCAGGTGCCGGGTGCGGGCGCCGGCGGCGTCGGCGATGGCGGTGGCCTGGGGCACACCGATCCCGAGCACCTGACGCGACGTGCACGCCGCCCCCGGACCGACCCCGACGAGCACACCGACGGCACCGGTGCGCATCAGGTGCAGCGCGGTGGAGTAGGACGCGCACCCGCCGACGATCACCGGCAGGTCGAAGGTGCGGATGAACTCCTTGAGGTTCAGCGGCTCCCGGGTCGTGGACACGTGCTCGGCGGACACCACCGTGCCCTGGATCACGAGGATGTCGAGCTCCGCGGCCAGCACGTCGGCGGCGTGCCCCTCGACCCGCTGCGGGGTGAGCGACGCGCAGGCCACGACCCCGGCGGCCTTGATCTCGCGGATCCGCTCGGTCATGAGCTCGCCGCGGATCGGCTGGTTGTAGACGTCCTGGATGACCTTAGTGGCCTCCTCGGGGGTGGCCTCGGCGATCCGCTCGTAGACGGGGGCCGGGTCCTCGTAGCGGGTCCACAGGCCCTCGAGGTTGAGGACGGCGAGCCCGCCGAGCCTCCCGATCTCGATGGCGCTCTGGGGGGACACCACGGCGTCCATCGCCGAGCCCATCAGCGGCAGATCGAACCGCCAGGCGTCGAGCTCCCAGGAGATGTCCACGTCGTCGGGGTCGCGGGTGCGCCGCGAGGGCACGATGGACACCTCGTCGAATCCGTAGGCACGACGTGCCGTTTTCCCCAGGCCGATCTCGATCTCCAACGGAGTACCTCCTGCGCGGACGGGCTTTCCTGGAGGATACCGGAGGACCGTGACGCCGGAGGGGCGACCTCAGTCGACCTCGACGAGCCAGTACCCGGAGCCGACGGTGATGGCGGTGATCGTGAGGGTCTGTCCGACCTGGAATCGATCATTCTTCTCGACCTCACACGTGGGTGGCCTGGACGGGTTGGGCAGCTTCCAGCATCGCGCCTCGCCGTAGCCGGTCCGGCTGTCCCACCGGATCCGCTGGACCCCCCAAAAGGTGTTGGCCCACTCCATGCGGATCCCGAAAGCTCCGGTGATCTCCCAGGTCATCCGGCACTGGAAGTGCTGGGGGGCCTCGCCCGCGCAGGACGGCTTGGAGCCCGCGGCCGTCAGCGGCTCGCCGGACACGGGTACAGAGACGACCCGGTCGGTGACCGACGCCGAGGCCGGTGCGGCCGGCAGCAGCAGCGCGGCGACGGCCAGGAGCGTGGACAGCCGCAGGAGGGCCGATCTCATGAGGCCTTACCCAGGACGGTCTCGGTGACCACGAGCTGGAAGGCGAAGTGGCGCTGCATGATGTCCCGGACCTGCTCGGAGGCCTCCCACCGGGCCCCGCCCTCGTGGGCGGCGGGGACGAAGAAGCAGAAGAACTTGCGGAAGAAGGCGCCCTCCACGAACGCGCGATGGATCTCCGGGGGCTCGTCGGCCAGCACCCGGATGGCCAGCGGCGGGCAGGTGTAGACGACGCGGTCGGAGAGCTCGACGATGACGGGGTCGCGCAGCTCCTCGGACAGATCCTCGATGAACCCGGTCTCCAGCGCCATCCGCACGTCCGGGTCGTCCTCAGCGGTCTCGAGGTAGGTGTCGATGTCGAGGTGCAGCAGACGCAGGCCGCCGGAGACGTGCTCGAAGTCGGCCATCTTCTTGTCGATGATGGCCCGCACGTCCCTGGACCCGAGCGGTCTGGCTCCCAGACTCATCGTCTTCGATCACCCTTTCCCCCTCCATTATCGGAAGAAACGTGCCAGAACCGAAGGATGGTCCGGGGGCTCCCGGGTGGGCGACGGCCCCCGACAGCGGCGGCGGGCCCCCAGTGGGGGCCCGCCGCGTGATGCCTGAATGGTGGTGGAGGACTAGAAGTCCATGCCCCCCATGCCGCCCATGCCGCCCATGCCGCCCATGTCGCCACCGGGCATGGCGGGTGCTCCCTTGTCCTTCTCCGGCCGCTCCGCGATGACCGCCTCGGTGGTGAGGAACAGCGCCGCGATGGAGGCCGCGTTCTGGAGTGCCGACCGGGTGACCTTGGCGGGGTCGATGATCCCGGCCTTGAACATGTCCACGTACTCGCCGGTGTCGGCGTTCAGGCCCTGGTTGGCCTTGAGGCTCCGCACCTTCTCGACGATGACGCCGCCTTCGAGGCCGGCGTTGACCGCGATCTGCTTCAGCGGGTCGTCGAGCGCCTTGCGCACGAGCACCGCGCCGGTGCGCTCGTCGCCCTCGAGGGTCTCGATGAGCCCGTCCACGGCCTTGGAGCAGCCGATCAGCGCGGTGCCCCCGCCGGCGACGATGCCTTCCTCGACCGCGGCCTTCGTGGCCGAGACGGCGTCCTCGATGCGGTGCTTCTTCTCCTTGAGCTCGACCTCTGTGGCCGCGCCGACCTTGATGACCGCGACGCCGCCGGACAGCTTCGCCAGCCGCTCCTGCAGCTTCTCGCGGTCGTAGTCGGAGTCGGTCCGGTCGATCTCGGCCCGGATCTGGTTGATCCGGCCCTTGATGTCGTCGGCCTTCCCGGCCCCCTCGACGATCGTGGT
>CAZLKN010000074.1:0-12757 GCA_964560135.1 uncultured Actinomycetes bacterium | reverse complement strand
GTCAGTCGGCGGACGCCGCCGCCGCCTCGGTGGCCTCCGCCCACCCCGACAGCCACGCGCCGGCGGCCGCGAAGTGGTCCCCGTCGGACAGCGCGACCGTCACGCTGTGGTCCTTCCACGTCTCGTACCACAGCAGGTCCGCGCGGCCGTCGGCATCAACGTCGTCGATGAACAGCAGATCCGGGTTCCCCCAGCCCGCCACCCACTCGCCGTCGTGGTCGAACCGCTCGCCCGTGGACACCGCGACGGTCACGCTGCCGTCACGCTTCCAGTTCTCGTACCAGACGAGATCCGCACGACCGTCACCCCGGACGTCGGCCACCTCCATTTGGCTCGGCTCCCCCCACCCGGAGATCCAGGCCCCGTCGTTCTCGAAGCGATCACCGGTCGACAGCGCCACGGTCACGCTGCCGTGCTTCCACTCCTCGTACCAGACGAGATCCGCGCGCCCGTTGCGGTCCACGTCCTCCAGAGCGGCGGCGTCGGGCGGCCCCCATCCGGACACCCAGGTCTCCGGTGAGGAGAAGGAGCTCCCCGTGGACCGTGCGACGCGCACGCGGCCGTCCGCGTACCACACGAGGTCCGCGAGACCGTCGTTGTCGACGTCACCGAGCTCGATCCAATCCGGCTCGGGCAGCTCCGAGATCCACGAGCCGGCCGCCTCGAAGCGCGACCCGGTGGACGTGGCCACCGTCACGCTCCGGTCCTTCCAGACCTCGTACCACGCGAGGTCCGCACGCCCGTCGCCGTTGACGTCCGCGGCGTCCATCCAGTTGGGACGCGACCAGCCGGACAGCCACCGGCCCGCACCCTCGAACTCCGATCCTGTAGATGTCGCGACCGTCACGCTGTGGTCGTTCCAGGTCTCGTACCACAGCAGGTCGGCGAAGCCGTCGTCGAACCGCACCCGGACGCCGTGCATCCCGGAGGCCTCCTCGCGCTCCTCGGGCAACGGCCAGATGCGCGACAGGCACCCGTCCATGGAGATCGACTGCTGCATCATCACCGGGCCGGGCTCGCCGGCGCCGGGGCAGTCGATGTCGTCGAAGCCCAGCCAGTGCCCGACCTCGTGGTTGATGAGGTAGTGCCGGTACTCGTGGAGGGTGCCCGGCCAGCCGTTGGGGCCGTTCTGCCAGTTGTCGTCGTTGATGATCACGTCGTCGCCCACGCGGCAGCTGTATTCGCTGCTGCATGCGGGAGCCCAGTCCTCGACCTCCTCGGGAGAGGCGATCCAGAGCCGGAAGTCCGCGTCGTCGTCGGAGGCCACCCGCTCGTAGCGGATGCTGCCACCGAGCGACCATCCCCGCGGGTCGTCGAAGGTCTCGGCGGCCAGAGCTGCGAACCGTTCGCGGTCGGTCTGGACGTCGCCCCGCTCCTGGACGACGTAGGTGTAGACGCGGTTCGGGTCACCGTGACTGGACCACGCGGGCGGGATCAGCGTGATCCCCATCAGCAGCGCGGCGAGTGTCGCGGTGGCGCGGGCCATGGGTCCTCCCGTGGTCGGCTGTTTCTGTCTCTCGTCCCGCGGCTACCCGCGGTTCAGGGGACCGAAACAGTGGACGCTCAGGGCACCGAACCGGCCGCGAGAGGCCGGCCGAGCACGCGCTCGAGGGTCGCCGGGTCGCCGTCCCACAGTTCGGTGAGGAGTTCCTCGGGCACCTCGCGCAGCAGCATGCGGACGCCGAAGGTGAGCACGATCAGGTCGTCCAGCTTGCCGACGAACGGGATCCAGATCGGGACGAGATCGACGGGCGCGGCCACGTAAGCGGCGACGCCGACCAGTCCGACGCGGACCTTCGGCGGCGTGCGCTGGTCGCGCACGAGCCGCCACACGAGCCGACCGACCTCCGACACCGCGACGGCGACCGCCGGGGACCGGAAACGGCGCAAGACCCTCATCGTCCTCGACACGCGCCTGTCCTACCCGGTCCGGTGCCCGTCCAGTCGTCCGGGGTCGTCGGCCTCCCGCAGGGCCCGCGAGAGGGTCTCCAGGCCCAGCGCGAGTTCGTCGTCGGAGATCGTCAGGGGCGGGATCAGACGCAGCACGTCGTCCTCCGGCCCGCATGACAGGACCAACACGCCGTCGTGGGCGCAGGCCGCCTGCACCCGAGCACGGGTGGCGGCGTCCACGAGCCGGATCCCGACCATCAACCCGATCCCCCGCACCGACCGGATGATGGACGGGAACTCCGATGCCAGGCCCCCGAGAGCCTCGAGCAGGCGACCCCCCAACAGACGCGTGCGTCGCAGGAGCCGCGTCTCGGCGATGACGTCGATCGCCGCGCGGGCCGCCGCGCAGGACACCGGGTTGCCGCCGAACGTCGACCCGTGGGTGCCCGTGGGCCAGCGTTCCATCACCTCTCGGGGGGCGATGATCCCGCCGAGGGGAAAACCGTTGGCGACGCCCTTCGCGAAGAGCAGGAGGTCGGGGGTGACCCCGAAGGTCTCGGCGGCCCAGAACTGGCCCGTGCGTCCGGCGCCGCACTGCACCTCGTCGAACACGAGCAGGATGCCGTGACGGTCGCAGCGCTCGCGCAGCCCTTCGAGCCAGCCCGGCGCAGGGACCACGTAACCCCCCTCGCCGAGCACCGGCTCCACGATCATCGCGCCGACCGACGACGGCGACACCTGTTGCGCGAGGAGATCGTCCAGCGCCGCGAGGGCCTCGTCGGTTCCCAGGCGGTCGGGATCGGCGTAGGGAGCCACGTGCACCCCGGGCAGCAGCGGGTCGTAGCCCTCGCGGTACCGTCCCTTGGCGGTCGTCAACGAGGTGGCCCCCAGGGTGCGTCCGTGGAAAGCGCCGCGGAAGGCGATGACGTTCGGGCGCCCGGTGGCACGGCGGGTGAGCTTCAGGGCGCCCTCCACGGCCTCGGCTCCCGTGTTGCAGTAGAAGACCAGGGGGTCGTCCATGAAGGGAGTGAGGGCCCGGAGGCGCTCGGCCAGTTCGATCCCCGGGGGGTGGCGGGCCACCACCGAGGTGTGGACGAGCCGGCGCATCTGCTTCTCGGCCGCGTCCAGCACACGCGGATGGCAGTGGCCGACGTTGGTGACGGCGATGCCGCTCGTGAGGTCGAGGTAGCGACGGTCGTCGGCGTCCCAGAGCCAGGATCCCTCGCCCCGGACGGCAACCACGTCGGTCAGGCGTCCGATCACCGGCGACAGCGCAGCGGCGTCGCGGGCCGTCCAGTCGGCCGATGATCCGATCGTCTCGCGCAGCGCCATCACGCGTCCCGCCGGGTGTCGATCTGCGCGCGCTGCAGGCGCCCCGAATGGTCGACGTAGACGCTCTTGACCTCGCTGAACTGCTCGATGCCGCGCATCCCCGCCTCGCGGAAGCCGTTGCCGGTGGCCTTGGTCCCGCCGAAGGGCAGGTGGATCTCGGCGCCGATCGTGGGCGCGTTCACGTAGACGATGCCGCTGTCGAAACGTTCCACGGCCCACAGCGCCTTGCCGATGTCGCGGGTGTACACGGCTGTGGACAGCCCATAGGCGGTGCCGTTGGCCACATCCACGGCCTCCTCGAGCCCGGAGGTCTCGATCACCGACAGCACCGGACCGAAGACCTCGGTCTGGGCGATGGGGTCGTCGCCGCGCAGGCCCCGGAGCACCGTGGGGGCGTAGAAGGCGCCACCCTCACAGCCCTCCACCTCCACGATCCGGCCCCCGCAGACGAGCTCGGCCCCCCGGTCGACCGCCTCGGTGACCATGTCGTGGATCCGCTTGGCGGCGCCGGCGTCGATCACGGGGCCGACGTCGGTGGCCTCGTCCAGCGGGTCTCCACAGCGCAGTTGCGCCGCACGCTCGGCGATGCGGTCCACGACGCCGGCGGCGTCGGTGTGGACGATCAGACGCGAGGTGGACGTGCACCGCTGTCCCGCCGTGCCGAAGGCACCGAAGATCGCCCCGTCCACGACGAGGTCGGGGTCGGCGTCCTCACAGACGACCATCGCGTTCTTCCCGCCGAGCTCGAGGGAGACGAGCTTGGGGCCGGCCTCCATGGCCGCGGCGGCGACGCGTCGTCCGCTGGGGACCGAGCCCGTGAACGACACGGCGCGCACACCGGGGTGTTCGACGAGCGCCTTGCCCGCCTGCGCGTGTCCGTGGACCACGTTGAGCAGTCCGCCGGGGATGCCGGCGTCGACCAGCGCCTCGACGAAAGCGTCGGCGCATCCCGGCGCGTATTCGCTGGGTTTGAGCACGACGGCGTTGCCGGCGAGCAGCGCGGGCAGGATCTTCCAGGACGGGATCGCTACCGGGAAGTTCCAGGGCGTGATCATCCCCACGACCCCCACGGGCTGCCGCGTCGTCCAGCACAGCTTGTCGGGGAGCTCGGAGGGGTGCATGGTGCCCATCGCGGCGCGACCCTGCCCGGCCATGAAGACGGCCATGTCGATCGCCTCCTGCACGTCGCCGCCGGCCTCGACGCCGATCTTGCCGGCCTCGAGGGTGACCAGGCGGGCCAGGTCGGCCTTGCGGCCGGCCAGCATCTCGCCGGCACGGCCGATCAGCTCGGCCCGGGCCGGGACGGGTGTCTCGCGCCAGGCGCGCTGGGCCTCGGTGGCCGCGGCGACCGCGGCATCGACGTCGGCCGGTCCGCTGTCCGGGAAGCGACCCAGTTCCTCTGAGGGCCGGGCCGGGTTCACGGAGGCGAAGGTGGGGCCGTCGGGGGCGACCACGCGCCCGCCGATCCGGTTGCCGTGAGTGTCTGTCCGCACGCTTGTACCTCCCGTTCCGCGTCGTGGACCTAGTGTAACATTTATTCCAATGGCCACGATCACGCAACGGATCGACACCGAACGGGAGCGCCTCAGCCCCGGGGAGCGCCGCGTCGCCCGGGTCGTGCTCGCCGACCCGGAGGCGGTGGCGTTCGGCACGGTGGCCTCGGTGGCGGAGCGCGCCGGCACCAGCGGCCCGACCGTGCTGCGGCTGGCGGCCAAGCTCGGCTTCGAGGGGTTCGTCCGGCTGCAGGCCGCCGTGCAGGAGGAGCTCGCTGCGCGCCTGCGTCCGGCGGCCGAACAGATCCGGCGTCCGGTCGGCGACCCGCTGGCGAGGGCGATCGCCGTCGAGATCGAGAACGTGCACGCCACGCTGGCGGCGGTGGATCCGTCCGACTTCGAAGGTGCGGTGGAGCGGCTCGCCGACACCGGCCACCGCGTCGGGATCGTGTCCGGCGAGCTGTCCTTCGGGGTGGCGTGGACACTGGGCGACGGCCTGGGGATGCTGCGCGACGGCGTGGAGCTGTGGGTGGGCTCGGAGGTCCGCGTGACCCGCCGGCTGGCGATGAGCGCACCGCAGGATGTGCTCGTGGCCATCGACCTGCGCCGCTACGACCGCTGGGTGCTCGACACCGCGCGCCGGGCCGCCGGCCGCGGCGCGCACCTGATCGCTCTCACCGACTCCCGCCTGTCGCCACTGGCTTCGGCGGCGCACACCACCTTCGTCGTCGACGCACAGGGGGCCGGGCCGTTCGACAGCCACGTGGGCACCCTCGCCCTCGTGAACGCGCTCGTGGCGGGGGTGGCGGACCGGCTGCGTCCGACCGCGACCCGGCGCCTGGACCGGATCGAGTCGGCGTGGACGGACGCCGGCGCGCTCGTGGAGCCCTGAGCCCGCTACAGGAGCAGCACCACACCGAAGGCGTAGAGGACGAGAACGAGCGCGCTCTCGGTACCGATGTTCCCCACCCCGTGCCGCTCCCGGCGCAGCAGCCCCATCATGAGCACGGCCGTCATGAGGATCGCCAGCGCGGCGTGCGACCCGAGCCCCGGGTCGGCGTCGCCGTACACCGGGCCCGGCCGGTAGGCGACGTCGGCCACCCCCACGAGCATCGTGTCGAAGGTGTTCCCACCGATCACGTTGGCCACCGCCAGGGTCAGCGCACCACTGCGGACCGCCGAGACCGAGATCACGAGCTCGGACAGCGACGACGAAACCCCGGTGAGCAGCACACCCACCGCCGACTGGGACAGCGGCGTCCCGAAGACGATGGCCTCACCCGATCGTCCCAGCGCCCAGCCGGCGCCGGCGAGCACGACCGACAGGAGCAGGAACCGCACCACGAGCCCGCGGAGCTCGTGCCCGGATGCGGAGGTCTCCTCCCGCACGTCGGGTCGCGTCTCGGTGGTGCGCGTGGGCCGCCACATCGGCGACTCACCGGCCTCGGTCACCAGCCGCAGTCCGAACCAGTAGACGACGGGCAGCAGCAGCGTGCCGACGTGTACGTGGCCCACGGTGACCACGGGCGCGTCGAACAGGATGAGCACGACACCGAGGAGTGCGACGAGGAGCACCGCCTGGAACAGGTTCGGCAGCGATGCGGCGGCGTGCTCGAGGTTCGCCCGCCGGTAGGTGAGGTCGGCCACGGCGAGGAAGGCCGTCTGGGCCAGCACCCCACCGAGGGCGTTGCCCACCGCCTGGTCGGCGAACCCGGAGACGGCGGGGGTCACCGTGGCCAGCAGATCCGGGAGCGAGGTTGTCGCACCGACGAACACCGCGCCCACGAACGCCTCGCCGAGGCCGGTGACGTCCGCGAGGCGGTCGGCCACCGCCACCATGCGCGGCCCGGCGACCACGATGGCCGCTGAGGCGAGGACGAACACCACCCCCGCGGCCGCGACGGGCAGATCGCCGATCATCGGACCTCAGGGCACCGTGGGTCACCAGGACGCATCGGTGCATCCTTTCCCGCTGGCGGCGGGAAAGGCACATCCGCGTTCGCCGGTGCTACGGGATCCGGACTTCGCCTCCGAGGTCCTCGCCGTAGGCACCCTTCACGTAGGCGCCGTCCCCGTCGAGGCCGGCCTCGAGGTATCCGGCTTCGGAGACCTCGTCGCCACCGCCGCAGATGCCCACATAGGCGGTCTCGGTGTCGCCATCGGCGGCGAGGTAGAGGCTCGGCAGGTTCTCGCGGACATCATCGTGGGGCTCGAAGAGCAGCACGGTCGAGTCCTCGGGGGCGCATCCCGGGCTCGGGTGCCCGGCGTGCGCCGGCGAGACGGCCAGGACGAGCGCCCCGGCAGCGGTCAATGCGATGAAGGAACGGACGAGCTTCGACATGAGAGTGGATCCCCCCTTCGGCGAAAAGCGCGGACGATCCGCGCCTTCGGTTCAGCGACATCCAATGGATTCTCCCCGGACCCCACGGATTCCTGCGTGCAAGGACGATGCCCCGTCTGATAGACGTCCACCGCGAGTTCATGACCGTGCGCCTGACGACCTCCCGGTTCCTGGCTGCGCCGCCAGAGGCGGTGCGGGACCTCGTCCGGTCCCGGGCCCGGGAGGAGGAGGGAACGTGGGTGGAACCCACCCACGTGGGCGCCGGGCTCCACATCACCGCGGAGCTGAGCCCCCACGGCGACGGCACCACGGTCACGCTCCACGGCGCCTACGACGCGCGCGTACCATACTTCGGCTGGATCTTCGGCCCCCTCACACGGGCCATGATGCGGCGGCACCTGGCCCATGCCCTGTCCACCCTGGAGGCCGAGGTGTCCGGCCGCGCCGCGCCCGAGGCCCCCGCTGCTCCTTTCTGGGCCCCGCCGGCCTCCCTGTCCCAGGCCGAGGTGAGGATGCTCGCCACGCTTGGCTTCGTCCTCGCCCTGGTGGGGTACGGGGGCTCGCTGCTCACCCACACCATCGACCACGTGGCACGGGACTTCGACGCCACCAACGTCCAGCTCGGGACGCTCACCGCGTTCACCCGTCTCGGGACGCTCGTGGCGATCGTGGGCACGGCGATGGCCGACCGCTGGGGCCGGCGCCGGATCCTGCTCACGGCGGTCGCCGCGGTCTGCGTGGCCTCCTTCCTGTCCGCGTTCGCCCCCGGGCTGGGCAGCTTCGCGTTCCTGCAGGTGCTCGTCCGCGGTGCTGCGACCCTGGCGGGCGTCGTAGCCTTCATCGCGGCCGTCGAGGAGGCGCCGGAGCGCGCCCGGGCGTGGACGCTCGCGATCTCGGGGGTGGCCGGGAGCGTCGGCTTCGCTCTGGGCGCGATCCTGCTGCCCGCCGCCGATCTGCACCCCCGGGCCTGGCGGGCGCTGTACGTCCTGGCGGGCCTCGGGCTCGTCTTCATGTCCGGCATCTCGCGGCGCCTGCTCGAGACCCGGCGGTACCTCGAGGTCGCCGCCAGGCATCTCCCGCGGGGCCGGGTGTCGGTGATGGCCCGCGGCGCCTTCGGGGGCCGCTTCGCCCTCGTCGCCGCGACCGGCTTCCTGCTCAACGTGTTCGTGGCCCCCTCGTCGCAGTTCATGAACCGCTACCTGGCCGACGAGCGCGGCTTCTCCGCCCTCGGCATCCTGCTCCTGCGCGGCACCACACAGACGGTGACGGCGCTGGTCGCCGTCTGGGCGGGCGGACGCCTGGCCGAGTCCTGGGGACGCCGTCCCGCCGCGCGCTGGGGCGTGACGGTGATGGCGGCGACGGGAGCGATCTTCTTCGCTACCGGCGGCCCCCTGCTGTGGGTGATGCTCGCCGTGTGGACGGCCGCCGGCGGGTTCGCGAGCCCGTCGATCTCGGCCTTCAACACCGAGCTCTTCCCCACCGCGTCCCGGGGGACGGCGGGCGCCGGACTCGTCGCCGTCGCAGTCGCAGGCTCGGTGGTCGGACTGCTCGTGGTGGGCGCTCTGGCCGAGCCGCTGGCCTCGCTGGGGGCGGCGGTGGCGTTCACCGCCGCGGCCCCCCTGCTCGTGGGATTGGTGCTCGTATCACTGCTGCCGGAGGCCCGCGGACTCGACCTGGACGAGATCAGCCCACCGGACGAGTGAGGATGGGGCAGGATGGTTGCCGTGGACGGCGAACAGCGTGACGTGAGCGAAGATCACAGCCCGCCCGAGCACGGCCACCTCACCCGGCGCCAGCTCCTCCGCCTCGGCGCGCTCGGGGTCGGGGCGGCGGCCAGCCGTTCCGTGCCCGCCCGGGCGGGCACGTTCGGCGGCGGTGGATCGGAGCCGCTCAGGATCGCCCGGGTCTGGCCCCGGACCCCCCACGAGATCGCGGCGATCGCCGTCTTCGACGACACCCACCGGGTCTTCGACGACGGATCGATCGAGCTCCTGTTGTGGCCGGGGCACCTCGCCCGCCTCGATTCGACCGGCATCCCCTACGAAGTGACGGTGCCGGATGTCGTGGCGCGCGACCGCCTCGAGCGCGAGCGGGCGCCGCAGCCGGTCGCGACCGGCGTCCCGGGGGCCCGCGCCGATTACCGTCGGCTGGCCGACTACGAAGCCGACCTCCGCGGGCTCGCCGACGCCCACCCGGGCGAGGCCCGGCTGTTCGCACTGCCCTTGCTGTCCCTCGAGGGCCGCACGGTGTACGGCCTCGAGATCGCCGACGACGTCGGACGTCGCGACGGCCGTCCGATCTTCTACATGGACGGCCTCCACCACGCGCGCGAGTGGCCGTCGGGCGAGCTCACGATCATGTTCGCCTTCGACCTCCTCGAGGGGTATGGAGCCGACACGCGCATCACTGCGCTCATGCAGCAGGTGCGAACGGTGCTCGTCCCCGTGGTGAACCCCGACGGGTTCCACCACTCGCGGGAATCCCTGTTCCAGACGCAGGGGCCGCTCGCGCAGGTGTTCGGGGTCGCGGGCCAGGAGGCCTACTGGCGGAAGAACCGCCGGTCGCCCACCGGCGTCACCGCCCCCGTCGTCCAGAAGAACCCGGATGCCTACGGCATCGACGTCAACCGCAACTACGGCTTCAACTGGGGGGGCCCGGGCGCCTCCCGCTTCCCTCTGGACCAGACCAGCCACGGCGACGCGCCGTTCTCCGAGCCGGAGGCCGAGAACGTGCGCCGCCTGCTGGCCGCCTTCCCGCCGTGCAGCCTGAATTCCAACCACACCTACAGCGATCTCGTGCTGCGTCCGCTCGGCTGGTCGCCGGACGACTCCCCCGACGAGGTCCTCCTCAAGGAGTTCGGGGACGCGATGGGCGCCATCAACAGGTACCGGTCCCAGAAGAGCGTGCACCTGTACCCGACCACCGGGACGACGATGGACTACGGCTACGGTGCCTTCGGGGCGATGTCCTACACCTTCGAGCACGGCCGGGTGTTTCATCCGCCTTATGCCTCCAATGTGCCTGCGATGTACGAGGCGAACCGGGACGCCTTCCTGCTGCTCGCCGAAGCCGCCGCCGACCCACGGGTCCACGCCGGGATCTCCGGCCGGATCGTGGACGGCGCCGGGGGCGGCGTGCCCGCGGAGGTGACGGTCGCCAAGACCTACGACCTCCGGCTCTGGCCGTCGAACACCACCGGCGAGAAGCTGATCGAGGAACACCCGGCGATGACCGTCGACTCGGGGGCCGACGGGTCGTTCCTGCTCCGGTTGCCGCCGAGCCGGCGCCCCTTCGAGGCCGAGGTCACCGCGCCCTACGAGCTGACCGTCCGCTCTCCCGGGTACGCGGAGAAGACCGTGACGGTGACCGCCCCCCGGGGCCAGGTCGTGAACCTCGGCGAGATCTCCTTGAGCTGAAGGCCGAGCTGGTCGGGCTCCGTGCGAGAATGGGTCCATGGAGAAGAAGGCGTCTCCAGAGGAGCTCGAGTACTGGCGGAAGGTCGCCCGCGACTCGGCGGAGCTGGACCGGGAGACCGACCGCGGAACACCCGAGCGACGAGCCGCGCTCCGCGCGTGGGTGAACCGCCTCCGAAGGAAGGACGGCTCGCCGCCGCTCCGGGACGAGGATGAAGATCCTCCCGAACTGGAGTTTTACCGGATTGCCAGAGCCAGAGGACTCATACGGCGACCTGATCAACTCGATCGCTGAGCTCGGCGTGCGGTGGGCGCTCGCCGGTGCCCTGGCGGCCGAGCGGTACCGGGACCGTGCCCGACTGACCACCGATGTCGACCTCGTCGTCGACTGGCACCCCGAACTCGTGGGGACGATCGAACGCCACGGGTTCGACGCCCGCGTCCACCAAGACGCTGGTGATCCTCCACATCTGATCCGGGCGCGAGCCCACGCCGACGACCGGTACGTGGACTTCCTGGTTGCGCTGACCTCCTACCAACAGGAGGCGCTCGAGCGCGCCGTACCGAACGACAACGTGCTTACGATCGAAGACGTCCTGGTACACAAGGTCATCGCCTGGAGACCTCGGGACCTGGACGACATCGCCTCGATCCTGGCGGCCGGACACGTGATCGACCGGGACTACGTCCGCCGCTGGGTGGAGTACTTCGGCTTCGAGCTGCGCCTGGAGGAAGCGGGCCTGGCCTGAGGCTAGCAGTGCGTTCTGGGTGCGTTGGCTGGGGTCTGGGCCTAGCGAACGCACCCAGAACGAGGTCGAAGCGGACCCGCTCAGCCCATCCGGGCCACGATGGCCTGGCCGAACTCCGAGCAGCGCACCGGCTCGACCGGCGGCTCCATGAGGCGGGCGAAGTCGTAGGTGACGACCTTCTCAGCGATGGCCTGTTCGATGCCCTGCTCGATGAGCTGCGCGGCCTCCGCCCAGCCCATGTGCATGAGCATCATCACCCCGGACAGGACGACCGACGACGGGTTCACCTTGTCCTGGCCCGCGTACTTCGGCGCGGTCCCGTGGGTGGCTTCGAAGATCGCATGCCCGGTGGTGAAGTTGATGTTGCCGCCGGGGGCGATCCCGATCCCGCCCACCTGCGCCGCCAGCGCGTCGGACAGGTAGTCGCCGTTGAGGTTCATCGTCGCGAGCACCTCGAACTCGTCGGGGCGTGTCAGCACCTGCTGGAGGGTGATGTCGGCGATGTTGTCCCAGACGAGGATCTGTCCCTCGGGGGGCTTGCCGCCGCAGTCGTCCCACGTGACGGCCTTGCCCGCATACTCACGGCGGACGAGGTCGTAGCCCCAGTCGCGGAAGGCGCCCTCGGTGAACTTCATGATGTTGCCCTTGTGGACGAGGCACACCGACTTCCGGCCGTAGACGATCGCGTAGTCGATCGCGGCACGGACGAGCCGCTCGGTCCCCTCGCGCGACACCGGCTTGATGCCGATCCCCGAGGTGGCCGGAAAGCGAATCTTGGCCACGCCCATCTCCTGCTCGAGGAAGGCGATGACCTTCTTGGCCTCCTCGGACTCCGCCGGCCACTCGATCCCGGCGTAGATGTCCTCGGTGTTCTCGCGGAACACGACCATGTCCACCTTCTCGGGCTCCCGCACCGGCGAGGGCACGCCCGTGTACCAGCGCACCGGACGCAGGCAGACATACAGGTCGAGAAGCTGGCGCAGGGCGACGTTGAGGGAGCGGATCCCGCCGCCTACCGGTGTGGTCAGGGGGCCCTTGATCCCGACGAGGTAGGTGCGGAAGGCCTCGACGGTGTCCTCGGGCAGCCAGGTACCGAAGCGGTCGTGGGCGGTCTCACCTGCGAAGACCTCGAACCAGCTGATCTTCCGTTTGCCGCCATAGGCCTTCTCGACGGCGGCGTCGAACACGAGCTGCGCCGCGTTCCAGATGTCGGGTCCGGTGCCGTCGCCGCGGATGAAGGGCAGGACGGGATCGTCCGGCACCTGCAGCACGCCGTCGGCGATCGAGATCTTCCCGCCCTCCGGCGGTGTGACGTCGGTGAAGGCCATGGTCCTCCGCTCCTCACTGTTCGGCAGGTGGTGACCCTATCAGCCTCACCGAGCCGGGCCGGAGCGTCCAACCGGGCTCAGGCCACCTGCCAGCGCAGGGCGCCCGACGCGCCATCCCGGCTGCGGACCACGAACGACCGCCCGTCCCCGTCCTCGAAGTACTCGACCTCGAGGATCTCGTCGCCGGGCGACCCGTCCTGGTCGCCGGCGG
>CAZLKN010000073.1:0-13132 GCA_964560135.1 uncultured Actinomycetes bacterium | reverse complement strand
ACTACGACCTCACCCGCAACCTCGGCGAGGTCGTCGAGATCCTCGCGCGCGACGGTTCCTGACCTCCAGGCAGGACAACACCCCCGGCCGCCGAACACTGCACCGTGGGTGTGCGAAGCGTCGTCCTTCCGGCCATGCTGGCGATCCTTGCCTTCCCCGTCGCACCCGTCGACGGGTCGGAGCACACCGCCCCGGACTGTGAGATCCTCCGGCTCCAGAACGGAGACCCGCTGCCAGTTGGCACGGCACCATGTGCAGGCGTACGTCCGGGGGCCTGGGTGCTCACCGGATTGGGCCGTTGCAGCTTCAACTTCATGTTCCGCGGAAGCGACGGCCACCGGTACATCGGGACTGCTGGCCACTGCCTGTTCAAGGACCCCGGTGAGGAGCGGGCTTGGCCTGCGGACAAGGGACCGCCCGCGTGGGATCGTGAGGGCAACCTCATCGGCGAGTTCGCCTACGCGAATTGGCGATCCGCTCACGATTTCGCCCTGATCAGGCTTCATCCGGATGTGGAGGCGGATCCAGCGATGTGCCACTTCGGAGGACCGACGGGCGTGTACCGAGATCACGAGTTCGGACCACGACCGATCCGGCACGTCGGTGGAGGTGTGCTGATCGGGGAGGTCATTCCGGCTCGGACAGGAACAACGATCGACACCCTGCACCGGGATCACGCCTACTACTACGCGGCGTCCATCTGGGGCGACTCAGGCTCCGGCGTCACGATGGCCGACGGTGCTGCATTGGCCGTGCACGTGGCGACCTCCTTCGAACCCCAAGGGATCAAGCGTGGAACCAGGATCGACGCCCAACTCCCCCTCGCCGAAGCCGCTCTGGGGATCGAGCTCGAGCTCTTGACCGCACCACTTGAACAGGGGGATGTGCCATGAGGACCCCGCGGATCACTGGGATCATCACCATGCTGGTCGCCCTGCTCGTGCCGGCGGGTGCCGCGGCCGCCGCGCCGGCCCACGACAGCTTCGCGGACGCACGCCCGATCCCCGTACCCGGAACCGACGACACCAGCACCACCGGTGCCACCACCGAGGCGGGCGAACCGCAACCGAGCTGCGCACCCGTCGGGGCGACCGTCTGGTACCGCGTGGAGGCCGAACGGATAGGGACCGTGCGCGCTCATACCTTCGGCAGCAAGTTCGATACCGTCCTCGCGGTGTGGCGGGGTGAGGATCTCGCCTCCCTCGAGGAGGTGGCGTGCAACGACGACGCCACGGACGTCGGCAGCCTCCAGTCGGAGCTCCGCTTCCAGGCAGAGGCGGGGGAGGTGTACCACCTTCAGGTCGGCGGGTACGAGGGCGCGACTCGACGGCTGGTCCTCACCCTCGACGAGATCTACCCCGATCGATTCGCCGATGCGATCTCGATCGGGACGCTTCCCTTCACCGACATCCGTGACACCGCCGAGGCGGGCGTGGAGCCCGGTGAGGACACCTGGCAGTGCTGGCGCATGGAGAGGACGCTCTGGTACCGCTTCACGCCCACCGAGGACACCGTCCTGCGGGCGAGAACCTCGGGCGACGTCGACTCGACGTTCGTCGTGTACACGGGTGACGCTCTGGACAACCTGTCCCACGTCACCTGCGCGAGCGGGTACGGCGGGGATCCCGCCGAAGCCTTCTTCGAGGCGAAGGCGGGCGTGACCTACAGCTTCCAAGTCGGACCGCTGGGCAGCGCATCGGGGGCGCTGACCTTCGCACTCTCCTCGGAGCCCGTACCGTCGAACGACCGGTTCGAGGATGCGATCCTCCTCGACGTCCCCGCCGAGGAGCGGGCCTACACGTTGGGGGCCTCGGTCCAGGACGACGAGCCGCGGCCCTGTGGCGGAATCGATGCCACCGTCTGGTTCAGCTTCACGGCCCCCGAGAGCCGCCAGTACGTGGTGAAGAGCTTCTACAGCGACTTCGACACGGTCCTGGCCGTCTACCGTGGCCAGGACGTGGACGAGCTCGAGGCCGTAGCCTGTAACGACGACACCGGAAGCTGGCGGGAGTCCCTCGTCGCCTTCGCGGCAGAGGCCGGCGAGACGTACCACATCCAGCTCGGCGGCTTCCTCGGAGAACAGGGCCGATACACCCTCACCGTGAATCCCGGACAGTGGACCACGGCCGCCGTCCCGGTCGCCGGCCGGGTCGATGCCGGACAGGACGGGAACATCCTGTGGGCCTGCGCGACGAGCCGCTTCATCCCGTCCGGCTGCCACGGCGCCTGGCTACCCTTCCAGCCGTAGCCGTGGCCGCGTAGCTCAGGGCTTGCCCGAGCCCTTACCCTTGCCCGAACCGGGACCCTTCGACGAACCTCCACCTTTGCCCGGGCCGGGATCCTTCGACGAACCTCCATCCTTGCCCGGCGGGTTCGCATTCCCACCCTGACCAGGATTGGAACCACCACCACCCTGCCCAGGTGGGTCCGAGCCGCCACCCTGGCCGGGAGGATTCGAACCGCCACCCTGCCCCGGATTCGAGCCACCACCCTGCCCGGGATGAGAGCCACCACCCTGCCCGGGATGAGAACCGCCACCCTGCCCCGGATTCGAGCCACCACCCTGCCCGGGATGAGAGCCGCCACCCTGCCCAGGCGAATTCGAGCCGCCACCGTGGCCGGGAGGGGTCTTGTCATTTCCCGACCCATCGCCGTTGCCGGGCTTGTTCCCATCTTCAGGCTCGGGCTCCTCGGAACCGGAACCGCCACCGCCGCCCCCGTTCCCACCGCCGCCGGAGCCACCATCACCGCCGGAACCACCATCACCGCCGGAACCACCATCACCGCCGGAGCCACCGTCACCACCGGAGCCACCGTCACCACCGGAACCACCGTCACCACCGGAACCACCATCACCACCGGTCGGGCCCTTGCCGGGCCGGGGGCCGACCGGCTGCCCTCGGGTCGGGTCGCCGGCGACCGAGATGGGCGGTGCGAGGTCACGGCCCGGGCCTGCCGACAGATCCCCGCCGGCCGGACCAGGCATCGGCTGGAACGAGCCGGCCAGCCGCAGACCTTCCTCCCCGGCGGCCCCGCCCCGGCCCAGGCGCGTGAAGGGGGGATCGTCTCCTCCCCAGGTCGGCGAGGCCGCGCCCCAGAAGGGCCGCTGGAACGGTCCGTTCCACCGCGCATCCTGGGTCACGACGGCGACCGAGGCCAGCAGCGCGAGGCAAGCCGCCCCGGCCATCAGCCGGAGCCGTGAGATCTGGTCGTGCTGGGAGGGCGGGCGGCCGTCGCGGTACGAGACCGGCACGGGATCCGCGCCGGACTTGCGCCTGCGGGCCGGGCTGCGTGCGATCCCGCGGCGGCGGCGCTTCGCGGTGTACATGGCGATGTCGGCCCGCTGGAGCAGCACCTCGAGACCCTCACCGTCCTCCGGGAAGATCGCGATCCCGACGCTGCCCCCAACGGCCATCTGGACGCCGTCCACCGCGAACCGCTCGCGCAGGATCGCCCGGATCTTCCGGGCCACCTTCTCGGCCCCCGGCTCGTCGGTGAGCGGGAGCAGCACGCCGAACTCGTCCCCGCCCAGGCGCGCGATCGTGTCCGAGTCGCGCAGGACCCCGGCGAGACGCTCCGCGACCCCCGCCAGCACCGTGTCACCGGCGCGGTGGCCGTACCGGTCGTTGACGACTTTGAAGCGGTCCAGGTCGACGAGCAGGACGGAGAACGGCTTCCCGTTGCGCCGCGACGTGCGGATGGCCTGCTCCACCCGGTCCTGGAACAGCGTCCGGTTCGGGAGCCCGGTCATCGGATCGTGCAGCGCGCGACGGCGCAGGTCGGCGAGCTGGAACGCGCGGTCGCCGACGTCGCGGGCGACCACGCTCACGATGCGACCCGCCACCTTCGCCCCGATCTCGACATTGGTCCTGCCGCCGTCGGCGTCGACGAGCTCACCGTCGAACACGTCCCGCGGCCTGGCGCCTGCCGTCAGCGCGAGAAGTCGCTCCACGGTCTCGGGGGTGGCCACGTCGGCGAGCCTCAGCCCGGTCAGGCGCTCCCGGGGGCGGCCGGTCATCTCGGCGAGGGCGGCGTTCGCCGCGGTGAGGTGCCCGGAGGCGTCGTAGGCGAAGATCGCGTCCGGGACATGGTCGATCAGAGCGTCCGGGGACGCTGCACCCCCCACGGGTACAGACGCACGCGATGCCACGCAGGGCTCCCTCTCTGTCTTCCCTCGGCATCCGTATCGGCGGCCCGCAGCGCGGCCTTGAGTCCCCCTTCCGGGGGACAGCCGGTCACCCGAGCGCGCGCCGTTGTAGGATGCCCCACGACATGGACTACCTCCTGGCCCCCGAGCACACCGAGTTTCGCAAGGTCGTCCGGGCCTTCACCGAGGACGTCGTCGCTCCCGTCGCACCCGGGTTCGACGAGCGCGCCGAGTTCCCCACCGACGTGATCCTCGCCTGCGGCAAGCAGGGCTTCCTCGGTCTGCCGATCCCGGAAGAATATGGCGGGGCCGGTGCCGACTACCTGTCCTACCTGCTGTGTGTCGAGGAGCTCGCCCGCGTCGACCCGTCGGTGGCGATCACCGTGGAGGCCCACACGTCGCTGGTCTGCAACCTCCTGTACCACTTCGGGACCGAGGAGCAGAAGCAGGCCTGGCTGCGCCCCCTGGCCGCCGGCGGGAAGATCGGCGCCTTCGCGCTCACGGAGCCCAACGCGGGCTCGGACGCCGCCGGCACCCGCACCACCGCCCGCGACGAAGGCGACACCTGGGTGCTGAACGGCACGAAGATGTTCATCACCAACGCCGGCACCGACATCTCCCTGCTCGCGATCGCCACCGCCCGTACCCCCGAGGGCACGATCTCGGCCTTCATCGTCCCCGTGGGGACTCCCGGCTTCGAGATCGGCCGGAAGCTGCGCAAGATCGGCTGGCACGCCTCCGATACCAGGGAACTGTCCTTCTCGGAGTGCCGGATCCCCAAGGAGAACCTCCTGGGAGAGTCGGGGAAGGGCTTCAACCAGTTCCTCGCCCAGCTCGACGACGGCCGGGTCGCGATCGCCGCCCTGGCCGTGGGTCAGGCCCAGGGGTGCCTGGACGCCTGCCTGAGCTACGTGGCCGACCGCGAGCAGTTCGGGCAGCCGATCGGCTCCTTCCAGGCCATCCAGTTCAAGCTCGCCGACATGGCCACCCGGATCCACCACGCCCGCCTGGCCGTCTACCACGCCGGACGCCTCCGCCAGGACGGCCGTCCCTTCAAGATCGAGGCCTCGATGGTGAAGCTGTTCGCCACCGAGATGGCCGTGGACGTGGCCCGTGAGGCCGTCCAGGTACACGGGGGCTACGGGTTCATCGAGGAGTTCCCGGTGGCCCGCTTCTACCGCGACGCCAAGGTGCTGGAGATCGGTGAGGGCACGAGCGAGGTGCAGCGGATCATCATCGCCCGCCTGCTCGGGCTCCCGGTCAACCTGCGCCCCCGCAGCTAGAACCGGCAGGAGTCGGCACCCGGGCGCAGAAGCATTCAGACATGCGGACGAAGCTTCCCCATCTCGCACGCACCCTCTGCCTGGCCCTCGTCGGTGCGAGCCTGATCGTGTCGGGGCCCGGCGCCCCGAGCAGCCAGGCCTCCATGGACCAGGCCTGCTCGACGCCCACCCAGCGGCTGACGATGTATGCCGAGCAGATCCTCGACGATACCGGCGAGCCGCTGCGCGGCCCCGACGGGCGTCCCCGCCTCGGCTGGGCCACCGCCCCCGGCACGGCCTCGACCCCCGGCCCCCTGATCGAGATGTACGAGGGCGAGTGCATCGCGATCACCGTCCACAACAACATCCCCTCAGAGGTCCTCGCGGAGATCCGCGACGACCCCCAGCTCGGCAGCCGCGATCCGGCCATGCCCTTGGGGGTGTCCCTGCACGTCCACGGCGTGAAGTACACGACGGCCTCCGACGGCACCCTGCACACCGACTCGTGGGTGGAGCCGGGGGCCACCCGCACGTACTGGTGGTACGCCGCCCCCAGGGTGGCGGTGGCGGGGCGGATCGTGTCGCAGGGAACCGCCGGATACTGGTGGTTCCACGACCACGTGATCGGCACCGACCACGGTACCGGTGGGGTCTCGCTCGGCCTCTACGGCGGACTCGTCGTGCGCCGGCCCGGCGACCTCGAACCGGACCGGTCCCACATCGTGGGGATGGGCCCGGGGCCCACGATCGACCTGCGCACCTACCCCGACACCGTCCGCTACGAGGCCCGGGAGGGCGAGCGCGTCGAGTTCCTCGTCGTCGGCCTGGGCGACGAGTTCCACACCTTCCACCTCCACGGCCACTCCTGGGTGGACAATCGCACCGGGACGTTCCTGCACCAGGCCGACGAGACACGTCTGATCGACACGAAGACCGTCGGCCCCGCTGAGACCTTCGGGTTCCAGATCGTCGCCGGCGAGGACGTGGGCCCGGGGGCCTGGATGCTGCACTGCCACGTCCAGTTCCATTCCGACGCGGGGATGGTCACGTTCCTCGACGTCCTCCCCGGTGACGGCCGGCCGCCGCCCGCACCCGCCGTTCAGCACCAGCACTTCGGCCGGACGGGGTGAGGATGCGCCGCCATCGGATCGCCGCCGCCGTGGGGATCCTGCTCGTCTCCCAGGTGCTGCACCTGCCGGCGGAGGGGCAGGTCGGGGGCGAGACGCGGGTGCGGGTGCTCAACAACTACTTTGACGCCGCCCAGGTGCAGATCAGCGCGGGAGAGAGTGTCACCTGGGCCTTCGAGACCAGCGGCCACAGCGTCGATTCCAACGACGGCCTGTTCCGGTTCGACGCCCAGGGCACCGTCCCCTCCGGACAGACCCGGGAGTTCGTGTTCCCCGAGCAGGGCGTGTACGCCTACCACTGCCGGGTGCACAGTCCCGACGGCGTCAACGGGATGGTCGGCACGGTCTACGTGGACGTCCCGATCCCCACCCCCCAGCCCACCCCGGAACCCACGCCGCCGCCGCAGCGCTTCGTGCCCGAGGAGTATCCGAGCATCTCGTCGGCGGTCATCGGCGCGCCCGCGGACACCGTGGTGAACGTGTCGGCCCAGGCGAGCGGGGAGCCCTACCCGGACGGCAACATCCGGCTCGGCGTGCCCGGGCTCGTGATCCGCGGTGCGGGCTCCGGTGAGGTCACGATGAACGCCGCAGGGCGGCGCACCGGGTTCACGGTGGCCGCCAAGGGTGTGCGGATCGAGGGCCTCACCGTCCGGAACGCCACGGAGGCGGGCATCTCCGTTCCCGGGGTGACCGACTTCGGCATCTCCGACGTCCGCCTGGAGGACAACCGGCGGTTCGGGCTGCTCGTGACCGAGTCGGCCGGGGGCGAGGTACGCGACGTCCACGCCTCGGGGGCCGGCGAGGCAGGCGTCAGCGTGCGGGGCTGCGTCGACTGCGACGTGCGGCTCGACCGGATCACCGCCGAGGGCAACGCCTACGGGTACCTGGCCGTGAACGCGGGCGCCGTGATCCTCACGCGGTCCACGTTCCGTGACAACGCCACCGGGATCGCTCTGGCGACCCTGGCCGGTGACCGCGACCCCCCGCAGCGCGGCCACCACGTGTGGGGGAACACCGTGGAGGACAACACCCGGGCCGACGCGCCCCGCCGCGGCTTCACCGAGACCCTCGACGCCCCGCCCGGGGTGGGGATCTGGGTGGCGGGCGGCTGGTTCGACGTGATCGAGGCCAACACCATCACCGGGCACGACCGATTCGGCATCGTGGCGAGCTGGCTGACCACGCCGGTCGTGCGAGCCCGGGTGAGCGGGAACACGCTCGACAACCCGGAGGGGACCGACCTGGCGTGGGACGGCCTCGGTCTGGACGTGTGCTTCGCGGACAACCGCACCCCGGAGACGGGGGCCGCCCCCTCGAGCGCGCCGCCGGACGTCGAAGGCCTCTACCCCTGCACGGCCCAGGCGACGGTGGGGGTCCCCTACCCGCCGGTGCTCGCCGAGCTCGCCGCGGGCGCCCTGCACCGGGCCCTGTAGGCGCCCGGGAACGCGAAAGCGCCCGGGGGATGTCCCCGGGCGCCTCCGTAGATCTTCGCTAGGCGCTCTTCGGCAGCATGCGGGTCATCTTCGTCCCGCACTGCGGACACTGGCCCTGGGCGGCACGCGAACCGTTCGCGAGCTCCTTGACCGTGCCTTCGAAGCTGCGCTTCTCACGGCACTTCACGCAGTAGCCCTCGTAGGAAGCCATAAGGTCTTCCCTCCTCTCTCGCAGGGGTCGCCCCTATCTTCCCCCGCATCCGCCCGTCACGGTGGGAACGTGCGCGCCTGAACCCACTCTTCGTGTGAGGAAACCCACGTTACGTGTGTCCCAGGCGGAACTCGTCCCCTTCGCGGGCGCCGGGGGCCGGAACTTGACGCCCGCGCAGGCCTGCGCGTTGGATGGGCGGGTGACGACCACGGCGCTGCACCGGATGGCCGGATGGGCCTGCGAGCTCCGCCTGGACGACGTCCCGCAGCGTGTACGGGAGCAGGCCAAGAACCAGATCCTGTCGACCCTGGGCGCCACCCACGCCGGCTACGCCAGCGACCTCGGCCCCCGCCTGGCGGAGGCCTTCCCGCCCCCGCGGGGCGACGCGGTCGTGCTGCCGTCGGGCGACCGCTCCCCACCCGTCCACGCCGCATTCCTGATGGCCGCCTGGTCGATGGTGCTGGACTTCGACGACTCGATGCTGGGCGGACATACGGGGCACTCCACGGTGCTCGTCCCCCTGGCCTACGCCTCAGGCCGCACGGGCGACGAGCTCCTGCGCGCCCAGATCGTGGCCAACGAGCTCGCCGCCCGGGTGAACACCGCCGTGGCCCTCGGCCCCCTGCGCGGCCAGATGGCCACCCACGTGCATCTGGTGGGCGCCGCCGCCGCCCGGGCCGCCCTGGAGCGCCTGGAGCCGGGCCCCTTCGCCGAGGCCGTGGGCTTCGCGCTCACCTACCCCGCCAAGGCGCTGTACCCGGGCTTCCTGGGGTCCGACGCCAAGCTCCTGAGCGCTTCCTGGCCCGTGCGGATGGGCACGGAGTCGGTGGACGCCGTCCGCGCCGGGCTGCGCGGCAACCCGCGCGTGCTGGACGGGCGCCGCGGGTTCCTGTCCCAGGCGGCCGACGTGCCCCTGCCGGAGTTCCTCGGGGGCCTCGGCGAGCGCTGGCACACCGAGACCAACAGCTTCAAGGTCTACCCCGGCTGCGCCTACATCGACGCCGTGGTGGACGCCACCCTGGCCATCGTCCGCCGCTACGACGTGGCCGCCGAGGACATCACCGAGGTGGACGTCCACGCCTCGATCCTCACCATCGGCATGGACCTCCACTCGGCCCCCTACCTGCGGGGGCCCGAGTCGCTGGTCTCCACGCTGTCGTTCTCCACGCCCTACAACGTGGCCTGCGCGATCCGCGACCGCGATCTGCGCCCCGAGCACCTCACGCGCCCGAAGATCACCGACACCGCCACCTGGGAGCTGGCAGGCAAGGTGCGCCTGCACCACGACGAGGCGCTCACGATCGCCGCCTTGACCTCCGACGCCCCCCTGGGGGCCGCCCTGAAGCTCGCCGGGTCCGGGGCGCTGCGCTACGTGATGAAGATGGCCGGGGCCCGCCGCGGTATCCCGAAGCCCCGCGACGCCGCCGCCGCCCTGCGCCTGGCCCGGGCGGTGGTGGCCGCCGGCACCGGCACCATCGGCGACCTGTCACGGGCCGAGAAGGCCGTGGGGGCCCGGGTGCGCATCCGCACCGGGGACGGGCGTTCGTTCACCGAGGAGGTCCGCGTGCCCGTGGGGGCGGCGGGCTCGGGCGACCACGCGGCGCTCCGGGAGCTGATGCGGGCCAAGTATCTGGCCGCGGCGGGCCCGGTGTGCGGCGACAAGCGGGCCGCGGAGGCCGCGGGGCTCGTCGAGCGCCTCGAGGAGCTCGACGCCGAGGCCGTCGAGACGTTGCTGGCCGCCTGCCTCAGGACGGGTCGCCGGCGGGCGACCGCCCGGCGGGGTGGGCGACGTCAGACCAGTCCCAGCGGGGGAACGCCACCGGCAGCAGACCCGGCAGGCTCCTGAGCGTCAGGGTGTCGTCCTCGTAGGGGAACAGCGTGCCGTCCATCTCGGCACGGATCTCGTCGGTGGACACGATCCGCACCTCGGCCCCCCGGAAGGCGCGCACCTCGTCCATCTCCACGTGCCGGCCCCCGGTGCCCTGCCGCAGGATCTGCGCGAAGCGCTTCGCCTTCACGTCCTCGACGACGATCAGGTCCAGCAGGCCGTCGCTCATGTCGGCGGTCGGGAACAGCAGCAGGCGCCCGCCCCGGAACGGGCCTCCGCCGACGGCGGTGAGCACCGAGCGCCCGGCGTACACGGCGCGGCCGTCCACCGTGACCTCCACGCCGAAGGGTCGTACCCGCGCCGCCGCGTAGGCGCCGGCGGCGGTGTAGAGGTTGCGGCCCCGCAGGCCCCGGAAGTAGCGGACGGCGTCCACGGTGTCGTGGAAGTAGCCGAGCGAGAACCCGAGCATCCACACGTCGCCGGTCTCCACGAGCTGGGCACCGTCGATCGGACGGACGTAGGCGCTGTCGAGCACCCGGCGGACGTAGTCACGCCACGGCGCGTCGGACAGGATCGCCTTGTAGAAGGAGTTGCCCCGGCCGGCGGGGACGAGGATCAGCGGGGGCCGGTCGTCGGGGGCGAGGTCGTGGTAGGCGCGCGCGAGCTCGCCCACGGACCCGTCGCCGCCGACGAGCACCACCGCCTCGGGACGCTCGGCGGCCGCCTCCGTGGCCCCCCGGACCACGTCGCGGGGCCCGGAGGTCTCGATGACCTTGAGGTCGCGTCCGAGCTCGGTGCAGGCCTGCTCGACGAACCGGAGCCGGTCGCGCCCGCGTCCCTGTCCGGAGACGGGATTGGCGAGCGCGACGATCACGGGAGGCCGGGCCCCCTCAGCTCTTCGGGGCCGGGAGCTTCCGGTAGACGACCGCGAACCCGAGCACCATCAACGCCAGCACGATCCACGTGCCCGAGTCGGGTTGGGGGCCGGAGGCCGCTGCGGTCTCCGCGTGCAGCGTCTCGGGGGCCGGGTCGGCGCCGGTGGTCGACGTCGACACGTTCCCGGAGCTCACCGTGGCGCCGCTGGTCTGCCCGGAGTCGAAGGAGTCATCGCCGGTGATCGTCTTGGAATCCTCGGTGCTGCCGCCGCCGGCGGTAGACCCGGAGGTGGCGCCGCCGCCCGATCCGGACGAGGAACCCGAGGGCACGCCCACGACCTGGCTGCCCGAGGAGGCCGGGCCCGATTCGGCGTGGCTCTCCTGGGAGATGTCGGTGTTGGTGTCGCCGGTCATCGAGGCGCTGGATGACCCGTGGCTGCTCGAGGGGGACGAGCCGCCGCTCGAGCTCGACGAGGACGATGAGGATCCCGAAGAGGACGAGCCACCGGACGACGAGGACGACGAACCGCTCCCGGAGCTGTTGGACTGCGAGGACTCGAAGGACTGGGCTGCCGCCGGGGGCGCGAAGACGAGCGCCAGCAGGGCGGCCAGAACGATCACCGGTCGGATGCGCATGTGTCCCTCCTGATGGAAATGACTACCGGAACAGGGTACCGGACACCGCCCGGTCCCGGTCTGCGGCAGATGGCCCCGATCAACCCTGCGGCTCGAGCTCCCCGGCTCCAGCGCACCACGACCACGAGGGTGTCCACCCGTGCCCCGCCGACCGTGAGCCGTTCCTGCTTCTGCACCTCTGCGACGCGACCGAACGTCGTTCCGTCGCAGTCTCCGGAGGAGGCGATCCGTTGCCCCACCTCCATGGGAACGTCCCGGATGATCAGTCCGGGGGCGAAGGTGCACCGTTGGTCGTGGCCACCGGCCGAGGTGATGGCATCGACGAGCTCGACCGCCTCACCGGACCACCGCTAGGTCGAGCGGTAGGTCGCATCCCCGTCCCCGATGCGGAGCTCCGTCTGCGACGCCGGGCGGGTTCGTGTCGAGCCGAAGATTCGCCACCCGCCCTACGGCATCTCTATGGGACAGATACGGTGCTGAGGGGAATGGGTGCCAGTCCCGGACACCACGAAGCTCCCGACCGACGGGTTGTTCGCATGCGCGGAACACGTCACATGGCGCGCCCCCGCCGGCGCAGCAAGCGCAGCGGGTGCCAACACACACAGAACCGCAGACCGGAACGAGGACATCTTCCCCTCCACACCCTCCCGAGGGGCGGAAAGGTAGCAGTCCAGAGTCATGCGGTCAAGACCCCGGATCGATCATCTCGTCGGCCGTCACAGGCCCACCTGTCCGCGATGCGCGGGGAGCCCAGCGGGGGCGGGTACTTGTCGAACAAAGGATGCCACCCCCTTGGAAGATCGCCGGACCCCAATCCCGTTTTTTGTCACTGGCGGCTGCTAGGATTCGAGTACCTGGTTCTTCGTCTTTGAGAGAGGTATCCCTGGTGGATCGCGAAGCATTATCGGCGCTGCCGTCGGCGGTGCTCACGGACATGGTCGAGCAGGTCTACGCCCTGATCTGCGCCCTGACAGCACTGCTCGTCAGGCTCCTCGACGTATGCCGTGAACGCGGCGTCCACCTGGAGGACCACGTCCCATCCATAGAAGATTGGACGCGGATGCGGCTCGGTGTCCGGAAGAACACCGCGCGTGAATACGTACGGATGGGACGCGCATTGGCCGACCTGCCCAAGACCACAGAAGCGCTCTCCAACGGTGAGCTATCGATCGACCAGACGGGTGCGGTCTCCCGCTATGCCACCCCTGAGACCGAAGGCGAGATCGTGGGTGAGGCACAGGGGACGCCGGTGGCGGCCCTCGACAGGCGCGCCCGGCGCGCAACCGAGGTCAGCTCAGCGGATGCCGATGCGTCCCATCGGGCCCGGAGGCTGCGGATGCGGTGGAACCACGATCGCTCGGAGCTCTCCGGCTGGTTCCGGCTCCCAGGCGCCGAAGGGGCCACGGTTCAGAAGGCGTTGGAGCGCAGCGCGGATGCGGTCCCGGTCGATCCGGTCACCGGCGTGTTCGCGCCCTACGAGGTGCGGCTGGCCGACGCGCTGGTGGGGATGGCTCACGACAGCCTCGCCACCCACCCCCATCACAGCTCGGAGCGGGCGTCGGTGGTCGTCCACGTCGACGCTGACGCGCTGACCAGCGGCCAGGGCCACGCCG
>CAZLKN010000072.1:11543-13543 GCA_964560135.1 uncultured Actinomycetes bacterium | reverse complement strand
GCACGCCGTCCTCTCGGCCCAAGGCCGGCGTGCTCTCTCGTCCTACATACGGGGTTCGGGCCGAAACCTTTCGCGCTCCGTGAAACTCAGGCGTCGCCGCTGAGCAGCGCACCGGCGGCGACCAGGACCCCGCCGGCCAGGGTGAGGATGGCGCCGGGCAGCGGCAGCACGGCCTGCGGGAAGGTCAGCGCCCGCAGCACGGACAGGCCGGTGACGCCCAGGACAACCCCCGCGACCCCGGCCACGACCGGCCCGCGAATGGGCCTTCCCCGGAGGATCGGGACCGCGAGGAGTGCGCCGGCGGCCAGGAACACGGCCCCGAGGGACGGCGGAAGGTGGACGGCCCCGAGATCGCCGGTGACGGGCCAGAAGACCGACAGATCCCAGGCCCACAGCGGCGATGGGCCGCGCAAGAACGGAAGCACCCCCCCGACCAGCACCAGCACGGTTCCCCATGCCTGGACGACCAGGGGGCCCGGAGATGCCGTCCGGCGCCGCCCGCGCATCACAGCCCCAGGCGCTGCGCGAGCAGGCCTTCGACCACGGCGATGTTGGCCTGGCCCCTGGTCTGCTTCATGACCTGGCCCTTGAGGAAGTTCACGGCACCGGTCTTCCCGCCGCGGATCTGCTCCACCGCTTCGGGGTTGGCGGCGATCACCTCGTCCACGATCGCCTCGAGTTCGCCGGTGTCGGAGATCTGGGCCAGGCCCTCCTGCTCGACGACCTCGGTGGGGGTCCGTCCGGTCTCCACCACCTTCTTGAGGACCTCGCCCTTGGCGAGCGAGATCGACACCCGTCCGTCATCCACCAGCTTCTGCAGTTCGGCCACCTGCTCCGGGCCGACCCCGACGTCGTGGGGCTCGACGCCCCGGTCGTTGCCCATGGACGCCAGCTCGCCCAGGTACCAGCGCGAGACGGCCTGTGGTTCGCCTCCGTAGGCGCGCACCGCCTCCTCGAAGGCGTCCCCGAGTCCCTTGCCGGACGTCAGGGTGCGCGCGTCCACCGGGGAAAGGCCGTAGGTGCTCTGGAAGCGGACCCGGCGCTCGGCGGGAAGCTCCGGCAGCGCGGCGCGGATCTCCTCGGTCCAGGTCGGGTCGGGCGCGACGGGGACGAGGTCGGGGTCGGGGAAGTAGCGGTAGTCGAAGGCGTACTCCTTGGACCGGAGGGTCGATGTCTTCCCGGTGTTCTCGTCGAAGTGACGGGTCTCCTGGACGACCGTTTGCCCGGCCCGTACCAACTCGACCTGCCGCTCGATCTCGTAGGCCAGCGCGCGCTGGACGGACCGCATCGAGTTCATGTTCTTCACCTCGGCCTTGATACCGAAGGCCTCGGCCCCCTTCGCGCGCACGGAGACGTTGGCGTCGCAGCGCAGCGAACCCTCCTCCATGCGCACGTCCGAGACGCCGATCGTCTCGAGCAGCGCGCGGAGCTCGGCGAGGTAGGCGCGCGCCTCCTCGGGGGTGGTGATGTCCGGCTCGCTGACGATCTCCACCAGCGGGACGCCGGCACGGTTGTAGTCGACCTTGGCGTATTCGGCCTCGGCGATCCTCCCCGTCCCGCCGACGTGCGAGGTCTTGCCGGTGTCCTCCTCGAGGTGGACCCGGTGGATCCCGATCCTGCGCCTGGTCCCGTCCACCTCGACCTCCAGGAATCCGTCTGTGGCGAGCGGGATGTCGTACTGCGAGATCTGGTAGTTCTTCGGCATGTCCGGATAGAAGTAGTTCTTCCGGTGAAAGATCGACTCCCCGGCGATGCGGCAGTTCAGAGCGAGCGCGATCCGCAGGCCGTACTCGACCGCGCGGCGGTTGATGACCGGAAGCGACCCGGGCTGCCCGGTGCACACCGGACAGATCTGCGTGTTCGGCTCCGCCCCGAAAGTCGTCGGGCATCCGCAGAAGACCTTGGAAAGCGTGGACAGCTCCACGTGGCACTCGAGCCCGATCACCGGTTCGAGCTCGCCGTCGGAGGGCTCGGGCACCGCGGACGCGACGGGCGCGGGC
>CAZLKN010000072.1:0-11443 GCA_964560135.1 uncultured Actinomycetes bacterium | reverse complement strand
ACACCGTGGACGTGGAACACGACCTCGCGCCCCTCCGACAGCGTGAGGGACATGTAGCCGGACGCGCGGCCCACGACCGGGAGCACGCCGTTCAGGCGCCAGGCGTAGACGTCCTCCCACGTGAACGACATCTCGCTCGGGCCGTCCGCGCCTCCGTCCTTCGCGGTCCAGACGATCCCGTCGGGCACGAACTCCATGGTTCCGGCGGCGGCCCCCGTCCATCCGCGCTGGCGGTCGTCGTCCGGACCGATCCGCTCCTCCCCCACGAACGCGGCCCAGCCTGCGAACAGGCTGCGCGGCCCCGGCTCGGGACGACGACGGCCGATCCGCAGCTCGCTGAAGAACACGAGCCACAGCACCACCGCGCACCATGCCAGGAACAGGTACAGGCGGATGTCGCCGCCGCGGGTCTCCCACTGCGCGTAGAGGAAGACCGTGGTTGCCACCACGAGCAGCCAGACGAGGCGATCGATCCAGAGTTTGCGCCGATGCAGATCCACAGGCTCAGCTTAAGCGGATTCGAGGAAACTCCGGAGCACCGACGCCACCAGGTCTGGCCGCTCGAGGGTCGGCAGGTGTCCGGCGCCCTCGAGCTGCTCGATCCGTGCCCCCGGGATCCCGCGCGCGTACGCCTCACCGTGGGCGAACGGGATCAGGCCGTCCCGCGCCCCCCACAACACCAGCGTCGGACACGTGATGCGGTGCAACCGTCCCCCCAGCTTCGGGTCGTGCAGGTACGGGTTCCACCCGATCCGTGCGGTCGCCTGCTGGGCCTTGAAAAACGGGATCAGGACCTCCGCCGGCGGGGGCCGGTCGGGCTCGAAGGACTTCATCATCTGGGCCAGCGGGTGCGAGACGTCGGCGAACATCATGTCCGCGAGCTCCGGGGGCCGGTGGGCCCACATGTCCACCGCGGGGGCGTCGGCCACGCGCAGGCCCGCGGCGTCGATCAGCACGAGGCGGGACAGGCGCTCCGGCCACCGCACCGCGTACTCGGCCGCGATCCACCCCCCGAGCGACTGGCCGACGAGGGCCGGGCGGTCGAGCTCGAGGAGCGCGAACAGGTCGTCGTAGTGGAACGCCATGTCCTCGACGTCGCGGATCTCCTCCAGGCCTTCGGAGTCGCCGAAGCCGGGGTGGGCGGGAACGATCACGGTAAAATCCTCGGCGAGGTCGTCACACCACTCGGCCCACCAGGCCTCCCCCACCCCCGAGTGCAGGAACACCAATGGCGGGCCGGAGCCCCCCTGGATCACCTGGGTCTTGCGCCCGCCGACGTCGACGAAGCCGGTGTCGTAGGCGGCCATCAGGAGAACCTCGCCTTCAGCTTCGGCATGACCTCCTCGGCGAACAGCTTCGTGCTCCGCCGCGTGAGGTCGGTGGGCAGGGAGCCGAGCCGGAACAGCCCGAGGACGTTGCCGACCCCGAGCCGCTCGATGAGCTCTTCGAGCTTGTCGCGGACGGTGTCCGGCGACCCGCAGACCACGTAGGATCCCGCTTCGATGTCCTGCCAGGTGTCGCAGTAGAGCATGAAGTCGCCGGAGGACTCGAGGATCTTCACCGCCGAACGCACGCTCGTATAGCCCGGGGGCGAGGTGTTGATCCCCTTCAGCAGTTTGCGGACGAAGTACCAGACGTGCGGCTCGAACTCCGCGCGGGCCTGCTCGTCGGTCTCCGCGACGTAGATCGGAACCAGCCAGCCCATCTGGTCGGGTGAGGCCGTGTAACCCTCCTTCTCGCACGCCTCGCGGAAGAACGCGAAGTTCCGTTCGAAGATCCGGATGTGGAAGTACGGGATGCCCATGTAGGACCAGCGGTTGCGGGCCACGAGCTCCATGGTCTCGAGCGACCCGATGCCCGGGATCCAGATCGGCGGGTGGGGCTGCTGGATCGGACGGGGCCACGGGTTCACGTACCGGAGCTGGTAGTGCTTGCCGTAGTACTCGAACGGGCCCGGCGTGGTCCAGGCCTTCACGATCAACTCCAGTGCCTCGTTGTACATCTCCCGGGCGAAGGTGGGGTTCTTGGAGAACGAGAAGTACTCGGGGCCCCCACCGACGACCATGCCCGCGATCAGGCGCCCGCCCGAGAGGACGTCGATCGTCGCGTACTCCTCGGCGACCCGGGTCGGCGGGTCGTACAGCGGGAGGGCGTTGCCGATCACGGCGATCTTCACGTTCTTCGTCTGGCGGGCGAGGATCGAGGCGAACAGGTTCGGTGACGGCATCAGGCCGTAGGCGTTCTGGTGATGCTCGTTCACGCACACGCCGTCGAACCCGAGCTCGTCGGCGTAGACCAGGTCGTCGAGGTAGGTGTTGTACAGCTCGTGGCCCTTCTCGGGGTCGAAGAGCTCGTTGGGGAGCCAGATCCAGGCTGATTCCCAGCGTTCCTCGAAGTCATCGGGCAGATGCGGCCACGGCATCAGATGGAAGAAGAAGAAGTTCATGCGACCTCCCCGCTCGGCGGCCCGCCTGCGTCCCCGTGCAGTCTAAACAGCGGATGCCGGCTGGGGCAGGTCGGGGCGGTGGAACCGAACGACCACGGATGGTGCTCCACGCGCCCGAGGGAGATCCGCTCTAACGCGGGCGTGCCTCGTCCAGCAGCGGCCACTCGAGCACAACCGCAGACGTACGCTCGGCGCAGTCGGCTGACGTACAAGTCAGCGCCCCGAGGGTTGAGCGTGCGTAGAGCAGGTGAAGCCTGCCGTCCGGTCCTTGACTCGCCTCGACCCTGCTGAGAGCAGGGACGCCGAGGGTGCTGTCCACCGCGGCCTCACAGAGGGGATCCGCGCACCGAACCATCCTGAGATCGTTTCCAACAGACCTCGGGTAAACGACGACCGGGATACCGTCGCGTCCCACACTCAGCGCGATGTCCGACAGCTTCCGTTCGAGAGAGGCAACCGTTGATACCCGGGTGGTCATGCAGCCATCGTCCAGGCAAGAGGCTACGTCGATCTCAGCCACCGGCAATTTCCAGAAGGCGATCACCGGGTACCCGGAGCTTCCCCAGGCGATCCGCGCGCTGAACCCTTCCTCGGCGACGCGAACCGGCTCGCTGCATCCGTCAGCCGTACAGCGGATGAACCGGATCCCGTCTCCCTCGTAGACGGCCGCGACCTCACCACTCTGACCGACGACGGCTCGGATCCCCCCGGGCTGGCCGTCGAGGACAACCGGCCCGTCGACTTCCCCGCACTCGCGCGTCCGGCACCTGATCACCTCCAGCTCGTTAGGAGGTTTTCTCAACGTGTCCGGGTACGTCCGCATGGCGGAGCGGAGGACGAGAGGCCCCTCGCGCGACTCAGCCACCGCCGTGGACCTGCCGGTGCCGTCAGCTAGGCGGACGGGAGGGGAAGCATCCGTACAACTGAGGTCGGTGCAACGGATCAGGCGCAGTGCGCGGCCGGCGTGATAGGCGATCAACGGCTCGCCGTCAGCCGTGACAGAGGCCGAGAGTGATCCGGGTACAGCATCCTCTGCCAGCACCTTCGGAGTCTCGATCTGCATACAGGATGCGTCCGAGCATCGAGCCACCCAAACACCTCGAAACGGACCACCTGAACCAACGACGAGTCCTTGGTCCTCGTGGATCAAGTAGCGGAACTCGCCCATCGGTCGAGCGACCAAGGGCTCCGCCCGGACAAGGAAGGTGTCCGAGACGTAGGCGACGGAGGTCCAGAGAAGCGCCAGTGTCAGCGCGATCAGTCCCAGCCGCCTGATCAGTCTCATTACCCCCATGTGCCCTCCCCGCCAACCCGATGAGGAGCTCCTCGCTAGCCCTCTACACAGGACAACGCCCGGCCAGGCACCATCGGTCGGCCAGAGCCCGGTGCGCCCGTCAGGCCCCCGGGAGGAGTTGCGTTCCGGTGAGGGCCCAAGTCTGGAGGTCGACGTCCCAGCCGGTAGTGGCCGCGAGATCGAGCGAGGTGGACAGCGCGGTGATCCCGGTGCTGCCCGGCGGCACGAAGCCCAGGGTGACCACGACGCCGAGGGCACGGCCGTCGCCCATGATCATCCCGCTGCCGGAGTCTCCCCATACGGCCGGGGTCACCGTGAAGACGTACACGGTCCACGGCTCGTTCACCGAGGTCACGTAGCCTTCGCGGTGGTTGGAGGGATGCACCCCGTAGCGCAGACCCGAGTTGCCGTAGGTGGCCACCTTCTGCGCGGCCGCGACCTCCTCCACCGGCATGAGGCCTGTCGGGCCCCCGAAGTGGATCATCGACGGATGGACGCGCCCGTGCACCGCAGGGTCGAGCTCGATCAGCGCGAAGTCGCGATCACTCCCGCCGAGTCCCAGCGAGTGTCCGGACTCCTTCCACGCCGAGAAGGCGACGTTGCCGATCACGGTCCCGCTCGAGCTCCGGAGGCGGACGGCGTTGCCGATGTTCTCACCGACGCAATGCGCGGCCGTGCCGAGGTACAGCCTGTCGGAGCGGTGACCGGTGCCGCGGAAGACGAAGTTGGCGGTGCACTGTCCGACGTCCTGGATCACGATCCGGGAGCCGGGACGGATGTCCGCCACATCGGCGTCCGGCCACTGGATCTCGCTCGGGGGCCCGGGCGTGTAGGGGTTCACGTTCAGGACGCCCTTCCCCGTGCGTCCGTACCAGCCGCCGGCCTGGATCAGGTACGTCCGGCCCGCCGCGGCCTCGAACACGAGATCCGACCAGCGTCCGGTGCCGTCGTCGTTGCAGGCCAGCGCGGCGTCCGGGAGCGCCGAGTCGTAGACGGCGACCACGGTGTCGAAACCGCTGCCGTGCGTGTCCACAAGAAGCGCACCGTCCTCGTCGGCGGTATAGGCGAACCAGATCGTCGCGCCGATACCCCCGCAGGGCCGGGGCTGGGTCGCGTCGTCCTCCACACCCGTCGTGTCGAAGGGGAGGGAGGCGGGCACCGAGTCGATCTGGATCGCCTCATCGAGGCGGCTATCAGGGGCTTCCACCGCCTCGAAGGTGTACGCGCCCGCCGCGTCGTCCCGCCCGCCCAGCTGGATCAGATAGGCGGTGTCCGCCGACGCGCTCAGCAGCACCCGGGCTGCCTGATGGCCCCTACGGGCCGCGTCGCAGACCACGGTCGTGAGGTCTTCCGTGAACACGGCCAGAACGGGCGCGAAGCCCGCCCCCCGGGCCGTGAGCACAACATCGACATCGGCCTGCGGTGTGTACCGGTACCAGACGGTCCGAGCTGCCAGGGCGCAGGCCGCTGGATCATCGGCCTCGGTGCTCGCGCCTTCGTTGGTCCCGGCGTGGACGAACGGGAGGCCGGGGACGTCCACTGCCGCGGCGCGGAGATCGTTGGGCGGGGGCAGGAGGCGGTCGGCGTTCACCACGAGGTTGCCGCTGCTGGTCGCGAAGCCCCCGACCTGGATCTCATAAGTTTGTCCGGCCTGCGCCCGGAAGATCGCGCGGGACAAGGTGGTTCCCCAGGCGTCGTCGCTGCAGGTGATCGGCTGGACCCCGCCTGCGGGCCAGACGACCACGACGGTGTCGAAGTCGCTGCCGAAGGTGTCCACCGCCACGTCGCCGTCCTCGGTGGCGGTGAAGCGGTACCACACGCTCGAGCCCATCCGACGGCAGTCGAACTGGAGGAAGTCCCAGGCCTCGGTGGTGGCACCGCGGGTGACGACGGTGTCAGTGTACGGGAGCGACGGGATCTGCCTCGCGGTGAGCCGGAGGTCGTGTGAGGGCTCCTGCGCACCCGCCGGCGCGGCTGCCATGACCTGGCCTACCAGGACGAAGGCGAGCAGGACGGGTCGGAGCTTGGTCATCGGGCGACTCCTCGGCGAGGTGGGCTCATGCGCTCACGTGAGAGATTCTGCGCCGGGGGCCCCGAGTCCTGCTCCGGTGTCAGCCGAGGCGCTCGAGCACATGGTCGACGGATGCCGTGAGACGCTCGACATCGGAGGCCTCGATCGCCGGGAACAGCGCCACCCGGATCTGGTTGCGGGCGAGCTTGCGGTACGGCTCGACGTCGAGGATGCCGTTGGCCCTGAGGACCGAGGCGAGCGTGGCAGCGTCCACCGAGTCGTCGAAGTCGATCGTGGCCACCGTCCGGCTCCGCTTTCCTCGGTCGGCCACGAAGGGCCGTGCGAGGGCGTGGACCTAACCGAACTCAGCCACCAAACTCGCATTTCTGAGATATTCTGTTGCCAGGAGCCGCTGTGTCCCAGCCGATCCCTGTCTCGAGCGAGGAGTTCTTGCATGCCATCTCTTAGTATCGCCGTCCGCGGCTGTTGCGTTCTTGTTCTCGCCTTGACCCTCGGGTCCTATGCACACCCAGTGTCCTCCCAACCCGGGCCCACGGCGCACGCCCCACCACACCCGCGCCAAACGCCAGAGGAGTCTCGAACCGTTCGCTCCGAAGAGCAAGATTACGCGGCCCACTACCGTGCGTATCGGGAGCGCACGAAAGAACATCACGAAAACAGGTCACGCCGGGCAGATGAAAGACTCACTCGCGAGGCCGCTGAGCGCCCTAACCGGTCCTGGCATGCCACCATTTCCCTTCCCTCCGCCATGCTTCTCCGAGATCTCCTCTCCGCCCTCACCGACGCGTCGCTGCAGATCGAGGTCCTCTACCATATCGATCATATCGCCGGCGATTCGTTCGTCGGTGGCTTTCCCGCTAACGAATCCCACCGCTCGAATCCTGCCTCGCTCGCACACTTCTACGAAACATCACAAGAAGCGATGCTCCGCGCCCGCATCCGCGACTTTGGGTCGCTTGCCCCTTCGGACGATCCCGATCTTCAGGTTGCGACAACGCACGCCCTTAGAGCACTGAAGGAACGCCTCTACCTACTTCAAACAAGAGGCATCCACCTGGCCGGCGCGCGTGTCTATGGAACCGCGGCGTCGCTTGACCAGTTCAGCCACCGCTACCTGTCGACCGTCGAACTGCTCGATAGCTCAACTGAAACGCGCCTGCCAATGTGGCCGGGCCAAGAGTAACCCTCCTACCTATCAGCCAGCTCACAAGCCGCCTACATGGATCTTGCGTTTGCCGACAGCCCCTAAGAGCTTAGATCGGAGAATGGGATCAGCATGCTAAGTAAACGGCTCATCACGGTCGCTACCTCTATCACGGTCCTTCTAGCCGCACCCCCCGGCCAGCGCCCAGCTAATCAGCACGTGGATGCCGACTGATATCACTATTACTGCTGCCGAAGATGATTTCGGCCGCTATCTAGCGTCCAATGCGTATTGGAGATACCCACGAACGGCTCATAGACCTCCTTTACCCAGGAGATCGCACATATGAGCATGAAATCCACTTTCGAAGCTTCACGGATTCATGGGAAGCGGGTCCTACTGGGGGCACCAAAGGGTCCCATTGGGACAGCAATTTTCCTCGTCCCTACCTCGATACTTCCTTTGAAGACACTTATCCCAATAGGGCTTGGGGAGTTTCCGATGGAGGCGGTCTTCGCTGGGGACACGTATACCAAAACTGGATGAGGGTTCTCGATGGCCCGAAGGACCTGGCCAGTGTGCGCATGAACGGAGACCGAGGATTCCGCCTCTTCGAGGATTGCTATGAAACACCTTGGTGTATTTTTAGCTCCCAGCAGCGAAATCTTGTACCTTACGGAGCAGCGTGGTTTGCGCCGACCACTCGTGGCTGGTTCTCCACCAATCGCCTAAGGAACCCAAGCTTTGAGGACTGCACTCAGGAGTGGTCTCTGTACAGTCCGGTCTCTGCCAGCGGTGCGAGTATGACTTGCTATTCTGACTCCGCCAACCCGGCTTTGGAAGGTAGCAGATTCCTACAGTTCCACGCCGGCACTGGGAGCTATGCTAGTATCTATCAAGACTGGAGCGACATCCTGATCTACGGAAGAGAGGGAGGTCACCAATTCTTTGACACCTTTTCAGGAGAGGTCGGCCTAAGATGCAAGCACACAAATGCTGGAAGTTGCTCTGTGACGCTCGTGGTGTGGGGGAGAGGTCGAAATCCTAGCGAGAAGATCGAGAGGCTTGTAAGCGTTCCTAACGACAACAAATGGATCCGTGTCGGAACAGATCGAAGCGGCTTCTCTCAGGACCATGATTTTGTCCGATTCGAGGTCTACGTCGGCCCCAATCGGCATCTAGATGTAGACTTTACGACCCTCCACTGGACTGACAGCCAGTAAGCAACGGTTATGCATACAGGAGAGACAGACCACGCACGCACACGGGCTTTTTGGATCCTGGCAATTGCTGTCCTTCTTACTGGTTTGATTCTTGCGCTGGCTACCGTTCTTCTTATGCGTGAGGTACGTCAAACCAGATGCGAGATGGACGTCACCGCTTGCCGCCCCGAGCTTAAGATTCCACTTCCGGAGGATGCGGTCGTGCTCCGATCTTCGATTGGAACGAATCTCGCCGGAGACCCTCGCCAGGGCGTACCTTCGAATTGGGTCGTTGAAGCAACGATGACTTGGCAAGCGTTCGTTGCATATTATGAAACGGTCGGCACAACTAGGGGATGGACCATCACTTCACCTGATACCAATGAGTCACTACTCATTGAGACAGGAAGAGGTGTTAGAGCGCATCTTACGCGTCGCAGCACGGGTCAGAATCGTCCCTTGAGGGTCTTGATCGTTCAAGAAGGAGCATCCTAGAGAATACATTCCAAGGCGTAATCCACAGCCTTTGTCAGTCGCTCGACGTCGTCGGCCTCAATCACCGGGAACAGGGCCACCCGGATCTGGTTGCGGGCGAGCTTGCGGTAGGGTTCGACGTCCAGGATGCCGTTGGCTCGGAGAACCGAGGCGAGCGCGGCGGCGTCCACCGAGTCGTCGAAGTCGACCGTGGCCACCGTCCGGCTGCGCTTCCCCGGATCGGTCACGAAGGGCCGAGCGAGGGTGTGGGCGTCCGCCCAGCCGTAGAGGATCTCGGCGTTGGCGTCGCAGCGGGACGCCGCCCACTCCAGGCCCCCGTTGGCCAGCATCCACCCGACGGTGTCGGCGAACAGGAACAGGCTCGCCAGCGGTGGGGTGTTGTAGGTCTGGTCCTTGCGGGAGTTCTCCAGGGCCGTGAGCAGGCTGAGCGACGCGGGGACCCAGCGGTCGCCGCCCTCGAGGCGCTGGGCGCGTTCCAGAGCCCGCGGCGAGCAGATCGCCGTCCACAGTCCGGCGTCGGCGGCGAAGGCCTTCTGGGGCGAGAAGTAGTAGACGTCCACGTCGGCGATGTCGACGCGCAGCCCGCCGGCGGCGGACGTGCCGTCCACGAGAACCAGCCCCTCGGCCTCCGGACGCAGGATCGGTGTCATCACGCCGGTGGAGGTCTCGTTGTGGGTGAGGGCGAAGGCGTCCACGTCCGCGGACGGGTCGGGATCGGGATGGGTGCCGGGTTCGGTCTCGATCACCTGGGGTGTGTCGAGGTGGGGGGCCTCGGCCGCCGCGGCGGCGAACTTCGAGGAGAACTCCCCGAAGACCAGGTGCTGGCTGCGGCGTTCGATCAGGGCGCACACCGCGGTGTCCCAGAAGTAGGTGGCGCCGCCGTTTCCGAGCACGACCTCATAGCCCTCGGGGAGCGCGAACAGCTCCGTGAGGCCCTCGCGTAGCCGGCGCACCACCGACCGGACGCCCTCCCGGCGGTGGCTCGTCCCCAGGTAGGCGGGGGCCGCACCGGCGAAGGCCGCCACCGCCTCGTCGCGGACCTTCGAGGGCCCGGAGCAGAACCGTCCGTCCGCCGGACGCAGGCTGTCGGGGATCGTGATGTCGGGGGTCTGACCGCTCATGGCCAGTCACACTATCCTGGCGGGGTCACAGCTGCACGAGCCGAGAGGACGCCATGGGTCGCATATCGCACCGCGCCGGGATGATCGCCGAGTCCGCCACCCTGGCAGTGGAGGCGAAGGCCAAAGCCCTGCGGGCGGCCGGCGAGGACGTGATCGGCTTCGGTGCCGGCGAACCCGATTTCGCCACCCCGGACCACATCGTGGAGGCGGCGATCGAGGCCTGCCGCGACCCGCGCTTCCACCACTACACCCCCGCGGCGGGCCTGCCCGAGCTGCGGGAGGCCCTCGCCGCGAAGACCGCCCGCGACTCCGGCTATGCCGTCGAGCCCTCGCAGGTGCTGGTGTGCAACGGCGGCAAGCACGCGATCTTCAACGCCTTCGCGGCCCTGTTGAACCCGGGGGACGAGGTGCTGTGCCCGGCCCCCTGGTGGGTGACCTACCCGGAGTCGATCCGGCTGGCCGGCGGGGTGTCCGTGGACGTCCCGACCGATGCGGCCGGCGGCTTCCGCGTCACCGTCGAGCAGCTCGAACGGGCGCTCACGCCGCGGACGAAGATGCTGGTGTTCGTCTCGCCGTCCAACCCCACGGGGGCCGTCTACCCGCCCGAGGAGGTCGAGGAGATCGGGCGGTGGGCGGTGGCCAACGACCTGTGGGTGCTGACCGACGAGATCTACGAGCACCTCGTCTACGACGACGCCAAGCACGTGTCGATGCCGGTGGTGGTGCCGGAGCTGGCCGACCGCTGCGTGGTCGTCAACGGGGTCGCCAAGACCTACGCGATGACCGGCTGGCGCGTGGGCTGGATGATCGGCGCCCCCGATGTGGTGAAGGCCGCCTCCAGCCTCCAGTCGCACTCCACGTCGAACGTGTCCAACGTGGCCCAGGCCGCCGTGCTCGCCGCCGTGTCCGGCGACCTGGCGTGCGTGGAGGAGATGCGGCAGGCCTTCGACCGCCGCCGGCGCACGATGGTGCGCATGCTCTCCGAGATCCCGGGGGTCGAGGTCGCAGAGCCCAAGGGCGCCTTCTACGCCTTCCCCTCCTTCGAAGGCGTCTTCGGACGCAAGATCGGGGACCGCGAGGTGCACGACGACCTCGTCCTCGCGGAGGCGCTGCTGGAGGTGGCCCGGGTGGCGATCGTCCCGGGCCGGGCCTTCGGGGGCCCGGGCTACGCCCGTCTGTCCTACGCCCTGGACGACGCCAACCTCGAGCGCGGCGTCACCAGAATCGCCGAAGCCCTGGGCTCGTAGCGCCTGGTCCGTCCGCCGTCCTGCCCGTCCGCCGTCCTGCCCGTCCGCCGCTTTCCCGTCTGCGGAGCGCTGTGCGCGCGTGACAGGTATTACGCTCCGCAGACCCGAGGCTCGTCCTGCTCTGCGCTCGTCTGCGGAGCGTTGTGCGCGCCTGACAGCTATAACGCTCCGCAGACCTCGCACGCGCGATCCGGCGACCGCCGGGGACGGTACGGCATCATGGAGGGGACGCCAGGACGGGAGGGAGATGGCGCGATCGCAGGAGTTCGATCCCTACGCCGTGCTCGGCGTACACACCGACGCGGCCCCCGACGCGATCAAGCGCATCTACCTGCGGCTGTGCCGCGAGCTGCATCCGGACCGTCATCCGGCGGACCCACAGGCGGCCGAGGAGCGACTGAAGCAGATCACGCGGGCCTACGCCGTGCTGCGTGACGCCGCAACGCGGGCGGCCTACGACCG
>CAZLKN010000071.1:0-13646 GCA_964560135.1 uncultured Actinomycetes bacterium | reverse complement strand
TGGGGGCCTTCTGGTCCTTCGGGTCCTTGTTCTCCTTGGGGGCCTTCTGGTCCTTCGGGTCCCTGTTCACCCTGGGGTCCTTCTGGTCCTTCGGGGCCTTGTTCTCCTTGGGGTCCTTCGGGTCCCTGTTCACCCTGGGGGCCGGTCTCGCCTTGGGCGGCGAGGAGGTCCCACTCTTCTGAATTCAGCGAGGGTTCGAGGGTGGCGTTGTCCTGTGTCGCTACCCATGCTGAGCCTGCATGGTGGACGGCGTCGTCTTTGCTGTAGGCGCCCTCGGAGGCGGTGTCGGAGGACCAGTCTCCGCGCCATACGAGGCCGGGCGAACCCTCTGGCCCCTGTGGTCCTTCGCGTCCTTCGGGTCCTTCTTCTCCTTGGGGTCCGGCTGGGCCTTCTTCTCCTTCGGGTCCCTGTTCACCCTTGGGTCCTTCGGGTCCTTCGGGTCCCTGTTCACCCTGGGGGCCGGTCTCGCCTTGGGCGGCGAGGAGGTCCCACTCTTCTGAATTCAGCGAGGGTTCGAGGGTGGCGTTGTCCTGTGTCGCTACCCATGCTGAGCCTGCATGGTGGACGGCGTCGTCTTTGCTGTAGGCGCCCTCGGAGGCGGTGTCGGAGGACCAGTCTCCGTGCCATACGAGGCCGGGCGAACCCTCTGGCCCCTCTGGCCCCTGTGGTCCTTCGCGTCCTTCGGGTCCTTCTGGGCCTTGTTCTCCTTCGGGTCCTTCGGGTCCTTCTGGTCCCTGTTCACCCTGGGGTCCTTCTGGTCCTTCGGGGCCTTGCTCTCCTTGTGGTCCTTGTTCTCCTTGGGGGCCTTCTGGTCCTTCGGGTCCCTGTTCACCCTGGGGGCCGGTCTCGCCTTGGGCGGCGAGGAGGTCCCACTCTTCTGAATTCTGCAGGGAGGGTTCGAGGGTGGCGTTGTCCTGTGTTGCTACCCATGCTGAGCCTGCGTGGTGGACGGCGTCGTCTTTGCTGTAGGCGGTCTCGGAGGACCAATCTCCGTGCCATACGAGGCCGGGCGAACCCTCTGGTCCCTCTGGTCCCTCTGGCCCTTCTGGTCCTTCGGGTCCTTCTGGTCCTTCTGGTCCTTCGGGTCCTTCTGGTCCTTGTTGTCCTTCGGGTCCTTCTGGTCCTTCGGGGCCTTGTTCTCCTTGTTCTCCTTGTTCTCCTTGTGGTCCTTGGGGTCCGGTTGGGCCTTCTTCTCCTTGGGGTCCGGTTGGTCCTTCGGGGCCTTGTTCTCCTTGTGGTCCTTGTTCTCCTTGGGGTCCTACCGGTCCCTCGGGGCCTTCCGGACCGGTCTCGCCTTGGGCGGCGAGGAGGTTCCAGTTGGGGTTGGAGAGGCTGGGCTCGCTGAAGGTGTTGTCTTGTGTGGCGATCCAGGCGGAGCCTTGGTGTTGAACGGCGTCGTTGATCTCGTAGTCCGTGTCGGCGGTCCAGTCGCCTTGCCAGGTGAGTCCGGGGGGTCCTTGGTCGCCTTGGTCGCCTTGGGGGCCTTCGGGTCCCTGGGGGCCACTGACGCCCCAGGTCATGGGGTCTTCGAGGGGGAGGCATTGGCTGGTGTCGTCGACGATGCGGACGGTGCCGGCGGGGGTGATGCAGGCGTGGATGAGCTGGTCGCCGCTGTCTTGTTGTTGGTCGGGGGCGGCGGAGACGGCGCCGGTGCCGGCGAGGAGGGCGAAGGCGGCGGTGGCGGTGAGGAGTCGTCGGCGGAGACTGCTGGTGGTGGACATCTTGGTCCTCCCTTTCGTTCGGGCAGGCCTCCGCGCGTTGGGTCGGTGGTCTGCGCTGTTGTCCTTCTTGGGTGATGGTGGTCGGTGGGGGATCTTGGTGCATCAGTGGTCGACTACTGAATTTCTTGTCGGAGGGGTGTTTGCGCTGGTGGGGAGGGGTGGGGAGCTGGGTGAGCTTGGCTTGGGCGATCTCGAGGAGGGGGTGGACGGCTTCGTGCCGGAGGCGAGCGGTGACTACGATGCAGGGTATGCAGATCACGATCAGCGGACGGATTGTCGGCCGGTTGCTGTTGGGGGTGCTCGTCCTGGCGGGATTGGCCGGGGCGGTCTGGGTGGCGTCGCTGCTGTTGGCGGAGGGGGATCCGGTAGGGGGACAGGTGGTTCCCGACCGTTATCAGGCGGTGTTCCTCGAGGACGGGCAGGTGCTTTTCGGTCGGCTTCGCGAGGCGAGGGACGGGTACTTCGAGCTGGTGGATGCCTTCGTGATCCAGGAGGTGCCGGGGGAGGAGGACGCGCCGCCGACGCAGGAGCTCCGTTCGGTGCGGGATGCCTTGCACGAGCCGGACGGCAATGTGCTGCTGCGGCGGGAGCATGTGGTGCGGATCGACAACCTCGCGCCCGACGCGGAGGTCGCCGCGACGATGGACCGCCTCCGCGAAGAGCGGTCCTGATCAGGTCCAGCGCTCGAAGACCGCGGCGAGGCCCTGGCCCCCGCCGATGCACATCGTCTCGAGCCCGTAGCGCGCCTCGCGGCGGTCGAGCTCGCGAAGCAGCGTCGTGAGGATGCGTACGCCCGTGGCCCCCACGGGGTGTCCGAGTGAGATCCCCGAGCCGTTGACGTTCGTGCGTGCAAAGTCATCCTCGCCGAACGCCCACTCGCGTGTGACGGCGAGTACCTGCGCGGCGAACGCCTCGTTGAGCTCGATGAGGTCGACGTCGGCGAGGGTGAGCTTGGCCCGTTCCAGCGCCTGCTTCGTCGCCGGCACCGGACCGATCCCCATCCGCTCCGGCTCCACCGCGGCCAGGCCCCACGACACCAACCGGGCCAGCGGACGCAAGCCCAGGGCCTCGGCCCGGTCCGGATGGGTGACGATGCACACCGCCGCGGCGTCGTTCTGACCGCTGGCGTTGCCCGCCGTGACCGTGGCCTCGGGGTCGACCTTGCCGCGCACCGGACGCAAGCCCGCGAGGGCCTCCATGGTGGTGTCGGGCCGGGGATGCTCGTCGGTGTCGAGCGCCGTCGTCTCACCTTTGCGGCCGGTGACCTCGACGGAGACGATCTCCTCGGCGAACCGACCGTCGCGCTGGGCTGTGACGGCGCGGCGGTGGGACTCGACGGCGAGACGGTCCTGCTCCTCGCGGGAGATCGCATACTCGCGGCGGAGGTTCTCTGCGGTCTCGAGCATGCCGCCTTCGACGGGGTGGTTGTGGCCGCCGGCGGTGACGCGTCCGCGGGCGAGCCGGTCGACGAGCTGCACCCCGTCCCCGCGCACGCCCCAGCGCATGCCGAGCGCGTAGAACTCGGCCTGGCTCATGCTCTCGGCGCCCCCGGCGAGAACGACCTCGGCGGCGCCGGTCTGCACCCGCAGGGAGGCGTCGATCACGGCCTGGAGGCCCGAGCCGCACCGGCGGTCGATCTGCATCCCGGGGACCGAGATCGGGAGCCCGGCGTCGAGGGCGGCGACGCGTCCGATGGCGGGGGCCTCCCCGTTCGGGTAGCACTGGCCGAAGATGACGTCGTCCACGGCGTCGGGCTCGAGCCCGGTGCGCTTGACCAGCTCCCGGATCACGGTCGCGGCCAGTGCTGCCGCCGGAAGGTCGCGGAACATGCCGCCGAACCTCCCGATCGGGGTCCGCAGCGGCTCGCAGATCACGGCATCGCGCATGAGGTCTCCTTACGAAGGGGAGGTCATCGTAGGTCATCTGTGGGAGTCCCGGATGGGCCGAACCTGCCATCACGACGGGTCCGGAAGCGTCTGGCTGTGACCGCTCGACGTGGACTGGAACGACGGGGCTGGGACATGCTAGGGATCGGGTTGGGGGGAGCGATTTCGACAACAGGGGGATGCGATGACGGTCTCGGTGAAGACACTCGCAGGCCAGTCGACGGTGTTCGGCGATGAGCAGGTCGACGAGTTGCGCATGATGTTCCACGGACAGATCCTCACACCGTCCGATGACGGCTACGAGGAGGCACGGGTCGTCCAGAACGGCATGATCGATCGTCGTCCGGGTCTCATCATCCGGTGCTCCGGCACGGCGGACGTGGTCGACGCCGTGAACCTCGCGCGCGAGCACACGCTGCTGACGGCGGTCCGCGGCGGCGGGCACCATGTCGCCGGTCACGGGATCTGCGACGACGGACTGTTGATCGATCTCTCGACGATGCGCGGCGTGTGGGTTGACGCCGACGCACGTCGGGTGCGCGTGCAGGGTGGTGCGACGTGGGGTGACGTCGACCGCGAGTCGCAGTTGCACGGGCTCGCGGTTCCCGGCGGGGTGGTTTCGTCGACCGGTGTGGCGGGGCTGACGCTCGGTGGTGGGATCGGTTGGCTGCACCGCAAGTGGGGATTGACGTGTGACAGTCTGCGGTCGGCGCAGATCGTGACCGCCGACGGCAAGCTCGTGACGGCGAGCGAGCAGGAGAACGCCGATCTGTTCTGGGGGATCCGTGGCGGCGGCGGGAACTTCGGGGTGGTCACCGAGTTCGAGTTCGAAGCGTACCCCCTGGGCCCGGTCGTGATGTGTGCGGCTGTGATGTACCCGGTGGACACCGCGGCTGAGACCTTCCGCGCCTGGCGGGACTGGGCGGAGACTGCCCCCGATGAGGTGACGACCCGCGTCGTCTTCTGGAGCATGCCCGAGGATCCTCACCTTCCGCCGGCGGTCCACAACCAGAAGGTGATGATCGTGGGGGCCGTCTACGCCGGCGACCCCGACGAGGGCGAGAAGGTCCTGCAGCCCGCCCGCCAGCTCGCCACGCCGCTGGCGGACATCAGCGATAGGATGCCCTATCGCTTCTTCCAGGCCGCCTTCGACCCGTTCTTCCCGAAGGGTGAGCTGGGGAGCTACTGGAAGTCGCTCTACCTGCCCGGGTTGAGCGACGACGCCATCGACCTGATCGCCAAGTACGGTGTGGACCGGATCTCGCCGCTCACGCTCGTGCACGTGCCCCTGCTCGGCGGGGCGATCTCCCGCGTGGGCCGCGACGAGATGCCGATCGGCGACCGTGAGGCGCCCTACATGCTGAGCGTGGACGCGAACTGGGCGGATCCCGGTGAGGCGGACGGCGAGATCGCATGGGTACGGAACGTGATCAGTGAAGCGCAGCGCTTCTCGACCGGCGGGACGTACCTCAACTTCGGGGGCCAGGACGACGCGGACGTGGAGGCCGCGTTCGGCGGGCACCTCGAGCGTTTGGCGGCGGTGAAGAAGAAGTACGACCCGCAGAACCTGTTCAGGGTGAACTGGAACATCCCTCCGGCGTCGTAGATCTGCACGGGCTCCGGCGGCTAGCCGGACCAGAGGGATCCCTCCAGCCCAGTGGTCAGGTCTCCAGGACGCCGGCCAGCCGGCGCAGGGTCTCCTCGTGCACCTTCACCAGCGCCTTGGGGGCGAACAGCTTCTCGAAGAAGCCGCCGACGCCGGAGCCGCCCTCCCAATGGGTCTCCAGGCGGACGGTGCAACCCTCGCCGTCCGCGGTCACCGTCCAGGTGGTGACGAGCGAGGAGTCCTGGTCGCGCTCCACGAGCATCCGGCCGGGTTCCGGCTCCTCCGCCCGCATCCGGTAGACGCGCTCCCGGGGACCGGCCTTGAAGCGGTAGGAGACGACGGTGCCGCCGCCGGTGCCACCTTCCTCGACGGTGTACTCGCTGTAGTTGTCGGGAAGGAACGCCCGCCGGTCGTCGTAGTTGGCGATGCGGGTGAAGGCCGTTTCGGCTGGGACCGCCATGCGACGGTCGGCGGTGACGTCGATGCGAGCCACGCTCATCCTCCTCGTGCGTCGGGGCATCAGCGTGACACGCCGGACCCTTCCGGTGCGTCGTCGCCCTGTGTGCGGGATCCGTTCACTTGGGTGCTCTGGTGCCTCACGGTAGGATGCTTGGGGGGTAACGAGACGGGGAGTTTCATGGCAGAGGTCGCCTGCCCGAGTTGTGCTGGGATGAACGCCGTCTCGCAACGGTTCTGCGGCGCGTGCGGGACCGTGCTGGAGCGCACCTGCTCCTCGTGCGGCGGTTCCAATCCCACGCAGTTCTCCTTCTGCGGCTCCTGCGGGTCCTCTCTTCAGGACACCGACACCCCGATCCGGGTGTCCGCGGGGATAGAGGAGCGGCGCTGGGCGACGGTGCTCTTCGCGGACCTGTCCGGGTTCACCAGCCTCTCCGAGCGGGCCGATCCCGAGGACGTGCGCGATCTGATCGACCGGTGCATGGGTTCGATGGCGGAGATCGTCGAGAAGTTTGGCGGGTTCACCTCCAGGGTGATCGGGGACGAACTGCTCGCCCTGTTCGGGGCTCCGGTGGCCCACGACGACGACCCGGAGCGTGCCGTACGCACCGCGCTGGAGATGCAACATTGCGCCGTCGAGAAGGCCGAGGAGTTCGGACGGCTCCCGATGCGGGTCGGGATCAACACGGGCGAGATGATGTTCGCGCCGGTTGGGCCCCCGGGCGCCCGGGAGCACACCGTGATGGGCGACGCTGTGAACACCGCGAAGCGGTTGCAGTCCGCGGCGCCACTGGGCGGTGTAATGGTGGGACAGGAAACCTACCGCGCGTCGCGCGCGGGGATCCGTTTCCAGCGCGTTGATCCCATCGAAGCGAAAGGGAAGGCGGAGCTGGTCGAGGCCTGGCTCGCGGTCGAGCCCGTTGCTGAGGCCGGCTCACGGGCCGTCTCGGAGTGGCCCTTCGTCGGCCGCGAGCGGGAGCTCGACCTTCTCGGGACGATCTGGGAGGCCACTGTCGCCGAGACGCGGCCGCACCTCGTGACCCTCATGGGGGCCCCGGGGATCGGCAAGACCCGGATCGAGCGCGAGTTCGTTACGCAGGTTGGGAGCGACGCGCTCGTACTGCACGGGAGATCGTTGCCCTACGGGGAGCGGACCGGGTATGGGGCCTTCGCCGAGCAGATCAAGGGCGCCTGCGGCATCTACGCCTCCGACGGCGTTCCGACAGCACGGGAGAAGCTCGAACGCTTCGTTGCCGACCTGTTTCCCGAGGCGGAATCGGTGGAGGTGATCTCGCACCTCGCGGTGATCCTCGGTTTGGGGAACGAGGGTCAGGTGCGTGATCGGCAGCCGCTGTTCTTCTCGGCGCGCCGCCTGCTGGAAGCCCTCGCGGCTCGTGCACCGGTCGTGCTGGTCTTCGAGGACGCGCACTGGGCGGACAACAGCCTCCTCGATCTCATCGAAGTACTGGGCGCCCGGATGCGCGATGCGCCGGTGCTGTTGCTCGCGCTGGCGCGTCCCGAACTGGTGGACCGGCGTCCGTCATGGGGTGGCGGGTCCGTCACCGCGACCACGTTGACGCTGGACAGTCTGGCCCCCTCCGAAGCCCGCGCACTGGCGACCCGGCTGTTGCCCCGCGTCGCCGATGGCGAGGTCCTCAGCCGTCTCGCGGACGTCGCCGGAGGGAATCCCCTCTTCCTCGAGGAGCTGGCGGCGTCGTATTCGGAGCGTACGGCGGGCTTCGTGGAGGGGCTCCCGACGAGCATCCAGGCGACGATCGCCGCACGTCTGGACGCGCTTCCGCCAACGGAACGCCGCGTGCTCCTCGACGCCGCTGTGGTGGGCAAGATCTTCTGGCGGGGTGTCCTCGAGGCCGCGGCGCCCGACGAGCCGGTGTGGGAGGCCCTGGACTCGCTGCACGCCCGGGATCTCATCAGACGGCAGCCCGTATCGCGGATCCAGGGAGACGAGGAGTACGCGTTCAAGCACATGCTCATCCGGGAGGTCGCGTACGCGACGCTGCCCAAGGCGGTCCGGCGACAGCGCCACGCCACGATCGCGTCGCATGTCGAACGGGCCGCCGGCGACCGGGTCTCGGAGCACGCGTCCCTGCTCGCCCACCACTTCCGTGAAGCGGGCGAGACGGATCGAGCGGTGGGGTACCTGCTGCACGCGGCGGAGCACGCGAACCGAGCCTTCGCCGCGGCGGAGGAGATCTCTCTGTACGACCAGACCCTCGAGCTCATCGCGCCGGACGACCCGCGTCGCGACGGCATGCTCCTGGCCCGAGCCCTCGCACGCGCCAACGCCGGAGACATGCAGGGTGCCGCCGGGGAGTTCGATGTCCTGATCCCGCGCCTGCACGGCGAAGAGCTGGTGCGGGCGCTCGCCACCCGGGCCAAGGTGGCGTTCTGGCTCTCCGACGGCAGCCGTATGTCCGAGTACGCCGGCCAACTCCACGACCTCGGCGACGAGATGGACGATGACACGCCGCGGGCCCTCGGACTCGCCATGCACAGCTTTGCCACGAGCATGGTCGGCGCGTTGACCGAGTCGATCGATCTCGGCGAGCGCGCCCTCGAGCTGTGGACCCCGAGCGCGCCGGAAGGCGAGCTCGCGTTTCTCCACGGGATGTTCGGCCTGACGCACTACTGGCGGGGAGATCTCGAGCGCGCGCTCGAGCTCCTCGATCGCGGGCTCACGCTCGGCCGCGAAGCACAGGTCGACGTCTTCCTCGTGAACGGATCGAACTATGCGCTTAGTCTGGCCGGGATCGGCCGCTACGAGGAGGCGATCGTCCTCTTCGAGGAGATGACGGCGAAGGGCAGGGAGTACGAGCTGGTTCCGCGCTGGTGGCCCCGGGCGATGAACATGACGGCGGGCGCCCTGCGGGAGATCGGAGATCGCGCCACGGCCCGCGGCCTCAGCGAGGTAGCCCGCGAGGGCGCCGAGAGCGTCTTCCCGACCGGAGCCGTGCAGGCCCAGGTCGATCTCCTGTTCACCGACCTGGGCGATGGGGACGCCGGCGCTGCCGATTCGGCGTGGACGAAGCTGTGGGATCGCAGCACGACGTTGCACGGCTTCCACGAATGGCTCGTGCAGGACCGGCTCCTCGAGGCCCGGGCTGAGATCGCGCTGGCCACCGGCCGCACCGCCGAGGCCGCCGAGACGGCTCTCGCAGCCATCGAGCACGCGGACCACTACGGCCGGCCCAAGTACGAGACGCAGGCCCGGTGCGTGCTGGCCGCCGCGTTCGAGGCGATGGGGCGTCACGAGGAGGCCCTGTCGCACGCTATCCACGCGGTGGAGGACGCCGAGCGGCTACGCCACCCACCAACCCTGTGGCGGGCGGCGACGCAGCTCGGTGCACTGCGCTACGCCACGGGTGACGACGCGGGGGCCGAGACGGCCTATGGTCGCGCGCAGGAGGTCGTCGACGGGGTGGCCGCGGGCCTCAGCCCGGAGCGGCGTGCCGTGTTCCTGGCCTCCGAGCCGCTCGCCCGCCTCCGTGGGTAAGCCTCCGGTCCGGTACGGCTCACCGGAAGTCGCGGGAGGTGGAGGGCACCGCCGGCCGTAGCGGCGCTAGGCGTTCGGCGATCACGTTCACGACGCTGTCGGTGCGCTCGAGACGTCCGGTGATCACCAGGCCCGGCGAGGACCGGGCGATGCGGCGGTAGCGGGTCCATACCCCGCGGGAGCAGATCACGTTGATCAGGCCCGTCTCGTCCTCGAGGTTCACGAAGACCGTGCCCCCGGCGGTGGCGGGGCGCTGGCGGTGGGTGACCACCCCGGCCACCACCACCCGTCCCACGGGCACGGTCTGCAGGCCGGCCGCCGTCACCACGCCGAGCTCGTCGAGGCGTGCACGCAGGAAGGTCGTCGGGTAGGCGGACACCCCGGTGGCCCAGGCGTCGGCCACCGCGTGCTCGACTTCGGTCATCTCCGGCAGGTCGGGGGGGTCGGCCCCCGTGACGATCCCCGGGAGCCGGTCGGGCTGGGACTGGACGGCCGCCCCGGCCCCCCAGATGGCCTTCCGGCGTCCCACCTCGAAGCAGGAGAAGGCACCGGCGGTGGCCAGCGCCTCCATCTGCGGGGTGGTGAGTCCTGCCCGGCGGGCCACGTCCTCCATGCAGGTGTAGGGGCGTCCGGACGCGATCCGCTTCGCGGTCTCGTCCCCCAGCGTGCGCACCTCCTTCAGGCCGAGACGCACGGCCCCGTCCGTCTCGATGGTGGTGTTCCAGTCGGAGGCGTTCACGTCGGGGATGCGCACCACCACGCCGTGCCGGCACGCGTCGGCCACGAGCGACTGCGACGAATAGAACCCCATCGGCTGCGCGTTGAGGAGTGCCGCGAGGAAGGCGTCCGGGTAGTGGTGCTTGATCCAGGCGCTGGCGTACACGAGGTAGGCGAAGGACACCGAATGGGATTCGGGGAAGCCGTAGTTCGCGAAGGCGACGAGCTTCTCCCAGATCGCGTCGGTCACCTCCCCGGTGATGCCGTTGGCGGCCATGCCGGCGTAGAGGCGTTCCTTGAGCTGTTCCATCCGCTCGACCGAGCGCTTGGCCGCCATCGCCTGGCGCAGGAGATCGGATTCGGCGGGGGTGAACCCGGCCACGTCGATGGCCATCTGCATGAGCTGCTCCTGGAACAGCGGCACCCCGAGCGTCTTGCGCAGCGACGGTTCCAGCAGGGGATGCAGGTAGGTGACGGGCTCCAGCCCTTGCCGCCGGCGGATGTAGGGATGCACCGACCCCCCCTGGATCGGCCCGGGACGGATCAGCGCCACCTCGATCACGAGATCGTAGAAGCAGCGGGGACGCAGCCGCGGCAGCGTCACCATCTGGGCGCGGCTCTCGATCTGGAACACGCCCACGGTGTCGGCGGCGCAGATCATGTCGTAGACGGCGTCTTCCTGCGGGAGGGTCGCGAGGTCCACCTCGACACCGTGGTGCTCGCGGACGAGGTCGATCGCGTAGTGGATCGCCGACAGCATCCCGAGGCCCAGCAGGTCGAACTTCACGAGGCCGGTGGCGGCGCAGTCGTCCTTGTCCCACTGCAGGACCGTGCGGCCCTCCATGCGTCCCCACTCCACCGGACACACCTCGAGGACGGGACGGTCGCAGATCACCATCCCCCCGGAGTGGATCCCGAGGTGCCGCGGGAAGCCGACGATCTGGTTGGCGAGGTCGATCACCGGGTCGGGGACGTCGAGGGTGGCGCGATCGACCGACGACCCCCAGCCGTCCACCTGTTTGGAGAAGGCGTCCTGGGCCCCCGGGGGATGGCCGAGAGCCTTGGCGGCGTCCCGGATCGCGGAGCGCGGACGGTAGCAGATCACGTTGGACACCTGGGCGGCCTGGTGGCGTCCGTAGCGCTCGTAGACGTATTGGATCGCCTCCTCCCGGCGGCCGGATTCGATGTCGATGTCGATGTCGGGGGGGCCGTCGCGCTCGGGGGACAGGAACCGCTCGAACAGCAGTCCGAGCGACACGGCGTCGGCGTTGGTGATCCCGAGGGCGTAGCAGACCGCGGAGTTGGCGGCGGAGCCGCGTCCCTGGCAGAGGATGTCGCTTCGGCGGCAGAACTCCACGATGTCCCAGACGATCAGGAAGTAGCCCGGGAACCCGAGCCGCTCGATCAGGTCGAGCTCGTGGTCGAGCTGGGCGTAGGCGCCGGGGACGCGCTCGTCTTCCCGGGGCCCGTAGCGTTCGAGCGCTCCGCGGTCCACGAGCGAACGCAGGAACGTCATCTCGGTGTGGCCCTCGTCGACGGGGTAGGGGGGCAGGTTCGGGGCGACCAGCGACAGGTCGAAGGCGCACTCGGCCCCGAGGGCCGCGGCCCGTTCCACCACCCCGGGGTAGCGGGCCAGGATGCGGGCCATCTCGGCCCCCGAGCGAAGGTGGGCGCATGCCGCGGGCGGGAGCCACCCGTCGATCTCGTCCAGCGACCGCCGGGCACGCACCGCCGCCAGCGCCGCGGCCACCCGCCGGCGCGCCGGTGCGTGGTAGTGGACGTTGTTCGTGGCCACCAGGTCCACCCCGAACCGGCAGGCGAGCTCGGCGAGCGCGTCGTTGCGGTGGGAGTCGAGCGGGTCGCCGTGGTCCCAGATCTCCACGGCGACGTTCTCGCGCCCGAACACGGCGCACAGGTTGGCGAGCTCGCGGCCGGCGGCCTCGGGTCCGTGGTCGACGAGCGCCCGGGGGACCGCGCCCTTCCGGCATCCGGTGAGCACGAGCCAGTGCCCCTGATGCAGTTCGGCGAGGCGGGCCATCTCGTAGGCGGGCTTGCCCTTCTCGGCCCCGGCGAGCTGCGCCTCGCCGACGGCGCGGCACAGCGACGCGTACCCGTGCGGGTCGCGGGCCAGCACGACGAGGTGATGCCCTTCGGGATCGGCGGCGCCGTTCTGCGGGCGGTTCAGGCCCAGCGACAGCTCGGAGCCGAACACCGTCGGCAGCCCGAGGGCCTTGGCGGCCTCGGCGAAGCGCACCACGCCGTACATCCCGTCGTGGTCGGTCAGGGCGAGGGCGGCGAGACCGAGCCGGGCCGCCTCCTCGGCGAGCTCCTCGGGGTGGGAGGCGCCGTCGAGGAACGAGAAGTTCGAGTGGCAGTGCAGCTCCGCGTAGGGGACGTGGGTGGGTGAGCGGCGCAGCGTCCGCGGGAGCTCGTAGGGTTGGCGCTTCCGGGACCACGCCGGCGAGTCGGAGACGGCGGGCGGGACGGAGCGGCGGCCGTCGGACAGACGCCGCTCCAGCTCGGACCACGGGATCGGGGGATTGTTCCAGGTCACGAACACATGTTCGCAAAGCCTGTCAAAGCCGCAGGTCGAGGGTCAGCCCAGAATCTCGTCGACGGTCAGGGTGAGGTCGGGGAATGCGGCGGGCGAGAGCGAGTCGCCTCGGGTGGATGCGGTGCTCTGGGCGTAGCCGTCGGGGGCCGGTTCTCGGTACACCTCGATGCGCTCCGCCTCGAGGTCGACGAGCCAGGCCTCGTGGACGCCGCGGGCCCCGTAGCGGGGCACCTTTCGGTTGCGGTCGTACAGAAGCGTCGTGTCGGAGACCTCGATGAGGAGGAGCATGTCACCGGGCTCCGGATGACCGCCGGAGTAGAAGTCCTCCCGAAGCCTTGCCACGACGACGTCTGGTTGGGGCTCCGACCGTTCGTCGAGGAGGACCGGATTCTGCACGGTTACGACAGCCCGACCGGCCAGGTTCTGGATGAGGAGCTGGTTCAGCCGGTTCACACACCCACCGTGGCGGGATCCGATGGGTGTCATCTGGATGATCTCCCCGTCGAGGAGCTCCACACGATCCTCGGGCGTGAAGATGCCGGCCTCGCCCATCCGGTGGTACTCCTCCACCGTGAACAGCCGGCGTGTAGGTTCGACGACCACGGATGACCACCTCCCGCCATCTATTCTGCACCTCCCGGTCGAAGCCGACACGACGGGAAGTGGGGAAGAGGCCCGAGCCTAGCACGCGGGGAGGAATCCAGAGATCTCTTTCTATAGGTGCTCATTTCAGAGCGGTTTTGTGTCACTAGCGGCTGCTAGGATTCGGTTATCTGGTTCTCCGTCTTTGGGAGAGGTGTCCCTGGTGGATCGCGAAGCGTTGGCGGTGCTGCCGTCGGCGGTGCTGACGGACATGGTCGAGCAGGTCTACGCCCTGATCTGCGCCCTGACAGCACTGCTCGTCAGGCTCCTCGACGTATGCCGTGAACGCGGCGTCCACCTGGAGGACCACGTCCCATCCATAGAAGATTGGACGCGGATGCGGCTCGGTGTCCGGAAGAACACCGCGCGTGAATACGTACGGATGGGACGCGCATTGGCCGACCTGCCCAAGACCACAGAAGCGCTCTCCAACGGTGAGCTATCGATCGACCAGACGGGTGCGGTTTCGCGCTACGCGACCCCCGACACCGAAACCGAGATCGTGGGTGAGGCGCAGGGGACGCCGGTGGCGGTCCTCGACCGTCGAGCG
>CAZLKN010000070.1:0-13734 GCA_964560135.1 uncultured Actinomycetes bacterium | reverse complement strand
ACCCCGTATGTAGGACGAGAGAGCACGCCGGCCTTGGGCCGAGAGGACGGCGTGCCGAGCCGCTGTCCTGCTCGCCGGGGTTCCCGTATCGGGTCGGGGGATACCCCGGACGGAGCACCGGCGAGCAGGGGCGGCGGCGATCCGGACATTTCGTGCAGGCACACCACGACCGCTATCGTTCCCGGCATCGGGCGCCTAGACTGGCTGCGTGAGCACCACGGAGGATCGCCTGCAGGATGTCGTCCGCCAGCTCCACGCCACCGCGGGCTGGGGACAGTCGTCGGATCGTGAGGATCTGGCCCAGGAGGCCCTGGCCCGGGCGGTCCGCCACGACATCGCCCCCGACGCGTTGCCCTGGTTGCGGACCGTGGCTCGCCGGATCGCCATCGACCGGGCCCGCCGTGCCCAGGAGATCCCCAGCGGGTCCCCCGACGAGATCGGTGCGCTCGGTCCCTGCCCGTTGCCGGGCCCGGAGGACCAGGCGATCTCGCGGGAGTTCGTCGCCGAGATCGAGCGGGCGATCGATGCACTGCCCGAACGCTACCGTGAAGCGCTACTCGCCTACCTGGAGGAGGAGCGTCCGGCACGGGTGGCCGCCCGGCTGGGCCTCAGCCCGAACGCGACCTGGACGCTGCTGAGCAGGGCCCGCCAGCGCCTGCGCGACCACCTCCGCGAGGCGGGGGTCGTCCCCTCGGTGGTCTGGCTTCGCCTCGGACGCTGGCGCGGGCAGGTGCTCGAGGGTGCGGTGGCCTGCGGGATGGCCGTATCACTGGCTGTGGCGGTCTCCGGTCCGACCGCGCCCGCGCCGACCAGCGAGCCGGTCGCACGAGCCGGGACCGCGATCGTGGCGGCGGTGCAGGCACCCCCGGTGCCCATCTCCGAAGAGCCGGTCGAGCCCGTAGAGGTGGAGCAGGTCGCCGAGCCGGTCCCGGAACCGTCGAGCCCGGAGTTCGAGGTGACATTCCAGCAGGAGGCATCGGTGTGCGTTCCCGACGAGGACGACGGGTTCGCTGTCGCCGGCGGTGTCCGGTTCGAGGACGGCCCGCACGCGTCGCTGGGGGAGCAGGTCGCCGAGCGGTTGCCCGACAAGTTCGAGAGCGAGGACGCCGAACCATGTGGATCATGACCCGGATCGCAGCCGTTCCCGTCGTCGTCCTGCGGGTCGCCGTCGCCGTGGTGGTGGCGGGGATGCTCGTCCTGGCCCTCACCGGTGGGAACCTGGAGGGTGGGCGCACCCTGGCCGGAGGCCTGCTCGAAGACGAGGCCGACCGGTGGTGCGTCTGGGCCAGCACCGACTCGGCCCCCGTGGTGGGATCGGTCTACCAGGAAGCCTGCGTCCCCTCACCCTGAGCATCGGTTTCCCCGACCCGCCTATCCTGTGGTCGCGATCCGGCGACGACGGGAGGCGTGATGGTTGAGCGGGACGTCCACACCACCTCCAGGCCACGGTCCACAGACGTGACCGAGGGCTACCAGCGGGCGCCGCACCGCGCGATGCTGCGGGCGGTGGGGTTCGGCGACGATGACTTCTCCAAGCCGCAGATCGGGGTGGCGTCCTCGTGGAACGAGGTCACGCCCTGCAACTACCACCTCGACCTCCTGGCGGACTGGGCCAAGGAGGGTGTCCGCGCGGCGGGCGCGATCCCGGTGGAGTTCGTGACCATCGCCGTGTCCGACGCCATCTCCATGGGGCACGAGGGCATGCGCGCCTCGCTGGTGTCCCGCGAGTACATCGCCGACTCCGTGGAGCTGGTCATGCATGCGGAGCGGTTCGACGCCGCGGTGACGATCGCCGGGTGCGACAAGTCACTGCCGGGGATGCTCATGGCCTGCGCCCGGCTGAACCTGCCGTCGGTCTTCCTCTACGGCGGGACGATCATGCCCGGACGCTGGCACGACCGGGACGTGACCATCCAGGACGTCTTCGAGGGGGTCGGCGCCGTCTCCGCAGGCACCATGGACGAGGCCGCCCTCGCAGAGCTCGAGCGCGCCGCGTGTCCGGGGGCCGGCTCCTGCGCGGGGATGTTCACGGCGAACACGATGGCGGCCGTCTCGGAGGCGATCGGGATGTCGCTCCCGCTGTCCGCGTCGATCCCGGCCCTCGACCCCCGGCGCGAGGCGCTGTCCCGGGCCTCGGGTGAGGCGGTCCTCGCGCTGCTGGAGCGGGGGATCCGTCCTCGGGACATCATGACGCGGGAGGCATTCGAGAACGCGATCGCCGTGTCCTGTGCGGTCGGTGGGTCCACCAACGCGGTCCTGCATCTCCCGGCCATCGCCCACGAGGCGCAGGTCGACGTCGGGATCGACGACTTCGACCGCATCGCCCGCCGCACGCCCCACATCGCCGACTTCAAGCCCGCGGGCCGGTACGTGATGGTGGACCTCGATGCCATCGGCGGGGTGCCCGTGGTGATGCGGGAGCTGCTCGACGCGGGCCTGCTGCACGGCGACTGTCTCACGGTGACCGGCCGGACGGTGGCCGAGAACCTCGCCGAGGTGGCCTTCCCCGGGGACCAGGACGTCGTCCGGCGCGTGGCCGAGCCGCTGCACCCCGAGGGCGGCTACGCGATCCTGCGCGGCTCGCTGGCCCCCGACGGGTCCGTGGTCAAGGTGGCCGGCACCGAGATCCAGACCTTCCGCGGTCCGGCCCGCGTCTTCGACTCCGAGGAGGACTGTTTCCGGGCGGTGGCCGCCCGCCGGATCCGGGAGGGCGACGTGGTGGTCATCCGCTACGAAGGTCCCCGTGGGGGCCCGGGCATGAAGGAGATGCTCGCCGTCACCGCGGCGATCGCCGGCGCCGGGCTCGGGGACAAGGTGCTGCTCGTCACCGACGGACGGTTCTCCGGGGCGACCAAGAACCTGTCGATCGCCCACGTGGCCCCCGAGGCCGTGGACGGGGGCCCGATCGCACTCGTCCGCGAGGGCGACACCGTCTCCGTCGACATCCCCAACCGCCGCCTCGACGTCGAGGTGTCCCCCGCGGAGCTGCAGGCGCGCCTGAAGGACTGGGCGCCGCCGCCGCCGCGCTACACCACCGGCGCGCTCGCGAAGTACGCAAGGCTGGTGTCCTCGGCCTCCACGGGGGCCGTCACGATGTGAGCCGCTCGGGCGGTAGGCGTTTAGGCCGCGCAGGACGGCAGCGCGTCGCGGCCATCGAGCCAGTCCACGACCGCCTCGTTCGCGGGGGGTCCGGCACGGTGCAGCATCCACGTGTGGCCGGCGTCCTCCACCACCTGGAGGCTGCGGTCGGGGGAGGACGCGAACAGCACCAGCTCGTCGGGGCCGTTCTCGACGGGGAAGATCGTGTCGTGCTCACCGAGCACGAGGAGCACGGGGACGTCGATCAGTCCGATCGCCCAGCGCGAGGGCTGGTTGGAGATCGACAGGATCTCGCCGGAGGGCGTGAGGTTCGCCAGCTCGAGATCCGCGTCCATGATGTGCTCGTCGGCCCCCGCGGCGTGGTACATGTGCCCCATGCGGTGCTCCTCGGTCTCCCCGAAGTAGATGTAGTCGTCCTGGAGCGCCCGCGGGATCTCGCTGGTGACGAAGTCCTCGACGATCTGCTGTGAGGGGAAGTGGGTGTAGCCGGTGGCCACGAGGACGTCGGCGGAGCCGTAGAGACCCGCGGCGAGCTCGGAGATCTCGGTGCCGGCCGAGTGCCCCATGAGGCCGACCTTTTCGAAGGCGGTCTGGTCGTCGCCGGTGTAGGCGCCGGTCCGCAGGGCTCGCACGATCTGGTCGGTGATGGCTGCGTAGGACTGCACCGTGAGCCGGTGGCCGTCGTGGTCGTCTGGGTTTCCGTAGCCGAGCTTGTCGATGGTCACCGCCGGGTAGCCGGCCCGGGCGAGCGTCCGGGCGGTGGAGTAGGTGTCGGTCTCCACCGGGAAGTCCCACGCCCACCGTCCGTAGGACAGGCCGTGGGTGAGCAGCATGACCGAGTCGCCGCAGGGCTCGCCGGCGGCGCGCACCAGCGATCCGCTGACGGACAATGTCTCGCCCGGCTCGAGGGGGTTGACGACCGAGAACGAGACCTCGCTTGTGACGACGTCCGGCACTTCGGCCGATGCGGACAGGGGAAGGAACCCGAACATCAGGACGCAGAGCAGGGCTGTGGTGCGGCGCATGGTGTTTTCCCTCCCTCAGAAGGCGAACTGCCTCGTGGACAGGGTTCGGCACCAGGCGGGCGCCTTCCTGCCTACTGGCCGCGGCGCCGGCGGATCGCCCGGGCGGCCGGGTCCTCCTCGGGCTCGGACCCGAGCCGGTTCACCCACCGCAGGACGGCGAACAGGACCACGAGGAACACGATCGCGATGATGATCGGAATCAGGTACGCGATGACCAGGTCACGGAACTCGAAGATCATGTCTCGCCCTCACCCGGGGCAGCTTCCTGAGGCTGTTCCTTGCGCGACAGCAGGGCGCTCACTGCGAACAGCACCAGCAGGATGATCGCGATCCGCAGGGCCCAGGGGGACAGCGATTCGATGCGGTCCTTGAGCCACGGCCACCGGCGGTCGGCCATCACGCCGAGCCACAGGCTCGTTCCCGCGAAGGCCATCGCCCCGATGGTGTGGGCGACGATGAACTTGCGGAAGCTCATCCGGGTACTCCCGGCCACGAGCATCACCGGAGCGGTGAGCTGCTCCACCAGGCGGCCGAGGATGACGGTGAAGAATCCCCAGCGTTCGATCCACCGGTGCGCCTTCTCGACCTGTTTCGGGTTCCAGATGGAGGCCCAGACCGACCCGGACTGTTCGGCCTTGACGGCGAGCCGGGGGCCGAACCGGTAGCCGGCCCAGTACAGGATCAGCCCTGCCACGGTGGACAGGAACACCGACGCGGCGCCGGTGGCCACGAACATCCACGGTCGCCCCTGGATCCCCGTCCCCGTTCCGATCAGCACGATCATCGAGTTGTTCAGGAGCGGGATGGCCCACGGTGCGGGGTCGAGCAGGCGTGGGAAGACGCCGAAGCCCACCCGCTGGGTGACGGCACGGAAGACGAGGTACGTCCCGAGAAGAGCGATGGCGACCCGGTCGCTGATCCGGGTCTTCGGCGGCGGTGGGATCTCCGATTGTTCGGATGGTGCGGGTGCGTCGCTCATCAAGGCATCATCCCCCAATCCGCGCCTTCTCGCTCGCCGTCCCGGCAGGAAGCGGCGAGAACGCATGATAGGATCCCTTCTGACCAGTTCGTATATGCGCTGCGCGGCCCGCGCGCGCTCCGGGACGGGATCGATGCGCTTCGACCACTACGACACCGGCGGCTTCTACGACGAGATGTTCGAGGCCCCCGGGGCGCCCCGGCCGGGCGCGGAGCTGCTCATCCGGCGGGTCGAGGCGTTGCCCGACGGCGAGATCCAGCGGCGTCAGCAGGCCGCCGAGCTCGCGCTGCTGCACATGGGCATCACGTTCGCGGTCAGCGGTGACATCTCGGGGGCCGAGCGGATCTTCCCCTTCGACATCGTTCCTCGCATCGTTGAGGCCGCCGACTGGGAGCGGATCGAACGCGGCCTGAAGCAGCGCATCTGGGCCCTGAACGCCTTCATCGACGACGTGTACCACGACCAGCGGATCCTGTCGGACGGGATCGTGCCCCGCGATCTCGTCGCCTCCGCTGCGTCCTACCAACCGCAGTGCGCCGGCCTGGACCCTCCGAGGGGGACCTGGTGCCACGTCACCGGATCGGATCTCGTGCGGGACGCCGACGGTGAGTTCTACGTGCTGGAGGACAACCTCCGGTGCCCGTCCGGGGTCTCCTACGTGCTGGAGAACCGTCAGGTCCTCAAGCGCACCTTCCCCCAGGTGTTCGAGGCTTCCCACGTGTATCCGGTGGACGACTACCCGAGCCGGCTGCTGGAGACGCTGCAGAACGTGGCCCCCGAGGGCATCCCGGATCCCACCGTTGTCGTGCTCACGCCGGGACCCTACAACTCCGCGTACTTCGAGCATTCGTTCCTGGCCCAGCAGATGGGGGTCGAACTGGTGGAGGGCCGTGACCTGACGGTGGTCGACGGCCGCGTCCACATGGGAACGACCCAGGGCCTGGAGCGGGTGGACGTCATCTACCGGCGGGTCAACGACGAATTCATCGACCCCGAGGTGTTCCTGCCCGACTCGCTGCTGGGGGTGCCGGGCCTGATGGACGTCTACCGAGCCGGACGGATCGCTCTCGCCAATGCCCCGGGGACGGGGATCGCCGACGACAAGGTGATCTACGCCTACGTGCCGCAGATCATCCGCTACTACACCGGCGATGACCCGATCCTGCCGAATGTGCCCACCTACGTGTGCTGGGAGGAGGACCAGCGGCGGTACGTGCTCGACCATCTCGACGAGCTGGTGGTGAAGGCGGCGAACGAGTCCGGGGGCTACGGGATGCTCGTCGGCCCGCACGCCACGACCGAGGAGCGCGAGGAGTTCGCGGACCTCGTCGAAGCCGAACCACGCAACTACATCGCCCAGCCCACCCTGGCGCTCTCCCGGGCCCCCGTGATCGTGAACGGTGGGTTCGAGGGCCGCCACGTCGACCTCCGTCCCTTCGCCCTCTACGGTGAGGACATCTACGTGATGCCGGGCGGTCTCACCCGGGTGGCTCTGCGCCGGGGGTCGCTCGTGGTGAATTCCTCCCAGGGCGGGGGTAGTAAGGACACGTGGGTGTTGTCCGCATGAGCCGTGGGGTGTCGTCGGGATGCTGAGCCGCGTCGCGGACTCCATCTACTGGATCAACCGCTACATCGAGCGGGCCGAGAACATCGCTCGCGTCATCGATGTCAACCTGCAACTCTCACTGGACATGCCGGCGGAGGCCGCCGAGCAGTGGCGCGCGGTGGTGGCGACCACGGGCGACCAGGCCATGTTCGAGGAGCATTTCGACGGGTACCGCCGAGAGAACGTGATCGAGTTCCTCGCCTTCGACCCCGACAACCCCAACTCGATCCTCGCGTGCCTGAACGGCGCCCGCGACAACGCCCGCTCGGTCCGCGAGGTGATCTCCTCGGAGATGTGGGAGGAGGTCAACCGCTCGTATCTCTTCGTCCGGCAGTCGGCATTCGGCGAGCGCGAGTTCATGTCCGCGCCGCACGCGTTCTTCACCCAGATCAAGCGATCGTGTCACCTCTTCGCGGGCGTGATGGACGCGACGATGTCCCACAACGAGGCGTGGCACTTCGGACTCGTCGGCCGGTTCATGGAGCGGGCCGACAAGACCTCGCGGATCATCGACGTGAAGTACTTCATCCTCCTGCCCGACGTGACCTACGTCGGCTCGGCCTACGACGACATCCAGTGGTCGGCCCTGCTCCGCTCGGCCTCGGCGTTCGAGATGTACCGGAAGCGGTACGGCCGGATCGAACCGCTGCAGGTGGCCGAGTTCCTCGTCCTCGATCAGGACTTCCCGCGGGCGATCCGCTACTGCCTGGGACGGGCGGAGGAGTCACTGCACGCGATCTCCGGTTCGCCGATGCGGGGGTTCCGGAACGTAGCCGAGCAGCGCCTCGGCCGGCTCCGCTCGGATCTGGATTTCGCGCAGATCGAGGAGATCGTCAACCACGGGCTCCACGAGTTCCTCGACGGGTTCCAGGCGGAGCTCAACACGGTGGGGGCCGCCGTCTTCGAAACCTTCTTCTCGTTGCCGCAGCGGGCCGGGGCCCGCCAGACCCAGGAGAGCGCATGACGTTCTGTTTGGCCGTGAAGGTCCAGAGTGGCCTCGTGGGTATCGCGGACACACGGGTGACGTCCGGTACGGAGCGGATCACCGCGCGCAAGCTCACCATCCATGAGCGTCCCGACCACTCGCTGTTCCTGATGACCTCGGGGCTGCGCTCCGTGCGGGACAAGGCGCTCACGTACTTCGAAGAGGCGATCGCCGAACGCGATGAAGCCTTCGACAAGCTCTACAAGGCGGTGAACGCCTTCGCCGAGCAGGTTCGCCGGGTGGCATCCGAGGACCGCGAAGCGCTCCAGGACAGCGGCCTCGACTTCAATCTGGCGGCTCTCGTCGGCGGCCAGCTCGAGCGCGACGCCGAGCACAAGCTCTACCTTTTGTACCCCCAGGGCAATTGGGTCGAGGTGGCCAAGGGAACCCCCTACTTCGCCATCGGCGAGCACGGCTACGGCAAGCCGTTGCTCGACCGTGCGTTGCGCTTCGACACCTCGATGACCGACGCCCTCAAGATCGGCTATCTGGCCTTCGACGCCACCCGGACCAGCGCGACCGATGTCGACTTCCCGCTGGACGTCGTGCTCTACGAGCGGGACACCTACACCATGGTGGAGCACCGCTACGAGCGGTCCGATCTCCAGCACGTGTCCGAGTGGTGGCAGGAGCGCGTCCGCGAGGCGATGGACCAGTGCCCCGCCGCCTGGGTCGACGTGGTTTTCGACAAGCTGCGGGGCAGGGTCGTCCCGATGGAACGAACACCGGAGAGGTCGGCCGACTGACGATGCTCTTCCTCGGATCCCACATCACCCGGTACCGGTACTCGCGTGAGGTGTTCCTGGAGCCCCACGTGATCCGGCTCTGTCCGCGCGGCGATCCCGGACAGCGACTTCTCTCGTTCTCCATCGACGTCGACCCCGTCCCCGCCGGGATGAGCGGGAGCCTCGACGCGGAGGGGAACTCGGTGGTGTGGAGCTGGTTCGGCGGGACGACCGAGACGCTCACGGTCTCCACGCGCTTCGTCGCCGAGACCCTGCGATCGGCCCCCTTCGACTACATCCTGCCGTCCGCGGACGCCGGACGCCTCCCCGTGCCCTATACGCGCCAGGAGCAGCCGATCCTGGCTCCCTACCTGGCGACCGAACCCACACCGGGGGCCGCAGCGTTCGCTGAGGAGATCGCCGCGGAGGCCGACGGCGACGTCCAGGCGTTCCTGCTCACCCTCACCGACCGCATCTACCGGCTCTGCGAGGTGATCGTGCGCGACGAGGGCGATCCCTATCCGGCGGACCAGACCTTGACCGACGCCCGGGGATCCTGCCGTGATCTGGCCGTCCTCTTCGTCGCGTGCTGCCGCCATGCCGGCGTGGCGGCGAGGTTCGTCAGTGGGTACCAGGAGGGCGACCCGGACACCGAGAACCGGGAGATGCACGCGTGGGCCGAGGCGTGTATCCCCGGCGGCGGCTGGCGTGGCTACGATCCGACGCACGGCCTGGTGGTCGCCGACCGCCACGTGGCGGTGGCCGCGTCGGCGGTGCCCGCCGGGGCCGCTCCGGTCTCCGGATCGCTGCGCGGCACGGGCGCCACAGCACGGATGGAGGCCGAGATCGACCTGGAGGTGCGCGCACGCGAGGAGGGGGCCGCATGAGGCGGGCGGCCCTGGTGCTCACGGCGCTCGCGCTGATCGCTTCGGCCTGTGGGGAGGGCGACCAGGACGCGCGGCGGGTGCGCGCGAGCCCGGTGTCCACGGCGACCCCGGAGCCGAGTCCCACGCCTGCGGAGACCGACCAGCCGGCCCCCTCGCCGACGCCGGTGGCGGTGACCCCGGATCCTGCGACCCCGGCTCCCGGGGGCCTGGCGGCGGTCCGGGTTTCGGCGACGCGGATCGCGACGCTCCAGCAGCCCCTGGCGATGGCCGTCGTCTCGGGCGACCCCGCGCTGTACGTGGCCGAGAAGACGGGTCGGATACGGGCCATCCGCGGAGGCGAGGTCGACCCGACCCCGGTCCTCGACGTATCCGATCAGGTCTCCTCAGGCAGCGAGCAGGGACTCCTGGGGCTGGCCTTCGCCCCCGACGGCCGGACCCTGTACGTCCACTTCACGGATCGCGACGGGACCACGCGAGTCCGTGCCTACGCGTTCCGGGACGGACGCGCCGACACGGAGAACACCCGGGAGGTGCTGTCCGCGTCGCAGCCGCACGCGAACCACAACGGGGGCCACATCCTGATCGGACCGGACGGGATGCTGTGGGTCGGCCTGGGCGACGGCGGCGGATCGGGTGACCCGCAGGACAATGGCCAGGATCTGGGAACGCTCCTGGGCAAGATGCTGCGGATCGACCCCCGGCCCGACGGCGACCGGGGGTACCGGATCCCCGCCGACAACCCCTTCGTCGGGCGGTCCGGCGCCCGCGACGAGATCTGGGCCTACGGCCTTCGGAACCCCTGGCGGTACTCCTTCGATCGGTCCACCCGTGACCTGTGGATCGCCGATGTGGGCCAGAACCGCTGGGAGTGGGTGAACCACCAGCAGGCGGGGTCCGGGGGCGGCGAGAACTACGGCTGGGCCCGCATGGAGGGCAGCCACCGGTTCTCGGGCGAGCCGCCCGGGAACCATGTGCCTCCGGTGTACGAGTACGCGAACGACGCGGACAACTGCGCGATCGTCGGCGGCCATGTGTACCGCGGACAGCGCATCGGCGAGCTACGCGGCGCCTACGTCTTCGCCGACTTCTGCGGAGGTCGTCCGCGGGCCTTCGTGCTGAGGGACGGGCGCGCCGAGGACCACCGGTTCCTCGGCCCCCGGATCCCGCAGCTCTCGTCGTTCGGCGAGGACCACGAGGGCGAGCTCTACATGCTCTCGCTCCAGGGCGGGGTCTTCCGCCTCGACCGGGAGGACTGAGGCGAGCCTTCCCCGTGTTGACAGTCTTCGCACCCGGCCCGATACTGGCTGGCACATGAAGAGCATGCACCTGATCCTCGTACTTCACTAGGCGAGCGCCGCTCGGGCGCTCGCCAGACCTCTCGTCGCTCACGTGGCGGGAGGTTTTTTGTTGCAGTCGAACGGTCCTAAACGCCGAGGAGGTCAGGGATATGGACATCAAGCCGGGCACGAAGCTGACGGGGGCGCAGTCCCTCATCAAGGCCCTCGAGGTCGAGGGGGTGAAGCACATCTTCGGTATCCCCGGTGGCGCGATCCTGCCCGCATACGATCCGCTCCTCGACTCCTCGATCCGGCACATCCTCTGCCGCCATGAACAGGGAGCCGCCCACGCCGCCGACGGCTACGCCCAGGCCTCCGGGATCCCCGGGGTGTGCATGGCGACCTCCGGGCCGGGCGCGACGAACCTCGTCACGGGGCTCGCGTCGGCGTACATGGACTCCGTTCCGATGGTGGCCATCACCGGTCAGGTGCCGAGGGCGGCCATCGGCGGGGATGCCTTCCAGGAGGCCGACGTCACCGGCGTGACGATCCCGGTGACCAAGCACAACTGGCTCGTGTCCGACGGGTACGACATCCCCGAGGTGATCAAGCAGGCCTTCCACATCGCCACCACGGGGCGTCCCGGACCGGTCCTCGTGGACATCCCCAAGGACGTCCTGATCGAGCAGACCGAGTGGTGGTACCCCGACCAGATCAACCTGCCCGGGTACCGCCCGAAGACGCTCGGTGACCCCCGCAACGTCCGGGCGGCCGCCGAGCTGATCCAGCAGGCCCGCAAACCGATCCTGTACGTCGGCGGGGGGGTGGTGAAGTCCTTCGGGTCACCGGAGCTGCTCGAGCTCGCGGAGCTCACGGGGATCCCGGCGGTCACCACGCTGATGGGCCGCGGGGTCATCCCGGACGACCACGATCTGTGCCTCGGGATGCCCGGCATGCACGGCAACTACACGGCCGTCACCTCGATGCAGCGCTCCGACCTGCTGATCGCGATCGGGGTCCGGTTCGACGACCGGGTCACCGGTCACCTGGCCTCCTTCGCCCCCGAGGCGAAGATCGTCCACGTGGACATCGACCCCTCGGAGATCGGTAAGAACCGGGCCGTGGACGTCGGCATCGTCGGGAGCGCGAAGCACGTGATGCGCCAGCTCGTCGACGCCGTCCGGAAGGTGCAGGCCGAACAGGGTGGACGGCCCGATCTCGGCGCCTGGACCGCCCAGCTCAAGGACTGGCAGGAGCGTCATCCGCTGCGCTACCCGGACCACTCCGAGAACGGCCTGCTGGCTCCCGAGCACGTGATCGACACCATCGGCCGGGTGACGAACGGGGACGCGATCTACGCCTCGGGCGTCGGCCAGCACCAGATGTGGGCGTCGCAGTACATCCGTTTCAAGCATCCAAACTCCTGGCTGAACTCCGGAGGCGTTGGCGCCATGGGCTACGGCGTCCCGGCGGGGATGGGGGCCAAGGTCGCGCGACCCGATGAGGACGTGTGGGTCATCGACGGCGACGGCTGTTTCCAGATGACCTGTCAGGAGCTCGCCACCATGACCACCGAGAAGATCCCGGTGAAGATCGCGATCATGAACAACGCCTATCTCGGGATGGTCCGCCAGTGGCAGGAGCTCTTCTACGACGGGCGCTTCAGCGAGATCTACCTCACCCAGGACGTGCCCGACTACGTGAAGCTCGCCGAGGCCTACGGGTGCATCGGGATGCGGGTGACCGAGCCCGAGGAGGTCGAGCCCGCGATCGAGAAGGCCCAGTCGATCACCGACCGTACCGTCGTGATCGACTTCCGCTGCGACCCGGCGGAGAAGTGCTACCCGATGGTGCCGGCGGCCGCCTCGAACGACGACATCATCATGGATCCCCGCTTCACGGGCGACGAGGAGGCCTGAGATGCAGGACACGCTGTACGACAAGCAGGAGGTGTCGGGGCGGAAGGGGTTGCACACCCTCTCGGTCCTGGTGGAGAACAAGCCGGGTGTGCTGGCCCGGGTGGCAGGTCTGTTCGCCCGCCGCGGCTACAACATCGAGTCGCTGGCCGTCGGGCCCACCGAGGACCCGAAGATCTCCCGGATGACGATCGTGGTGAAGGTGGAGACCAAGCCCCTCACCCAGATCGCCCGGCAACTCGACAAGCTGATCAACGTGATCCACATCGAGGAGCTCGACCACACGAGCTCCGTGGAGCGCGAGCTGCTGCTGGTGAAGGTCAACGCCGACGCCGGTCAGCGATCCCAGATCCTTGAGGTGTCCGATATCTTCCGGGCGAAGATCGTCGACGTGCACACCGAGTGCCTCACGCTGGAGGCCACGGGGACGCCGGAGAAGCTGACGGCGCTCGTCGACATCCTTCGTCCCTATGGGATCAAGGAGATCGCGAAGACGGGCCTGATCGCGCTGGCGCGCGGCAGGCATACGATCGATGACGCCTACCTCTCCGTGGTCCGGTTGGAGGAAGAGGAGGCCGAGTACGCCGAGGAGACGGCCTGAGGCCGGAGGAGGCAGGGCGGATGGCGAAGATCTACTACGACAGGCACGCGAACCCCAAGGACCTGAAGGGCAAGAAGGTCGCGATCCTCGGGTACGGCTCCCAGGGGCATGCGCATGCGCTGAACCTGCACGAGTCGGGTGTGGACGTACGGGTCGGGCTGTACACGGGGTCGCGCTCCTGGCCGGCGGCCGAGCGCGAGGGGCTGGTGGTGAAGGCCACCGATGAGGCGTGCAAGGAGGCCGACCTGATCATGGTGCTGCTCCCCGACACCGTCCAGAAGGACGTGTACGAGCGGGAGATCGAACCGAACCTCGAGCCGGGCAACGCGCTCTTCTTCGCCCACGGGTTCAACGTCCACTTCCACCAGATCGTCCCCCCGTCCCACGTGGACGTGTGCATGATCGCCCCCAAGGGGCCGGGCCACCTGGTCCGGAGAGCGTACGTCGACGGGCAGGGCGTGCCCTCGCTCGTGGCCATCCACCAGGACGCCACGGGAAAGGCGCTCGGGATCGCCCTCGCATACGCCAAGGCCCTGGGTGGCACGCGGGCCGGGGTGATCGAGACCACCTTCGCCGAAGAGACCGAGACGGACCTGTTCGGGGAGCAGGCCGTGCTCTGCGGTGGGGCGTCGGA
>CAZLKN010000069.1:0-13871 GCA_964560135.1 uncultured Actinomycetes bacterium | reverse complement strand
CGTAGCGGCGGGCGGACTCGAACCGCCGACCTCCCGATTATGAGCCGGGCGCTCTCACCAACTGAGCTACGCCGCCGTGTTCCCGGAGGCTTGGTGGGGGGAGCAGGATTTGAACCTGCGAAGCATGAAGCACCTGGTTTACAGCCAGGCCCCTTTGGCCACTTGGGTATCCCCCCGAGGTCGAGCCCCCGGGTTGTCAAAGATACTACGTGCGAGCTCATCCCGTCCCACGGCCGTAGCCGTACATCAGCGCCGGGAGGAGGGCACCGTCCACGCGGAGACGGATGAACTCCTGGATGAGCCTGTCGGAGGGGGGCGGGACGTCGTTGGACATGAGCGGCAACCTGGGGAGCAGACCCACCGAACCCCCCACCGGGTCCAGGAGCGTGAGGAGCACCGAGTACTCGGGGGTCGCCGACGGTTCGCTGCGATCCGCCGACAACGATCCGGACAGCGACTGCTCCGTCCGGAGGAGCGCGCGCCTGGCCAGCACCTGCCGCATCTTGCGCTCCACGTACGCCGGCGCCTCCGCCTCCGCCTCGGCGAGCCACTCGTCCACCATGGGCTTGGGCGGGATCGCGTCCGGTCGGTGGATCTCGAAATGCAGGTGGGGCGGGCCGCCCCTCGCATTGCCGCTGTCCCCCACGTACCCGATCACCGTCCCGACCTCGACGTTGCGTCCCACCTCCATGCCGCCGGCCCATCCCTCGAGGTGGGCGAAGTAGTACTGCGTGCCGTCCCGGCCCCGCATCCACAGGGCGATGCCGCCGATGGGCCCGTCGACCATGCGCGTGACCACACCCGTGTCCGGGGCCCGGATCGGCGTGCCGAAGTCGGCGAAGATGTCCAGGCCCTCGTGGAGATGGAAGTACGGGACGAATCGGGGCAGCCACCAGTCGTCCGAATACCAGGCGAGGCCCGCCACGGGGAAGCGTCCCATGCCCTCCAGCAGCGCCTGCTCCAGCGGGATACCGGCTTCCGTGACCTGTTCGAGGATCCGGACCAGCGCCGTGGTGTTGCGGCCCGGGGTCCGCGCCACGCGGGGCATCTCGAAGCCCGGTGGGATCTGGCCGGCGGTCTCCTCGTCGTCCTGCTCGTCGGTTCCGGGAGCGGGCGTGGCGTCGCCGGGCGCCTCGGGGGTCTGACCCGGACCTGGGGTCGGGCTCGGGAGCGGGTCTGGGACGGACGGATCTCCCGGCGTCGGTGTGGGGGTGGGCCCGGGGCTGGCCGCGGGGGTCGCCGTCGGGCGCGGTGTGGCCGGTGGAGGGGAAGCCGTCGGGCTCGGGGTACTGCCGCCGATGGGGGGCACCTGCGCGGCGCTCGATGCCGCAACGGCGAGGAGCAGCCCCACGAGGACGACGGTGACCGTGGGGGCCGCGGATGTTCTGGAAGAACGGAAGCGCGACCGCATGTCCGTCACCCTACGCCGAATAGCACCAGCCGCGCAGCATCAGCCACCCTGGCGAATGGCTCGGGGTAGACCCCGAGCACCACAACGCCGATGAGGCAGCCGGCCACGGCCACCGCCACCACGGGCGGCAGGCGGACCGATCCCTGTTCTTCGGGGTCCTGCAGGAACATCACGCGCGACACTCCCACGTAGTAGAAGAGGGACACGACGCTGTTGATCACCATGGCCGCGGCGAGGAAGACCCCCATACCCGAACCGACGTTGACGGCCGCGGTGAAGATGGCGAACTTCGCGAACCAGCCGGCGAAGGGCGGGATCCCACCGAGGGAGATCAGGAAGGCCGCCAGAGCTCCGGCGGCCAGCGGCGCGCGGCGAGCGAGTCCCGACAGATCACGCAGCAGGAGCATCGGGTACTGCTTGGACACCCCGATCGCAACCGCGAACGCCCCGAGGTTCATCACGGCGTAGACCACCAGGTAGGTCACGAGCGCCCGCACCGCCTCGGCGTTCGACGGGGACAGCACGTCCCCGTCCTGGGCCGTGATGATGGCCACCGGGATGAGCATGTACCCGGCGTGTGCGATCGAGGAGTAGGCGAGCAGACGGATCAGCTGGCGTTGCCGCAGTGCCATCACGTTTCCGAGGGTCATCGTGGCCACGGAGATCCCGGCGACGAGAGGCGTCCACGAGGGAGCCAGTTCCCGGAAGCCCACCAGCAGGATCAGCATGAGGCCCACGAAACCCCCCGCCTTGGACGCCACGGACAGGAATGCCGCCAGAGGCGTGGGGACCCCCTCGTAGGTGTCGGGGGCCCAGAAGTGGAAGGGTACGGCGGCGACCTTGAATCCGAAGGCGCCCACGATGAAGATGACGCCGATCAGCAGCAGCGGCTCGGTCCGGGCTTCCGGTGACATCTGCGCCAGGCGCGTTGCGATCTCGGACAGATCGGTGGCCCCGACCGTCCCGTAGACGAGCGAGATCCCGTAGACGAGGATGCCCACCGACAGAACCCCGATGATGAAGAACTTGAGCGTCGCCTCGTTGGAGCGGGGATTGCGCTTCCGCAAGCCGGCGATGATGAAGGCGGGAGCGGTGAGCAGCTCGAGAGCGACGAAGAGCATCAGCAGATCGCGGCTCGACGGCATCAGCATCGCGCCGAGGATCGAGCACAGTACGAAGAAGTAGTACTCGCCCTCGTAGCGGTGCATCCGCATGGGAGGCAGGGACACGAGGATCACGAAGGCACCCGCACCCAGCATCAGGGCCTTGACGACGAGCGCGAAGCCGTCCAGGACGAACAGATCCCCGACGCTGATCACCGGCGTCCGGCCCAGGTTCGCCAGCAGGGTCACCAGGGAGAGGACCACAGCGCCGAACGCGACCACACCGGTGAGCATCCGCGTGCGCTCGTTGAGCACGAGGTCGATCATCAGAACGGCGCAGGCGGCAGCGAAGACGATGATCTCCGGTGCGAGAGCGAGGTAGTCGATCTGCAACGCGTCAGCCTCCGAAGACCCGGGCGACCACGGCCACGGCCCCCGACGTCACGTCCAGGAGCAGCCGGGGCATGATCCCGACGAGCAGGATCAGCACCAGCAACGGCACCCAGGACACCCATTCGATCACGGTCACGTCCTTGAACGACTGGCCCTGCCACTCCTCGGAGACCGTCCCGAGGTTCACGCGCTGCAGGAGCCACAGGAAGTATCCGGCGGTGAGCAGCGTCCCCACCACGCCGAAAGCCATCAGCACCCGGTAGAAGGCCGTGAGGTCGCTCAGCACCGCCGCCGGACTGTAGGCGCCCACGAGCGCCAGGAATTCGCCCCAGAACCCGGCGAGCCCGGGGAGCCCGAGCGACGCGATCGATGAGTAGGCCAGGATGCCCGCGAGCCAGGGGACGCCGATCGCCATGCCCCCCAGCCGCGAGATCTCCCGCGTGTGGAACCGCTCGTGGACCGATCCAGCGGTGAAGAACAGCATGCCGGTGATCAGCCCGTGGACGACCATCCCCATGACCGCGGCGTTGATCCCCCGCTCGTTGAGGGTCGCGATGCCCAGCATCACGAAGCCCATGTGCCCGACGGACGAGAACGCGATCAGCCGCTTCATGTCCGTCTGGGCCAGGCACGCCAGCGACGCGTAGATGATGGCGATCACGGCCAGCAGCCCGATATAGGGAGCCCATGCAGTCGCCGCGTCCGGCAGGATGGGCAGCGAGATCCGCACGAAGGCGTAGGTCCCCATCTTCAGGAGGATCGCCGCCAGGATGACCGAGCCCACCGTCGGGGCCTCCGTATGGGCGTCCGGGAGCCAGGTGTGGAACGGCCACATCGGCACCTTGATCGCGAAGCCGAGGAACAGGCCGAGGAAGACCAGGTGGCCGAACAGCGAGGGCCAGGCGCCCGCCTGGCCGAGCTGCGCGAGCTGCAGCATGTCGAAGGTGCGTTCCATGCCCGGCTCGGCCCCCGAACGCAGGAAGAGCGCGATGAACCCGAGCAGCATGAAGATCGACCCGAACAGCGTGTAGAGGAAGAACTTGATGGCGGCGTACTCGCGTCGCGGCCCACCCCATACGGCGATCATGAAGTACATCGGGACGAGGACCAGCTCCCAGAAGATGAAGAAGAGGACGAGGTCCAGCGCCACGAACGTGCCCGCCATGCCGGTGGTGAGCAGCAGCATCAGTGCGGTGAAGGCCCGCGGGTTCCGCGGCTCGGGCAGCCACTGGTAGGAATAGATCGCGCAGAGGAAGGTGACCAGGAAGGTCAGCACGAACAGCGGGAGCGAGATCCCGTCCAGCCCGAGGTGGAACCGGGCACCGATCGTCGGGATCCAGGTGAGGTCCACCTGGAACTGCATCGTCCCCGTCGACCCGTAGTCGAACCTGGCCGCGATCGCGATCACGATCGCCAGGGGCAGCCCGGTGAAGACGAGCCCCAGGGCCTTGGCCGCCTCCTCCTGCGCGCGCGGAAGCAACGCGATCATGAGGGCGCCGACCAGCGGAAGGAACACCGCCGCCGATGGTCCCCAGCTCTCCAACATCCGACGTCCTCCTTAGAAGTAGAGCACCAGTGCGAGCACGATCAGGCCGGCGACCAGCCCGGCGGCGTACCGCTGGACGTTGCCGGATTGCGCATGGCGGAGCGCCCCACCGAACCGGTCGGTCAGGCGCGCTACGCCGTTGACGATCCCGTCCACGCCCCGCTCGTCCACCGCGCGGGTGGCCCGGCCGACGTACACGGTGCCGGTGCCGACGGCCTTCACGATGCGGTCGATCACACCCTGGTCGAAGGCGTAGACGAGGCGGGACAGTCCGTACTGGACGGGGCGGACGAGCGCCTTCAGGTACAGATCGTCGATGTAGAAACGGCGTTCGGCCGCCCGGTACAGGGGGCCGAGCCGTTCCAGCGGGTCGCGCACCCCGAAGCCGTACTCCGCCTTGGAGTAGACGACCCATCCGAGCCCGATGCCGCCCAGGGCGATGGCGATCGAAACGACGGCGATCGCGGGCGAGAAGTGGGCGTGGAAAGCACCGTCGATGTGCACCCAGTCCTCGAACAGGTTGTTGATCGGGGTCCCCACCCAGCCGGCTACGACGCTGAGGACCGCCAGGATGATCAGCGGCCAGGTCATCGAGCGTGGCGACTCGTGCGGCTCGGCGTGCTTGACCGACCCGTGGTCGTCGGTGGCACCACCGGCTATGGGCATCCGGCGGTAGCGTCCGAAGAAGGTGAGCACGCATGCCCTGGACATGTAGAAGGCGGTGAGGAAGGCCGTGATGAGCGCCGCGGCGAAAACGAACATGTAGCCCGTCTGGAATGCCGACGCCACGATCTCGTCCTTGGACCAGAACCCGGCCAGCGGCGGAACGCCGGCCAGGGCGGCCGATCCGATCAGGAACGTCACAAAGGTCACAGGCATCCAGCGGCGAAGGCCACCCATCTCGAACATGTCGTTGGAGTGCACCGCGTGGATCACGCTCCCGGCCCCCAGGAACAGCAGCGCCTTGAAGAAGGCGTGCGTCCACAGGTGGAAGATGCCGATGCCGGCGGCGCCGACGGCCAGAGCCGCCATCATGTACCCCAGCTGGCTCACAGTCGAGTACGCCAGCACCTTTTTGATGTCCCGCTGCACGACGGCCAGGACCGCAGCCAGCAGCATCGTGATCGAGGCGACGACCGCGATGACCATCATCGCCTCGGCGGAGGCCGAGAAGACACCGAAGAGGCGCGCCACCATGTACACCCCTGCCGTGACCATCGTGGCGGCGTGGATCAGGGCGGAGACGGGCGTCGGGCCGGCCATCGCGTCCGGGAGCCAGACATGGAGCGGGAACTGGGCCGACTTGCCGACGGCACCACAGAACAGCAGGAGGGCGCCAACCGTGACCACGAGCGGCGTCATGCCGGGAACGGCCTCCTGCACCTCGAGGATGTTGAAGGTGCCGGCACCGATGAAGAGCACGAAGATACCGATCACGAACCCGAGGTCGCCGGTGCGGGTGGTGATGAAGGCCTTGATCGCGGCGTCCGAGTTCTCCTTCTTTTCGAACCAGTGCCCGATCAGCAGGTACGAGCAGACGCCGACGAGCTCCCAGCCCACGAGCATCTGGACGAGGTTGTTGGCGATGACGAGGGTCAGCATCGCCCCGGTGAACAGGTTGAGCGTCGCGTAGTACCACGTGTACCGGACGTCCCCGTGCATGTAGCCCATCGAGTAGATCTGCACGAGCAGGGACACGAGACAGACGACCACGAACATCATCGCGGCCAGCCCGTCGACGTACATGCCGAGCTCGAGGTGCACATCACCGAAGGAGAACCAGGTGACCGATCGCTGCACCGCCTCCCCGTGGGCCTGGATCGATTCCCAGAAGGAGAGGATCCCGAGCACCAGCGAGGTGCCGATCAGGGTGATCCCGATCGCCGGGCCCTTGCCGGGTGTCCGCTTCCCGAAGAAGACGATCGCCCAGAAACCGACGAGCGGCAGCACCGGGATCAGCCACGCCAGATCCCGGTAGGTCGTCGCCACCTCGGCGGCTGCGTAGGAGCCCATCACCACCTCATCAGCTGCAACTCGTCGACCGACACCGAGGTGCGGTACCGGTAGAGCATCAGGATGATCGCGACACCGATGCCGACCTCGGCGGCCGTGACGGCGATGATGAACAGCGCCACGATGTTGCCGAGGGGGTCGTTCAGCATCTGCGAGAACGTGATCAGGTTGATGTTGGCCGAGGTGATCATGAGCTCGACCGACATCAGCAGCAGGATCCCGTGGCGGCGTGCCAGCACGCCATAGATGCCGAGGCAGAAGAGGAAGGCCGAGAGCAGGAGGGGGGCGGCGATCGGCATCTGCGTCAGTCCTTCTTGGCCAGCACGATGGCTCCGATCAGGGCCGCCAGCAGCAGCAGGCCGAGGGCCTGGAAGGGCAGGAACCAGCGGGTGAAGACCTCCAGGCCCATCTCCCGGATGGGGAAGGCCACGTCGAGATCCAGTCTGCGGTCACCGAAGGCGGAGAGGATGCCCGTGGCGAGGACGGCGAACAGGCCGACCGCCGCGAGAGCTGCCAGGGGGCGCTGGTCGTTGTTGATCTGCTTCTCCGCGGGCCTGGAGGCGGTGAGCATGATCCCGAACAGGAACAGGATCACCACAGCGCCGACGTACAGCAGGATCTGCACCAGCCCGACGAACTCGGCTCCGAAGAGCACGAAGATGCCTGCGGCGCCGATGAGCGCGCCCACCAGCCCGAGGGCGGCGTGGACCACGTTCCGCACGAGAACCACCGCGAGCCCCGAAGCTCCGGTCAGGACGGCGAGGATCCAGAAGACGACCTGTCGACCGATCACACCAGTCCCCTATCCGGCTCCGCGCATCTGGTCGAGGATCGGCTTCAGCTTCTCGAGGAGGTCCTCGGGCGGCGCCTGACCCCGCTCCTGGAGGACGGCGAGCTTCTTCAGACGACCACGCTCCACGGGACCGATCCCGTCGGGCAGGTTCATCGGATCGATACGCGGCACGTCGCCGGTGTCGGCGGCCTGTGTGGCGCTCGGCGCGGGCTGCGGTGCCTGCGGGGAGGCCGCGCCCTCGGGCTCCGGAGCGGGCGTGGCCGGTGCCTGCTGCCCGGCCTCAGGCGGGGTGGCGGCCGGCGGGGTGTCCGACGAGCGATCCGGCGCCGCCACCTCGCCCGGAGGCGGCGCGGTCTGGGGCGCCTGTGTCGGCGGCGTCGGCGGGACGGGCTGAAGCGGTGCCCCCGCCTGCTGCATGCGCTGGAGGTAGGCCTGCTTCTTGTCCTCCTCGCGGATGACCGCCCAGACGCCCTCTGTCCGCTTGTCACGGGCCGTCTGGGCCTTGGTCCGTGCCGACTCCTCGGCGTCGTCCACCAGTTGGGGCGGGGGCAGCACATGGTGCTCCCACTCGGTCAGAACGGGTATCTCGTGCACGAGGCCTTCGTAGGTGTAGGAGGTGTACTCGAAGGCCGGGGACCAATGGAGCGCGTCGAAGGGGCAGACCTCCACGCAGATCCCGCAGTACATGCAGAGTCCGAAGTCGATCGCGAAGCGGTCGAGCGCGTTCACGGGCTTGCGCTTGCCGGGTTTCTGGACCTTGTGGCCCTCGATGTAGATGCACCAGCAGGGACAGTCCTTCGAGCAGAGCATGCAGACCGTGCAGTTCTCCTCGAGGAGCGCGATCACACCCCGGGTGCGCGGCGGGAGCTCCACCCGCTCCTCGGGGTAGTGGACGGTCACGGCGCGCGAGAGCATCGCCCGCAGGGTGATCTTGGCGGCCCGGAGCAGGCCGACACCGGGAACGCGGAACCGTGAGCGCTGTTTGCGCTCGACCTCGCGCAGAGCTGTGTCGTCTCGGATCTGCATCAGGAGGAACCTCTGGAGATCACGCCGTCAGCACCCGGTAGAACGCGATCCCGAGCATGTTGGCCAAGCCTACTGGGATGAGGAACTTCCATGCGAACTTCTGGAGCTGGTCTTCGCGGAGCCGGGGGAGGGTGAACCGGACCCAGATGTAGAAGACGACGAAGATGCTCACTTTGGCGAGGAACCAGACGACGGGCGGGAGGATGTCCGGTCCCTGCCATCCACCGAGGAAGAGCACCGTGGCCAGCGCCGAGAGGGCGATCATGTGGGTGAACTCCGACATCTGGAAGAAGATGAAGCGCATCCCCGAGTACTCGGTGAACGGCCCGGCGATGATCTCCGATTCCGCCACCGGCATGTCGAAGGGAGGCCACATGACCTCGGCGATCGAACCGGTGAGGAAGATGGCGAAGGCGATCACGCCGAACGGCAGGGGCCAGGCCACGAACGGGATGCCCTGGGCTTCCACGATCTCGGTGAGGTTCAGGCTGCCGGCGAGCATCGCCATCGAGAGCGCGCTGACGATCACCGGCAACTCGTAGGCCGTGAGCTGGGCCACCCCACGCAGGCCACCGATCAGGGTGAACTTCGATTGCGCTCCGTAGGCCGCCATGATCACGCCGATCACCCCCACGGCAGCGATCGCCAGCGCGTAGAGCAGCCCGAGCTCCATGTCTGCGGCCACGAACCCCGGAGCGATCGGGATCACCGCGAAAATCATGATCGACGGGATGAGCGCCACGATCGGTGCCAGGGAGAACACCCAGCGATCGGCGTTGGCCGGGATGATGTCCTCTTTCTGGATCCACTTGATGGCCTCCGCGATCGGCTGGCCGACCCCGTGGAACCGTCCCGCGTACATCGGCCCGACGCGGGACATGATGTGGGAGTGGATCTTGAGGAGCCCGTAGATCACCGGGAGTTGGACCACGAGCACGATGACGAAGGCCAGTACCGCCCTCAGCGGGATCTGAACGAGCGTCTGCTCGAGCACGCCGCCGAACTGAGCCGCAGCCTGACTCATCGGTCGATATCACCGACCACGAAGTCGAGGCTGCCGAGGATGGCGACGACGTCGGGGACGTACACACCCTCGAGCAGGTACGGCAGGACGCTGACGTTGGAGAAGGACCCGGTCCGGATCTTGAGGCGGTAAGGCTCCCGCCCACCCGTGGAGATCAGGTAGTACCCCATCTCGCCGCGCGGGCCCTCGCCACGGATGTAGACCTCGCCGGGCGGCACCTTGAACGTACGGCCGACCCCCGTGCTCACCGGGCCGGACGGCAGCCCCTCGAGGCACTGCTCCACGATGTTGCAGGACTCCCAGATCTCCCGGACCCGCTGGACGTAGCGGTCGAAGCAGTCACCCTGCTCGCCCACGGGGACCTCGAACTCGAAGCCCCCGTATCCCAGGTAGTCCTCCTCCTTGCGGGCGTCGGTGGGCACCCCCGAGGCCCGGAGGTTCGGTCCGGAAACGCCGAAGTCGAGGGCCGCGTCGGGAGGCAGCACGCCGATGCCGCGGGTGCGCCCGATGAACACGTCGTTGCCGATCAGGAAATCGAGCCATTGCTCGACCCGCTGCCGGTAGTACTCGAGCACGGGGGGGATACGCTCGTAGAAGCCCTTCGGGAAGTCCTCCTTCACACCCCCGATGCGGCACCAGTTGGTGTGCATCCGCTGCCCGGTGACCATCTCCATCAGGTCGAGGGCGTACTCGCGGTCGCGGTAGCCGTACATCGGGGCGGTGAGTGCTCCGAGCTCGAGTCCGTAGACGCCACAGAACAGCGAGTGGGATGCGATCCGGTTGAGCTCGAAGAGCATCACCCGCTGCACCTTCGCCCGTTCGGGGACCTCGATCCCGGCGAGCTGCTCGCAGGCGATGCAGTAGGGGAGCTCGCAGCAGAACCCCTGGATCCAGTCGAGCCGGTTGAATAGGGCCGTGTTCTGCATCGGCGACCGCTGCTCGGCCAACTTCTCGAAGGCCCGGTGCATGTATCCGAGGACGGGATCGGCGTCCACCACCCGTTCGCCGTCGAGTCGGACGACCACGCGCAGCACGCCGTGGGTGGAGGGGTGCTGAGGCCCGACGTTGAGCACCATGTCTCCGGTGGCGATGTCGCGCTCCGCAACCGCTGCGATGTAGGCCTGGGACGTCCCCAGATCCGCGGTTTCCGGCCTGACTTCCAGCTGTTCGACCATCAGCTCACCCCGAGAAGAAGTCGCCGGGCCAGGGTTTCTCGACCCTGGCCTCGAGTTCGTAGTCCTTGCGCAGTGGATAGCCTTCCTGCCAGTCGGGCAGCAACAGGCGGCGGAGCCGCGGATGGCCGGTGAAGCCGATCCCGAGCAGCTCCCAGGTCTCCCGCTCGTGCCAGTCGGCACCCGCGTACACCACCGTGCCGGTAGCGATCTTCGGGGCCGAACGGGCCAGATCGTACTTGGCCGTGACCCGTTGCCGGTGCTCGATCGAGTACACGTGGTCGAGCACCTCCATCCGCTCCTCGTCCGGCCAGTCGACCCCGCCGCAGAAGACGTAGAAGGTGAAGCCGAGCTCCTTCAGAGCTCTGAGCGTGTCCTGCCGGCGCTCGGGGGCCACGCGCACGATCAGTTGACCGCGGTTGTCCTCGACGGAGAGCAGGTCGTCCCCCAGCCGGTACCGCAGGGAGTCCTCGATGTCCTTGAAGGTCCGTTCGGCCTTAAGCGCCACGCAGCCGCTCCCGCAGGGACTCGTCCTGGATCATCTCCTGGAGCTTCATGATCCCGTCGAGCATCGCCTCGGGTCGGGGCGGACAGCCGGGGACGTAGACGTCCACCGGGAGGTATTGATCGACCCCCTTGGCCACCGAGTAGGAATCCCAGTAGGGCCCACCGGAGTTGGAACAGGACCCGAAGCTGATGACGTACTTCGGCTCGGGCATCTGCTCGTAGATGCGGATGATCGAGGGAACCATCTTGTCGACCACCGTGCCGGCGACGATCATCACGTCCGCCTGGCGCGGGGAGGCGGGGAACGGGATGACGCCGAATCGCATGATGTCGTGGCGGGGCATCATCGAGGCCGCCATTTCGATCGCGCAGCAGGCAAGGCCGAACTGGAGGGTCCACAGCGAGTACTTCCGCCCCCAGTTCAGCGTGAACCGCAGCGGCTTCGGCAGCTCTATCTGTTCCAGCAGCGACATGCGATCACATCCAATCCAGGACGCCCTTCGCCCATGCGTAGGCAAGGTCGAGGCTCACGACGACGACGAACACGGTCATCCCGACCACGACGTACAGACCGAGCTGTTCGTATACGAGGGCCCAGGGGAACAGGAAGATCGCGACGACGTCGAAGATGGCGAACAGGAACGCGAAGATGTAGTAGCGGATGTTGGGCTGGGTCCAGGTCTGCCCGATAGCGTCGATCCCGCATTCGTAGATCAGGAGTTTCTGGCGGGTGGGCTTGGACGGCCGGAGCAGACGCCACATGAGCAGCGTCCCGACGGTGAACAGGATGCCCACGCCCCCAAGGACCGCGGCCACCGCGTAGTTCACGTAGTAGTCGGTCATCCGTTCGGCGCTCCGGTGCTCGATTGTGAACCAGTTCTCATACTATCGAACCACCCGACACCGGGCATCGAGCACGAGGATCGGCCCGGTGCGAAGCTGCTTGCCCGTGCCCGCGGGCAATCCTATATCACCCGGCTCCGGGCACGTCGGAGCCCCGGCGCCGTCCGGAGGGGGCACACGCTCGTCACCGGGCGAAGACCACGGCCTGCTCGGCGAGGGACAGGAACCAGCCCGGCGCGACACCGACGAGCACCACCACCAGCGCGCAGATCGCGAGGGTGACCCGGAGCCCGATGGACCGGTCCAGCGGCATGTCGTCGCCCTCGACCGGATCCTGCATGAACATCACGACCGCCACCCGCACGTAGAAGAACGCCGCCACGACGCTGCCGAGGACCGCGACCACGGCGAGCCACATGTAGTCGGCCCGGATGGCGGAGAAGAAGATGTACCACTTGGCCCAGAAGCCGCCGGTCGGCGGGATCCCCGCCAGGGAGAAGAGGAAGAACGCGAACATCGCGGCGGCGAACGGTCGTCTGACCCCCAGCCCGGAGTACTTCGAGAGGTGGACCCGCTCCCCCGCCCCCTCGCGGAAGAGCATGATGCTCCCGAAGGCGCCCACGGTCATCGCCGCGTACACCAGCAGATACATCAGGGCAGCAGCCGTCCCACTCTGGCTCGCGGCGACCACGCCCATCGCGATGAACCCGGCATGGGAGATCGAAGAATAGGCCAGCATCCGCTTCATGTCCGTCTGCGCGACGGCGAGGACCGATGCCACCACGATCGTGAGCACGGTCAGGACGGCCAGCGGGGGCTGCCAGTCCCAACGGAGCTGGGGCATCGTCCCGACGAGGATCCGCAGCAGGACGGCGAACGCGGCGGCCTTCGTCGCTCCGGCCATGAACACGGTGACGGGCGTGGGCGCCCCCTGGTAGGCGTCGGGGGTCCACATGTGGAAGGGCACGAGCGCGGCCTTGAAGCCCAGACCCACGGCCAGGAATGCCACCGCGACACCCATGAGCCGGAACTCGTCCACGCCGGCCACCGCGAGCGAGTCCGCGAGCCGGAGGAGGTTCATCGTCCCCGAGGCCCCGAAGACGAACGCGATCCCGTACAGCAGGAACGCCGAAGCGAAGGCTCCGAGAAGGAAGTACTTCATCGAGGCTTCCTGGGCGTCCGGGCGCGTCCGCTCGAACCCCACCATCACGTAGATCGCCAGCGAGAGCAGCTCCACGGCCAGGAAGACCAGGATCAGGTCGGCGGCGACGACCAGCAGCGTCATACCCGCCGTGGACAGCAGCAGCAGAGCGTAGAGCTCGGCCTTGTCGAGGCCGCGGGGGCGCAGGTAGCCGTGGGCCGTCAGCGTGGTCAGGGCGGCCGTGCCGAGGATCACCCAGCGGGCGAACACCCCGAACCGGTCCTGGACCACGACGTCGGCGAGGGCGGCCACGGATTCGGCGTTCCACTGCCGGTAGGCGAGCCATCCGGCCAGCGCCAGCACGGCGAAGGTGATGACCGCGAGGTGCACTCCGCGACGGCGCGGACTGACGATGTCGATGACGAGCAGGAGCAGCGCCCCACCCACGAGCGCCAGCTCGGGGAGCAGGACGGTCCAGTTCGCCGCCTCCACGACCGGCTGCTGGGTCATCGGGTCACGACCACCTTCTCGATCGCCTTAGCCACCGAGGGCTCCATCCGCTGCAGGAAGGGCTGGGGCCACACGCCGATCAGCACGATCAGGCCGACCAGGGGGTACAGGATGACGCGCTCGCGCAGGGTCAGGTCCTTCACCATGCGGTTCTCGTCACGCGTCACGGGACCGTGGAAGGTCCGCTGGTAGGCCCACAGCAGGTAGACGGCCGCCAACACGACCCCGACCGTCCCGAGGACGGCCGCAGGACGGTTGGTCTGGAACGTGCCGAGCAGGATGAAGAACTCCCCCACGAACCCGTTCAGGCCCGGGAGGCCGAGGGAGGACAGCGCGACGAGCAGGAAGATCCCGGCGAAGACCGGGGTGATCTGTCCGAGCCCCCCGAA
>CAZLKN010000068.1:0-14474 GCA_964560135.1 uncultured Actinomycetes bacterium | reverse complement strand
AGTCGTCGGCACGGATCCACTGGGCGAAGAACAGCATGCACGGCACGCCGAGGGCCGGCCCGCCCATGGGTGCGTCCTTGAATCCGGCGATGAGGTTGTTGCCGAGGGAGGGGAGGACGTTGGGCACCGCCTGGGGGATGATGATCTGGCCCCACTTCGTGGCGGGGCCGAGGTTGAGTGCGGTCGCCGCTTCCCACTGCCCCTTTGGGACGCTGTTGATACCGGCACGGTAGCCCTCGGAGGTGTAGGTGCCGTAGTGGATCCCGAGGCCGACGACGAGCGTCTGGACGACGTCCAGGGAGATGGCGGGGGTCGCGCGCACGAGAGCCTGGAGGAACACCAGCTGTACGAGCAGCGGGGTGGACCGGATGAACTCGATCAGGAACGCCACCGGCATGCTCAACAGGCGCTTCTGGGAGCGCCGCCCCAGCGCCATCAGGAAGCCGAGCACGATCGCGATGGTGAACCCGAGCAGGGTCGCACGGGCGAGGATGTACAGACCGGTGAGCATCTGGGGGACGAGATGGAAGAAGTACGCCCAATCGAAGCGCTCCGTGCCCTCGGCGAGGAACTTGGAGGAATAGAACTGGGTGCCAGGGTCGACGGCGATGAGGATGGCGTAGCCCGCCAGGACCACCAGGACGGGGATGAGGACCCCCGGGCGCCGGTACCATTTCCGGTGCGGCTTGTACTCGAGCTGCGCGGCGGAGCCGGGTCCCATCGGCTCGCGCGCTGTCGTCATGGCGCTCATGTGCTGGCCTCCGGGATCATGACCGCGGTCCGGCCCATGCGCTGCTGGAACCGTAGGTTCAGACGCCACTCGGCGAACCGGAACAGGCCGGCGATGATCTGGGCGACGATGAAGTAGATGATCAACACGTTGACGAACAAGATGGTGACGCCGGCCACGCCCTCCGCGAGCTGGCTCTGGATGAGGTTGCGTGTCTGCTGCATCAGGTCGCCGAACCCGATCAGGGCCACCAGCGCCGTCCCCTTGAGGATCTCGATGGTGAGATTGCCCATCGGAGGCAGGATGATGCGCATCGCCTGGGGCAGCACCACGTGCCGCAGGCGTTGTGTCGGGCTCAGGTTCAGCGCGATCGACGCCTCGGTCTGACCCTTCGGGATGGCGTTGATCGAGCCGCGGACGATCTCGGCGCCGTAGCCGCCCATGTTGATCCCGAGGGCGATGGAGGCCAGCAGCCACAGGGGAGCCTGTCCCACCTGGAGGAGGATCGGCACCGCGATGGCCATGATGAACAGGAGGATCACCGAGGAGATCCCGCGGGCGAATTCGACGTAGACGAGCGCCGCGCCGCGGATCCACTCACGGGGCGAAAGCCGTGCGACCCCGAACACCAGCGAGAGGACGACCCCCAGAGCGAAGGACCACCAGAGGATCTTCAGGGTGCCCCGCAGACCGCGGAGCAGCACCTGATACTGCGACCAGCTGAGCACCCACTCTTCCACGGGACCTCCTCATCCCTGAGCGTGTGGAGGGCCCTGGTCCCGCGTCACCGGATCTGCGGGACCAGGGCCGCCAGGATCAGATGAGGTCTTCGAGCGTGAGGGAGTTCGCGAGCTCGATGTCCTCCTCGGTGAACTCCTCGTACTGGAGGATGATCTCCTTGGTCGTACCGTCCTCGCGGAACTGGTTCAGGACCTCGTTGAATGCGTCCCGAAAATCCTGGTTTTCCGTGCGGAAGCCGTGCCCGCCGCAGGGCAGGACCTCTTCGCCTTCGGCGTCGCGCGGGAAGAAGCCGGGCAGGGCCTCGACGCCCTCGCGCGCCTCAGACTGCGTCCGCACCGTGGCCAACGTGCCTGTCACCGCGTCGACCTCGCCGGCCTCCAGGGCGCGGTACATGCCGTCGATGTCGCCGAAGACCTCGATCTGGTCCTCGGGGATGCCGGCATCCGTCGCGTAGTCGACCTCAACGGTTCCCGCGGCGACCGCAACCGTGACGTCGGGGTTGTCCACGATCGACTGGTAGTCCTCGAGCCCGTGCGGGTTGCCCTCCGAGACGGCCAGGGATTCAGCGACGCAGTAGTCGGGGTCGGTGAACAGGATCTGTTGGGCGCGCTCCGGCGTGATGTACATGCCTGCGGTGATCATGTCGAACTGGCCTGCCTGGAGGCCGCCGATGAGTTCCCCGAACTCCACCACCTGGGCGTCCATCTCTTCGATGCCGAGCTCCGCCAGGACGGCCCGGGCGACGTCGGGGGCGATGCCGGTGGGCTGGCCCCCTTCCACGTATCCGAACGGGACCTCGTTGGCGACTCCGACGGTGATCGAGCCGCGTTCCTGCAATTCTGCGAGCAGACCGCCGTCCCCGGCGGTGCCGTTGCCGTTCCCGTCGCCGCAGGCCGCCAAGAGCAGCATTCCCACCACCAGCAGGCCGACGAATCGTCGTCTTTCGAGCATGACCCTCCTCGCTTTCGTCCGATCGTTATCTCCCAGCAGTTATACGTTTCCGCGGAGAGCGGCACCTCCTTGACTCTGTTCCGTGCCAGCCAACATCGCGACACTACCAGAGCTGTTCGTCCGCACCGCAAGGTTCTTCGTTTCCATTCCCGCCGGTCCGCCAGTGTCCCCGGGCGGCCCCGCAGGAAACTCCGGGCGGGTTCGTATGATGGTCGGCAGGCCCCGCCGGGGAAGGGTCTCGGCGAGGAAGTGAGAGAGGCGGCCATGGAGCGGGCAGCGACGAACGTTGTGGTGATCGCGGCGCCCGACGACGTGCCACCGGGTCTGGGTCGGGTGCAGGAGCAGGCCACCGTGGTCGTCGGCGGCACGACCGCCGAGCTCGCGGAGGCGATCGGTGACGCCGAGGTGCTGCTCGTGTGGGACTTCCGCACGGACGTGCTCCGGGAACTCTGGCCGCGGGCTCGGCAGGTGCGCTGGATCCACGCCGCTAGCGCCGGACTCGACGTCGTCCTGTTCCCGGAGGTCGTGGGGTCCGACGTCGTGGTCACGAACTCCCGCGGCGTGTTCAACGCCGGGATCGCGGAGTTCGTGCTCGGGGTGCTGCTGGCCTTCGCGAAGGACCTGCGTGCCACGTTCGACCTCCAACGCCGGCGGATCTGGCGGCACCGCGAGACGCAGCTGCTGTCGGGCCGGAGCGTGCTGGTGGTAGGAGCCGGGTCGATCGGGCGGGACATCGCCCGCCTGCTGCGCTGTCTGGGGATGCGGGTGTCGGGGCTCGCGCGATCGGAGCGGCGCGACGACCCCGACTTCGGCCGTGTGGCGCCAACCGCCGAACTCGATGATCTCCTCCCGGACGCCGACGTCGTGGTGATCGCCGCCCCCCTCACCCGGGAGACGAGAGGGATGTTCGGCCCCCGGGAGTTCGCGAGGATGAAGCCGGAGGCGTTGCTCGTGAACGTCGGCCGGGGCGCGATCGTCGACGAGGATGCGTTGGTGGAGGCGCTGGAGGAGAAGCGGGTGGCGGCCGCCGCGATGGACGTGTTCGCGGAGGAGCCGCTGCCCGCCGACCACCCCTTCTGGGGGATGGACAACGTGATCGTGTCCGCACACATGGCGGGGGACGTCGTGGGCTGGCGGGAGGCACTGGTCGAGCTGTTCGCCGAGAACCTGCACCGGTGGGAGCGCGGCGAGGAGCTGCGCAACGTGGTGGACAAGGAGCGGGCGCACGCGCTGCTCGTCGAGCCCGGGACGGGAGCGCCGTCGTGAGCTCGGGAGAGCTCGCGTTCCTGTCCGCCGTGGAGCTGCGGCGGCGCTACGAGGGCCGGGAGCTGTCTCCCGTCGAGGTCACCGAGGCCGCCCTCGCACAGATCGAGCGTTGGGATCCGGTGGTCAACGCCTACTGTCTCGTGGACGCCGAAGGCGCGCTCGAGGAAGCCCGGGCCTCGGAACGGCGCTGGATGGACGGCGCCCCCGCCGGCCGCCTCGACGGCATCCCGGCCGCGGTGAAGGATGTCTTCCTCACGAAGGGGTGGCCCACGCTACGGGGGTCCAGGCTGGTGGACCCCACCGGGCCGTGGGTGGACGACGCCCCCGTGGTGGCGGCGCTGCGACGCCACGGCGCCGTGCTTCTCGGGAAGACCACCACCCCCGAACTCGGCTGGAAGGGTGTCACCGACTCGCCCCTGCACGGGGTCACCCGGAACCCCTGGGATCCCGAGCTCACGCCCGGCGGATCCAGCGGAGGGAGCTCCGCCGCGTTGATGCTCGGGATGGGCGCTCTGGCCCTCGGCACCGACGGCGGAGGCTCCATCCGGATCCCCGCCGGGTTCTGCGGCCACCCGGGTCTGAAGCCCACCCACGGCCGGGTGCCGCTGTGGCCCCCGAGCCCCTACGGCGGCCTCGCCCACGCGGGTCCGATGGCCCGCACGGTGGCCGACACCACGCTGATGCTGGCGGCTCTGGCCGAACCCGATCCCCGCGACCCCGCCTGCCTGCCGCCGGAGTCCATCGACGTCGCGGGGGTGCAGGAGCCCGGGCTGGCCGGGGTCCGCGTGGCCTACAGCCCGGATCTCGGCTACGTGCGCGTCGCACCCGAGGTGGCCGAGGCGGTGGCCGGGGCCGTGCGGGTCTTCGAGGACCTGGGGGCCGCGGTCGAGCAGGTGCACCCCGGCTTCGAGGATCCTCTGGAAGCTTTCGCGGCGCTGTGGTACTCGGGCGCCGCCCAGGTTCTCAGCGCCTACGGCCCCGAGCAGCGGCAGCTCCTCGATCCGGGTCTGGCCGAGATCGCCGAGGAGGGGGCTCGCCTGTCCGCCGTCGCCTACCTGGAGGCTGCTTCGCGCCGCGCGGAGCTGGGGGTCCTGATGGCCGGCTTCCACCAGCGCTACGACCTGCTTCTCACCCCGACCCTGCCGATCCCGGCCTTCGCCGCCGGATGTGAGGTGCCCCCCGGGTCCCCGGAGCGGCGATGGATGTCGTGGACGCCCTTCAGCTACCCGTTCAACCTCACGCAGCAGCCCGCGGCGTCGGTGCCCTGTGGGTATACATCCGAGGGGCTGCCCGTGGGCCTGCAGATCGTCGGCCCGAGGTTCGCCGACCTGCCCGTCCTGCAGGCCGCCCACGCCTACGAGCAGGCGGCCTCGCTCCCGGAGCGGCGGGCCGACCCCCGACCTGAAGGAGGCAACCGATGACCACGCAGACCCAGACCCCCGTCCGCATCGGCGGTGAGCTGTGGACCGGCGACGGCACCGTGGACGTCCACAATCCCTACGGGGGCGAGGTCGTCGGGAGGGTGCCGCTGTGCGGCGCCGAGGAGGTCGACCGGGCGTGCGCCTCCGCGGCCCGGGCGCTCGCGCGCGGCGGGTTCCCGCAGCACCAGCGCGCGGAGGTCCTCGACCGGGCGGCGGGCCTGCTGCGGCAGCGCGCGGAGGAGTTCACCGAGCGGATCGTCACGGAGTCGGGGAAACCCGTCCGCACCGCCCGTGGGGAGGTGGCGCGGTGCTCGGACACCCTGACCTTCGCCGCGGTCGAGGCACGGAAACTGTCCGGCGAGGTCGTGCCGATGGAGGCGTCCGGCTCGGGGGCCGGCAAGCTCGCCCTTGCGCTGCGCGTCCCCATCGGTGTGGTCGGGGCGATCACGCCGTTCAACTTCCCGCTGAACCTCGTGGCGCACAAGCTCGCCCCCGCGATCGCGGCCGGATGCCCGGTGGTGTTGAAGCCGGCGCCGCAGACCCCGCTCACCGGGGTGGCCTTCGTGGAGCTGCTCGTGGAGGCCGGGCTCCCGGCCGACTGGATCTCGGTGGTCACCGACACGCGGGCCGAGGCTGGTGGGCCGTTGGTGGAACACGACGTCCCCCGGCTGATCACCTTCACGGGCAGCGCACCGGTGGGATGGTCGATCGCGTCCAAGGCGCCGCGCAAGCGGGTGCTGCTGGAGCTGGGGGCGAACTCGCCGGTGATCGTGGAGCCGGGGACCGATCTGGAGTTCCTGGCCGCCAAGATCAAGGTGGCCGGTTTCTCCCACGCCGGGCAGAGCTGCATCTCCGTCCAGCGGATCCTCGTCCACCGCAGCATCCACGCCGAGCTCGTGGCGGCGGTGGCCGAGGCGGCCGGATCGGCGGTGTGTGGCGATCCACGGGACGAGGCCACCGACGTCGGTCCGCTGATCGCACCCGCCGAGGCCGATCGCGTGCGGGCCTGGATCGAGGAGGCCGTGGCGGGCGGGGCCGAGCTCGTCTGCGGCGGGACCCTTACCGACGACGGGATCCTGCGTCCGACGGTCGTCGACCGGCCCCCGTCCGAGTCGGATCTGTGCCGTAAGGAGATCTTCGGTCCGGTGGTGGCGACGATCCCCTACGACGACTTCGACGAGGCGATCCGGCTGGCCAACGACACCGACTTCGGCCTCCACGTCGGTGTGTTCACCAACGATCTCGACAAGGCGCTGGACGCCGCCCGCCGGCTGGAGTTCGGGGGCGTGCTGGTCAACGAGGTGCCGACCTTCCGGGCCGACCAGCAACCCTACGGCGGGATCCGGGAGTCGGGGAACACCCGGGAGGGCCCGGCCTACGCCGTCATCGAGATGACAGAGCTGCGCTTCGTGAGCTACGAGCCGCCGCCGAAGTCAATCCCTGGTTGAGGCCTCCAGGGCCTCGAGGAAGATCCCCAGACCCTCGTCGATCTGGTCGGGGGTGACGATCAGCGGCGGCACCAGCCGGACGACCTGGCCGTGGGCGCCGCAGACGAGCAGGAGGAGCCCCCGGTCGCAGGCCTCCCGCAGCACGCGTTGGGCCACGGCGCCCGCTGCGGGTCCGTCCCCGGCCCGCAGCTCCACGCCCACCATCAGACCGCGCCCCCGGACGTCGCCCACCGCGGGGTTGGTTCCGGGCAGCCCACCGAGCGCGTCGAGGAGACGGTCGCCCATCTCGGCCGCATGGGCGACGAGACCCTCCGACTCGATGACGTCGAGGGTGGCCAGGGCCGACGCGCAGGACACGGCATTGCCTCCGTAGGTGCCGCCCTGGGAGCCGGGCCAGCCCAGGGCCATCAGCTCGGCGGGAGCGGCGAAGGCCGACAGCGGGAAGCCGCTGGCCAGGCCCTTGGCGGTGATGACGACGTCGGGAGAGATCCCGGCGTGCTCGTGCCCCCACATGCGGCCGGTCCTACCGATCCCGGTCTGGATCTCGTCGAGGATCAGCAGGATGCCGTGGCGGTCGCAGCGCTCCCGGAGTCCCTCGAGGAACGCCGTGGGGGCCGCGACGTACCCACCCTCGCCCAACACCGGCTCGACGAACATCGCCGCCGTCTCCTCCGGCGCCGTCAGGGTGGCGAGCACGTGATCGAGCTCCTGGAGGCAGAAGCGGGTTGCGGTGTCCTCGTCCCATCCGTAGCGGTACGCATAGGGGAAGGGGGCCACGACGACGCCGCCCATCAGCGGCTGGAGACCCGCGCGCAGGCCCGTCTTGGAGGTGGTCATCGACAGCGATCCCATCGTCCGTCCGTGGAAGCCGCCGTGGAAGACGATGACGTTGGCGCGTCCGCTGGCCTGGCGGGCCAGGCGCAGGGCCGCCTCCACCGACTCGGTACCGGCACTGGCGAAGAACAGGGTGTCCAGTCCGGCGGGCATCAGGTCGCCGAGCCGTTCGGCGAGCTGGATCAGCGGCTGGTGCCGGACGGTCGTGTACTGCCCGTGGATCAGCTCTCCGGCTTGCCGGCGCACGGCCTCCACGACCTTCGGGTGGCAGTGCCCCGTGCTCGCCACGCCGATGCCGGAGGTGAAGTCGAGGTAGCGGCGTCCGTCGGACCCGTGGAGGTGGACGCCCTCGCCGTGCGTGGCCACGACGTCGCTGGACGGTTTGAGAAGCGGGGAGATCGTGCCCATGGCTATTGCCTTTCGGAGGAGATGTCGATTGTCTACCATCTAGCCACACGGCCACGGACGTGGCCAAGGGCGCCGTCGAGGGATCGAGGTCGAGGATGGCCCGCCACATCGAGATCGTGCTCGAGAAACGGGGCGTGTCCTGCGTGGCCCGCCTGCTGGACGACGAGGCGCCGCGCACGTGCGAGGCGGTCTGGAACAGCCTGCCCGTGGACGGCGACGTCTACCACGCCAAGTACGCCCGCAACGAGATCTACACCTTCTGTCCGCCCTTCGCCGATGCCGAGCCGGGCCTCGAGAATCCGACCATCACCCCGATCCCCGGGGACGTCTGCTACTTCTCGTTCACCGCCGGCCAGCTCCCGTCGGCGTCCTACGGCTACGGCGACTCCGAGGGGGCGGGGGGCCGCCCCCGGGTCGTCGACCTGGCCCTCTTCTACGGACGCAACAACCTGCTCCTGAACGCCGATGTGGGGTTCGTGCCGGCCAACGTGTTCGCGTCCGTGGTGGACGGCCTCGAGGCCATGGCCGCCGCCTGCAACGACGTCTGGCGGGCCGGAAGCCTAGGGGAGAAACTCGCCTTCCGGAGGCTTGAACGAGAGTACGCTTAGTGCAGATCTCGGCTCGAGATCCGGCGCGATGGGGCGCCGTCCGAAGTTTTTCGCCGCCTTGAGAGGAGCGAGGGTCGGTGGAGCGGATCAGGAGGTTCGTCCCCGAGCTGTACCGGGAGGGTATCGAGTACGACGCCCCCGGAAGCGAGATCCGGATCGGTGTGGTCGTCCCGTTCGACTTCGGGCTCGACTGGGAGTACTGGCGCTACCTCCCCGAGGGCGTCGCCCTGTATTTCACCAGGACGCCGCACCTCAGACGGGGCGTGGGCATCGAGCTCGCCAAGGATGTCGGCAAGCCGAGCGTCGTCGCCCGCGGCACCCGGGCCCTCGGGGCGCTGGATCCCGCGGTCACCGTGTATGCCTGCTCCTCCGGCAGCTTCGTGCGCGGGGTGGCCGGAGACCAGGAGATCCGCCGCGCGATGTTCGAGGCGGGGGCCCGCCGTGCGGTGACCGCCAGCGGTGCGATGGTCGACGCCCTGCGGGCCTGCGGCGTCACCCGGGTGGCGGTGGCCACGCCGTACACCAAGAGCCTGACGCTGCTCCTCGGCGACTTCCTGGAGGAGACCGGCTTCGATCCGGTGTCGCTGGTCCACCTGGGACTCAAGGAGGGGATCGCGGGCGTGAGCCGCTCCACGGTGGCGAACCTGATCCGGTCGGCCGGACGAGCGGGCGCCGAGGGCATCTATCTGAGCTGCACCGGTCTGCGCACCTACGGCATCATCGCCGAGCTCGAGGAGGAGCTGGGACTGCCGATCCTCACCTCGAACCAGGTGACCCTGTGGGCTGGGCTGCGCGAGGCGGATGCCATCCCACTCGATCCCGCCCAGGAGGTCCCGGGCCGCGTGCTCGGCGGCGGCGAGCCGATGGCGCGCTCCACCGCGCTGCTGCTGGAGGCCGCCCGCCACCAGGCGCGCTCGGAAGCCAGCTAACGGCGAACCGGCTCCGCGCGGAAGAGGCGTCCCAGACCCTGTTGGGCGCTCCGGTGGCCCACGAGACGCAGCGCCTCCCACAGGCTGACCTGGTTCGCCGTCAGCACGGGTTTGCCGAGCGCCGCTTCGATCTCATCGATCCACGCTGCGGTGTGGAGGGCGGTGTCGGGGACGAGGACGGCTTCGGCATCCGGGTGGTCGCCGCCGGCGATGTGGGCCAGGACGGCGTCGTGTTCCAGGGTCCCCACCTCGGCTGCGGTGATGATGTTGCGGTCGGTCACCGCCAGGGTCTCGATGCCCGGAACGGCCAGGAACTCCGCGAACCGCAGGGCCACGTCTTCCGGGTACGTCGCGGCGATCGCCACCCGCCGGACGCCCAGGGCCTCGATCGCACCGACGAAGGCGAACGAGGTGCTGGAGGCCGGGACGCCGAGTGCGTCGGTCAGGTCGTCGACCTGGCGCCGTGCCCCCTCCCAGCCGAACACGAAGCTGCCGCTGGTGCAGGCCCACACGGCGGCGTCCACGCCGCGGGCGCCGAGCTCCGCGGCCCCTGCGCGCAAACGCTCGCTGCTGCCGAGATCCAGGAGGGCGTCCTCGCGGTGGGCGTCGGTGCCGACGGAGGTGTGGACCACCTCCACGGCGACCCGGTCCCCGAGCACGGCGGCCATGCGCGGGTAGTCGTCCTCCGCGGCGAACCCCGGGTACAGGAAGCCCACCCGGACCGGCTGCTGGTCTGAGGTCATGGGCCAACCATACCCACGCCGGGGTACCGTCGGGCACATGGCCGGTGGACGGCGGTGGCCGGCGGTGCTCGTGCAGGGGACGTGATGATGCTCCGGGTCATGACCTTCAACATCCGCTTCGGGACGGCCCCCGACGGCGAGAACCACTGGGACCACCGGAAGGGGCTCGTGGCGGAGGCCGTCGCCGGTGCGGCCCCCGACGTGGCCGGGCTCCAGGAGGCAACCGGCCCCCAGCTCGACGAGCTCGCGGCGATGCTCCCCGGCTACGGGGTGGTGCGGGGAGCGGCGTACGCGCGGATCTCCCACACCGCCCTGCTCGTGCGCACCGAACGCCTCGAGGTCGTGGACGAGGGGTCGTTCCGGCTCGGCCCGACCCCGGACTGGACGGGCCCGGCCTGGGACGCCGCCGTGACGCGGGCCGCCACGTGGACGGTGCTCGCCCCGGGGGAGCCGGGCGGGCGGTTCGCGATCCTCAACACCCACTTCGACCATGTGGGACGCCGGGCCCGCACGGCCTCGGCCTTCCTCGTGGTGGACTGGCTCCGCGAGCGCGCGGGTCTCCCGCAGATCGTGGTGGGCGACCTGAACGCGCGCGAGCGCTCGGACCCGATGCGGGTGCTTCGCGCGGCGGGTCTGCGCGACGCCTGGCGGACCGCCCACCCCTGGGAGCGCCGGGATGCCACCTACCACGCCTTCCGGGGCCGTACCTTCGGCCCCCGCATCGACCACATCCTCGTGGACGCCTCCTGGACGGTTGAGGGGGCCGAGATCCTGCGCGCGGCTCGTGACGGCCGCTACCCGTCCGACCACTACCCGGTGACGGCCGATCTCAGGTTGGGAGCGGGATCACGGTCGGTGTGAGGTCTCGAGTGGCCCTTCCGCGTTGGCGACCCATCGCGTAGCGTTGGCGCATGGAGGCCGCAGCCGACCTCGTCCTTGTTGCGATCACCGGTGGACTCCTCTTCATCGCATGGGCACACCTGCGGCAGTGGGTTGGCGACGGGGGCCGGGCCCCGGCCTGGCTCGCAGCAGCCTTCGCTTTGCTCAGCGTGGCGAGCGTGACATCCATCGTCGCGAGCTTCGGTGGGGTCGAGAGTCGGGTCCTGAACGACCTCGGTCTGTACTCGTTTCTCGGGTCGGGCTACGCGATCCTGCGCCACCGGGATGCGCTGATACCGATGCGACGGAGCACGAGGATCCTCGCCGCATCGGGTCTGGCCGCTGCGATCGGACTCGGCTTGGCCGCGCCCATCTCACCGATCAACGCCCAACTCGCCGTTGATCTCTTCCAGGTCGGAGTTTGGGCGGTGTTCGTCGGGGAACCCGCCTACCGCGTCAATCTCCTCGCGCGCGACCGCCCAGTGGTCCAGCAGTCGCGCCTCCGCGCGATATCGCTCGGGTACGCGTGCATCGTCGTCCTGATCGCTTTGCCTGCGGTGGTGTACTCGGCGGGCACGGCTGCCGGGGTCTCGCCGGCGTTCGAGGTCCTCATCAGGCTGCCGGGGATCCCGGTCCTCGTCCTGCTCTACGCGGGATTCCTTCCCCCACCGATCCTGCGTTCCTGGTGGAGAGCGAGGGAGGAACGGGCGCTCATCCGCGAGGCTTCGCCCCTGTTCTTCGCTCCCGACCGGACGAGCCTCGCGGACCGGGCCCTCGGCTGGGCTGTTCGACTGGTCGGTGGCGACCGGGGCTGCCTCGTGCTCCCCAACGATCCGACGCCGACCCGCTACGGGATGGACGGCGAGGCGGCGCAGCAGGTCCTCGAACAGACGGGGATCGCACCGCACGAGCCCCTGCTGGTCACCGTCGGCGACCCATCCCACCGTGCGCTGGTCGTTCCGCTGCACCTCGAGTCGGGGACCGGTACGTTGATCGTCGTCGCCGGGCGGTTCACCCCGAACTTCGAAGAAGATGAGCTTCAGGCCCTCGCGCATTACGCGTCCTCCGTGGCGGTCGCGTTCGACCACGTGAAGGTGAACGAGATCCGGAAAGGCTTCCTCACCGCGGTCTCCCACGAGTTCCGTACGCCCTTGACCGCGATCCTGGGCATCAGCGCGACCTTCACCAAACACGACGGCTCCCTCTCGGAGCACCACCGCAGAGAACTCATCGAGCGGTTGGGGGTGAACGCCTCCCGTCTCGACCGGATGCTCGCGGATCTTCTCGACATCGAACGCCTGGAGCGCGGGGGTCTCCATCTCCGTCCCCGGGAGACGGATCTCGCCGAGATGGTCCGGGTTCTCCTCAACTCCGTCGACGCCCTGCGGGGCCGGGTGGTCCAGTTCAGCGCCGATCAGGTAGCGGCCCTGGTGGACCCTCCGCACGCACAGCGTGCCATCGAGCACCTGCTCGTGAACGCCGTCCATCACACCCCACCGGAGACCAAGATCTGGGTTCGTGTCGAGGACGGCCCAGAGGGCGCCCTCGTGATCGTCGAGGACGAGGGTGAGGGACTTCCGGTGGATGTCCGCGGAAGCATCTTCGAACCCTTCCGGCAGGGACCCAACACCAGATCGCATTCGCCGGGGATCGGCGTCGGGTTGGCGTACGTTTCACGCATCGCCGAACTGCACGGCGGGCGCGCCTGGGTGGAGGAACGCAACGGCGGCGGCTCCTCGTTCCGGGTGGTCTTCCCCCGCGCCACGGACGCGAGCGGCGGACCCCCAGGGCTTCGAGGGCCTTGACGAAGGCGAACGAGGTTTAGGCGGGGACGCCGATCGCGCCGGCGGGCACGCAGCTCCCTGCTGCTCAGGCGACGCTTCGTTCCAGCCAGATCCCGCCACCCAACGGCTCTGATGCGATGCCCAGGAAGATGCCCACCTCGTAGTCAGGGCCGTCCACGATGCCCAGGATCCGAGGGTTCGTGCTCGACCGCACCAGCAGGCGCTCGCCGTCGGGTGACCACGCCACGGGGGCCCATCCGGGGATCTGCCAGCTCGTGCCGTCTTCGGGGTCGAGGAGGCGTGCGAATCGGATCTCCGTGGGCGAGCGCTGCACCATGTCGAAGAGGGCGATGTGGCGGCCCCACCCGACGGGACCGAATGTCTCGTTCTCGTCCGGGAGCGGCATGCGGGCCACGGTCTCACCGTCGGCTCGAAGCAACACGATCTGGCTGTCTTCGGACGTTCGGTGGAGCAAGGCCAGTTGCCCGTCCGCTCCCCAGGCCGGACCTCCGATCCCGTGCTTCGTGGCTTCGTAGATCGCTTCTGATCGATCCGAGAGGCCGTCCCAGATGCGGACGGAGAATCGCAGGGGATCACCGCCCTCGTTCCTCGCCCAAGCGACCAGGCCGTCGGGCGAGAGCGCTGGGCCACTGCCGTGGCTGTCCTCCAACGCCAGTGGCCGTAGGGCGCCGTCTCGCCATTCAGAGATGGTGTCGGCCCCGGGGCCCTCCAGATGCGATACCACCACACGATCCCCATGGCCACCGACCTCGGAAGCGAGCGCACCATCGGTGAGCTTCTCTGCAGAGAGGGTGGCCATGTCGACGCTACAGAGCTCGAAGTTCGACCCGCGGCCGCAGAGCGCATACAGCGTGCCGGAGAGCCCCGTAGGGGCCGGCTGAGGAGGCTCTGGTGCGGTTGCTGCCTGCCCGGAACAGCTAGGGAGCAGCAGCGCGACGAGCAGAAGTAGCAACGTCTGCGCTCTCACCACACCATGCTCCTCTACCCAAGGCGGATTTTACCGTGATACCTCGGCGCGGCTACCGCCAAGCCGTGCCCGGAAGTCGTCCCGGAACAGCCACAGGCCGCCCAACACGACCCAGGCCGCCAGAGGCAGGAACGCAATGATGTAGCAGGTCCTCATATGTCGCCCCTCCCCTCATCCGATGTTCAGGTGACACGCTGCCACCGCGGCGATGGCCGACGCAAGGGTCACCGCATAGCCGAGAAGGATGTAGCCCCCACGGTCGCTCGCCACCGCAGCAACCCCTCGGCGGCTAAAGAATGCGTGTCACTGCCATCCTCTAGAATGCGAACATGAGTTCTACATTCGAGGATTTCGATCGGCTGGACGCCGAGGCGCGGCGGGCTCATGTGGCTCGGATCGCTGCGGTGGCCCGGCTGTTGGACGACTATCCGCCGGTGTCGTTGGTGGCGATGATCTCGTCTCGCAGCCAGGTGTCTGTGCGGACGGCGAGGGCGTGGGTCAGGGAGGCGTCCGAGCTTCGCGACCTGCCGGAGCTGGCAGCCGCCTATGGCCGGGGGGAGGTCTCCTGTGATCAGGTGGCGGCCTTGCGGGTGCTGGCGGAGCCTGGGACCGACGGCGCGTGGGTGGAGTGTCTGGCCAGCGAGGTGGGCAACGAGGATCTTCGGATCGGCTCCTTGGAGCGTATGGCCAGGGTGAAGGTGGCGCGGGGGTTGGAGCGTTCCGACGCTGGCCGCTATGTGAGGA
>CAZLKN010000067.1:0-14894 GCA_964560135.1 uncultured Actinomycetes bacterium | reverse complement strand
CTCATGGGTCCATGGTCGAGCACCTCGTCCGTCGGCGCAACAGGGCCACTCGTTAGAACCCCCTCGGGCCCCCTGCTTGGAGGCTGGGACAGAGACCGACGCATGTACACTCGCCAGAGCGGGAGCACCCACGAACCCGAAGCAAGCCCAGAATAGCGCGCGTTAGAGATCCTCGAACCGCAGCGTCGCATCCCTCAATGCAGGCCGCACTCTCGATGAACACTCATCACAGACGGGTATCCCCAGCCGGCGCCGACCTAGTGACTAGTCGTCCACCCAACTCTCAGGCGGCTGCTCGAACCCGTTGGGCACGTCGACGTACCGGTACCGGACGGTAGGCGTGGCGCAGCGGGCACACGGAACGGGCGTCGGCACGCCGCTCGGCCTGTCCAACCGATCCGGCGGAGGTCCTACTGGGCCGAGCCTTTCGAACTTCTCCCAGTAGTCCATAGCTTCGTCATACGCCCGTGACGAGTACGCCTCATCTTCCTCCTCGTTCTCATCGGAATCACGAGGCTCAAGATCACGAGGCTCCCGCGGGTCCTCCCTCACGCATTTCATCCTACGCAGCGGGTGCGCCCAGCAGCCCTGGGGGACCCCCCTTTCCGGTTCCCCGCGCAGAACGCCGAGCGCATCCCCGGCCCCCTCGAGGGCATCACCACCCACCGGCACGGCCCGACCGTTGCAGATCACCGTGGACGGTTCCCTGGTCCGCACCCACCGCTCCCGCCACGACAAGGCCAAAGAGCACGGTGCCTTGGGTTACCCCAACGGCAAACCCCTGGAGGAACACCGGTGTGGCATAACTACCGAAGCCAAAGCGAGGCACGAGTACCGAACCCCCACAAGCCGCAGGTCACAAGCCTGCGGCTTTCGGGTGTCAACTCAGGGCACTCCAATCTGGAGCCCTGATGCACTGAGCGCGCCGTCCGTACGGATACGGCAGAACCGCTGCACAGCCTATGGTGTGCGTGCGAGTTGCTTAGGGAGGCGACGTGATGGGGACGTTCGCGCGGGGCATGGGTGAGGTGGTTCTGTCGCGCTTGCGTCTGCTCGCGCATCTTCGGGCCGCGGGCCTTCCCCTCGTCGCGGCCCTCTGTGGCGGGCTTGCCTTCACGTATCTCCTTCCGGCGCTGTCCGCGCTGGCTGCGGGGCTCCTGGTGGCCCGCGTGGCGGAACAGTTCGGGATTTCGGGAGCGAACCTCGCCGCGGTCACCGGTCCGCTCGTCCTCGTCGCCGGTCTTCTGGTCGCGGAGCAGCTCATGGGCCAGTTGAATGCGCCGTTGCAGACGGCGGTGCAGCGGCGCGTGGACGGCGGCGTCCGGTCGCGTGTCCGGTCGGCCGTCCTGGCTCCCCGGGGCATCGCGCACCTGGAGGACCAGTCCGTTCGCAACGACGTGCATGCAGCCGTGGCCGGGACGGGGCAGGGGTCGATCGGGGCCGGCGCCGCAGGACAGCTCGTCCTCATCGCGCGGTTCGTGGGTGGTGTCGCGTCCGGGGCGGTGCTGGCGCGGTTCTCGGTCGTTCTGGCCATCGCGTTGCTCGTGGCCATCGTGTGGACGCGGGGTTGGCTGCGCCGGAAGTGGATGCGCCTGATCGATCTGCACATGGGGCAGATGCCCGCCTTTCGGAAGACGGCGTATGTGTCGCAGTTCGCGACGTCGCCGGCCGCGGCCAAGGAGGTGCGGGTGTTCGGGCTCTCGGACTGGCTGACCGACCGGCACGAGCAGTGCTACCGGGACGGCTACGCGCCGGTGTGGGCGGCGCGGCGCAAGCTGATGCTGGAGCAGAAGTCGACCTTCGTCATCGCCGTGCTGACCTACGGCGTACCGCTCCTGGCGTTGGGGCTGGCGGGGCTCGGCGGCGCGGTGTCCATCGGCGAGCTCGCCGCGTACCTGCGCGCCACGTTCGCGATGTTCGCGCTCTCGGCCGTGGGGTTCGAGGTGCTGGCCGTCGAGCACGGCCTGCCTGCGGTGGCGGCCCTCGAGCGTGTGGAGCGGCTGGCCGAGCGTCCCGAGGAATGGCGTCCGGTCCCGGAGGCCTGGGAGGTCGTCAGGTTCGAGAGCGTGAGCTTCGTCTATCCCGGCTCCTCGGTTCCGGTCTTCGAGGACCTCTCCATCGAGATCCGCCGCGGGTCGGCGCTGGCCATCGTCGGCGAGAACGGGGCCGGAAAGACGACGCTGATCAAGCTGCTGGCCGGCCTCTACGAGCCGACGTCGGGTCGGATCACCGTGGACGGCGTCGACCTGCGGCTCCTGGATGTCGCCGGGTGGCGGCGCGAGCTGGCCGTGATATTCCAGGACTTCGTCCACTACGAGCTGTCCGCCCGTGACAACGTCTCGCTGAGCGCGGCGTCGAATCCCGATCTCTTCGGTGCAGCCGAGGACGCAGGCATCCTCGACATCATCGAGGGACTGCCGCAGGCGTGGGACACCATGCTGTCGCGGTCCTATGCGGACGGCGCCGAGCTCTCGGGAGGACAGTGGCAGCGTCTCGCGCTGGCCCGGGCCCTGTACGCGTCGCGCACCGGCGCCCAGATCCTCGTGCTCGACGAGCCGACGGCGAACCTCGACATCCGCGCCGAGTTCGAGCTGTTCGCCGGCCTCCTTGACCACGCTCGGGACCGAACGATGATCCTCATCTCCCACCGGTTCTCCACCGTCCGGCGCGCCGAACGGATCGTCGTCCTCGACAAGGGGACGATCGTCGAGGACGGCTCGCACGAGGAGCTGCTCGCGGCAGAGGGACGGTACGCCCGCATGTTCCGGCTCCAGGCGGAGCGGTTCACCGAGCGGGGCTCGGCGGAGGCGCCCGCATGAGGTTCCCCAGGATCCGCCTGCTCCTCGCCGTCGGCTGGAAGGCTGCTCCCGGCACGATGGTCTTCACCTTCGCCCTCATTGCGTTCACGGCCGCGAGCGCGCCGATCCTGTCCTATGCGATGCGTGACCTGCTCGACGGCGCGATCTCGGGCTCGACGCGGACCGTCCTCGTCGCGGTCGCCGTCATCGTCCTCAGCCAGACGATCGCCGGCGTCGGCGGCCGGATCAGCATCAACATCGACGGCGATACGAGCGAGAAGGCCACGATGCTGCTGTACCGGCGCATGCTCTCGCTCGTCATGGGCGTCCCCGGCCTGCAGCACCTCGAGCGGTCCGACTACCTCGACCGCGTCCAGATGCTGCAGCGCGACATGGGATCGATGCACAGCGCGCTGTTCGCCGTGGGACGGGCCCTGGCTGCGATGGGTGGTGTGGCCGTCTCCGTGGTCGTCCTCGCCACGGTCCATCCAGCGCTCATGCTGCTGCCGGTCTTCGCCGTCCCCTCGTTCTTCCTGACGAAGCGAAGCCAGACCATTCTGCGGTCGGCGCACATGGTCAATGCCGAGCAGGCCCGCTTGGAGGCGCACCTGCACGACCTCAGCACCAACCCGGCCGCGGCGAAGGAGATCCACGCCTTCGGGACGGCCGAGGAGATCGACGAACGAGCCGGGAGCCTGTGGCGCGAGGTCGGACGGCGAGAGATCCGTGCCCAGCTCGCATCGCTCGCCGTCACCTTCGGAGGCTGGCTCGTCTTCGCCATCGGGTTCGTCGGCGCCATCGTCGTGGCGGTCGTCCGGGCCGTCCATGGCGCCGGCACGCCCGGGGACGTTCTGCTCGTGCTCACGCTCGCCAGCCAGATCCGGGGACAGGTCGCCCAGGCCGTGTCGGGCGCCGGCGAGATCGCTTCGGCCCTGCAGGCCGTGGACAACTACCTGTGGCTCGAGGACTACGGACGGGAGCACCAGGACCGTCCCGCCCGACCCCTCCCGGTACCGGAACGACTCGGGTCGGGCATCCGGCTCGACGGGGTGTCGTTCACGTATCCGGGGACGGAGCAGCGCGTGCTCCACGACGTCTCCCTGGATCTTTCGGCCGGACAGACCGTCGCCATCGTCGGGGAGAACGGCGCAGGAAAGACGTCCCTCGTGAAGCTGCTCCTTCGCATGTACGTCCCCACCGGGGGCCGGGTTCTCGTCGACGGGACGGATCTCGCGGACATCGACCCCGACCAGTGGCGCGGACGAACCTCCGCCGCCTTCCAGGACTTTGCCCACCCGGAGTTCCCGTTCCGCGAGGCCGTCGGCATCGGCCACCTGCCGCAGATCCCCGACGACACGGCGATCGTCTCGGCGGTGGAGCGCGCGGGTGGTCTCGACATCCTCCAGCGCCTCCCGCACGGCCTCGAAACCCAGCTCGGAAAGACGCATTCCGATGGCGCCGAGCTGTCCGGCGGGCAGTGGCAGAAGCTTGCCATCGCCCGCGCCCTGATGCGACGGCAGCCGCTCCTTCTCATCCTCGACGAGCCGACGGCGGCGCTGGACGCCGAAGCCGAATACGCGCTGTTCCAGCGGTACGCCGAGGCCACCCGCGAGGTGGCGGAAGGCCGGGGATCCATCACGATCCTCGTCTCGCACCGGTTCTCGACGGTGAGGATGGCCGACCACATCGTCGTGCTCGACGGGGGCAGGGTCGTCGACCAAGGCGCCCACGAGGACCTGCTGCAGCGCGGCGGGCTCTACGCCCACCTCTACGAGCTGCAGGCTACCGCCTACCGCTAGCTTGGAGAGTTGATACTGCGTCGTCATCTTCCGGCCCCCCGCACCCGTGAGGTAATCATCGCACCGCTGCGTACCAGGACCCGGATCTCCACCTCGCGCAGGATATTGACGCCGCGAGTCGAAGGGGTACCCGAACGAACACGAGCAGACGACGAGGGGTGTTCCAATGTTCGCCAGCACGCACGGGACCGTCCGTAGAGCGGCCGCGATGACACTTCCCGTGCTCGCCGCGGGGCTACTGGGCCTGCCGGCACCGGCCTCTGCCTCCACGAACCTCGCCCCTAACCCCTGCTTTCAGCTCGCCGTGACCGAAGGCTCGGTGAACGGGCAGCAGGGACCCCTGCACGGACTGGTCATCCAGCCCGGCTTGCCCGATGGGTGGATCTTCGAGGGCTCGGCGGGCTTCTTCGACTACGCTGACGTCCGCGCCGACGTGATCGGCCTTGGCGGGCGCACCCGTACGTGCGGCGCGCTCCCCCGACTCCTGGCCATTTCCAGTGCCGCGTCGGGCAAGCCAAGCGTCTGTGACGCCGGTCCCTGTGTCGGTCTCGAACCCGTCAGCGACGCGAAGAAGACCGCCGCACGCGCGTACACGGTGGACCCGGCGTGGCGCACGACGTTGCCCATCGCCGTGTCCGGGGGCACGTACAACTTCAAGGTTGATATCGAACACGAATCCGTCAGCGTCGGATCGGGCGCGTTCTTCGGGGTCCGCTGGCTGGACGCGAACGGCGGACCACTTGGTTTCGTCCGGCACGAGGTTCCGAAACTGGAAACCGATTCGAACAAGGTCCGGTGGGAGCGGTTCAACTGGGACTTCACGGCGCCGGACAGCGCTCACCAGGCCGTGCTGTTCCTCGGTCACATGGAGGACGTTTCGGCGGGTCAGGTTCGTTTCGACAACGTCTGTTTCCAGGCCGGCTCCAACGCCTGCACGTAAGGGTCTGAGCGAAGACATCGTCGGGAGGAACGAGGAGGGGTCATGCCTGGTCGCCCGATGGAACGCCGAGACTTCCTACGGTCCGGCATCGTCACCGTTGGGGCGTTCATGCTCGGCCCGGGAATGGTCCGCCAGGTTCTCGCCCAGCCGGCACAGACCGAGGAAGGCCCCTACGGGCAGCTCCTGGCCCCCGACGACAACGGAATCATGCTCCCCGAAGGCTTCCGCTCCCGGATCATCGCTCGCTCGGGTGAGCTCGTGGAGGGCACGCTGTACCCCTGGCACGACTTCCCCGACGGCGGGGCGACCTTCCCCGCGTCCGATGGCGGATGGGTCTACGTCTCGAACAGCGAGACCCAAGTCGCGGGCGGGGCCAGCGCCATCCGCTTCGACGCCGATGCCCGGATCGTGGCCGCCTACCCGATCCTCGTCGGCACCCGCGTCAACTGTGCCGGCGGGCCGACCCCGTGGGGAACGTGGCTGTCGTGCGAGGAGCACCCCCTTGGGATGACGTGGGAGTGCGATCCGTTCGGGGCCCTCCCGCTAGGGGAGCCCCGCCCGGCGATGGGCACCTTCCAGCACGAGGCCGCCGCCGTGGACCCCGTGCGTGGGCACGTCTACCAGACCGAGGACGAGGCGGACGGCCTCTTCTACCGGTTCACCCCCGACCGCCCCGGTGACCTGTCGTCGGGGGTGCTGGAGGCGGCTGAGATCCGCAACCTTGAGGCCGTGCTTGACGGGTTCGGGAACAGTGAGGTCGTCTGGCATGAGGTGCCCGACCCCAGTCGCTGGACACGGTTCCAGGTGCCCCAGGCCACCGTGTTCCGCGGTGGGGAGGGGACGTGGTTCGACGACGACCTCGTGTACTTCACGACGAAGCGCGACGACCGGGTGTGGGCCTACCACTGCGGGAACGAGGCGCTCGAGCTCGTCTATGACAAGACCCTTACCCCGGATCCGATCCTGCACGGGGTGGACAACATCCACGTGGCCGCGCACTCCGGGGATGTCTTCGTGGCCGAGGACCCCGGGGACCTGGAGATCGTCATGATCACCCCGGACCGTACGATGGCTCCCTTGCTGCGGGTGACCGGCCCCGAGCACGCCGGCTCGGAGCTTGCGGGTCCGGCATTCGACCCAGCGGGCGAACGGTTCTACTTCAGCTCGCAGCGCGGTGCCGGTCTCGGTATCACCTACGAGGTGACCGGACCGTTCCGGCGGACGCGCATCTAAGAGCGGCGCTCGGGGGGAGTCCGTCCGAAGCCAGACGCCGCCGCCCGTAGGAGTGGGGCGTTCTCCTATGGGACGGGGGATGACCGCCGAGATCGGCCGGGGGTTCGCCCGGGGGCGCGCCATATCGTGAGTCTGGGGTCCGCGTGTCACACCGGCGTGCTCGGTGTGGCACTTCTTGTTTCTTGATCCTACGTCTTCGTAGGCCTATGCACGAGGCGTCACTTCGGTTCGATCAGGCAGCGAAGATCTGCCATTTCTCATCTAGCCCCTTGAGCGAGTGACTGCCGCGATCGGCGAGTTCGAGTTCTGAGCCGGTGACGAGGTCTTTTACGGTCCGTGACACGAGGAGCTCGTCGGGTTGCGCAAGATCGCAGATGCGCCGGGCGATCACCACGCCCATCCCGGCGAGGTCGTCTCCCCGCACCTCGACCTCCCCGGTGTGGACGCCGGCGCGGATGTGCACACCCAGGGGCCGGAGGGCTTCGGTGAGGGCACGGGCGCAGCCGATTCCCCGTCCGGGTCCCTCGAAGGTGGCCATCACGCCGTCGCCGGTCGACTTCACCAGGCGGCCGCCGAAACGCTCGATCTCGGCGTTCGTCGTCCGATCGTGTTGGTCGAGGAGGGTGCGCCAGGCGTCGTCTCCCATGCGGTCGGCGAGTTCCGTGGAGGAGACGATATCGGTGAACAGGACGGTGGCCAGAACGCGTTTGGCCGGGCGGGCAGGCGCGCCGCCGACGTTGAGGAACGCGATCACCTCGTCGCGCCACGGGGCCACCTCTTCGGGCAGCCACGACGCGTGGAAGTTGCCGGGGATCTCGACGAACGTCGCGCCCGGGATGTGGTCGGCGAGGTAGCGGCCCCAGCTCACCGGCATGATGGGGTCACCGCTGGTGTGGATCACGCGGGTGGGCACGCTGATGGTCGAAAGCGTGGTGCGCACATCGATCTCGAAGTTCCGCCGCATGATCTCGACGGCCATGCGTGGGGTGCAGGCATTGCGTTCGAATCGGGCGATGAGCCGCTGCGCTGCCACGGGGTCCGGTGCGTTCTGGATGAGGTTCCCGAACACAATGCCGGAGCCCCAATGGGTTCCGATGGCGTCGAGCAGGGGCTCGTGGTGATCGATCGAGGAACCGAACGGGTAATCCTCGGCCCAGCTGAACCTTGCGAAGGTGCCGTAGAGGATCAGGCCCCGCACCCGCTCCGAGAACGATGCTGCGAACAGGATAGCCATGGGCCCCCCTTCGGAGACCCCGAGCAGGAAGGCGCGCTCGGAGCCGGCAGCGTCCATGACGGCACGGATGTCGTCGGCGCGTTCCTCGAGGCTCCCGAATCCCAGGGAGCGATCGGACAGCCCCGTCCCGCGCTTGTCGAAGGTGATGACGCGGGCTAGTCCGTCGAGTTCCGTGAGCCAGGCGAAGTGTGGGAGATCCCAGGACATGTCGAGGTGCGTGATGAACCCGGACACGAAGACAAGGTCAACCGGGCCGTCACCTACGACCTGATAGGCGACGTCAACCCCTCCGGTGCTGGTCGCGTAGCGAATCTCGGATCGACTCACGTGTGCGCGTCCATCTGCGTTCAGCTCGATTCGCTTGACTCCTGCCAGCGTCTGCTGTCATGGCCACGCTACCAGCGATCACATGACCCTTTCGCGCGGAGTTGCGCAACCGGACCGTGTGTTTCACGCTCTCGGCGACGCCACCCGCAAGGTCAGTCCACGAGGCCTGCGGGACTGAGCCCGAGCGCTCGTGCTGCTTCGACGAGGTCTCGATCCCAGCTCACGAGGACGGAATCGCCGGCAAAGGTCAGGGCGGAGGCAAGGTGGACCGCGTCGTAGCCGCGAAGGCGGTGCTTCTCGGCGAGATCCCCAGCGAGGCGGGCGATCTCGTTGGTGATCTCGATGACTTCTACTCCCTGGAAGCGGTCGTCCAGAGCATCCTTGGCAACTCTCAACTGACTATCGGACACACGCCCGGCTCTCCGAGCGGAGGCGAGGGCGGCCCGCGACTCCGGATGCGTAAGCCGGCTCGTGGCAATCAGGTCAGACGCATCCCAGATTCGGGCGGCATCATCGGTGCCTTCCTCGGCGATCAGAAGCTTGATGAGCGCCGAGGTCTCGAAGTAGGTGTTCACCTACGCTGTTCGCGCACGAGGTCCGAGACGGTCCCCTTCGTCTTTACGCGCCGGTAGGAGGAGTCGGGCCGGCGCGGCTTGCGGGCGGGGGTGATGACTCCTTCGGCGACGAGCCGGTCGTAGGGCTTAGGGGCCGAGGCGTCGATGAGCCGCGCAACAGGCCGGCCGCGCTCGGTGATGGTCACCTCTTGGCCTTCCTTTACGGCGTCGACCCAGCGGCGCAGATGGTCTCGAAACTCTCTCATGCCTACCTCCATGAGTGGTACACCTCCTTTCCCGTTAACGGTACACATTTGCCGACTTCTTGGCGACATTCGCTTCCGGGGAGCTCGTCGCGGCTTGGGAGCGAGCAGGAGCGAACCTCGTCTCGGGGTGAGAGCCGACTGCTACTCGGACCGCTGACGGGCCCACTGGCTGGCTCTACCTCGCCTTCGCCTCTTAGGGAGGGCTGACGTGTTCCTCACCAAACGATGAGCAGCCGACCGGCGCGTGACAGGCGCGGGCATCAGGACCGTGAAACCCAGCGGGTTGCAGGACGTTCGCTCGGCCGGGACGATACCCGGGTGGAACTCGACCGCACACTTGCGCTCCTCGCGGCCCTGGCGGAGCATGACGTCGACTATGTCGTGGTCGGAGCGGTGGCTCTGAACCTACACGGCATCGTCAGGGCCACCGAGGACGTCGACCTGTTCGTCCGAGCCGACGAAACGAACATCGCGCGGCTCCGCGACGCGCTCAGCACGCTGTGGGACGATCCCGAGATCGAACTCATCTCGGTGGAGGATCTCGCCGGCGACTACCCCGTGGTCCGCTACGGGCCTCCGGGCGAGGACTTCGTGATCGATCTCGTGAGTCGCCTGGGCGAGACGGTCGCTTTCGATGATCTCCAGGTCGAAACCCTGACGGTGGAAGGCGTCCAGGTCCGTGTCGCGTCACCCGCTACGCTTTAAGAGATGAAGCGCGAAGCGGTGAGGCCCGTCGATCGTGCGGACGCTGAAGCGCTTCGCCGGGTCTTCGGGTTCGAGGAGGGCTGACGGTGTCCGTCGAACGCTTCCGTGACCTGGACGCAGCGCGCGACGCGCTGCTTCACCGACAGGGCGGTCCTGGGCTGTTCGACCGAATCCGAGCCCTGTGGCGGCGGTCGACGCTGCTGGCGCCGCCCGCGCCGGCACGCGGGGTCCAGCGATTCAGAAGCATCGAGGAGGCGAACCAGGCCCGGGACGATACCATCGCCGCGCGGGCCCGGCACCTTCGTCAAAGCCGGAGGATCCCCGGCTCCTCCTAATTCAGCGAGGAAGCTCTGGTTGTCGCCGGTGGCCTGCTTGGGCGCGGCCGCTACGCTGTGACGCGCTGCCCGGCGATGGGCTGCTGGGCCGTCACGCTACCCGCGCGACCTTTGACGGGCGGCCCCCTGTCGGATGGCCAGCCTTCCCAGTACGCGTAGGTCGGGGAGCGGGATCCGGCGAATAGGGGACGGCCTCGGACTCCCCGGCGTGACGACGCGGCGAACCGGTCGCACGCGCCAGGTCGAGAACCGAGGCCCCGAGATTGCCCGCCACAGCCATTGTCAACCGGCCGCCTCCCGCACGATTCGACCTTTGGCTCGCGGGCCATTCGGCTGAAGGGTTTCCAAGACCTCTAACGTTTCGCTCCGAGTCCCGGGTTGCTTGAGGCCAACTGCGAGTTCGAACCCGGTTGCATTGGCGATCTTCATCAGGGATCGAACGCTTGGGACCTGTGCACCCGACTCCCACCTGGCGACCGTGGGCTGCGAGGTCTTGATCTTTCGGGCGAGCTGGTCTTGGCTTAGTCCGGCTGAGGTCCTGGCCTTGAGGATGAGGTACCCGACGCCCATCGCTTCACGTTCGGTCTCGTAGGCTTTCTTTGCCGCGCCGGTGAGGGGCCGCTTGCGCTTGTGCTCCTGCCACGTGGTCATCTGGTGTCCTTTCTCATCCGATCAACCCAGTCCTTCATGAGCCTTTCGGCTCTGTTGATCTCGGATCGCGGTGTGGTCCTGGTCCTCTTTCGGAAGCTGGTGAGCAGAATCATCCGTCGCTGCGGGTCGGCGAAGTAGGTGACCCTCCATGGTCCGGGTCGCAGCTCCCTCAGCTTGCCCTTGAGCTGTCGCGTGTAGGGCTCGGAGAGGAACGGTCCGAACTCTTCGAGCAGATCGATGTGGTGTCGGGCACGCGCGTACTCGGTCGGCGTGGTCTTCGCCAACTCGTCTAGCCACTTCTTGACCGGCTCGCTGCCGTTGGTGTGCTCGTAGAAGCGGACTTCCCATTGCTCAGCCATCATATCAAAAAGAGTATGCCAGGAGGCCACGACACCGGCCCAGTGACCGACGTGTTTCTGCGTCCGTCGGCTCAGCAGCCGAGTCTCCGCGAGGTCTGTCCCCTCGAGGGTGAGGCGTCCCGAGCCTGGAGCGGCTTCAACCCGTACGGGACTCCAGCAGCGTCTTTAGTCGGGACAGGTCCTTGCGGTTCGCGCGGCGCATCGCCGCGGCCATGGCCGGTGCGGCCAGCTTCGAGAATCCCGAGGGTTTGCCGCGGTTGCGTAGCGTCATCCTCGTCCCCCCGTCGGCGGTGTCCTCCCAGGTGTAGGTGGTCTCCATCGGGAACGGCCCCTGGGCGGTGGACATGACGAATCGCTCACCCATGACGAGCTCCCGAACCTCGTAGGTGTAGGCCAGTCGGCGTCCGAGGAAGCGGGCCACGAAGGCGATCCGGGAGCCGACGTCCAGCGGGCCCTCGGTCTTCCATTCGACGGCGTGGATGTTCTCGTACCAGGCCGTGGCGTTGTCCGGGTCGGTGGCGTACGCGGCCACCTCGGCCCGCCGCCGTGTGATCTCGATCTCGGTACGCACGTCGACCGTCATTCCACGGTCTCCCACGCGTCGAATACCGGCGGCTCGGTGCACATCGGGTAGAGCGTGTCGGTGAACACCTTCACGGCGTCGCTGGTGGCGTGGGCCCGCTCGGCGTCCGCGTTCTCGAACTCCATCAGGTGCAGGAACTCCGTCGCTCGTTCGACGTACCGCCACGACGTGTACAGACGGGTGCCGGGCTCCCGGCGGGCATGGGCCACGAATGTGCCGAGTGCTGCGATGAGGAACATCCGTTGGGCCCGCGGCGGCTCAGCAGACCACGCCGACCGTCGTCTCGGCGAGGATCACATCGTTGCTGGTACCGGGCAGGTCCAGGAACAGCGCTCGCTGGATCACGGCGCCACCGGAGACCACCTTGTGGTTGAGGTGCACGAAGCCCGATGCCACTGGGATGGTGAGTGGCTGGTCGCCGGCGCTCACGGGAGTGCCGTTGATGGTCAAACTGCCGACGCTCGACTCGGCCGTGATCTGCGGCGAGACGCACGAGGTAACGACGAGCGATGCCGAGCTGTGCAGTGACGAGGCCTCGATCGAGACCGACGACGGGATGTCGATCATCGCCACAGCAACATCAGCCTCGGCCGACGCTGATGGGGGCGCGCTCTGGGTCTCGCCGCTGATCGCTTCGGCGGCGACCATCGCGCCCGGCTGTGCGCCGTGGGAGAGCTCGGCCTGATGGTCCGCCCCACACGGATCCTCGGCCTTGTTGGCCGTCCCGAAGGTTTGGGCGCCGACGGCGACCGCAGTGGCACGACAGCGCTCCATGAACACCGTGGTGGTTGCCGATGACGTGTTGTTGGCCGGCTCCTCATCGGCCTCGTTGCCAAGCACCGTCGCCGTGTTCTCGATGGACACCGAGGGCGTGGACGGCACTGTCCCGGTGATGGTGATCGTGTTGGAGTCACCAACCGGCACGACGTTGCCGGTGCATGTGATCTCGTTGCCGACTATGTCGCAGTCGCCACCGGCCGGCCCCTCCGCGCTGAGGCCGGTCACCGAGGCCGGTACGTCGTCCGTGACCACGTAGCCCGAGCTGATGCCGGGTCCGTGATTGGTGACCGTCAGCGTCCAGGAGATCTGATCGCCAGCGCGGGCGATCGCGGGACCGGACTTGGTGATGCCGAGGTCGGCAGGCGGACCCGAGCAGGTCGTGCCGTCGTTACCCGTCGAGGTCGGACCACTCGTCTTCGACACGAGTGTGAACGTGGGTGACGGGCCGTCGGGATCCGAGATCTCGATCTGGTTGACCTTGCCGGTCTCGTTGATACCCAGTCCCAGGTTGCCATTGGCATAGGTCCAGGCGGCCCCCGCAGTGATGTTGGCGGGGAGGAGATCATCGTCGTCAACGAACCTGTCGACCACGCCCGACACTGGATTGACCCGGACGAACCTCTTGTCGACGTAGCCCCACAGGCTGCTCCCCACGAAGCTGTAGTCGGCGGGAAGCCTGACACTCACCGGTTCGCCAGTGCTGGCCTCGATGAGCTGGACGACGCTCTTCGTCATGTCCGTGACATCGATCACTTGCAGCTTGTCCTTGGCCTGGGTCCGGCTCGACCCCACGTAGAACACGCCGCTGGAGTCGAAGGCTCCGCTGTTGTTCACACCATTGCGGTCCGCGGGGAGGCCGGGAGTCGTCGCGCCCAGCCCCGTGACCGCTCCGGTGGCATCGATTCGGATCACCTGGCTCTTCTTGTCGACGGCATAGAAGAAGTTGTCGTCGCTGTTGAACCCGAGCGCGTTGTAGCCGTCAGAGTACGGGTCTCCGACGGCGGTGAAGCTGTTCGAGCCGCTGCCGTATTCGAGCTTAAAGAGCTGGGTATGGATCCTTCCGTCGACGAAGACGTTTTGCGAGACGTAGATGGTCGACACGGAGCAGTCGACGGGCTGCGGCTCGGCGGCGACGGCCGAAGTGCCTCCACCCCCAGCGGGGGCCAGGTTGAGCAGACCGACCATGGCAACGACGCTGACCGCTCGCCGCGCCATGTACCGCTTCGCGTCGAAACCCACGTCACTTCCCCCCCAATGCACCAAATGAGCCGTGTGAGCCGGTATTCGACGCCGCGAAACCGATCTCCTCCCTGCCCGTTTCAGGGCAGTCGCGCCCAACGACGCGTGGTGTGCGCCGGCGCATGGCCCGCCTGAACGGAGGCGGCAGGGCGGAGGCCTTGGATCCGGCTGCGATTGGAACCTGGCTTCGGTTCCAGAGACCCGATACGCAAGGCGCCCCGAGGGCTTCATCTCCCACCTGGAGATCAATTGGGAGTTCCCGCCACTGCTCCGTCTCTATGAGCGCCTGGGTTCGATCGGGAGACTGATCGAGTTCGACCGGGCGGGCGTCGGACTGAGCGATCCGTGGAACGGGCCGCATGATCTGGATAGCCGAACCGACGACATCACAGCGGTACTGGACGCCGTCGGCAGCACGTCGGCCACGTTGATCGGCTTCTCTGAAGGAGCCCCGATGTCCCTGCTGTACGCCGCCGCTCATCCTGATCGCGTGGAGCGGTTGATCCTCCACGGCGCGATCTTGGCCTGCGTGCCCGCTGTAGGGGGGGGCAGGACTCCGCTCCCCTGGGGCGAAGTGCTGGCCTGAAGGCATTCCGAGCAAGTGGGGGGAATACGATGTGCCCGCACCGCCTACCCGTTCTCGTTGCAGCTTTGCTCGTGGCCAGTCTCCTGACGCCGTCCGCGGGGGCCGTCCCTGCCCTTCCCGAGCCGGTGCTTGCCTCCGCGGGCCTGGAGGCCGCGGCTTGGCCCGGTGGGGTCCGCGTCACTCCTGCTACCGGTGCTTGGAGGATTGAGATGGGCTTGGCTGCTCTGGGCAGGGGGGCGGAGCTGCATTCTCCCGGCCTTCCTTCGGTTGCGGGTTCCGCGGGTGAGCTTACGCTCGCCTATCCGGGGGGTCTCGTGGAGTGGTATGTGCCGCACTCGGAGGGGATCGAGCAGGGGTTCACGGTTCCGTCTCGCCCGACGGGTGAGGGTGACCTCAGGCTCGAGGTCGAGCTTTCGACGGACCTTCTCGCGCTTCGGCAGGGGGATTCGATCACCTTCGTCGACACTTCGGGCTCTCCCCGGGCCACCTATTCGGGTCTGCATGT
>CAZLKN010000066.1:0-14917 GCA_964560135.1 uncultured Actinomycetes bacterium | reverse complement strand
GGTTCGGTGGTGGAGTCGCTGCGCGGGGTGGTGGGTCGGGTGCGCGAGCATGAGCGGCTGCTCGCGATCAGCGTGGCGACGATGATCGTCATGGCCGGACACGGGGTCGTCGTCCCCGTCCTGCCGCTGTACGCGGCGGCCTTCGGTGTGGGGACGGCCATGGTGGGCATGACCCTCACGATCTTCGGGCTTGCCCGGCTCGTCGTGAACATCCCGGCCGGGATGCTGTCGGACCGTCACGGCCGGCGCGTGTTGCTCGTCGGCGGGCCGCTGGTGACCAGCGTCGGGATGTTCGGATCCGGGCTCGCGCCCGGCATCTACGAGCTCCTCGCCTGGCGGTTCGTCGCGGGGGCCGGCTCGGCGATGTACATGACCGGCGCGTACCTGTACCTCGTCGACATCTCGACGTCGCGCAACCGCGCGCGGTTCCTCGGGACGAACCAGGGCGCGCTCCTCGTCGGCGTCACCCTCGGCCCGGCGATCGGCGGGCTCGTGGGCGAGGCCTTCGGGCTGCGGGTGCCGTTCTTCGTCGTCGGTGTCGGCGCGCTCGGGGCGGCCGCCTACGCCGTCCTGCGCCTGCCGGAGACGAACCATCCCCACCACGCCCCGTCGGTCCCGCCGGCGGAGGGAGATCCGGCCCTGGTGGTCGTCCCGCAGGACGGAGGCTCCGCGCCCCGTCGTCGCGCATGGGTCCGGTTCGCGCTCTCCGCCGACTTCGTCGCCATAGCCGCCATCACGGCCGTCATCTTCTCCATCCGGACCGGGGGTCGCGGGACGATCATGCCGCTGATGGGGGCCGAGCGCTTCGGCCTGACGGCCGGGGCCCTCGGCGGCGTGTTCACCGCCGCCGCCGTCGTCGGCCTCGTCCTCATCGCGCCCGCGGCGGTCGTGAGCGACCGCTTCGGACGCAAGCCGGCCATCGTCGCCGGCGGGTTCGTCGCCGCCGTGGGCCTGGTCCTCATGGCCGTCTCGCCGAGCGTCGGCGCCTTCGTCGCCGCCACCGTGTTGGCCGCGGTGGGGACGGGCCTCGCCGGTCCGGCCCCCGCCGCCTACGCCGGGGACATCGCCCCGCCCGAGCTCCGCGGCGTGGCCATGGGGATGTACCGCACGGCCGGGGACTTGGGGTTCGTGGCCGGTCCGGTGCTCCTCGGGGCGCTCGCCGACGCGACGTCCTTCGGCTGGGCGCTGGTGGCGAACGCCGCCGCCATGGCCGCCGCCTCCACCGTGTTCGCCGTGGTGGCGAGGGAGACCTCGGGCCCGGGGGCCGGGGGCTGAGCACCGTTCGTCCAGCCGGGCGTCACGGCCCCCGGGCGTGCTAGGAAGAGCGGGACGCGAGAGCCGGGAGGACCAATGAGTGAGCTTCATGAGCAGGTATGGTCGGTAACCGACGCCAAAGCGGGCGTGGTGATCGTCCACGGGCTGGCCGAGCACTCCGGGCGCTACGAGCATGTCGCTCGGGCCCTCAACCAGGCCGGCTACACGGTGTACGCGGCGGACCTGCGCGGGCACGGACGCTCCGTCGGGTTCCCCGGCGACATGGGCGGGGATCTGCAGACGCTCATCAACGACGTGATCTCGTTCTGTGCCCGCGCCTCCGGGGCGCACGAGAAGACGTTCCTGCTTGCCCACTCCATGGGGACGCTGCTGGCTCTGCCCGCGGTCGCCGAGATGCCGGCAGGGACGCTGGACGGCTTGATCCTGTCGGGGACGGCGTTGATGCCGGGCCCGGCCGTGCTGCAGGCGTTGGGCTCCGGGGAGGGTGTCCCGCCCGAGCTGATCTCACGCGACCCGCAGGTGGTGGAGGCCTACAAGCAGGACGAGCTGGTCTTCTACGACCGCGTCCCATCGGAGCTGGTGGCGATGTCGATGGAGGCAACGCAGCGGGCGAGCGCCGCGGTTCCGCAGATCAACGTGTCCACATTGATCATCCACGGCGCGCACGATCAGATCTGCGACATCTCGGGGGCCGACTACGTCTATGTGGAGCTCGTCGTGGTGGACAAGCAGGTGCAGCGCTACCACGGGCTCTACCACGAGGTCCTCAACGAGCCGGAGAAGGACAAGGTTCTCGCGGACATCGTCGCCTGGCTCGACGCCCACGTGGACTGACCGTTCGGCCTACAGGGCTTTGCGGTACCACCAGAACACCCGGTTGATCCGGGCCCCCACGGCGCGTACGTAGAACGCGATCTCCTGGGCCCAGGCGACCTCGGCACGCTCGTGGCCACGGTTCCGGAGCTCGTGCAGGGCACCGAGGAGCACCGCGCGTCCGTACCCGCCGCCCCGCTCACGGGGGTGGGTGGCCATGGGGCCCACCCAGCCCTCGCGGTTCACGTCGTAGCAGGCGAACGCGGTCTGCTCATGCACGATGCAGGTGCCGAGGCGGACGGCCCGTTCCATCTCGTTCAGCCAGTTGGGGTGGGCGTCGGTCACCCAGGACCGGAGACCGTCGAGGTCGGCTTCCTCCGCAGGCCGGACCCCACGATCGGGTTCGGGCACATCCCGCAGGGAACAGGACAGGTTGACCGCTTCTCCGCGACGCTCGAACCCGGCAGCCTCGAAGAAGCAGATCGCTTCCGTGTACCGGACGTCGATGCCCGGCATCACGTAGTAGGGAGCGCACGCGCCCATCTCGATCGACCTGGCTCCCTCGCTCTGGCAGAACGTCTCCAGACTCTGGAGGAGACCCGAGGCGATGCCCTGTCGCCTGCACCGCGGATGGACGGCCAGGAACTTGATCCAGCCGCGGTCGTCGCGTACCACGGCCACCCCGACGGCCTCGAGGGCGCCGTTGTAGACACCCACCACGATCTGCGGGTCGGGGTCGGAGAAGATCGCCCGGCGGACCGTCGTGGTCGTGAGCATGTCGAACTCGCCGGCGACCCGTGTGAAGGCTGCGAGGGCCGGGGCGGTCCCGGGGTCGAGTTCGACGTGGCGGATCACAGCGGCTCACCACCGAGCCACACCTGGGCCACCTTCCCGTCCCGCCAGAGCACGGCGTCCGCGGGAGCGCCGGGCTCGAGGCGGCCGAGGGGGCCGGCGCCGACGGCGTCCGCGGCCGTCGCCGTGGCCATCGCCACGGCGTCCCGGAAGGGGATCCCCCAGCTCGACAGGTTGGCCACGCACCCGTCCAGCAGCGAGAAACCTCCCACGAGCCGATCCGTGCGGGGGTGGGCCACCGCATCGGAGACCAGGATGCCCCGCCGGGGGCCGAGCGCCCGCGCCGCGAACGTCGCCACGGTCGGGTGCACGTGAAAGCCGTCGGCGATCAGTGAGCAGCCGACCTCCCGGTTGGCCAGGGCCGCTCCGATGACACCGACCTGCCGGTGGTGGAGGGGCGCCATCGCGTTGAACATGTGGGTGACCATCGTCGCGCCGGCCTCGAAGGCGGCGGCGGCCTGCTCTTCGGTGGCGTCGGTGTGGCCCAGAGCCACGGTCACGCCCCGCTCGACGCACAGGCCGATCAGCTCGAGGGCCCCGGGCAGCTCGGGGGCCAGGGTGACGAGGCGGACGAGGTCCGGATGGCGGTCGAGGAGGTTGCCGAGCCCGTCGAGATCCGGTGACCGGAGGTTGCGGGGGTCGTGGGCGCCGGCGCGGACCGGGTTCAGGTACGGCCCTTCGAGGTGGACCCCGAGTATGCGTGGTCCGGGCTTGGTCCGGGCCGCGGCGGCGGCGTCCAGGAAGCGTGGGTAGAAATCAGCGGGGGCCGATGGCAGCGTCGGACAATAGGCGGTGGTTCCGGCTTCCAACAGCATCCGCCCCACCCGGTCGAACGCCTCGTCGGTGGCCTCGACGAGGTCCCTCCCGCCGGTACCGTTGCACTGGAGGTCGATGGTCCCGGGGAGAAGGATCCCCTCCAGCGGTTCGGTGGGTGTCGATGCGGGGGCCGCGGTCAGGTATCCGTCGTCGTCGACGGTGATGGCTCCAGGTCGGACCTCGCGGTCCGGTGTCAAGAGTGCGTCCGCTCGGATCTCCCGCATGCATGCCCCCTGGGCTCAAGTATGCGGGGTTCTGCGCGTCACGTCGTGGAGGCCGGGCCCGGACCTCCGGGCCCGGCCGATGACGGATCGTCAGACGGGCCTGCCACCTGCGCGGCCACGCCATCCGGTGAAGGCGCCGACCACGAACAGGACGAGGGCGATGATCAGCAGCCACCGGAGGGCTTCGACGAACAGCCCGAAGCCCCCGAGGACCAGGGCCAGGATCAGAAGCAAGATGACCCACATGGCTTCCTCCTTGTCGCCGCGGATCGGTCGCCGGGTCCTTACCCCCGGATGAGGGATCCATGCGCGTTCAAGATGGCGCAGCCGCATGCCGAGAAAGGGGGGGAGGACCAGGTCGAGGAGGGGGGCGCCATGCGCATCGGGAAGCAGACATCCGGGCCCCGGGAGGCCAGACGCAGGTTCGCCGTCTTGGCCGGCGAGCTGTACGAACAGCACGCGTCGACCTGGCAGGAGGTCCGGATCGAGCTTGCAGGGTGCGGGTTCGGAGAGCCCGACACCTCCCGGCTCATCACCGAGAACTGGGTGGCCGTGGAGACCGACCCCGAGCATCTGTCGCTCCACCTGCATCCAGCGGCCCCCGGTCACGTGCTGGTACCGAAGGGTGCGGCCCGCCGGGTGTCTCGCCTCCTCAGGGAACTGCCGGCAGCCGCTCCCGCCGGAAGCCTCCGGATGCCGCTGGGGGCGCGGCTGCGCTCCCAGCGCGTGCGCTCCGCCTAACGCCGCCTTCCGGCAGGGATGCGGGCGCAGACGTCGAAGGTAGGCGTGTGCGTCCACAATTCCGAGGAGGGGACATGAGGAGAGCGCTACCGTTCTTGCTCGCAGCCGCGCTCATAGCCGGACCGGGAGTCGTCCCGGCAGCGGCCGACCACGAGCCCGACGACTTCGGCTGCCCGCTGCACATCGACGAGACCTCGGCGGAGAACCCGAACATCGTCGACCCGGTCGGTGACTACAACGGCGTCGTCACGGGGAACGAGGGCTTGGCGCCATGGGGGGACGTGTACCGCGAGGGCACCGACCTCACGAAGGCCTGGCTGAACCGCGACAACGACACGGGCGACGTGACCGGTGTGATCGAAGTGGCGTCGCTCAGCGGTCCGCAGCCGAACTCGATCTTCTATCTGCTGTGGGATTTCGAGTCCGTCGAGGACGACCCACAGCAGCGCCGGTGGGTCTCCGCCCGCTGGGCGCTGGACCGGGTGATCTTCACATACGGGTACCTCGGCCCGAGCGTCACCGGCGGGGAACAGTTCTTCACGCTCGGGGAAACCACCGGGACCGTGGAGGATGGGACCCCCGGCCGTATCGTCATCGACGTGCCGATGGCCCAACTCGGTGACCCGCAGCCCGGAGCGGTGTTGTCGAACTTCGCCGCGGAGTCTCGGTTCCTGACCGGGAGCCCTGAGCCGCTGCCCGAGCCGTCTCCGTTGCGGCACGGCTTGGTCCAGCTCGTGGACGACACCGAGAACGCCACGGAGTTCTGCGACGCCTACGTGAACGAGTCGCCGGACGCCTGAACCTGAACCCGCGAGGCTGATCGATGGAAGGGGAGCCGCACGGCTCCCCTTCCAGCTTTTCGAGGCGGCGGGCGGAATCGAACCACCGTACGGGGATTTGCAGTCCCCTGCCTAGCCACTCGGCCACGCCGCCGGGGACAGCCAAGGATACCCAATCCGCACCACCGACCGTGCCGGTCAGCGACGGCGCTTGGCGTGGGGGAACTGGGCCCGGAGAACCAGATCGAAGGCACGGTCCGGCAGCAGGCGCCTGAGGACGATCACCGAGCGCGCGTCCACCCCGACGCGGTACCGGGTCTTCGGCCACCGGGAGGTCGCTGCGTGCAGGATCCTCCGGGCGACCGCGTCCGGCGAGGAGGCGAGCTTCGCGAGCGTGCCCTCGAAGGCGTCGGCGATCTTGTGATCCAGGCCCTCGTTGAACACCGCGTACGGGTCGTCTCCGCTCCCGCGGGGGATGTTCTGCCGGGAGGTGTCGCCGAAGGCCGTGAGCACGATGCCGGGCTCGATCACCGAGACCCTGATCCCGAAGGGCCGCACCTCGAAGCGCAGGGCGTCGGATATCGCCTCCACGGCGTACTTCGAGGCGTGGTAGTAGCCCCCGCCGGGGAAGGCCATCCGGCCCCCCATGGAGGAGACGTTGATCACGCGGCCCCATCCCTGCTTCCGCATGCCGGGAAGGACGAGCTGCGTGAGGCGGGCGAGCCCGAAGACGTTGGTCTCGAACTGCCGACGGACGTCGTCCATCCCTCCCTGCTCGATGGTGACCTCGAGCCCGTAGCCCGCGTTGTTCACCAGGATCCCGACGGCCCCTTCAGCGGTCTGAACCTCCTGCACGGCGCGCACCATCGAGTCCTCGTCGGTGACGTCGAGCGGCAGGGCCCGCGCACCGGCGCGCTCGAGGTCGGCCAGCGTCTCCGGACGACGGGCCGTCGCGTAGACGCGGAAGCCTTCGGCCAGGAACCGCTCGCACGTGGACCGTCCGATCCCCGATGAGCACCCGGTCACGAGAGCCACCCGGGATCGCGTCATCGGCCGAGTCCTTCGAGATAGGCCTGCAGGGCCTCCTCGCCTTCGGGGTCGCGCCGGGCGGCGTCGAGGAGGTCGGGATCCGACCACGCGGCTTCCGGGGACACCGTCGCGCGGCCGTGGGCGCGGAGCGCGTCCTTGGAAACGGCCAGCGCCCCCGCCGGCATCGAGCGGAGCTCGTCGAGGAGATGCGACAGCTCGGCGTCCGGCTCACCGACGCGATGGACCAACCCCCAGGCCAGTGCCTCATCGGCCCCCAGCCGGCGTCCGGTGAGGATCAGCTCGCGGGTGCGCGGGACGCCGATCTCGCGCATCAGCCGTGGGATCCCACCCCAGGTGAGCGGGATCCCGAGCGCGACCTCGGGGATCGCCAGCGCGAGGTCGGGGGCGGCGACCCGCAGGTCGCAGGCGACGGCGAGGAGCGCGGCCCCGCCGACCACCGGCCCGTGCAGGGCGGCCACGGTGACCTGGGGGAGGGCCTCGATGTCGTCGAGCAGCCGTCCCCAGCGACCGGCGGCGCGGCGGCGGGCCGTCCAGGTCGCGCCGGGATCGGGTAGATCCGGGTCTTTGAGGTCGGCGCCCGCGGAGAACGCCCGTCCCGATCCCCGGAGGACGACGATCCGGGCATCGCTCTCGGCGGTGTCGCGCACCGCGTCCTCCAGCGCCTCTCTCATCTCGCGTCCGAGCGCGTTGAGCCGGTCGGGGCGGCACAGCGTGATCATCCGCACCTCGCCCGCGTCCCCGATCTCCACCAGCGGCATGCAGCGATGATGCCCGATGTGCCGGGGGCCGGGTCCAACGGGTACAGATACAGGGATGAGTGAGAGCACCGCAGCCGGCGCCGGACGGGTCCAGATCGGCGATCGATTCGTCAACCGCATGGGTTTCGGAGCGATGCGTGTCACCGGGCCCGGGGTCTGGGGTGATCCCCCCGACCGTCCGGCCGCGCACCGGCTCCTGCGCCGGGTCGTGGAGCGGGGCGTGACCTTCATCGACACCGCCGACAGCTACGGTCCGGAGGTCAGCGAGCTCGTGGTCGCCGAGGCGTTGCACCCGTACCCCGAGGAGGTGGTGATCGCCACCAAGGGGGGCCTGGTCCGCCCCGGCCCGGGCCGCTGGGAGCCCGACTGCCGCCCGGAGCATCTCCGGGAGGCGTGCGAGGGGAGCCTGCGGCGCCTGAGGGTGGAGACCATCGACGTTCACCAGCTCCACACCGTCGACCCGAAGGTGCCGTTCGAGGAGTCGGTCGGCGCGCTGCGGGACCTACAGGCGGAGGGGAAGATCCGGCACATCGGGCTGTCCAACGTCACCGTCGAGCACCTCGAACGCGCGAGCGAGCTCGTCGAGGTGGTGTCCGTCCAGAACCGCTACAACCTCGCGGACCGGGATGCGGAGCCCGTCCTCGAAGCCTGCGAACGACGGGACATCGCCTTCATCCCCTGGTTCCCGCTCGGCGCCGGCGAGCTGACCGCGACCTCCGGACGGATGCGCCGGGTCGCGCGGCGCCACGATTCGAGCCCCGCGCAGCTCGTCCTGGCGTGGCTGCTCCACCGCTCCCCGAAGATGCTCGTGATCCCGGGGACTTCGTCCCTGGAGCATTTCGAGGAGAACGTGGCCGCGGCGCTGCTCGAGCTCGACGAAACCGAACTCACCGCGATCGAGCAGGCCGCCGGGCGCTGAGGGTCGCCGGTCATCGGTCCCCGCGTCGGACGCCCCGCCGGAACTCGCTCGGCGACAGGCCCACCTTGGCTTTGAACTGCCGGGAGAAGTAGAAGGGCGAACCGTAGCCGAGGGTCCGGGCGATCCGGGCGATCGAGTGGCTGGAGGTCAGCAGCAGTCGCTGCGCCGCTTCGATCTTCGTCCGCGTGATGAACGCCTGCGGTGGGATCCCCTGCAGGCGCCGGAAGAGACGGCTGAAATGCTCGGAGGACACGTGCATCTCGGCGGCGATGTCCTGTACCTTCACGTCCCGCTCGGGATGCCGGCGGATCTCGTCGCAGATCTTCTCGATGCGCCGGGCCGCCTCACCGAGGGGGCCGGGGGACCATTCCCGTCGGTCCTGCCGCTCCACTTCCATCAGCCCTGCCTGCAGCCAGGCGTTGGCGGCCACGCCGTCTCCCTCCTGGTGGGCGTGGATAGCCCGGGAGAGCAGCTCCCGGAGCAGGTCGGTGCGCTCCATGCGCCGGGCGAAGGCGGGGAGCTCCTCCGGCGGCGGGTCGAGACGCTCGCCGTCGGGTCCGAGGACGTCGAGGTGGGCGGCGATCAGACGCAGTGGCCGGTCGGGATCGTGCCGCGCGTCGTAGGTGTGGCCGGGACGCAGGAACAGGCAGTCGCCGGAGGCGACCGGTGTGGTGTCGCGGCCGTCGGAGATCCAGCCCACGCCCCCGGTGACCAGCCACAGGTCCATGACCGGCAGGTCGCGCACGCTCCAGTACCAGTCCTGCTCGCATTCGAAGAAGTCCCCCCAGCGCATCTCCACCGAGGCTTCCGGGATCCACCGCATATCAGAAATGTACATCGACTTGCGCGGTTTGGGGATTGCTACCGGGGTAAGCCTGGTCAAAAATATGCACAGATGCTGCAGGAGGTACGGATGCGCGATCGCACGCTCGAGGAGCTCGTGCTGGGTGACGTGCTCCGCGAACAGGCGCGGAGCCACCACGCGGCGCCGTTCCTCCGTTTCCTGGACGGTGAGCTCACCTACGGGGAGGTCGACGCCACGGCCAACCGGTACGCGCAGGGCCTGATCTCCCTGGGGGTACGGGCCGGTGACCACGTCGCGCTGATGCTTCCCAACTGCGCCGACATCGTGCATCTCGTATTCGCGCTCGCCAAGCTGGGCGCGGTCGCGGTCCCCGTAAACATCGCCTACCGCGGCGACCTCCTCCACCACGTGCTCGACACCTCCGACGCCTGTGCGCTGATCGTGGACGAGCCCCACCTCGATGATGCGGCCCGGGTGCTGGAGCGGGTCCCCGGCATCCGGACCGTCGCGGTCCGCACCGCGGCCGCGGCGCCGGACACCCTTCCCGCGCCGGCCGTACCGCTGCGCCGGCTGCTGGACCACGGCGACGAGGATCCCCGCGTCGAGGTCGCTTTCAGCGATCTGCAGGCGATCATGTACACCTCGGGCACGACCGGGCCCTCGAAGGGAGTGATGACGCCGCACGCCCTCGCGTTGAGCTGCGCCCAGGACAACCTCCGGTTCCTGGATCGTTGGGGCAAGACGATCTATTGCCCGCTGCCCCTGTTCCATGCCGCGGGGCTGTGGGACGGGATGATGGCCGCGCTGCTGTCCGGTGGCTCGGTGGCGATCGTGGAGCGGTTCAGCGCGTCACGGTTCTGGGACGAGATCCGCTACTTCGGTGCCCAGGCGACGATGGGCGTCTTCTCGATGATCCCGATCCTGCTCAAGCAGCCGCCCACCCCGCGCGACCGGGACCACCCCCTGGAGACCTTCTACATGGGCAAGTCCGCCCTCGATCCCGCGCTGCACGAGCGCTTCGGGGTGCGCTCGGTGGAAACCTATACGAGCACCGAGGCCGGAATCCCCACCGGCAGCCCGTTCGGCGAGTGGCGGGAGGGATCCTGCGGCGTGGAGAACTCCGAGCGCTTCGAGGTGAAGATCGTCGACCCCCACGACCGGGAAGTGGCACCGGGGGAGCCCGGCGAGATCGTCGTCCGCCCGCGGCAGCCCTTCGTGATCACCACCGGATACTACGGGTACTGGGAGTACACGACCCACTGCTTCCGCAACCAGTGGTTCCACACCGGCGACCGCGCGTGGCGGGACGAGGATGGGTACGTCTACTTCCTGGACCGCATGAAGGACGCGATCCGGCGGCGCGGCGAGAACATCTCCGCTTTCGACCTGGAGTGCAGCCTCAACCTCCACCCCCGGGTGCTGGAGTGCGCGGCGATCGGCGTGCCCTCCGAGCTGGAAGAGGAGGAGGTCAAGGTGGTGGTCGTGCCGGTGCCGGGGGCCGAGTTGACCCCCGCGGAGGTGGTCGGCTTCTGTGAGGAGCGCCTGCCGTCGTTCATGGTGCCGCGGTACGTGGAGCTGCGGGGACAGGAGTTGCCGCGCAGCTCCACGGGGAAGGTCGCCAAGCACGAGCTGCGCGCGATGGGCGACCAGGGGATCACACCCGACACATGGGACGGCGAGGCCGAGGAGGTCGGCGCGTGAACTGGCGAGACACACCCGAGCAGGCCGCGTTCAGGGAGGAGGTCCGCAGCTTCATCCGCGACCGCTTCCCGCCCGACTACACCCCGGACACCACCGGGGAGCAGAGCCTGGAGCCCGAGGACGTGGCGGGCTACAACTGGATCGCCGACGCCCGATCGGATGACCCCGCCCGCCGCAAGGCGGCGATGGAATGGGCGGCGGCGCTGAACGAGCGCGGCTGGGTGGGCTCCCACTGGCCGACGGAGTACGGCGGGGCCGGACTCGGCCCGGTGGAGGACTTCATCCTCGCCGAGGAGATGATGCGGGCCGGGGTGCCCCAGGTGAACGGGATCGCCGTGAACCTGCTGGCGCCGACGCTGCTCGAGCACGGCACGGAAGAGCAGAAGCGCGAACACTTGCCGAAGATCGCTTCGGGTGAGGTGGTCTGGTCGCAGGGGTTCTCCGAAACCGAAGCCGGCTCCGACCTCGCCTCGCTGCGGACGCGCGCGGTGCTCGACGGCGACCACTACGTCGTGAACGGCCAGAAGGTCTGGACATCGCTGGCTCAGAACGCCGACGCCTTCTTCATCCTCGTCCGCACCGATCCGGAGGCGCGCAAGCACCGGGGCATCACCTTCCTGCTCGTGGATGCCGACACGCCCGGGGTGACCGTCCGGCCGATCGCCGACATCCGCGGGGCGGCGCCGTTCGGCGAGATCTTCTTCGAGGACGTCCGCGTGCCCGTGGCCAACCGGGTGGGCGAGGAGAACCGTGGGTGGTACGTCGGGATGACCACACTCACCTTCGAGCGCTCCGGCATCGGTGCGACGATCAAGTACGAGCGCGGGTTGCGGAACCTCGTCGACTACGTGAACAGCGACGAGGGCAGGGCGCGGCTCCGGGACGACTGGGCCCCCGTCCGGCACGAGATCGCGCAGCGCTACACGGAGGTGCGGGTGCTCTACAACCTCGCCCGGTACACGGTGTCGGTGCAGGCGTCGGGCAAGGTGCCCGGGTACGAGGCGTCGATCAACCAGCTGTTCAGCGCGGAGCTGCACCAGCGGCTCGCGCGGACGGGGGCGAAGGCGTTCGGTCCGCTGGCCCGTCTGTGGCAGCGTGAGGGTGCACCACTGAACGGGGTGTTCACGCATATGTGCTTCGACTCGGTGGCCGCGACGTTCCTCGCAGGCACCTCCGAGATCCAGCGCAACGTGGTCGCCACCCGCGGGCTCGGCTTGCCGAGGGAATGAGGATCGGTCGAGGAAGAGGAGAGAACGCTATGGAGACGCTGAACCTGAAGGTCGAGGAACAGGTTGCGACGCTGACGCTCGACCGCCCGGACAAGCTCAACGCCGTCGACGAGACGATGATGCGTGAGCTCCGCGAGGTGCTCACCGAGCTGGAGGCCCGCGACGACGTGACGGTGATCGTGCTCCGCGGTTCCGGACGCGCCTTCTGCGCCGGGATGGACATCGGATGGTCGGAGAAGATCACGGCCGCCGACCGGGTTGAGCAGGCCCGGATGGGGAAGCGGATCGTCGAGCAGATGGAGCGGACGAGCCTGCCGATCATCGCCGCCGTCCACGGGTACGTACTCGGTGGCGGACTCGAGCTCGCGCTCGGTGCCGACTTCATCGTCGCCAGGGAAGACGCGAAGCTCGGCCTCCCGGAGATCACGCTGTCGGCGCGGCCCCCGTACCGGCCGAAGATCGCCGAGGACGGTGACCCCGACCAGCCGGAGTTCGGCGGGAACGCGCCCGGCTGGGGGAGCCTGACGCGTCTGCCGGAGCTGATCGGCAAGGCCCTGGCCAAGGAACTGATCCTCACCGGTGTGCGTATCGACGCGGAGCGGGCCATGGAGATCGGACTGGTCAACCACGTTTTCCCAGAGGACTCCTTCGACGAGGAGGTGGCGGAGCTCGGACGCCGCATCGGCGCGATGAACCGCTACAACGTGCGCCTCGTGAAGGAACTGATCAACAAGGGATACGACTGGGTCGAGCCCCACGCGCGCTGAGTCGATCGACGACGAGGAGATGACGATGTTGGAGATCTACCGTTTGGACCACGTCAGCCAGGTCGTACCGGAGCTCGAGCCCCAGGTCGAGCTCATGGAGGGGTTGTTCGGGTACCGCCGGGTGCGGAGCTGGGACAATCCGGCCGCCGGCTCCAAGGGGGCGCGGTTCGCCGTCCCCGGCAGCTGGGGCCAGTACTGGGAGGTGCTGGCGCCCGCGGGCGACGGCTCACCCCTCCAGGAGTGGATCGACGGCCAGGGCGGCCGTGGCGGCCTCCATCACGTGGCCGTCGAGGTGCCCGACATCGAGCGGGCCGAGCAGGAGTTGGCCGACCGGGGGATCAAGGCGACCGCCGGCGAGCCCGGGAAGTGGATCGAAGCGTCGCTGTCACCGCCGGAGCACGGCAGCGGGGTTCTGTTCCGGATCAACGGCCCCGGGGAGCACACGATGTGCGGCGACGACCCGAAGGCCTCCGAGAGCTTCCGTCGCCCCGACGTGCCGTCCCTCGGCGTGGTGACGGTCGACCACGTCTGCCAGGCCTTCCACGACCGCGATGAGCTCGCCGGTTGGTACAAGGACCTGGCCGGGTTCGTTCAGGTGTGGCGCACCCCGACCGACGAGCACCCGGACATGGCCGACCTCGTGATGAACATCCCCGGCTCGGCGATCTGCTGGGAGATCATCATGCCCCGCGGCGAAGAGTCCTTCATCGAGCGCTTCCTGGAGCGCTCGGGGCCGGGCGCCCACCACGTCACCCTGGAGGTCGCCGACTGGGACGCGGCGTTGAAGGCCTGCGAGCACCATGGACTGGAGCCCTTCGGGTCCAACGAGGGAACCACCGACGGCGCCCGCTGGCAGGACACCTTCCTGCATCCGAAGCAGACCGGTGGCGTGCTCACCCAGCTCTTCTGGGAGGAGCGCCCCGGTGTGTGGGTACGCTCCGACAAGATCCCACCCCAGCGCTGACATGAACCTCGTCTTCACCGAAGAGCAGGAGGCGATCCGCAGCACCGCCCGGGAGCTGCTGGCCGACCGCTGCCCGATGTCCCACGTACGGGCGATGGCCGACGACCCCGCCGGGTACTCGTCGGGGCTGTGGAAGGAGATGGTCGAGCTCGGGTGGACGGCCCTGGCGCTGCCCGAGGAGCACGGGGGCCTGGGAGAGGGGTTCCTGGAACTCTGCCTGCTGATCGAGGAGCTGGGCCGGTTCCAGACGCCGAGCCCGTTCGTCCCCACGGTGGTCTGGAGCGGTCTGCCGCTGGCCCGCTTCGGCACCGACGACCAGAAGCAGCGGTACCTGCCCCCGATCGCCCGTGGCGAGAGGATCCTGACCGCCTGCGGATTCGGCTGGGGGCCCGAGGAGGCGCCGGTCGCCACACGCGACGGCGACGGGTACGTGCTGGGGGGCAGCGTGATGTTCGTCCCGTACGCGAACGTCGCCGACGCTCTCGTCGTGGTGGCGCGTGGCGAGGACGGCGAGCCTCGGGTGCTCGTCGTCGCCGCGGACGCCCAAGGCGTCACCGCCGAGCGGTTGGAGACCGTCCGTGCGATCCCCGAGCACCGTGTGGACCTCGACGGGGTCCGCGTGGAGGCGGCCGGGGAGATCCCGGCCGGCGCGGCCCAGGCGATCCGCGATCTCGGGGCCGTGGCCGCCTGCGTGGAGATGGTCGGCGGCGCCCAGCGGGTTCTGGACATGACCGTGTCCTACGCGACCGAACGACAGCAGTTCGGCAAGCCGGTGGGCAGCTTCCAGGCGATCCAGCACCACTGCGCGAACATGGCCTCCGACGTGCTGGGGGCCCGGCTGATCGCCTACGAGGCCGCGTGGAGGCTGTCGGAGGGCCTGGAGGCGTCCGAGGAGGTGTCGCTGGCCAAGGCCTGGGTGGGCGACGCCTACCGGCGGGTGTGCGGGCTCGGCCACCAGGTCCACGGTGCAATGGGCTTCACCCAGGAGTACGACCTCCACTACTACTACCGGCACGCGATGGCCGCAGATCTCGCGTTCGGCGACGCGGGCCATCACACCGAGCTCGTGGCCCGGCACATCGGTCTCTGAGGGAGCTCAGGGCGACGCGGCGACGAGCGGCAGGGTCAGGTAGCTGTTCATCGACGTCGTGTGGAAGATCTCGTTGAGGGCCGGCTTCACCAGGTTCAGGTGGTTGGGCGTGTCCGCGGAGAAGATCGCGATCC
>CAZLKN010000065.1:12824-14950 GCA_964560135.1 uncultured Actinomycetes bacterium | reverse complement strand
TTCGCCGAGCCCAACCTCCTCTACCGTCCGGCGTCGGCGCCCGACGACCCCGAGTTCGTCCGGCAGTGGGCGCTGGACAACGCCGGTCAGACGGGCGGGACGTCCGGTGCGGACATCGAGTGGCTGCGCGCGCAGGACCTCGTGTCGGATCCGGAGGACGTGGTCGTCGCCGTCATCGACACGGGCACGGATCTGGGTCACGAGGATCTTGCCGCGAACGCGTGGGTGAACCCGGACGAGGCGCTGGACGGCACCGACACCGACGGCAACGGTTACGTCGACGACATCCACGGCTGGAACTACTGCGGCGCCGACAACCAGGTCTTCGACGAGATCGACCGTGATGAGCACGGCACGCATGTGGCGGGCACCATCGCGGCGGTGACGGGCAATGGCATCGGCGTGGCCGGGGTGAGCCGGGCGAAGATCATGGCGCTCAAGTTCCTGTGTCCGTCGGGTGCGCTGTCGGACGCGGTGAAGGCCATCGACTACGCGATCGCGAACGGCGCCCGCGTGATCAACGCTTCCTGGGGCGGCGGCGGGTTCTCATCCACGCTCGAGGCCGCGATCGAACGGGCGAACCAGGCAGGCATCCTGTTCGTGGCTGCGGCGGGCAACGAGGGGACGGACAACGACTCGACCGCCCACTACCCCTCGAACTACGGCAACGACAACGTCGTTGCCGTGGCTGCCACCACCCACAGCGACGATCTCGCGTCCTTCTCCAACCACGGGGCAACCACCGTGGACCTCGGGGCGCCGGGCGCGTCGATCCTGTCCACCCTCCCCCGGTTCGCAAAGGCCATCGCCGTGGGCCCCGATACGGATCCCTCGGTTCCCTACCGGTCCCTCTACCACACCTTCGGACTCGAGGGCGTGTCGAGCAGTGCCGACCGTCGCCAGATCCTCGACCGAGGGCTCACCTGGACCGGTACAGCGTCGACGGCCCCCATCCTGCTCGTCGACGACGACGGCGGCGAGAGCTACGAGACCGTCCACCAGGATGCCCTGCGGGATCTCGGCTTCGACGACGTCGCCACGCACACCGTGAGCACCAGCGGATCGTGCTCCGGCCGAGACGGTCCCACCGCCGAGACCATGACGAGCTACGCGGTCGTCATCTGGTTCACGGGTGCCACCTTCGGATGCACCAAGTCCCCTCCGACACTCACCGCAACGGACCAGTCCCGGCTCACGACCTACCTGAACGACGGGGGGAACCTGCTGCTGTTCGGGATGGATATCGGCTACGAGCTCACGGCGAACGGAACGACGACGTCCGCGTTCTACCGCGACATGCTGCGGGCCGACTACCTGTCGGACTTCGATGACAATTACCGGCTGGCCGGCATGCCGGGCACCCCCTATGAGGGGACCACGGAGACGTGGCTCGACATCGGCAAGTCGGACACCGGCCAGTTCTACACCGATCTCGTCCGGCCCCGAGCGGGGGCCGTGGCAGCGATCCGGGTCATGGGCACCTCCTGGTACAGCGGGACATCGATGGCGGCCCCGCACGTCGCGGGCGCGGCCGCGCAGCTTCACGCCTCCCACCCCGGCATGTCGCATATGGACGTGAAGTCGCGCCTCATGGGCGAAGGAGACCTCGTTGCCTCCCTTGTCGGGAACACGGTTTCGGGCCGGCGCCTGAATCTCGCCAACGCTATCGACATACCGGCCATCCTCCGGCGGGCGATCGGCGATTTCGACGGCGACGGTACCACCGACATCGCCGTGTTCCGTCCGTCGAACGGCACGTGGTACCTGCGGGGCTACGACAACATCCAGTGGGGTGTGCAGGCCGGCGACATCCCGGTGCCCGGCGACTACGACGGCGACGGCTCCGCGGACGTCGCGGTGTACCGTCCGTCGAGCGGCACGTGGTACGTGCGGGGTCAGTTCAACGTGACGTGGGGTGTGCAGGCCGGCGACATCCCGGTGCCCGGCGACTACGACGGGGACGGGACGACGGACGTGGCCGTGTACCGTCCGTCGAGCGGCACGTGGTACGTGCGCGATCAGTTCAACGTGCGATGGGGGATCGAGGCGGGCGATGTGCCGGTTCCCGGCGACTACGACGGCGACGGCGTGACCGACGTCGCGGTGTTCCGTCCGTCGAACGGCAC
>CAZLKN010000065.1:8221-12724 GCA_964560135.1 uncultured Actinomycetes bacterium | reverse complement strand
ACTACGACGGCGACGGCGTGACCGACGTCGCGGTGTTCCGTCCGTCGAACGGCACCTGGTACATCCGGGGCGTCGGAAACTTCCGGTGGGGTGTGCAGGCGGGTGACGTCCCGGTGCCGGGCGACTACGACGGCGACGGCGTGACCGACGTCGCGGTGTTCCGTCCGTCGAACGGCACGTGGTACGTGCGGGATGGATTCAAGGCAACCTGGGGCGTCCAGTCCGGTGACGTTCCGGTGCCGGGTGACTACGACGGCGACGGAACCGTCGACATCGCCGTGTTCCGTCCGTCGAACGGGAACTGGTACGTGCGGGGCCAGTTCAACGTGCGATGGGGGATCGAGCCCGGCGATCTCCCGCTGCCGCTGCCGCATCACATCCACGATCCCTTCTTCGGATCGTAGGGCGCAGGACGGTTGCCCACCGCATGAGAAGGCGGATCAGGGCAGCCTGAGGTCACCTCCCAAGCGTCACACGGACAGCCCTGCCGGGACCGATGGTGTGGCTACCCCCACCCTCCGGACCGGGGTGGTGGCCCCATTGCCAACGCCGCACCTCATACGCAAGCCTGGTCACGCGACCGGGTCACGCGATGGGAAGGAAGGGACGGTTCGCTGTGGGGGGCACCATGCAAACGTCGCGCCGGCCCGTGACCGGGCGTGTCGGAGCATTGCTCGCGCTGGTGATGGTGGTCTCGATGGTGGCCCCCGCCTCGGGGGTGCCGGTGGCGCCCGCGAACGCGCAGCCCTCCAGCGAGCAGGACCAGGCCGATCCCAGCTCCGGCCCGCCGCAGCTCTTCGTCCCGGCCGCGGGGGTGGGAGAGCTTCCGATCGATCCTGAGGTCACGACGCGCCACCGCTACGTCGGCGCGGACCTGTCGCTCCTGCCCAACCCCGTCGTGCCCTCGGAGGCGCCCGACCCGGAGATCCAGGAGAGGCTCGAGCTCGAGCTGTTCGAGGACGTCACGTACACCGCCGTCCTCGACCGGACGCAGGAGGTTGCGCGGGGCGTCGTGTCCTGGATCGGGGGGCTCAAGGAGGACGAGAACGGCCGGGCCGTGCTCGTGGTCGTGAACGGGATCCTCAGCGGCACCGTCGACACCTCCGATGAGACCTACCGGATCCAGCACGTGGCCGACGACGTCTACGAGATCGCGGAGATGGATCACACGGCATTTCCGGTTCATGAGGAGCCGGCGCACGAGCCCGAGAGAGACGTCCACGAAGAGGGGGACGATGCCGGTTCGATGCAGCAGGACCCGGAGCCCGCGGATGAGATCGTCCAGATCGACGTCCTCGTCGTGTACACGGAGAAGGTCAAGGACGCCTGGGGCGGCACCAGCAGCACCGAGGCGCAGATCGGCGCGGGGATCGCGGAGGCGAACCAATCGTTCGTGGACAGCGACGTCCACATCGAGTTCCGCCTCGTCCACACGGCAGAGGTGGACTACACCGAGAGCGGAACGATCGGTGGCGATCTGGACAACCTGAAGTCGGGAGACGTGGATAATGCGCACGCGCTGCGCGACGAGTACGGTGCCGACCTGCTGGCGCTAGTCGCTGAGGAGTTCCCCGATGAGGTCGATGAGGATGGGGACCCGACCAGCTACTGTGGGATTGCCAAGACCCTCGTAGACCTCGATGCCTCGGACAACTCCGAGGCCAAGGCGTTCAGCGTCACGAAGCGGAGCTGCGTGCGCGCGCCGACGTGGTCGTTCACCCACGAGCTTGGGCACAACCTGGGCGCCCAGCACGACCGGTACGTGGTGGACGACGACAAGAACACTGTCTTCCCCTACACGCGGGCTTACGTGCAGCCCGACTACAAGTGGCGCACGATGATGGCCTACTGGGAGCTCTGTGACGATAACAACGAGAGCTGTCCGCGCAAGAGCATCTGGTCCAACCCGGACAAGGACCGGAGTGGCGACCCGACGGGTGTGCCCGAAGGCGAGGAGGACTCCGCCGACAACGCGAAGACGCTGAACAACACCAGAACCACCGTTGCCGCCTACCGGGCCCCCGCGGTCGACCCTCCCGACCTGGCCAAGCTGATCGCCCCCGAGGGCTCGGTGCCCGACAACGGGATCACCTTCCGCTGGGAGCCCGCAGCCGAAGCCACCGACTACAAGCTCACGATCCTGCGGCCGGACGGTACCACCGCCTACGCCCAATGGTTCACCGCCAAAGATGCGGCGTGCCCCAATGGGGACGAGGACGAGTGCTCGTTGGACCACCCGACCCTGATCCTGCCGGGTGGCGAGGGGTACCACTGGTTCATCCGGACGGCCAACGGTGATGAGGTCGCTGCCTACAGCACCGGGCTCCGCTTCGACCTCGGGCCCGCCCCGCTGGTCGTCGACGACGCCCGCGACGTGACGAGCAGCTCCCTGTGCACGGGCAGTTACCCCTGTACGCTCCGGGCGGCCATCGAGCGTGCGAACGAGATCGGTGGCCCCCACAACATCCGCTTCGACATCGACCCGCCCGGCCCCCACACAATCTCCCCCCGCGAGGATCTGCCGGAGATCACGACGCCGATCCACATCGACGGGACGAGCCAGCCGTCGGGCGAGGGCTGCGAGATGGAGACGCCCTGCATCGAGATCTCCGGCGACAGGAACAGCTCGTCGCCCTCCGCTGGTCTGCGGCTCGCCGGCGGTGCCCGTGCCAGCAGGATCGAGGGCCTGGCCATCAACGCCGGCCACGACGACGGCATCCGTGTCACCACGAACAGGACCCAGATCGTCGGAAACCGGATCGGAACCGATCGCGCCGGGGAGCGCGGGAGTGCGAACGGCTATGGCATCCAGATCGTCGGCGTGGGCGCTACCGACATCGAGGGGAACCTGATCTCCGCGAACGACAACAGCGGCATCCGGATCTCCGGCACGAACGGCTGGCGCAACAGGATCGCCGACAACCTGATCGGCACCACCGCCGACGGCCTCGACAGGCTCGGGAACATCGGCGCGGGTGTGTTCCTCGACGACGTGTCCGAGAACCGCGTCGGGGTTCGCGTGGTCCCCGGCGAGGGGCTCGTGCCCGCGGGCAACGTCATCTCCGGGAACGCCGGGGGCGGCGTGACGATCTCGGGCTCCGGCGCCTTCGACAACGAGGTGGTCGCGAACCTGATCGGGACCAACGCGTTCGGAACCGAGCCCATCGGCAACGACCACTGCGGCGTGTGCGTCAGCGACGCTCCCGACAACATGATCGGTCGAGGTGGCGAATGGGGGAACGTCATCTCCGGCAACTGGGTGCACGGCGTTCGCGTCACCGGCGACGATGCGACGGGCAACCGTGTGCGGGGCAACTCCATCGGGCTCTCGCCCCACACCATCTCGAAGTTCCCCAACGTCGAAGGCCACGGTGTGCTCCTGAAGGCTCCCGGCAACACCGTCGGGGGCACCGACGGGCAGGGCAACTTCATCTCGGCCAACCAGACCGAGGAGTGGCAGGGCGACGGGGTGCGGATCGAGGGCTCGTCGGATGGCTCGTGGAACGCCTCCGCCAATGAGGTCCTCGGGAACACCATCGGGACGAACGAGGCGGGGAGCACCTCCGCACCCAACACGTACGGCGTGATGGTCTCTGATTCGGCGGGGAACCGTATCGGTGGCGGAGAGCCGGGCGAGGGCAACCACATCTCGGGCAACGATCGGGCCGGGGTGTACATCCGGGGTGCCGGATCGTCCGGGAACGTGATCCTCGGCAATCTGATCGGGATCAGCTTCAGCAGCTTCACCCTGACGCCGAACGGCCTGCGCGGGATCGACATCTTCGAGGCGTCCGACACCACGATCGGTGGCGTCTCGCTCGCTGCGGTGCACCCGCGCTTCGACGACCTCGGACCGGCCAACGTGATCTCCCACAACGGCGGCCCCGGGGTGTGGATCGAGGGGACGGAGTCGTCCCCGGCCACCGGCAACGTGCTCCTCGGGAACCACATCGGTACGGATTCCGGTGGCACCAAGGCCCTACCGAATGACGGCGCGGGCGTCCTGATCGAGCGGTGGAGCCGCAGGAACACCGTCGGCGGCACCGAGCGGGGCGAGGGCAACGTCATCTCCGGGAACGAGAAGGACGGCGTCGCCCTCGTCGGCCAGCAGGGCTCGGACGTGTCAGAGAACGCCGTTCTCGGCAACCGGATCGGCATCGATGTGGGCAACGACCCGCTGCCCAATGACCGCCACGGCGTGCTGATCCGCAACGCCTCGGCCAACACGGTGGGAGGTACGGAGGAGGGTGCGGGGAACGTCATCTCCGCCAACACCTCCGACGGCGTCAACATCACGACCGCCTCCGACGTCCGTGCCGGCGTCAACGACGTGCAGGGCAACAGGATCGGCACCGACGTGGCTGGCCTCAGGGACCGAGGGAACCGGCGGCACGGGGTCCACATCCTCCGGTCGCGCGGGAACGTCGTCGGGGGCCTGGAGGAGCTGGCCCCCAACCAGATCGCCTTCAACGGCGGCGATGGGATCCGTGTGATGCACGGCTC
>CAZLKN010000065.1:6092-8121 GCA_964560135.1 uncultured Actinomycetes bacterium | reverse complement strand
CCCCTCAGCGACCCGCTGGAGCCCCGGCAGATCGTGACGGCGACGGCCATCCGCATCGCCGCCGGCGACACGTCCGAGTTCAGCGCCTGCGCAGAGCTCCTGACTCCTCCGAGCCCGCCGCGCAACGTGGATCTCGAGCCCGGGAACAAGCAGCTCGTGGTGTCGTGGGATCCACCTGAGGACGACGGAGGCAGCGACATCATCTCCTACGAGGCCCTGTCGAAACCCGATGGCGTCAGCTGCACGGCCACGCCACCCGACACGACGTGCGTTCTCGAGGACCTCACCAACAACGTCGAGCACCAGGTGATCGCGACGGCCGAGAACAAGGCGGGCGTCAGTGACCAGTCCGACCCTCTCGCGGTGGGCGCACCCCGCCTGCCGGTGACCGATTTCTCCGCCGACGGCGAGACCGACGTCTCGATCTACCGGAACTCGAACGGCACCTGGTACATCCGGGATTTCGACAACGTCACCTGGGGGGTCGAGGAGGGCGACATCCCGGTGCCGGGTGACTACACGGGCCGCGGGGACACCGACATCGCGGTGTACCGGCCGTCCAACGGTGTCTGGTACATCAAGGGCGGCCTCACGGTCCGCTGGGGGATCCAGGACGGCGACGTGCCCGTGCCGGGCGACTACACCGGCGATGGGATGACGGACATCGCCATCTACCGACCCTCCAACGGACGTTGGTACATCCATGGCATCCAAGGGTCCGTCCGGTGGGGTGTGGAAGCCGGCGACGTGCCGGTGCCCGGCGACTACGACGGTGACGGCAAGACCGACATCGCGGTCTTCCGGCCGCGCACCGGCACCTGGTACGTGCGCGGCGTAGCCAACGTGCGCTGGGGGGTGCAGCGGGGCGACGTGCCGGTGCCGGGCGACTACGACGGCGACGGCACGACGGACATCGCGGTCTTCCGCCCGAGCAACGGCACCTGGTACGTCCGCGACCAGTACACGGCGCGCTGGGGGGTGGAGGCCGGCGACGTGCCGGTGCCGGGTGATTACGACGGCAACGGCACCTGGGATGTGGCCGTGTACCGTCCGAGCAACGGCGTCTGGTACGTCCGCGACCAGTTCCACGTGCGCTGGGGCATCCAGGAGGGCGACGTCCCGCTGTCCCTGCCGCACGCGATTCGCTATCCTTTCTTCGACTCGTAACGGGGGGGATCGCTTTCATGAACTCGCGTGAGAGCACGCGCAGAGCCGGGCTGCCGGCACGGCTGGCCATCCTCCTGGCGCTCGCGCTGACGGCCTCCATGGCCGTGCACCCGGCCAGGACGCAGCCGGCAGGCGGGGACGCTCCGGAGGTCTTCTCGGAGGCGGCACGCCCGGCCTCCGCCGAGCCCTCCGAGCGGGAGGACGACCCGCTCACCGAACGCCTCCGCTACGTGAGCATCGACTTCTCCCTGTTCCCCGGCCCCCGCGAGGACGCCGAGGTGCACGAGCGGCTGTCGATGCAGCTCTTCGACGACGTGCACCACGTGGCCGCGCTCACCCGGTCGACGGAGGTCGAGTCGGGCGTCGTGGCCTGGTCGGGAAAGGTGGAGGGCGTCGCGTCGAGCGACGTGAATCTCATCGCCCACAGCGGGAGCGTGCTGGCCGGCACCGTCCGCATGCCCGGAGCGCTCTACGAGATCGCCTGGGACTCAGACGGCGTCCACGTCGTGGTGGAGGTCGACGCGAGCGCGTTCATGCCCGAGCTCGAGCCGCCGGTGCCGGAGAAGCCACTCTCGTTTTTCGGCGAGGAGGACCCGGCGGAGCCCACCGCGGGCAACGCCGCACAGATCGACGTGCTCGCCGTCTACACCCCCGCGGCCAGGGACGGCGCAGGCGGCACCACCCAGATCGAGGCCGCCATCCACGAAGCGGTGCTGGAGACCAACAGCGCCTACGAGAACAGTCTCGTGGATCAGCGGATCCGGCTCGTCCACCAGCAGGAGGTGGACTACACCGAGCACGAGGACGGCGTGTCCACCGACCTCGAACAGGTGCGGGAGGACGGGGACGGCGTCCTCGACGA
>CAZLKN010000065.1:0-5992 GCA_964560135.1 uncultured Actinomycetes bacterium | reverse complement strand
GGGTCCACCGACCCGATCTCCTATCCGTACGCCTACGGGTTCGTCGATCCCACCACCCCGAGGGACTGGCGCACGATCATGGCCCACAACAGCCGCTGTAAGGACGACGAGCCAGAGACCTTCTGTACCCGCCTCCTGTTCTTCTCGAACCCGGATCTCACCCACGACGGCGATCCCATGGGCGTCCCGGAGGGCGAGCCCGACGAGGCGGACGCCCGGAAGGCGCTGAACAACACCGCCGACACCGTGGCCGGCTTCCGGGCAAACCTCGCGCAGCCGCCCGTGGTCGCGGACTTCCTCGGCGACGGCGCCACCGACATCTCGATCTTCCGGCCCTCGAACGGCAACTGGTACGTGAAGGGCACCTCGCCGGTGCGTTGGGGCGTCCAAGACGGTGATATCCCCGTCCCCGGCAACTACAACGGCGACTGGAAGACGGACATCGCCGTGTACCGTCCGAGCAACGGTTTCTGGTATATCCGCGACATCCACAACGTGCGGTGGGGGATCCAGGCCGGCGACGTGCCCGTGCCCGGCGACTACGACGGTGACGGGTCCACAGATATCGCGGTCTACCGTCCGAGCAACGGCAGGTGGTACATCCGTGGGGGGACCCACACGACCTGGGGGATCCAGGCCGGCGACGTGCCCGTGCCCGGCGACTACGACGGCGACGGGGCGACTGACGTCGCCGTGTACCGCCCGTCCAACGGCTACTGGTACATCAAGGGTGTGGCCAATATCCGCTGGGGCATCCAGGAGGGCGACGTCCCCGTACCCGGGGACTTCAACGGGGACGGGTCCACCGACATCGCGATCTACCGTCCGAGCAATGGGACGTGGTACATCCGGGACGTGCAGAACACCCGCTGGGGGATCCAGGCCGGCGACATGCCCGTGCCCGGCGACTACGACGGCGACGGGGCGACCGATATCGCGATCTACCGGCCCAGCAACGGCAGGTGGTACGTGAAGGACGTCACGCACACGACCTGGGGCATCCAGGACGGTGACATCCCCCTCCCACTGCCCGCTGCTATCCGGACCGCGTACTTCTCCTGAAGGCAGGCACTGATGCGTGGCCCGGCCTCAGGCGGAGTTCGGTTTGTCGCGGGAGCCCATCGCCAGGGCGACATGGGTGAGATCGGAGCGCATCGTCGCCATCTCGTTGCGTATGTTGCCGAGTTCCTGGCGCATCTCGGCCCGGAGGTCTCCTATCTGCCGATCGACGGCTTCGAACCGCTCCCGGCTCATGTAGCCGAGGACGAGGCCGACGGCCACGACCACGAGGCTGTTGGTGACGAGCGTGATGATGTCCATGGGTTTCCCTCCTCGAGCCTACGACAGCATGCTGGGGCGGGGAAGGCCCCGGGGAAGGAGCACAGCGTACCCGGCGGTACCGACGTGGGTGGTCCGGGCGGTCCCTACCGAGCGGCGTCGCCACTCGCGGGCGGGGCTGTTTCCGACAAGGTAATGGAGCCTACGTACGGGTGCGATCAGTTTGGCTACCCACACCATTCGGAGATGGGTGGTTCCCCCATTGTCCCCCGCCCGCCTCGTGCGGATACTGGGGCGACGGGAGCGCGCTCGTCGCCGTGGGGCGATCCGGTCACGCAGAGGTGATCATGCTCAGCGCGAACACGACCATCCGGGTCCTCATCGCCGAGGACGACTATCTGGTCCGCGAGGGTGCGCGCGCCGTGCTCTCGACCGTCGACGGCGTGGAGGTGGTCGGTACGGCCCCCGACCCTTCGGGCCTGTTCGAGCTGCTGGACTCGACGAAGCCGCACGCGGTGATGACCGACATCAGGATGCCGCCCACCTTCACCACCGAGGGGATCGAGGTCGCCCACACGATCCGGCGCGTGCATCCGGAGATCGGCGTGGTGGTCCTCTCGCAGCACGCCGATCCCGAGTACGCGCTGGAGCTGCTCGGTGACGGAAGCCGGTCGATCGCCTACCTGCTCAAGGAGCGCCTCGGCGACGCCGAGGAGCTCGTCCAGGCGATCCGGGAGGTCGTCGCGGGAGGGTCGGTCCTCGATCCGAAGATCGTGAACGCGTTGATGGAGGCCCAGCGACGCCGGTCCAGCTCGAAGCTGGCGGGTCTCACCTCTCGGGAGACGGAGGTGCTGGCGCACATGGCCTCCGGCAAGACCAACGCCGCGATCGCCGACGGCCTAGTCGTCACGGAGCGGGCGGTGGAGAAGCACGTCGGCGGCATCTTCGCCAAGCTCGGTCTCCACGAGGACCTCGACGTCAACCGGCGTGTCGCGGCCGTGCTCTTCTACCTCCAGCGTTCTACCGACTGACCGCCGCTCGGGCTCCTCGGCGGGGCGGGTCTGGAACGTCGCTTCCACCTGCGTGCCCCCGTCGGCGCCGGTTGTGACGTTCATGGTGCCGCCGGTCGCCCAGGCGCGGTCCCGCATGTGGGTCAGGCCCCCGGTCTTGCGGATGTCCTCTGGGTCCAAGCCCTTGCCGTCGTCGGTGACCCGCACCCGGAGCGTCTGGTCGGTGAGCTTGAGCTGGATGACGACGCGAGAGGCGTCGGCGTGCTTCAGGACGTTGGCCAGCGCTTCTGAGAGCAGGAAGTAGGCGTTGGCTTCCACCTCCGGCCACAGGCGCGGGAGGGGGTCGGGGTCGGTGATGATCTCCACGGTGATCGGCGCCCGGGCCCCCAGGCTGTGCAGGGCGCCGTCCAGCCCGCGATCGGTGAGGATCGACGGGTAGAGGGCGTGGCTGATCTCGCGGAGCTCTTCGAGCACCCCCTCGATCTCGGTTGCCAGGGCGCGGGTGGCGCGTCCTGCCTGCTCGGGCTCCTTCTCGAGGAGGCCGGCGAGCGTGCCGGCCTGGAGGCGCAGCATCACGAGGCGGCGCTGGAGGCCGTCGTGCAGGTCGGCGGCGAGGCGGCGACGTTCGTCGTCGTGCGCGCTCACGATGCGCTGGGAGCTCTCCCGGAGGGCGCGACTCTGGTGGGTGATGAGCTCGACCTGGTGGCGGAGGTCGCGTCGCATCTCCTCGAGCGAGCCGGCGAGCTGCCCGATCTCGTCGTGCGAGTGCACCTGGAACGAGGCGTCGAGGTCGCCGGCCTCGACCCGCTGGGCGGTGTCGGAGAGCGCGAGGAGCGGACGGGTCAGGCGCCGGAAGAGGGCCCAGCTCAGGCCGGCCGCGACGATCAGGAAGAGCACGGACATGGCCACCCGGATCCGTCCGAGCGACCGGTCGAGCGAGGCGACGGGGTCGGGCAGGACGACGCCCACCGCGGCGCGGGGAGCCCAAGGGCCGGCCGCGGCGGTGAGCGGTGCGTACCCGACGAGCAGATCCTGGCCCCCGAGAGTGATCATGGCCGGCTTCTCGGGCAGCTTGCCGTCCTCACCGACCAGCGGTGGCTGCCGGAGCCGTTGGGTGAGCGAGCTGCCGGCCAGATGCCGGTCGGCGACGAGCAGCACGTCGTGGCGGATGAGCCCACGCATCCGGTAGGCGGCGGCGTCATCGAAGCGGTGGCCGCCGGCGAGCACGATCCGTTCGTCGCCGATCCCCATCGACACCAGCGCAACGTGCGCATGACCGCCGTCGGCCGTGTGGACGAGGCGCGCCAGTGGCGCGGCTTCGAGCTCGAGCAGCGCGGCGGGAGGGAGAGGTCTGAGCTGCCCGCCGATGGCCACGTCGACCTCGCCCTTGGGGCCGAAGACATTGAGGAGGTCGAGCCCGAGCTCGCGGCGGACCCGCCCCAGCTCCGTCACCAGCTCGGCGTGGCGGTCGGGGGCGTGGGCGCCGTGGAGGGCGCCCTGACCGGCGGTCCGGAGACGCGTCACGAGGTCGGAGGCATCGCTGACGCCCGCCACGGTGAGGGTCTCGAGGTCGTTGGCGAGCATCTCCCTGGCCTGGCGTTCAAGCTCGCCGCGGGTGAGGTTGGTGTCGAGCGTGAAGATGATCGCGCCGCTGACGAGCACCACGGCGACGATCACCCCCAGGATCTTCGGTAACAGCGAGCCGCGGAACCGGCGGACGGTGCCGGGCCTATGGGCCGACGTCCCGGGCGAGGTCTCGTTCTGCGTCATGGGCCGGGTGTTTCCAGTGAGCGCTCGGCGCGTCGTTGGGCCCGCGTGAGCGCGGTGTGCGCGTCGGCGTTGCCGACGAGAACCTCACCGATGGCGTCGCTGAACGCGACGTCGGCTTCGGGGAAGGCGATGAGCATCATGGGGTCGGCGGTGCGGAGCTGTCTGAGTGCCACTTGGAGTTCGGGGGTGTCGAAGACGGGATCGTCGAACACTCGCGGCCGGGCGGGGAGCCGGCCTTCCTCGGCGGCCAGCCGGAGCGCGTTCTGGTCACTGGTCAGATGGAGCATGAACTCGAAGGCGAGTTCGCGTTGCTCGGAGCCGCGGGGGACGAACAGGCTGCTGCCTCCCAGCGCCGACCCTTGGTGCTCCCCTGTTATCCCGCCGGGCAGGAGCATGACCTTCTGCCGCCAGGGGACGCCGGCGTCTTCGAGGCCGGCGATGTCCCAGGTGCCGGAGGCGTGGAGGAAGACGTCTTGGGTCCGGTACAGGTCGAAGGCATCCAGGGAGACGTCCTGGGCGGGTGGGGGGAAGGCGAGGTCTTCGCGTACGAGCCGGCCGAGGAAGTCCAGGGCCTCGACGACGCGGGGGTGGTCGAGGGTGAAGGTGGGGGTGCCGTCGGCGGCGATCTCGACGACTTCGCCGCCGTTGGCGCGGATCCATCCGTAGGTGGTCCAGTTCGAGTGCGGCAGGGCGATCCCACGGCGGCTGCGGCTGGGGGTGGTCACTGCGCGGGCGAGGGCTTCCAAGTCGGCGAAGGTCGCTGGAGGCTCGTCGAGCTCGATCCCCTGTACGGTGAAGGCGTCGGCGTTGGCCATGAGCACCATGGCGTTGGTGTCGAGGGGGACGCCGTAGCGGGTGTCGCCCCATGTGATGCCGGCGACCGCGCCGTCGAGGTATTCGTCGTCGTTGAGGTGTTCTGTCCACAGGTCGTCGAGGGGTTCGGCCAGGTCCTGGGCGGCTGCGGCGAAGGCGTGGAAGTGTGCGACGTCGTGCAGGTCGCCCACCTCGACGCCGGCGCGGACGGCGTCGATGATCTGGCTGAAGGGCATGCCGTCGACCTGGACCCGCACGCCGGGGTGTTCGCTCTCGAAGGCGCGGACGGCGTCGACGACCGGGTCCACGTTCGCCCAGTCGTCGGCCATCAGCACTCGGAGCACACGTTGCTCGGGCTCGTCGCCGGCCGGCGAGGCGCACGCGGCCGATGCGGAGACGAGCAGGGCGAGGACCGTCAGCGTCAGCCGACGGCGGGCGTGCTGTGCGGGCCCCCCGTTCCGCATACTCGAACCACATCCCCTCGTCGTTCGCGGACATCCATCGATGACGAACCGAAGGGGGAGTCCAGTGTACCGACGCCCCGGGTCGGACGAAGAAGCCGGGTGGAACGGCGAGGTAGGGGATCGAACCGCCGGCCCTCTCCGGTGCGGTGTGGGGCAAAGGCGGCCCCAGAACGACGGTGGACGTCCGAGGGTCAGGAGGCGGGGGCGGCGCAGGAGGGCGTCCGCTCGTCGGTGGGAGGTCGGCGGGCCCGGGACGTCGTGATCTGCCATCTGAGGACGGCCGATCCGGCGACATGGGTGAGGTCGGAGCGCATCGTCGTCATCTCGTTGCGGATGTTGCCGAGTTCCTGTCGCATCTCGGCCCGGAGCGATCCGCTCAGGCGAAGAAGGCCGTCCTGATCGCTGCCGGCAGGGGGAGGGGGATGTCGCCGTTTTGGATGCCCCATCTGGTGTTGGTGATGCCGCGGATGTACCAGTAGCCGTTGGACGGACGGTAGACCGCGATGTCGGTGGTGCCGTCGCCGTCGTAGTCGCCGGGGACCGGCACGTCGCCGGCCTGCACACCCCAGGTCACGTTGAACTGACCGCGCACGTACCAGGTCCCGTTGGAGGGCCGGTACACCGCGATGTCCGTCGTCCCGTCGCCGTCGTAGTCGC
>CAZLKN010000064.1:0-15331 GCA_964560135.1 uncultured Actinomycetes bacterium | reverse complement strand
CAACGCCTACGAGCGCGGACACCGCCAGCCCGGGGTCGATTCCCTGTGCCGGATCCTCGAGGCCGTCGGCTTGGAGCTCCGCTTGGCTCCCCGGGAGCACCGGCCCGATCCGGACCGCGCCGGGCGCGTGCTCGAGCAGGTGCTGGACCTGGCCGAAGCACTTCCGACCCGCAGGCGAGGCGCCCTACGCTACCCGCCGATCCGTGAGCGCACGGCATGACCGTCCTCGGCGAGCGGCTCCTCGAGGTGCACGACGCGCTCGAGCGGGCGGGCATCCCCCACGCCGTGGGGGGAGCGATAGCGCTCGCCTTCTGTACCGAGCATCCCAGGGGCACAAGCGACCTCGACATCAACGTGTTCGTGGGACCCGATCGCGTCGAGGACGTCTTCGCCGCTCTGCCCGGCCAGATCACCCACGGTCCCGCCGAGCAGACAGCGGTCCGGCGGGACGGACAGGTCCGGCTGTGGTGGCAGGACACGCCCGTCGATCTGTTCTTCGACGTCCACGAATTCCATGCCGAGACAGCCGCGGGTGTGTACCCCGGGTCCTTCCTCGGGCGGACGATCCCCGTGATCGGGTGCACCTCCCTGGCCGTCTTCAAGGCCCTGTACGCCCGCACGCTGGACTGGGCCGACATCGAAGCCATGCTGGCCGCCGGCTCGATCGATCGGCCGCGCGCCCTCGCCCACCTGCGGCGGCTCCTCGGTGAGGAGCACGCCTCGGTCCGCCGCTTCGCGGCGCTGTGCTCCGCGATCGGATCGGAGTGAGACCAGGCCTTAGGGCACGGGGCACGGAGGCTCGGGCCCGGTGGAGGTGACGACCTCCCGGCCCCCCTCGTCCAGGCCGGCGATCCGCCAGATCTTCGCGCTGCGCAGCCCCCGGGAGCGCAGGCTCGCGTCGGTGGCCCAGATCTGGCGCCCGGAGGTGCCCCGGGTGGTCTGGGTCTCCTGGTCCTGCGCGTCGGCCCCCGTCGCGGAAAGGCGCGTCACCGCGCCGCCGTCGGTGCGCTCGGCGACGTCGATGCGATCCACGCGCGACAAGCCGAACAGCGACGCCGCCTCGGCCTGGGTGAGATCCAGCGTCCAGGACCTGAAGGGATTGCCGGCGTCCGGGTCGGGCGCGTCGCATGCGGCCCGGTAGCCCATGTAGGAGGTGGTGCCGGTGAGCCAGGTCTGCAACCGCTCGGACGCCCCGCCGTTGGTGGCGCTGTAGAAGATGTCGAAGGTGGCCCCATCGTGGAGGACCACCGTTGCGCTGGTGGCGTCGATCGCCGACGTCCAGCGGTTGTCCCGGGCAGCGTAGCCGATGTAGTTCTGGGCCCCCGGAAGCGCCCCGCATCCCCCGGGACACGCCGACGAGCCGTGGCGGTGCCAGTACTCCCCCTTCGTGCGGGCGGTGACGGCCTGGGCTTGGAGGGCTGTGGCGTGCCAGCTCGCCGGCATCTCCGCGATCCCGAGGGTGTAGCGGTCGGCGGCTGTGCGGCCCCCACCGGAGCGGAACTCGAGCACGAGGCGGACGCGTCCGGTCACGGTGCCGTGTCCGGCTTGGAGGCGCAGCTCGCCCTGGTCGAGGGTCCGCATCACCGGACACGCTCCCGCGAGCGTCTCGGCCCCCGCGCGGATCCGGGCTCCGTGGTCCTGGTACACCACGCGCATCGCGTCCGACGCCGCCGTGAACGAGGGCCCGGACGGGGAGGTGCGGGTGATCGTGACGCGGGCGGCGGCCATCGTGACCGATCCGGTATCGGGGCTCGCGAGTTCCCAGACCTCGCCGGGGGCGATGGTGGCCAGTTGCGTCGAGCCCTGCATGAGCCGGGCCGTGCCGGCCGATCCCTCGATGGTGGTGCGGGTGAGTCCGCATCCCGATCGCAGCAGCGTCGTCCGCAGCACGCCGGCGTCGGCGATGGTGCCCACCGAGGTTCCGGGATAGTAGAAGGCGAGGATGTCGGCGAGCGAGTCGCCGCGGTCGGCGCGGCCCCGGGCTCCGTACTGGCTCATCCCCACCCCCGGCCCCCAGCCCGAGCCGTGGAGGCGGAACCGCGATGGCGTCACGGGATCCGGCGAGGCGGTCGGGGTGGGTGTCGGAGCCGGCGAGTCGGTCGGCGTGGGCGTGGGTCGGAGACGCGAGCGCCGATCGCGGAACCCGTCGCGTGGGTCGGGGGTCGCGGTGGGGGGGGGGGGGGGCGTGGGGCCTGCGGTCGGTTGCGGGGTGGGCTCCGGTCGGACGGGCACCCGCGTGCGGTCGCGGCGCTGCGCCGATGCCGGGTCGGGCACCAACGTGAGCACGAGCACCCCGCACACGACCCCGACCAGCGTCCTGAAGCTCGTCATGCCACCTCCCGTCGAACCTCACAAGGCTAACAGCAGTTGACATGCACAACAGCGTTCCGTGCCGCCCGGCCTGATATCAGGGCGGCGCGAACATGCGTCCGGGATCGAGTTCGGCCCCGGCCCGCGCCCGCACCACGCCCGGGGCCACCCCCAGGTACCGCACCCGGGTGGGCACCGAGACCGTCACGGTCACCGGCCCGCGCCGCGGACAGTCGCAGGACACCACCTCGGCGCCGTTGGCCTCGGCGGCGCGCGCCGCCGCGTCCTCGGGGGCCGTGCCGTCGCCAAGGACGGGCCACGCCGCCACGGCGGCGTCGAGAGCCGCCGCGTCGGCCGCGGCCTGGGCCCTGGTGCGCGCGAGCAACACGTTGGCCACGTCGGCGACGGCCAGGCACAGCAGCGCGACGAGCGCGAGCATCGACAGCAGGATCACCCCACCGGTCCCAGCCTCGCGTCCGGCGCTCACGGGCCCTCCGGAGCCGGATCGGGCGTGGGCGACGGCACCGGCGTCGGCTCCGGCGCAGACCGCTCGAGACGCATCGTCACCCGGGCCCGGAGCGGCAGCTCGGCGCGCATGATCCGGTCCACCACCGGGATCCGGATACGCACCCGGTACCGCAGGTCCACACTCACCGGTTCGCCACGGTGGCGATCCTCGGTGGCCGGCTCGATCACCACGTCGATGCGTTCGACCTCCAGCGGCCCGGCGGAACGGCGGACGGCCGCCGTCGCACGCGTGTCGTCTGCGGACACCGCCGCCTCCCGAGCGCCCTCCCGGGCCGCGACCGCGAGCGCCAGCGCGTCACGCACCACCAACCCGACCTGCACCACGAGCAGCAGGGCCACGAGCACGACGGGGAGGGTCAGCGCGGCCTCCAGGGTCGCCTGCCCCTCCCCGTCGCGGGGAGCGGATCTGGTTACGGCGCCGGCGTGGGTTCGGGCTCGACCGACTCGAGCAGACGCGCGAAGACGGCGTCGAAGAAGCTGTCGAGCTGGCCGGACTGGCGTGCCCACAACAGGAACGCCGCAGCCACAGCCGCAGCCACGAGAAGGACCAGAGCATATTCTGCGACGGTCTGGCCGCTCTCCGAGCGAAGCATCGTGGCCCGGGTGTGGGCCACCACGGCCGCCCGCCGGATCGCCCGGCGGACACGCTGCGCGGTGCCGCGCAGCACATCGGTGATCGTGGACATGATTCCTCCTTGTGGTCGTCATGACGTGATGCCCTCCAACCCGCCCAGGAGCAGCGGGACGAGGCAGGTGAGCACGAACGCGGGAAGGATCAGCAGCCCCAGGGGAAGCAGCACGCGGACCGACGCTCCCCGGACGGCCTCTGCCGTCCGCGAGACCTCGATCTCGCGAAGTTCGGTCGCCAGGTTCCGGAGCGGACCGGCCAGCGGGACGCCGAGCCGGGCCCCCGCGAGCACACGGGCCAGACGCACCGTCGCCAGATCGCCGTCGTCGCCGAGCACGCCGGTGATCGCGTCGCCGGCGCCCGCACCGGCCCGGATGCGGTCGCGCACGCGGCGAAGGGACGCCCCGAAAGCTCCGGAGGCCACGGGGGAAAGCACCTCCAGCGCCCGGGCCGGCGACAGACCCGCCTCCAGCAGCGACGCCAGCGTCTCCGCCCCCTCGGCGACCTCGGACCCCCGGCCCCCCGTCCGGTCGTCGGTGGCGCGGTGCACGATCCGGGCCACCCACACCGCCCCGGCGGCCTGCAAGAGGAAACCGAGGGCCAGCAGGATGCGGCCGTCGGGACGCGACAGCACGTTCCACATCGCCCCCGGGTCGAGCAGCAGCAGCAGCGCGAGGAAGCCGGGTCCGATCGCCAGCACCGTCCGGGCCGACATCCGGGCCTGGGCGGTGAGGGCCCTGGCCTCCCGGGCCTGCAGGAGGCGTCGCCGCAGCCTGGCCTCCACCGCCGCGACGGCGGGGATCGGATCGCCGCCGGCGTCGGCCTGGACCGCGAGGACGAGCAGCGCCTCTGCCAGAGCTGCCTCCCGCACCTCACCCGCCGCCTCCCGCAGCACCTCGGGCAGCGCGCGTCCCGCCGCCAGCGGCGCCCGCAGGAAGGCCAGCGGTGACCCGTCGCCGGTGCGCTCGAGCGCCTGACGCAGCGAGGCGCCCCCGCGGAGCTCGTCGCACAGCGCCCGCAGGTCCTCGGCAAGGCTCATGGACTCGCGCCGTCTCATCGGCCCCCTCCCACCGGGACGGGCCGCAGGGTCGGGCCCCGGTCGCCGAGGTGCACCTCGGCCATCCGGTCGACGCGGCGGCGCCCGCCCGCATCGCGGGCGAGGTGGACGACGAGTTCGATCGCGGAGGCGACCTGCCGGCGGGCGGCGGCCACGGACAGCCCGGGTGCGGCCATCAGCGCCATGGTCTCGAGGCGCAGCACGGCCTCGGCCGGAGCGTTGGCGTGCACCGTGGCCATCGATCCTGCGTGGCCGGAGGTGAGCGCTTGGAGCATGTCGAGGGCCTCGGCTCCCCGGACCTCGCCGACCACGATCCGGTCCGGACGCATCCGCATGGCGCACCGCACGAGGTCGCGCATCGTCACCTCCCCGCGCCCCTCCACGTTGGCAGGACGGCACTCCATCGCGACCACGTGGCGGTCGCCGAGCCGGAGCTCGGCGGCGTCCTCGATGGTGACGAGGCGCTCGGAGGAGGGCACGAGCCTGGCCAGCACCCCGAGGAGGGTGGTCTTCCCCGTCCCTGCGCCGCCGGAGACGAGCACGTTGTGCCGTTCCCGCACGGCGGTATGCAGGCGCACGGCCGTGGGCTCGTCCACCGAGCCCATCTCGATGAGGTCCTCGAGGGTCCAGAGGCTGTGGCCGAACTTGCGGATGGTGACGGTCGGCCCCCGGAGGGCGATCGGCGGGACGACGGCGTGGAAGCGGGAGCCGTCCTCGAGTCGGGCGTCCACCCAGGGGGCCGAGGCGTCGACGCGGAGGCCGAGCGGCGACACGACACGCTCGATCAGGTGCCGGACGTCGTCGGCGGACCCGAAGGCGACCCGGGCCCGCTCGAGGCGCCCGGCGCGCTCCACCCACACCTCGCCGGGCGCGTTGACCATGATCTCGGTGACCTCGGGGTCGCGGACCAGGGGGCCGATGGGCCCGAAGCCCGCGAGGTCGTCGGCGATCCGCTGCGCGGTGCGGCGGCGCCGGTCGGGCGGCCACCGCAGCCGTCGCTCATCGAGCACTTCGGCCAGAGCCTTGTCGACGGCCTCCGGGGTCGCCCGGCGACCCGCGGCCGCGAGGCGCACGTGGACGTCATGCACCAACGTTGGACGCGAAACCGCTGCGGAGACGCTCTCCCTGCGGAACATCGCAGCCTACAACCCGGCCCGGGCCCGCAGGATCCGGACCCACGCGGGCGGACGGCGACGGCGGGACGCGTGGAACAGCGAGCGCAGGTGGCGCATCGGGTACCTCCTGACGGACGGGGGGAAGTCCGACGGAGGGGAAGGAGCCCGATGCTAGCGGACGGCGACGACAGCCGCCGGGCCGTTACGCGACCTCTTCCTCCCAGCGCACGATCTCGAAGGTGTGGCCCCCGAACCCGACGATCCGGGAGATCCGGTCGTCGTAGGTCAGCTCCTGGTTGTTCTTCACCAGGATCGACTCCGAGACGACCGAGCCGCACTGCTCGGCGTTGTTCTTGACCGCCACCGGGCCGTTGTCGGCGTAGACCAGCACCGCCGTCTTGCAGGACGCGTCGAAGTTGTTCTTGATGTGGATCGCGCACTCGCTGGTGTCGTGGTCCACGCTGCAGCTCGTCCCGGTGGGGGGCGTGTAGTGGGAGACGAGCACGAAGACCTGCTCGGAGCTTCCGTCGTCGGTGATCCCGTTCGTGAACACCGGGGCGTCGGTCACGATCGTCACGTCACCGGTGATCGTCACGCCCGTGAGGTCGATCTGGTTGCTCTGGCTCGGCGACGGCTCGTCGATGTAGAAGGTCCCCGCCAGCGACGTCGCGGTGCCTGCGAGGTGGTCCATGAAGTCGTCCACGCTCTCGAAGGCGAGATGGCTCGGATAGTTGTTCGGGTTGAAGGAGAAGGCGGGCACCGACCTCGGCACGGCCGCCTCCGTGTACGTGCCGACGTGCTGCGATCCGCCCACCGAACCCCCCGAGATCGACCCGCAGGTGGTGGCGTCTGCGGTGATCAGCACGCCGCTGCCCATCTCGATGTCGTAGTTCGCGTCCGGGCAGGTGGTCGAGGGTGAGGAAGCCGAGGCTTTGACACTTCCTTCCACCTCTGCGTTGTTCCGGAGCTTGATGGCCCATCCCCCGGAGGGATTGAAACCTCCCGCCCAGACCTCTCCTTTGACGAAGCTTCCCTGCCGCATGTCGATGTAGCTGCGCGCGGCCGTCACCGATCCGTGGACGATGTTGTTCTGGTCCACGAGCACGCTGTCGTTCGCCCACACGTCACCGTAGACCTCGTCGAGGTTCTTCAACTCGATCGAGGTGTTGGAGAACAGGGCGTATTCGAAGCTCTTCGGCGGCTCGAGGGTGACCTTGACCGCCCGCGAGCGCGCGGTCTGCGTGCCCGCCACCGAGCCGGTGGCCTCGATGACGAAGCGCTTCCCCGGCTCCCGGGCCACAGCGACCTCGTAGGTGCCCTGGGGGGTGGTACCCGTGAAGGAATCGTTGTAGGTCCCTCCAGACCCTTCGATGCGGGCGATCGCCTCGTGCACGCCGGCTTCGGCCACCGACAGGGCGAGATCGTAGTTGCGGTCCCGCGTGGAGGAGACGTCGGCCTGCCTGCTGGTGTCCAGCACCATGACCAGCAGCGCCATCATGAGGAAGGCGACGAGGATCACCGGGATCAGTGCGATCCCGTCCTCGTTGCGCAAGTTAGCAGGAGTTCTTGTGATACGTGAGTGCATTCGAGTCTCCCGATTCGTTGCCGGCCTTGTCGTAGGCGCGGACGAGATAGCGGACCGAGTCGTGCGTCTTCTTCGTCGTGTCGCTCGCGGTCGTCCCGCTCACGGTGGCCACGACGGTCCACGGCTCGGAGTTGATGCTCCGGTACAGGCGGTACCCGAGCAGGTGGGTATCGGTAGATGCACCCCAGGAGAAGGTCACCGTTCGGTCTTCGCCCGACACCTCGCAGGTGCTGGGGCTGAGGCTGGTGGGCACCGTCGGCGGGGTCTGGTCGAGGACGATGGTCTTCTCGTCCACGGCGGACAGCTTCCCGGATCCGTCCTCCAGGCGACCACGGACCTTCTTGTCGCCCTCTCCGTCCAGGATGGTCCAGGTGACGGTGACCGGCTGCCAGGCGCACAGCTGATCGCCGCAGTCGCCCTCCTGGCGGCTCACGATCGCCACCTCGGTGTAGTTGACGTTGTCGTTGGACAGCTCGGAGCGCAGGTTCGTGCACTCCTCCGAGGTGGGTTCGATGCGCACCTGGATCGTGGTGGAGTTCGTGAATCCTTCGGTAGCTCCGGACCCGGAGAGGATCGAGATCGTTCCCGCCGGCGCGTTCACCGAATCGCACGGGTCGAGGACGCCGCTCCCGCCCCCCTCGGGGCCCGGCTCCCCGCTCAGAGGTTCGGGGGTGGACTCGGGCACCGTGACCTGACCGCTTCCGACGAACGTCGACGAGGTAACCGTGTGCGATACGGAGGGATTGAGCGGACTCCGCCAGGTCACGACGACCGTGACCCGCTTGAAGGGGTCCAGCGTGGGGTCGTCGACCCAGGTGACGTACTGGTACACGAACAGCTCGGTGGGACCGCTCACGACGGGGTCCTCGATGTGGAGCACCGAGCCGTCCACGACGAGGTCCTCCAGCGCTCCCCCGCCCTGCTTGACGTCGTATCTGGGCGGCGAGTCGGTCGTGACCCAGTGGTCGGGGTTGTCGGGATCGGTCTCATGGGTGGGTTGGACGTCGAGGGCGACCTCCTCGTAGGGGAGGTTGCGCACGATCTCGATGCGCTCGGCCGCGACCGCTGCGGCGGCGGACCGCTGCCTGGCCTGTCCAGCGATCGTGATGCCGAGGTTCATGGCTCCGGCCAGTCCGAGGACCGAGACGCCGAGGACCATGAGCGCGACGGCCACTTCGACGAGCTGGAAGCCGTCGTCGTCTCGCAGGCGCTTGTTCGGGAACCGGGACAAGCTGCACGTCCTTCCGTGTATGGAACCTCCTCGTTGTGCATCGGCAGCTCCTCCCCCCGTCTTGCGTCGCGCATATGAGGGATGCGGCCCTCCGCCTACTCAGGCTACACACAGTAAACCTGAGTGCTTTACACACAGGTCTATTGACAGCTATACCAAAGCCCCACTATCTTTGCTCTACGGAAATACACGTCAGCACTGGTCGAAGGAAGGAGGGATACGGATGCTTGCCCGTTGGGCACCGTTCGATGTGGTCGACCGCGACTTCCAGAATCTGGTCCGGCGTGCCTTCGGCGACCTCGGTTCCTCGTTGCTCGCCGGAGAGGCCCGGGCGTGGGCCCCGCCGCTGGACGCGTTCACCAAGGACGGAGCGCTCCACGTGCGCATCGAGGCCCCCGGCCTGGACCCCGAACGCGACGTCGACATCGAGGTCACCGACGGCGCGCTGCGGATCCGCGGGGAGCGGCACCGTGAGGAGGAGACCTCCGACGAGGGCTACTTCCGCCGGGAGATGTCGTTCGGGCGCTTCGAGCGCGCGATCGCGCTGCCGCAGGGTGTCGACCCCTCGTCGGTTTCGGCCGGCTACGACGCCGGGATCCTCCACGTGACGGTCCCGCTCCCGCAGAAGCAGGCCAACAAGGTCAAGGTCGAGATCGGCCCCCAGACGACGCAGAAGCAGTTGGAGGAGTAACGACGGGGGCCTGTACCAGAAAGCCGGGAGGCCGGGGGCCTCCCGGCCTTACGCTTGTCGGTGATGGGCGGCGCATGGCGACTCTGGGAGGACCGCGGTATCCGCGTGGGCACCGCCTCGTGGACCGAGAAGACGCTGATCGAACCCGGCCTCTTCTACCCGTCGGGGGTGTCGAGCGCCGCGGACCGCCTCCGGTTCTACGCCGAGCGGTTCCCGCTCGTCGAGGTGGACTCGACCTACTACGCGCTGCCGGCGGAGCGCAACGCCGTGCTCTGGGCCGAGCGCACGCCCGACGACTTCCTGTTCAACGTCAAGGCCTTCTCCCTGCTCACCCGGCATCCCACACGGCCCACCGGACTCCCGAAGGATCTCCGGGCGAGGCTCCCTGCAGCGGCCCGGGACAAGGCCCGGTTCTACCCCGCCGACGCGCCCGAGGACATCACCGAGGAGATCTGGACGGCATTCCTGTCGGCCCTCGCTCCGCTGGAGGCGGCGGGGAAGCTCGGGGCGGTGCTCTTCCAGTTCCCCGAGTGGTTCACCCCGACGCGCGCCAACCGCGCGTACCTCGTCGAGTGCCGTGACCGGCTGGCGGCCGCGCTCCCGGGGGCGGCCTGCGCGATCGAGTTCCGCAGCGCGGGCTGGATGGCCGACCCCGAGCGCCAGGAGCGGTCGCTCACCCTGCTCGAGGACAACGGCCTGCCGTTCGTCTGCGTGGACATGCCCCAGGGGTTCCGGTCCTCGATCCCGCCCGTGGCCACGGTCACGGCCCCGCTCGCCCTGGTGCGCTTCCACGGCCGCCGGACCGAGACCTGGGCGGAACGCGGCGTCCCGACGACCGAGCGCTTCCGCTACGACTACGGCGCCGGTGAGCTCGCCGAGTGGGTACCCCGGATCGACAGCCTCGCGGCCGACGCCCGGGAGGTCCACGTGCTGATGAACAACTGCTACCGGGACTACGCGGTGCGCTCCGCGGGAACGATCGTTCAGCTCATGCTCGACGCCGGCCCGGGACAGGCATCGTCGTGACCGTGGAACCGGCCCTTGACACCCCGCAGGGCCGGGAATAGGGTCCGGTTGGAACCTTCCCCAAAGGCAGCGGGAAGCGGTACCCACGCGGGGCATCTGCCGCCGGAGGCGCTCTCCGGGGGAGACCCGGAGCAGTCGCGAGAGCGCGCTTGATAGCCGCTTCCCGCTGTTCTTCGTCCAAGACCAGTCCCCTGACTGCCTTCATCCGTTCACGGACGGGCCGATTCAGCGTCGGGAGGACGCTGGGATGTCCGTGATCGGTGATCTGTTCGCTCATCGTCGCTCCCCGCGGACGGCGTTCGTGTGCGGGGGAGGCGGCAACCTCGGGGCCATCCAGGTCGGCATGCTCGCCGCCCTCGTCGACCGGGGGATCCGCCCGGACATCGTGATCGGATGCTCGGTGGGGGCCCTGAACGGCGCTGCCGTCGCGACGGATCCCTCGGACGCATCGATCGCCCGGCTGCGGGAGCTGTGGTCTCAGCTCGACGGCACCCAGATCTTCCCGGGACGCCTCACCGGTCCGTGGCAGCTCGTCCGTAAGGGGGAGGCGCTGTACGCGAACGACGGTCTGCGCGCGACGATCGAGCGCTGGCTCCCCTACCGCACCTTCGAGGAGACCGCCGTGCCTCTGGAGGTCGTGGCGACCTGCATGCGGACGGGGCGCGAGCGGTGGTTCACCTCGGGCGCGATGGTCGAGCCCCTCCTCGCCAGTGCTGCCCTTCCAGCGGTCTTCCCGCCGGTGTGGATCGACGGGCAGGCGTACCTCGACGGCGGCGTGGTGAACAACGTCCCTGTATCCCGCGCGATCCTGGGTGGAGCGCGCCGCGTGTACGTCCTCAACGTCGGGAACTTCGAACGGCGGCGACCGCTGCCGCAACGGCCACTGGATGTCCTCGTCCAAGCGTTCTCGATCGCCCGCACCCACCGGTACCGAGACGACATCGAGCAGGCGCCCTCGCACGTCGAGATGATCACGCTGCCAGGGATCGATCCCGGCCCCCTGCGCTACAACGACTTCAGCCGTTCCGCGGAGCTGATCGATCAGGCGCGGACGGCCACCGCGGCCTACCTCGACGCCGAGGCGTGGGCTAGTTCCTCCGGATAGCCCGAACCATCCGAACGGGCTGCGGACTCGAGTGCTCCGGCGGCGCATGCTTGCCACAACACATCCGACGAAGGAGAGATCCGATGGCATGGCAGATCGGTGCCACCATGAACCTGGTGATCGCACTCGCGTATCTCTCGATCGCGTGGGCCATCATGCGCCCTCTCGCATCCTCGAAGCAGCTTCGTTCCAACCGTCTGGGTCTGGCCACCGCAGCCATCTTCTTCACGTGCGCCGTCCACCACGGCCACCACGGCATGCATCTGCTGCTCCCCTACGTGGGCCAGGACCTGGAGGTCGGCGCCGCCATCCGCGACTACTGGCGATGGGACCTGGCGGGCTGGGACCTGATCTCGGCGGGCGTCGCCATCTACTACTGGTCGCTACGCAAGACCTACGGCCCGCTGATGCGCGGCGCCAAGCTCTTCGATGACCTCCGGGAACGCCAGCAGCAAGCCCTCGAGATCAACGACAACATCGTGCAGGGGCTCACCGTTGCGAAGATGTCCCTGGACATGGGGATGCACGACCGGTCACGCGACGCTCTCGAAGGCGCGCTGGCATCGGCGCGGGGCATCATCACGGAGCTGCTGGGCGAGGCGAACGAGAGCACCGAGTTCCATCCGGGAGCCCTGCGACGCCGGAGCGTGGGGAGCATCGGATGACGCACGTGATCCGCACGCTGATCTGCGACGACGTCGAGGACATCCGCGTCCTGCTGCGAATGTCGCTGGAGCTCGACGGCTCCTTCGAGATCGTGGCCGAGGCCAGCAACGGCCGCGAAGCCGTCGAGGCCGCGGAGCGTTTGGAGCCGGACGTGATCCTGCTGGACCTGTCGATGCCCGAGATGGACGGACTCGAGGCGCTTCCCATACTCGGGCGTGTCTCCCCCCGGTCCCGGGTCGTGGTGCTGTCGGGATTCGAGGCGAGCAAGATGGCGGCCAGGGCGGCGGCCCTCGGAGCCGTCCACTACCTCGAGAAGGGCGCCTCGCCCCGCCGGGTGTGCGCCGCCGTCCGGGCGGCGGCAGGCGTGCAGGCTGCACCTGCAGTGAACGGCAGTCCGCGCCGCGAAGCGCCGAGGGCACATGTTCCGGACGACCGGATGATCGGCGACGTCCTCGCCGTGATCCGCCACGAGGTCGCAACCCCGGTGGTGGCCGCCCACGGCCTGGCCACCCTGCTGGTCCGCTCCGCGGACCGGCTCGACGAGGCCAAGCGGGCCGACCTCGGACACCGGCTCCTGCGCAACCTCGACCGGCTGACGCACCTGCTGGAGCGCTTCGACCGGATGCGCAGCATCGCCGACGGAACCTTGGAGGCGGACGCCAAGCAGCCGGTTCGGGTGCGGTCGCTGCTGGAACGGGCGGCCCGCGAGCTCCACGACCGGCATCCTGAGCGGCCCGTGGAGATCCGCTGCCCGACCGAGGGCACGGTCTTCGTGGACGAGGAGCTCGTCCAGCACGCCCTGCGCAACGTCGTCACGAACGCGCAGCGGTTCGCCCCCGAAGGGACGACGATCGCCCTCGAGGGGACCTTCGACGGCGGGGAAGGCATCCTGACCGTCCAGGACCGGGGGCAGGGGGTCCCCGACGAGGACAAAGAGCGCATCTTCGACCGGTTCGTGCAGCTGGACGGCCGAGGCTCGGGGATCGGGCTCGGGCTGTACATCGCCCGGGAGGCGGTGGCCGCCAACGGGGGCCGGATCCGGATCGCGGACACCGACGGGGGCGGGGCGAAGGTTCGGATCGAACTCCCGAGCGGGAGGCGTCACCCCACGCGGGCGTGACGTCGGCGCGCGTACATGTCCGCGTCGGCGGCGTTCAGCAGCGCCTCGACGTCCACCGCTGATCCCTGCTCGTAGCGGGCTACGCCGACGCTCACACTCAGCGCGCGCCCGTCGCCGGAGGCGTTCCAGCCGTCCACGGCGTCCAGGAGCCGGCGACGCAGATCCTCGCCGTTCTCCTCCTTGGCCTCGGGGGCGAGCACGGCGAACTCGTCGCCACCGATCCTCGCGATGATGTCCGAGCTGCGGAAGGTCAGCCGGAGGATCCGGGCTACGTCGATCAGGGTCTGGTCCCCCTCCTGATGGCCGAAGGTGTCGTTGATCTCCTTGAGGCCGTCGACGTCGATGTACAGGAGCACGGTTCCACGGGCGTTGCGCTCGGCCAGACGGAGCTGCTGTTCGGCCAGCACCACCAGGGCGCGCCGGTTGTACAGGCCGGTCAGGTCGTCTTCGAGCGAGATCGCCCGAAGCGCCTCACGCGTGAACACGTGGGGGGTGATGTCGCGCAGCGAGGCCACGAACACCGTCTCGTCCCCCAGGACCGTCTCGGCCACCCGCATCTCGACGATGCGCGTCCCGGTGTCCGGGTGGACGACGTCCAGCTCGCGGATGTCGGAGGCCCGCAGCGGGAAGCCGAAATGGGTGCCGAGCATGGTCTCCGCGGAGCCGCCCAGCAGATCCTCGGCGGCGGGGTTGAGATAGCGGATCAGGCCGCGGGCGTCCACGAGCAGGATCGCGTCGGCGTTCCGCTCCACGATCAGGCGGAAGAGGTTGTCGTCCACCGCCTCCGGGCTCACCTGGTCGGTGATGTGGTCCTCCTGTCGCTCGGCCAACCCTCCAGGTCTTGCATCGACAGCGTCCCCCGGAACCTTGAGGGGGCCGGGGGCCGGGGGCCGGGCATGGATATAGTTGCGCTCGGAGGCGTTCGGGGGCTGGTGCCCCCCCTGGTCTTCAAAACCAGTGCGGCGGGCGATCCCCGTCGGGCGGGTTCGATTCCCGTCCGCCTCCGCTAAAGGCGTTTCGCGCGTCTTGCGTGCTTTCTTGGTCTTGCGGGTTCTTCGGGTCCCTGTGCCGGGCTTGGACCACGCGGTGCGCGGGGCTACGTGGCAGAGCTGGTCGCGCGGCAGGCTCTGGGCAACAATACGATGCTCCTTCGGCGCGCGGCATCGAAGACGTCCCGCCTCAGCCTCAGCACCGATCGCGGCCCAGCGCTGAATTCGCGGAAGCCGTACCCTGGCTCGGATGTCCCAAGGCTACTTGGCAACGAGGGGGTTCGGTCCTCCCAACACCGTGAGCATCGATGAAGAACTCGTTCGGCGGGATGGTCCCTTCAGCGGTCAGCTCGCCGCCGCGCCCAACGACGATTCCTGAAGGCATCACGCCACTTTTCTTTCCGCATCTGCCGCCCGCTCAGGCAGTTCGTCCGGCACGGCCGGACTCCAGTGCCCGCTCATGCAGGGTCTCAGGAGCCAGGTCGAGCCCGTTCGGCCAAACGACCGTCCCCGCAGCGCGGCTCACCCTGACACGGCGGAAGTACTCGGGATCGCAGAGCGGCTCGAACATCGGCCCCCGGCCGCGGGGATCCACGTCAACCTCGCCCACGACGCCGTCGATGAACGTGAGCCGGAGTCGGAATCCGTCCAGCGGTTCGACTTCGCGTACCGTCACCATCTGCGCCATACCTCCATGCTATGGCAGAGGGACGATCCGCTCCAGGGGTTCGTCCCGGTCGGCGCGCTCCCAGTTCGCGAGGAGCTCCTCCCGGTGCAAGCCCGCCCACTCGAGGACCATGGCCCTCGCGCGCCGGGGGAGGCTGCCCGCCAAGATGCCGGGCGGATCGATCGCCACCGACGCCCACTGGCCGGCGTAGCGGGCATGGAAGTGCGGCGTCTGGTGGGCATCTTCGTCCCAGTACATCCAGATCGTTGATGCCGTAGAACACGCTGATGCGACGCATGCGCCAGTCTGCTCGCCGCGGCCGACAGCGCAGGACCCGAGCCCCCCAAGACCGAGCTTGGCAACTATTTGGCAGCGCGCGCTGCTGCGCTCGGCCCTCGATGCCTAGAGCGCACCCGTCCGTCTCCGTTGGATGTGGGTGTATAGCGAAGACGAAAGGCGCCCCCGCGTACATCGCCGATGGGTTGTTCGCGACACTCGGCCGGCCCCCGCCGGCCTCAGGCCCCCGGGGAACGGGCACGCCGGATCACCGGCGGCAGGCCGTACACCGCACCATCCGGAGAGATCCAAGTCACCTTGCCCTCCGCATCGCCCA